>CANQDK010000004.1 GCA_947591785.1 uncultured Clostridia bacterium | reverse complement strand
TTTAATAAAGTGCAAAGTTCCAAATCAACAGAATTAAAGGGATTTTTAGTTTTATTCAATTTTTTTACAGTTTTTTCTTGATTTTCATTAATTTTTTCTTTATTTTTATTAATATTTTCTTTATTTTTTGAATTTTCAGCAATTTCTTCCATAGTTTTTCCACTTTTTATACTTGTGTTATATTTTTCAATATCATAAGAATAATTTATAAATTCATCTTTTTCTTTGATTAAAAGCCAATTATTGTTTTCGTTTTCTATATCAAACTTAACAAGAGTCCATTTGCCATTTAGCCGATTTCCAAAAAGTTCAAATTTAAGAACCCCTTCTTTAAGCCCTTTTGTGAAATTATTTAATTCCTTATATACTCCACTATCCCACAACATAACTGTTCCACCACCATATTGTCCTTTAGGAATTGTTCCTTCAAATTCCGAATAATCAATTGGATGATTTTCAACTTGAATAGCCAATCTTTTATCCTTAGGATTAAATGAAGGGCCTTTTGGAACAGCAAAAGACAATAAAACCCCTTTCCATTCCAATCTAAAATCATAATGTTCCTTTCTTGCAAGATGATGCTGAACAACAAAAATTTTATCTTTTTTATTTTTTCTTTTGTAATTTATTTCTCCACTTGGCTCTCCAGTCTCATTAAAATTTCGCTTTTTAAAATACTCTTGCAGTTTTTTCATTTATTTTAACCTCAATTATTTAATTATTTCCACAAAAAAAATTAGGTATTCAAAACATATAACAAAATCTTTGTTAAAAAAATATAATATATTGATTGAATAACTCATAAAACTTAGGAGGAAGTTATGTTGAAAAAGACAAATCCTTGCGATTGCATCAAATCAAAAAACAACTGCAATATTGTTTTAAATAATCCAAGAACTGTCGTCGGGCCTGTGGGAAGGACTGGAGCAACAGGACCGACTGGACCAATTGGAGCAACTGGACCAACTGGCCCTACTGGTGCAACTGGCATTCAAGGGATAACTGGACCACGAGGTTTAACCGTCATTGGCCCAACAGGCCCCACTGGAGCAACTGGTTTGATTGGGTCAACTGGACCAACAGGCCCACAAGGTAATACTGGTGCGACTGGACCAATAGGGCCAACAGGACCTCAAGGCGAACAAGGGCCTCAAGGTGCAGCTGGTGGAGGTGAATTTGCAATTGGAACAATATCCACACTTCCACCCTCGTCAGACGCAACAATGACAATAACATACAAAGGAGACACATCTTATTTCAACTTTGGAATTCCACAGGGTGAACCTGGACATTCAGAGCCTGCTGAAAACATTGTAATACAAAACACATACTCAATTGAACCAGAAGAAGAGGCTTATGTGCAAGATTCTTTTGTAAACAATACTCATTATTTAGAATTTTTCATACCAAAAGGTTCAATTGGCCCTCAAGGCCCACAAGGTGAACAAGGAAGTGAAGGAGCACAAGGTATTCAAGGTGTTCAAGGCCCTCCTGGAGCACAAGGGCCACAAGGTGTTCAAGGGCCACAAGGTGAGCGAGGACAGCAAGGGCCAGTTGGGCCTCAAGGCCCGCGAGGGCCACAAGGAGCAACAGGACCATATCAAATAAAATCTGCATACATAGTTTCATACACTGAAGCGGGACACTTATATCCTGTTGATGGGATTAAGATTGAGTCTGGCGGACGACTTCCATTGATGCGATTAGAAACAAATTATGGAAATTTGATTTCAATAAAAAACAACACAATAACCTTTAACGAAACTGGAGTTTATAGAATAACATTTTCAACAAATGCACGTTGTCAAATGACAAGTTCAATTTTCGATTTAATAACAGATTTTATTGCAATAGGATTTCGAGAAGTTGGAGGAGAAGGAATTCTTGCAGCAGGAAACACATGGGTTGAACATGTTCCAAAAAGCCTAGTTGGGCAAGGAGTTTTTGTGGTATCAGATGTCAATACTCCATACGAGCTTGTCAACTTGCAGAAGAAAACAATTTATATTCATGGTTGTGACATAACTGAAACAATTTCGGATTCATATTTTACAAGTGCTTTATTAAGCATAATTATAACAAAACTCTCTCCATCAGAAAATAATTAAATCAATTAAAATTAAAATATAAAATAAAGAACTTTAAAATACTAATATAAATTTAAAATAGTTTTAAATTAACATTAAAAAATGTTTTAAATCATATTAAAAAGTTATAAATGAACATTAAAAGGTTTTAAATCAACTATCTTAAAATTATTTTAAAATTAATTAAATTCATTAAAATAAAAAAATAGGGAAAAATCCCTATTCTTTTTTATTAAAGTCACACAATCCTAACAAAAACGATTCTGTTTGGAGTTGCTGTCCCTGTAATTGGCGTAAATTCTGCCCCTGATGTGTTGATAAGTTGGAATGTCTCTCCAGCATCAGCTTGAATGACTGCATAACCATTTAAAGTTGCCGTTCCTGTTGACTGAGCCACTTCACTCCCTGAAGAACTGGTTGCTAAGGGTTCTGTTTGGCCACCATTTACAAGACTTACAACAATCTGTTGTTGAGTTGAACCATTTGTAACTGCAACTGTCCAAAGAACTAAATATAACCCAGCATCATTAACTGTGATTGTTCCATCAGTTGCACTTAGCGTTATATTTGAACCTTCATCAGTTGTGTTAAATATAATTGGACTGTCATCAGAAACTTGTGCTGCAGATGTTGACGAAGCCAACAAATAACTTTGTGTGACTGCTGGTGCGGCTTCTCCTGTTGGCCCTTGTGGAATATTGAATGTCAGTTGCACATTGTCACCAACTGTTGTTGCTGTCACAGAAGCACTTTCGCCTGGGTCAAGAGTGTTTGTTTCTGCAACAGTTATTGTTGGAGTTACACCAGTTGGCCCAGTTGCCCCTGTTACTCCAGTAGGGCCTGTAGGGCCTGTTACTCCTGTCGCACCTGTTGGCCCTGTTGCACCTGTCACACCAGTTGGCCCAATTATACCAAATCCAGTTGGCCCTGTTGCACCTGTCGGCCCAGTTGCACCTGTCGGTCCAGTTGGTCCAATCAATCCTTGCGGTCCAGTTGGTCCAGTTGCTCCTGTTCTTCCCACAGGTCCGACTGGCCCTTGTGGTCCAGCAGATGTTAGAATGACGTTATACCTATCTTGGAATGGTTGCCTACAACCACAAAATAAATTGTTCAAATTTTTTATCCTCCTTTAAAATAGGCTCAATAACATTCTATGGAAAAAAATATTTTTCGACACAATCTCTTTAACTCTTTAACAAAATTATTTAAATATTAACATCTTGAAATCGCAAAAAAAATATGATATACTAAAAATATATTAAATAAAAACTTCATAAAACGACAAGGAGAAGTTATGTTTGATAAGAAGAAAATAAAACTTAAAAATGGCAAAACAGCAACCTTATATCACACCTCTTTTCCTGAACAGAATATTATCACTGCTCAAGATTTTTTTGGACATATAATTGCAAAATGTGCTTATTCAATCCTTTACACTTTTTCCCACGAAATAAACAATCCTGCAAATAATCTTCCTTCAAAAACAATTTATCATAAGTTTGGAAAAAATATTATTAAAGAAAAAGATTTTAATGGAGAATATTTAAAGTTAAAAATAACTGATAACAAAGAAGTTTTATGCCAGCTTGAAAAAAAAGAGTGTGAACTTCTTCATATTGAAATTTTAGATGAAAAATATTTTCAAGTTGGACTTGGAAGTGCAATGTTTAAAGAAATCGAGCAAATTGCAAAAGAAGATAAATGTGAAAGAATTTATGCAAAATATTCTCCATTTGGAAACTTTTCAATGGGTTCATATTCTTTTTACATAAGAAATGGATTCCATTTTGAAACATCAAATAAAGGAGAAAAAATTGCAGTAAAAATGCTATCAAAGGATTCAAACAATATTGACAATTCCACCAAAGAAATTGGCAATAATAAATGATAGAACCCATAAAATGACAAAAACTCATCAAAAAAAAACACCTAAAAAGGTGTTTTTATTAATTTTATTTTGAAATAGTCACATTTTCACCAGTTTGTGCAAGAACTGAATTTTCAAATCTTTTATCAAAAGTTACTTCTTCTCCAAACCATTTTGGAGCTTGAAAAGAATTTGCCTTTTCAATATTTGGAAATTCAACTTCAACAACACAAAGAGGTTTTTTATTGAAAAATTTATTCTTATAAACATCAATTTCTGCAACAAGATTGTCTTCCAAAGAAATTTTAAAGCGTTCTTTTTCAATTATCTTTCCAGCACATTTATTTAAAACGGCATCATAATCTTTTTTTGAAATTTCAAATTCAGTTTCAATTCTCTTCAAACCATGCCCTTTCTTTATTGTTTTAAAGAAATGCACCCCATCAACAGAACGAACTCTTTCAACTTCATCTCCAACCCTGCTATATGCTTGAACAATTTTATGTTTTTCGGCACAATTAACAGCATCTGGAAGAAACTTAATCAAAAATTTTCTTTCAATCTCAAAATGAGTTTGCATTATAAAATCTCCTTATTTATTAGAGGATTTGTTTTCCTTATTTTTTTCAAGTTCTTCTTTTGGGACTATTCTTTTAAGGTCAATTCTTCCTTTATCATCAACCTTAATAACTTCAACCTCGACTTTGTCACCAATTTTTACAACATCTTCAACTTTTTCAACATGTTTATTTGAAAGTTTTGAAATATGAATCATTCCTTCACGGCCACCACCAAGGTCAACAAAAGCACCAAAGTTCATAATACGAACAACCTTTCCATCATAAACATCGCCAACTTCTGGAACTTCAACAATTCCAATAATAATATCGCGTGCCTTTTCGCACATTGCAAGGTCTTGTCCAGCAATAAACACTTGCCCATCATCTTCAATGTCAATCTTAACGCCTGTTTCATCAATAATTTTGTTGATTGTTTTTCCGCCAGAACCAATAACATCTTTGATAAAGTCTGGGTCAATTTGCATAGTGATAATTTTTGGTGCATATTTGGAAATTTGTGGTCTTGGCTCGCTTATGCAAGCAATAAGTTTGTCCATGATAAACATTCTTCCAATCTTAGCACGATTAAGAGCTTCAGTGAGGATTGCCTTATCAATACCCTTGATTTTTATATCCATCTGGATTGCTGTCACACCTTTTGCAGTTCCTGTGACTTTAAAATCCATATCTCCAAGGAAATCTTCAAGTCCTTGAATATCTGAAAGAACAACAACTTTTCCTGATTTTTCATCTTTAATAAGCCCCATAGCGATTCCAGCAACAGGAGCTTTGATTGGAACACCGCCGTCCATCAATGCTAATGTTGAGCCACACACACTTGCCATAGAAGAAGAACCATTAGATGAAAGGACTTCACTGACAATTCTCAAAGCATAAGGGAAGACATCTTCACTTGGAATAACAGGTTCAAGGGCTCTTTCAGCAAGAGCACCATGCCCAATTTCTCGACGGCCAGTGCTTTTTATCATTTTAGCCTCGCCCGTTGCATAAGGTGGCATATTGTAATGGTGAACATATCTGTTCACTTCTTCATCATCAAGGCCTTCCAACTTTTGAACATCGCTTACAGTTCCAAGAGTGAGAGCAGAAAGCACCTGAGTTTCACCTCTTGTGAACACCGCTGAACCATGAACTCTTGGAAGCAAACCAACTTCACACCAAATAGGACGAATTTCATCTAATTTTCTTCCATCAGGGCGAACACCCTTTTCAATGATATGTGCACGAACCTTTTCTTTCTTTATTTTGTAAAGCACATCAGAGATTTCACGCTCTTTTTCTGGAAAAATTTCTGCAAAATGAGCAAGAACATCTGCTTTTGCTTCTTCTTCACGAGCTTCTCTTTCACTGCGAACAAAAGTGTCAAGCACGTGGTCATAAAGTTTGTCTGCATACTCACGCACTTGTGCTTCCAAATCTTCTGGAATCGTGTAATAAACAACTTTTGGACTTACAGGTTTTCCAATTTCTTCTTTTATCTTTTTAAGTTCTTTTACAATCTTTTTGATTTCTTCATGGGCAACCATAATTGCATCAAGGAAAATGTCCTCAGGAACTTCATTTGCACCGCCTTCAATCATTAAAACAGCTTCTTCTGTTCCGCTGACAGTGAGAGAAAGTTGACTTCTTTCACGCTCATCTTGATTTGGATTGATAACAAATTTTCCATCAACAAGCCCAACCGAAACAGAACCTGTTGGCCCAAGGAATGGAATATCTGAAATCATCAAAGCGAAAGATGAACCAAGCATAGCAAGAGGCTCTGGGCTGACATCTGGGTCAATAGAGAGAGCGGTTGCAACAACGACAACATCGTGGAAAAATCCCTTAGGAAAAAGTGGGCGAAGAGGTCTGTCGATAAGACGAGAAACGAGAATCGCTTTATCACTTGGTTTTCCTTCACGTTTTTTAAATCCACCAGGTATTTTCCCAACAGAATACATTTTTTCTTGATATTCCACTGAGAGAGGGAAGAAGTCTTGTCCTGGTTTAGGTTCTTCGCTCATTGTGACATTAACCATAACAACAGTGTCACCACTACGCACAAGACAAGAGCCATTGCTTTGTCCACACAATTTGCCAGTTTCAAAAGAAATTTCTTTTCCAGCAACATTTAAAACATACTTTTTATAATCCATAAAAACTCCTGTAAAATTCAAATATAATTTATTTTAACACTTTTTTCACACAAATCAAAATAAAATACATTCACACAACAAAAAAAAGGAAGAAAAAAACTCCCTCCTTTCTTTATTTAGTTTCACGAATGTTCAATTCTTTGATAAGTTTTCTGTAGGCTTCAATATCACGGTCTTTCAAATATTGCAAGAAGCCTTTTCTTTTTCCAACCATCATCAAAAGTCCACGACGAGAATGATTGTCCTTCTTGTTTGTTTTGAGGTGTTCTGTCAAGTGGTTGATTCTTTCAGTGAGAAGAGCAACTTGAACCTGAACAGAACCTGTGTCATTTTCGCTTTGTTTAAACTTTGCAATAATGTCTTGTTTAACTTGTTTTTCCATTTTATTCTCCATTTTTCAATTTGAATTAAAATTCACAATTCAAATTTTTTGTTTATTCCAAAAGCGAAGCAAAGGGTCGAAGAACTCCACAAAACTGCACTTTTGGTCAATCGACGAGTTAATTATATCATCAACACACAAGAAAAATCAAGTATTTTTGTTAAATTTCTGAAAAATAATTAAATAAAGTTCAAATTTTTTAAAATTTTTCATTAATTCAAACAAGTGCAAGAATCATTTTATAAGAAAAACTTTATTTTTTTCTCAATCATCTCATCAATACGACTAATATAATCTTCAATAAACTTACAATTTGGCTGACGTTCAATTCGATTTTCAATTGAAAAAACTCTTTTTGAAATTGCCCCCGCTCCCAAAGCGATAACAGAAGAAGTGTCCTCCATGCTGTCAATGTTAAAACGACACACTGTGTCATCTCTGAAAAAACCAACATTTTCTAAGCCACCAACCTGATGTTTTTGGCGATACATATAATATGGCTTATATCCATTTTCGACAAGAATTTTTTCAGCATATTCAACCATTTTTGTTATATCATTTTTAAATTTGATTTCTTCACCACGAATCTGTGATGCGTTTTTAACTGACAACGTATGGACAGTAATATTTTGTGGATAAAGTTCCAATAGTGTTGAAATTGTTTTCTTAAAGGTTGCAAACCTTTCACCTGTCAACCCAGCAATTATATCCATATTCACAACAAAGTCATACTCCATTGCCAACATATATGCATCAAAAACTTCTTTATTTGTTGATTTTCGTCCAATACGTTTTAAAGTTGCTTCACAGAATGTTTGAGGATTAATTGAAATTCGAGTTACACCATTTTTCTTTAAAACATTTAATTTTTCCTTTGTTATAGTGTCCGCCCTTCCACATTCAACAGTGAATTCACTGACTGGATATGTTATGTGCGACAAGAGTTTTTCAAGTTGTTGTGCTGTGAGAACAGTTGGCGTTCCTCCACCTATGTATATATTGCGAACAATATATGATTTCTCCGCAATAACTTTTTTCATCTCTTCAAGTTCTCTGATAAGGCAATCCAAATATTTGTCAACTTTATCTGCAACAGTTTTAAGTTCACTGGAAATAAACGAGCAATAATTACACCTTGTTGGACAAATTGGAATATTCAAAAAAAGGTCAACAAGTTTATCATTTTTTATGATACTTTTTTGATTTTGCAGAATTTGTGTGACAAGTTTTGCCTTCTCCTGTGAAACATAATACTCTCTCACAAGCGTTTCACTTATAAGATGAGGCTTAATTTCACCACGGTCAACAAGGTCACGTGCAAATTTTGTTGGTCTTACACCTGTCAAAGAACCCCAAGGCAAAGTTTTTTTAGTCAAAGATGAAAGCACCTCATAAAGATGATTTTTGAAATTACGCTTTATCAAACTTTTTTCTAAAAGGCTGTCAATTTTGTCTGGAATAACAAAATTTTTCTCAAACTTTTTCCTTTCATCTCCGCTTCCAACAAGAAAAGTGCTTTTGAGACTTTGTCCGTTCTTTTCTTCCAAATGTTCGATTGAAAAAGGACAATCTTCTTCATCAAAAAAGAGATTGACAAGGTCTTGCATATCTTTTTCATAATCCACATTTTGGCAACAAATCTTCATTATTCACTCCTTTGCACACTTTTCACATCTTTAATATTTTCAAAAGATTTAATAATATTTTCCAACTCGCTTTTGTTGCTTATTTGAATAACAACTTCAAAAACAAGTTCATCTTTCACAACCTTAAACGCAAAACCTTTCAACTTGTTTTTAAGTTCTCTTGCAACATTTGTAACATTGTTAATAACGCTCGATGAATCAATCGCATTAATTTTGATTACTGTTATAAACTCAGAAACAATACTGTCCTGCCACTCTGCTTTAATAAGTCGTTCTGGTTCAAGATATTTGAGATTTGGACAACTTGCTCTGTGAATTGTGACTCCACGCCCACGTGAAATATAACCAACAATTTCATCACCTGTCACTGGCGAACAGCACCCAGCATATCTCACAAGCAGTCCGCTGTCACCATCAACCAAAATTCCGTTTTTGTTTTTCTTGACAGTTATTATATGTGGAGAAACATCGTTTGCTTTTTCTTTGTTATAAAGATTCACAAGTCTTCCAACAACATTGTTTGCTGTCACACTACCAGCACCAATTGCTGCATAAAGAGAATCTAAATCATCAAACATCAAATTGTGAGCAATATCCAAAAGATACTCTTCCTTCAAAACCTTTGATAGATTAAGATTTCTCGCCTTGACGGCTTGTTCAAGAATTGTTTTTCCAACTCTAATGTTTTCATCTTTCAATTCAGTGCGGAAATACGCTCTTATTTTTGCTCTTGCACTTGAAGTTTTGACATAGGAAAGCCAATCTCTTGATGGGCCTTTATTCCCTTGGCTTGTGAGAATCTCCACAACATCACCATTTGAAAGAGCAGTGGTGATTGGAACAAGTTTTCCATTAATTTTTCCACCAACACAATTATGTCCAATTTCTGTATGAATTGCATAAGCGAAATCAATAATTCCAGCACCAAGAGGAAATTCCATAACTTTTCCCTTTGGCGTTTGAACAAAAATAGATTCTCCGTATAAGTCAGTTTTCAAAGTTTCCAAGAACTCTTCACTGCTCATATCCTCTGCATTTTCAAGCACTTGCCTAAACCAAGTCATTTTCTGGTCAAACTTATTTTGTGATTTTCTTTTTTCTTTATAAATCCAATGAGCAGCAACACCATATTCACTGTTTTTGTGCATTTCAAAAGTTCTAATTTGAATTTCCAAAGGTCTGTTGTTGTCAGCAATAATCGTTGTATGCAAACTTTGGTATCCATTTGGTTTTGGATTGGCAATATAGTCCTTAACTCGTCCTGCAATTGGTCTATAAATGGAGTGGATTTTCCCAAAAACAGCATAGCAGTCCTCAACAGTTGGCACAAGAACACGCATAGCCAAAAGGTCATACACTTTTCCAAGAGTCACATTTTTTCTTACAAGTTTTTTGTAAACGCTATAAAAATGCTTTTGTCTTGATTGTATTTCTCCAACAATATGAAGTTCGTCTAAAATCTGTTCCAACTTCTTACGTGTTATTTCAAACTGCTTTTGATTATTGTCTGTCTGCAGAAGAGCATTGTTTTTAAGTTGTTCAAACGCAGAAGGTTCAAGAAGCTCAAAGCACTTATCTTCAAAATTATTCTTAAAGTAAGACAACCCCAACCTTTCTGCAAGAGGAGCAAAAATATCACTAACCATTTGCATAAAACTCTTTTCTTGGTCAGTCATAGGATTTTCAATCAGGTTTAAATCATAAAGAATTGTTGCAAACTTTATAATGACAACTCGCATATCCTGACATATTGCAACAAACATACGTCTAATGTCTTCTGCTTCTCCACTTTTTGTCAAGGAAGTGACATCTTTCAAAACTGTAAAAATTTCAAAAAGTTTTTGTTGACTTTTTGACAACATATTTTTGTGAGCTTCTGCCAAAAGTTCATCACTTTTAGACAACTGAAAAAGCAAATAGGCAACAAGCACTTCGTCTTGAATATGATATTTTATTAACGTGTCCAAAACGGTTGAAAAACGAGAAAAATTTATACTTTCAACGAGTGAAAGATTCACTATTTTTTTCTCTTTTTCATTTAGCTGAAAATTGTCAAAAATTTTTTTTAAAAGAGCTTCTTTTTCTGGCTTATCTTTTATTTCTTTCTTCATTTTTTCTCCGCTAAGCTTTTTTTAAGTAACAACAATTTGTTGTAAAGTTTTGACTGTGAAAGTTCTTTTTTGACATCTTTTACTTGTGTTATATCAAGAAAAACATCTTTTTTGACTTCAATAAGTCCGAGTTCTTTGAAAACTAAAAATGCAACAAAGAATGTGTCAAAATTCATCTTACCTTTAATTCTATTATTGAATAGGTCAAAGATAGAATAATATCTTCCCGCCCCGCGTCCAGTGAGAGCTTTAAAAGCTTGTCCAAAAGTTTCTCTTGAAAGGTCAACGCCTGCAAATCTTTGCGTGTCACTCTGCCTGTCAATTGGCAAGAAAATTTCCGCCTTCGTGACAAGATTTAGTCTGCTTATAAACCCTTCATCAAGACATGGAGAAAGGAAAATTATCCTATTAAAATTTTTCGCCCAATCAACACCTATTGGTGAGAGAAGAATGCTGTTATACCCAATACAATTTTCATCAAAAATTCCAATATTAAAAATGTTGTCTTTCGAATAGGAACGCAAAAAATTCACAAAATCATAGGCAGAATATGTCACGAAAGCCGTTCCAAAGACACTCCCAGTCAAACCTGCAACGAAAGGAAGCATCTGTTCATTTGTATAGTATGAAAACACTGCAGGACAATTATTTTCATAAGCCAACTGCCCATATTGGACTGGATATGTGTATAAATGTGCATTTTCAACAATAAACGAACCCATATCAAAATCGCTGACAACACCACTGTCGCGTTGGAATTCAAAGATGAAAGTTTTGTATCTTGAAAATTTAAGTTCATTGAAATTTTTTATAAAATTAAAATAGGTAAGTTTCAAATCTCCAATTTTAATTTCACAATGTGATGGAGAATATTTTCTTGGCAAGATTTCAACATTTTCTGTTGAAATTTTGAATCTTGGTCTAGGATTATCGCATCCAACTGGTTCAAGAAGTTCAAGTTCTTTCATAAATCTTTCTGTCAAATTTTCATTTCTAACTTCCATGTCAAAATATTTTATTGGCATAAAGACTTCTTCGCTGACATGCTCAAACACAAAAGCATTAACTCTTGAAACAAACTCCTCATAACACTCTCTTTTCAAAGTCAGCCCTGCAGCCATAGTATGTCCACCATAGGTTTCCAAAATATCTTGACAAGATGAAAGAATTTCATGAATATTGATGTCATCAATACTTCTTCCAGAGCCATGTAATGTGTTGTCAATTTGTGAAAATAGGAAAACTGGACGATTATACTCTTCAACAAGCTTTGCACAAACTATCCCCAAAATTCCTTGGTCCCATTTCTTTGATGCAAGACAAATCACCCTGGTTCTTGAAAGGTCCATTTTTTTTAATGCTTTTTCACAATCTTCCATAACAACTGAAGAAAGTTCTTGCCTTTTCAAATTATGTTTTTTTATTTTGTCAAGATATTTCCTCACAACAACAGGGTCTTCGCTCATATAAAGAGCCAAGCTATCTTTTGCATCACCCATACGCCCAGATGAATTGATTTTTGGAGCAATTTTAAAAGCAATGTCGGTTGCATTTGGATTTGATATTGAAACATTATTTTCTTTAAAAAGCATTTTGAGTCCATAAGGAAGTTTATCAAAATATTTAAAGCCTCGCTTAACAATATTCCGATTTTCGCCTTTCAAAGAAACAATATCTGCTATCGTTGCAATTGCAGCAATAGGCAAAAACTCTTCTGCTTTTTTTTGTCCAAGAATTGCTTCACTGATTTTGTATGCCATTCCAGTGCCACAAAGTTCCTTGAAAGGGTATTTTTGCCCTTCAATTTTTGCATTAAGCACCAAAGTGTCAGGCAATATTTCTGGGATTTCATGATGGTCAGTGACGATAATTTCAATTCCTTTTTCCTTTGCGTATTCCACTTCTTTCGCACAAGATATTCCACAATCAACTGTGATAATAAGGTCTGGAGAAAAATCTTTTTCAATCTTATCTATACACTCACAGGACAAACCATAACCATCAACATAACGATTTGGAAGATAAAAATCAGCACTTATGCCAATTTTTTTTAAAGTTTTCAACATTATTGCAGTTGCAGAGATGCCATCAACATCATAGTCGCCAAAAATAAGAATCCTGTCTCCCATTTTCTTTGCAAGTTCAATTCTGTCACACAGTTCCTTCATGCCAGAAATAAGAAAAGGGTCCAAAAGTTCACCCATGGAGAGATATGCAGATATTTCTTCCCTTGTTGAGAACCCTCTAGACAGAATTAAATACATTGTTTCAGGCAGAACATTAAATTCCTTTGCAAGTTCGTCAGTCAAAGAAGCATCTTTATTAAAAAATTTCCTAAAAATCATAACAAATAATAATCCTATACAATCTTTCATGTTGATTATATCACAGTTAAAATAAATTAAGCAAGCAAATTTTTGACAGCAAAGAAAAAACCATTTAAAAAATGGATTATATTAATCAAAATAAATATTAAAAATAAATAAAATTAATTAATTCGCACAATGTTTTCTTTGTCACTTTTATGAAAACTCTCAGTCTTTAAATCAAAGCCAAGTTTTGTTGCATATTCATCTCCACATAACAATTTGAAAGAATCTTTTACAGACATTTCAGCATTATGTTTCAAGAAAAAATCAAATTTTTCAAGCGTATCTTTTGGATTTTTAAGATATTCGTAATACATTTCTTCGCTGACAAGCCCACCAATAACATATCTCATCTGAACCGCCCCATTCTCTGCTCTTGAATTTGACATTTTTTTGATTCGATTAATAAATTTTGCTTTTTTTTCATCACTCAAATTCTCTGCAAAATCCTTTAATTGCAGTCCATCAATAGGTTGTTTAAATGAGTTAAAAACAAAACTTTCTTCCGCAATAATTTTGGCATCATCAATCAAGGTTGTTTTTAAGGCATCTCTTAAAGTTTGACAATTTTTAGAAGAAATAACTTTATGATTTTCAAGGTAGTCAATAAAAATTTTTTCAATAAACATTGTCGCAATTTCACCAATACATTCTTCTTTTGGCAGTTTTTGTTCTTGAATACGTTGCTCAAGCAAATGACAATATTCGTGTGGCAATGTTAATACCCCTGAAAGATTAGTTGATGGATGTAATTCAATCAACCACATAGTTCCAAGCTGTGCAACAAAATTTTTACCTGAAGACTGAGTTGGCTCAGACTCTCGTAGAAATGTGTTTGGCGAATTTAAAATAGACAAAATTTGTTCAGGATAAGCATGATTAAGCTCTTGATAAAAATTCATAGTAAGGCTTTTCAAATCTCCTAAACACAAACTATGAGCACCTAATTTTCTCTCAGCAGAAGAAGATTGTTCAATCAATTTGGAAATTCTTGGCAAAAAAGTAGGACTTACCATTGTAAGTTCAGCATAAAAATCCCTGAGTCTCAAGTCAGAGGATTTTTTCTCAATTTTCTTTGCAATCCTGTCATAATTTATTTCAGTCAACCCAAACACCATTTTAATTAACTTAATATAAGTTGTAAAAACTTAAAAAAACATAATTGTTACTTCATTTTTGTAAATTTTTCATCAACAAATTCTAGAAAATTTTTATCATCTCCTTTTTTCAAAACTTCAAATTCATTTATGTTGTTATTAAGAGATGCAATAGAGCAATATTTGAGCAATTTTTTGTGCATATAAAGAATATACTTTTCACAATTCGTTCCTGCAACAAAATCAACGATTCCAGAGCGTATTGTGATAAAGGCTCTAATATGATTACATATTTCAAACAATTCATCAACAGGGCAATGTAAGGAAATAGTATTATCAAGAGGCTTTTGTTTTCCAACCACATTACTATAAACAATATAACCCTTTTCAATAAGTAAATTTGCAACATTCTGCAAAATTTTTCTACATTTGCTTCTATAAGAATTTGAATAAGAATTTATAACAACAATTCTGTCTTTATTCTTTTCAAAGTCACTAATTGATTTAACTGAAGTTTTTTTAAGTTTTAAAAGTTGTTTATTGTCATTCTTTACTGAAAATACAACATTTTGGTAAATGTCTATACTATTTCTTTCGTTATAAAAATACTGTGGTGGAACAGTGTAAATTATATCCTTATTTAAACATTTGCGTTTAAACAAAAATTTAAACCAGCACCCCATAAATATTCTTGATTGATTAAATTCATTACTTTTGTGTGTTATGAACCTGTCAACACATTCGTAATTTTTAAAATATTTTAAATTGGCTTCTGAACAATAAACAGCAATTTTTCTGTTTGTTTCTTTTTTAAATTCTTCAACATATAGCATAGCATAAACACTATCACCAAATTTTGGTGCTAAAACAACAATCGTTTCTCCTGGTTTTCTTTCCTTTTCTAATTTTCTATATAAAAATGGAATTGAAAAGAATGCTCCAACCCTTTGCAAAGCTTCAAATATTGTCATACTGCCCCCTGTAATTTTAAAATATAAGTAATAAAAAGTTACAATTAAAAACAAAATTATAATTAAGTTTTTTTAAAAAATCTTTTAACAAAATTGTAAAGTAGTATTTTGGAAGAAAAAAACATGCTATATTGCAAACATTTTTTTATCAAACATTCATATTTTCCAATTTTTTGCCAATTCCTCCGCCTGGATGGTTTTTTCTAAAGTCTTGTAGCGACACACCCATTCTTTTTGAGAGTTCAACTGCAAGAGCTTGCAAAACAATTAAAAAAACAGTAGTGGAATTATTTGGTGCTATATCCCACAAATCTCCTTCTTCAATAAGATTCATGCAAAAATTGTTAGTTGTTTTTTGACACATTTTTCCATTTTTATTGAAAGTAAAAATCCAAAGACAAGGTTCTTTGCAATCTAGATGTTCAATAAGTTCAATACTTTCACAAGTATTTCCGCTTTTTGAAAGGACAATAACCACATCTCCTTTTTTAACAATACCCAAATCACCATGAACTGCGGTGTTTGAATGCAAAAATCTTGCATTAAGGCCAAAAGAATTCA
This sequence comes from uncultured Clostridia bacterium, assembly GCA_947591785.1. Classification (GTDB taxonomy): domain Bacteria; phylum Bacillota; class Clostridia; order Christensenellales; family UBA1242; genus Caccovivens. The sequence continues at coordinate 99,598 of CANQDK010000004.1, read as the reverse complement.
TTGTTCCAACAAATTTTTCACAAATAGGAACATTTTTACCCAAACCACTGGCAATAATCTTTCCACCATTTTTCAAGGTTTTTTCACAATCACAAACAAGTTTTTCAAAGATGCTTTCATCTATTGATTCCAAAGAATTTTCTATGATATGCAATGTTTTTTTGAAATAACTATTCATTTTCAATCTCCTCAAAAAATTTTTCCAATTCAATACAGCCTTTATAAAAAGCCCCACAAATACTGTCATAATCGTTCCAAGCATAAGTTGTCAAGGAATACCAAATTATCGCATGGTAAAGTTTTAATTGAGCTTTTTTAACGCGGCCTTCAAGCAATTTAAAAAATATTGCTTCCAAATCTTCAAAGCCAGAAGAACCTATGTCAAGTTTAATATCATTCTCGTTTATTTCAAGTTTAAAATTCCCCAAGTTAAATTGGTCATAATTACCAACAATTGAATAATACAATTTTGCCCAATCATACGCTTCATCACCATATAATTCCGTTTTTCCAAAATATCCACGTGGATCAATTATAACTGGTCTTGTCCCATCAAAAAGTATATTTGAAAAAGTTGCATCACCATGAATAACACAAAAATTTTGTGGATAATACTTAAATATTTCTGATGAAATTTGTGGCAAACAAAAGAATATATTTCTGCACTCATGCCCATTTATGACAATTTTTTCCCTATCGCTTAATGGGATTAGATTCTTCACAGTATTCAGTCGTTTTATTGTTTTTATAAGATAGGCATCAACAAAGCTCTCAAAATCCGTTGGGATTTTTTCAATTTTATGAATTTCTTTAAGACAATTCACAACACTTGTCAAAATTTTTTCTTTTTCATCTATATTAAGTCCTCCCATGCTATAAAGATGACAATCAGCACCACCTTTTCCAACAACTTTCTCAATAGTTAAAGGTTCAAACGAAAAAACTTTTGGCAAATTTTGACTAAAACACTTATTTTGTATGTATTGATACCATCTCTTCTCTCTAACAGCAAGTTGTTCTCCCTGAGAATCAATAGGTTCTTTAATCACTCTATCTTCAAAAAAAGTCAGTCTGTTAAATGGTCTGCAAATTGGTTTTTTCAAACCTTCAACCACTTCCAACAATCCAAATTCTTTTGTTTTTGGGAGAAATATTTCTTGAAAATTTATATTTTGTTCGCTTAAATAACGAACAAACTCTCCATCTTTAGGCAAATTTGTTAAAATGTTTTTGTCCTTAAAAATAAAAAGTCCTGCAACACCATTTGTTATTGATGGAATCTCCTCAAATTTCTTATTTTCATATCTCCATCTACATGAAAATGTTTTTGAAAGTGCAACAAAATTAGAATTTTCCAAATTTTCTAATTGTTCAGCTTCTTCCAATATCAAATCGGACCATATAAGCATAAAACTTTCCCCTGAAGGAATTTTACCAAAAGCGTCTTCCAATCCAGCAAGAGTCCCTCTATGACCAGATGCACAGACAAGTTGAAAATCAACCTTAGCAAAAGTTTCTAAATATTTTTTCAAAACATCAAACTTATAATCGCCAATAATGACATATTTTTTATTTGGGAACAATTTAAAAAGATGAAAAATCATTGGCAAATTGTCAATTGAAACTAAGCATTTAGGTTTGTTTTTTGTAAGATGTTCAAGTCTTGTGCCTTTTCCACCCGCTTGAACAACAATATAGTCAAACATATTTCCTCGCACAATTTTTTTTAGTATAACATTCTTCAAAAAAATTGTCCAACAAAAAAATAATAAAACGACAAAATAAAATAATAAAACAATAAAATATTTTATACCAATCAAAAAAGTTTGGAAAAACACTTGTCAAAATTATTTTTGTATGCTAAAATATAAAAGCAATTGTGAATGAAAACACAAAGCAATCAGCAATAAATATGCCGAAGTGGCGGAATGGCAGACGCACGGGACTCAAAATCCCGCGAGGGCAACTTCATGTGGGTTCGACTCCCACCTTCGGCACCAACAAAAATATTATGCTATTGACTTATTTTCGCTTGCAAAGAATTTGTGGGCCTATTTCTTTTGATTAATTTGTTTATTTTTTATTCTTCTATGCCAGCTTTGATGATACAAATATCAATCTTATACATTAATAAATTTAAAAAGTATAGTTGGTTTTTTGCTTCACAAAACAAATATATAATTAAAAAGCTAATTTCGTTTCTTATTTCAAAACACTTTTTGGATTAGACTTTTCACAAGTTCGGCGTTGGCTTTGCCGGCGGTGTTTTTCATAACATAGCCCACAATGAAGCCAACAACTTTTTGCGGCTCTTTTGCATAATCTTCGCTCACTTTTGCGTTTTCGGATTTAAGTTTTTGCAAAAGCAACAAAATTTGCTTTTCGCTGATTGTCACAATCAGATTCATTTCTTTTGCCAAAACGCTTGGCTTTTTGCCGGTTTTTATCACTGCGTCCAAAAGTTGAAGTCCAACAGTTTTGTTGATAATTTTTTCTTCCACCATCTTGATTATTTCGCACAAATCTTCTTCCGAAATTGGAAAAACAAAATCTTCTTGCTCTTTGACGAGTTTCAGTAAATCAACCATAATCCAGTTGCTGATTTTCTTTGGGCTGTCAAAAATTTTCACGCACTTTTCAAAATAGTCAGAAACATATTTTGAAGATGTCAAAATTGCCGCGTCATATTCAGGCAAGCCAAACTCTTCGACATATCTTTTTCGCCTGTCTTCTGGCAGCATTGGCATCTCTTCCTTTATTCTTTCAACATCGCTTTTTGAAATTGAAATTGGTAAAATGTCTGGATCAGGAAAATAGCGATAATCCTGTGCCTGCTCTTTTGTGCGCATAGAAAGGTTTTTGCCTTTGGCATCATCCCACTTTCGTGTTTCTTGAATAATTTTTCCGCCCTCATCTAAAATTTCTTCTTGGCGTTTGATTTCATATTCAATCGCACGCGTCACGCTTTTGAAAGAGTTGAGGTTTTTCATTTCTGTTCTTGTGCCAAGCACTTGCGAGCCTTTTGGCTTGAGCGACAAGTTAACATCACAACGCATTCCACCCTCTTCCATTTTGCAGTCGGCAATGCCAGCATAAATAAGGCTTTCACGCACGCGTTTCAAAAATTCATCCACTTCTTCGGCAGTCGAAAAGTCAGGCTCAGTGACAATTTCAATAAGTGGAGTTCCGCCACGGTTATAATCCACAAGTGTTCCAACCGCACGACTGATATGCGTAAGTTTTCCCGCATCTTCTTCCAAGTGGATTCGGTTCAAACGCATCAATTTGCCGCTTTTCAGTTCAATTCCTCCACCAATGCAAATCGGATGTACCATCTGGCTGATTTGATAGGCTTTGGCAAGGTCGGGATAGAAATAGTTTTTGCGTTCCATCACGGCATATTCCGAAATTGAGCAGCCAAAACACAAGCCCGCCTTTATACAAAGTTCCACAGCATGCCTGTTGATGATTGGCAGTGCACCTGGCATTCCCGTGCAGACAGGACAAGTGTTTGCGTTCGGCTTTGCACCAAATTCGTTTTTGCAAGAGCAAAAAACTTTGGTTTTTGTTTTTAATTCGGCATGAATTTCAAGTCCGATAACAACATCATATTCCATAGCAGCCTCCCTCAAACTTTTTAGCAATGTCATAAAGCACCTTTTCACTTCCTGCACTGCCCATAAACTGCAAGCCAAGTGGCAAGCCGTGCTCACCTTTCGCGTAAGGCACAGAGAGTGCTGGAATGCCCGAAATGCTTGCTGGCACAGTAAACAAATCTTCCAGATACATTGACAATGGATCTTTGATTTTTCCGCCAATCTCAAACGCTTCGCCCGGAGTTGTTGGAGTGAGAATGCAATCGCACTTTTCAAATGCGGCAGCAAACTCTTTTTTCAAAAGTTGCTGAAGGGCTTTTGCCTTTTTGTAATAGGCGTCAAAATATCCGCTTGAAAGCACAAAGTTGCCAAGCATTATTCTGCGTTGCACTTCTTTCCCAAAACCTTCACTGCGGCTCTTCACAAAAACTTCTTCCAAAGTCCTCGCGCTCGCACTGCGACTTGTGTATTTAACCCCGTCAAATCGAGCAAGGTTGGATGCAGCTTCCGCAGGCGTCAAAATGTAATAGCAAGCAAGACTGTTCAAAATGTGCGGAACGCTAACTTCTACAAAATCAAAGCTTTCTTGTTTCATCTTTTCCACAGCGGCTTTAAAATGTGGATATTCTGGCAGTGATTTGATTTTTTCAGCCAATTCTTTACAAAGCCCAATAATGTATTTTTTCTTTGTTGAAGCTTTTTCAAAATCGCTGTCAATTGTAGTCATGTCATGTTCGTCTTTTCCGGCGAGAATGCTCAAAACAAATTCACTATCCGCAATCGTTCTTGTGATTGGGCTGGCTTGGTCGGTGGAACTTGCAAACGCCACAATTCCATATCTCGACACAGTGCCATAAGTTGGCTTAATTCCAACAACGCCATTGAAAGAACTTGGCTGTCTTATTGAGCCGCCAGTGTCAGTTCCAATAGCCACTGGGCAAAGACCAAGTGCAACAGCCACCGCACTTCCACCACTGCTACCACCGGCAACACGCGACTCGTCAAACGCGTTTTTGCATGGCCCATAAATTGTATTTTCGGTGCTGCCACCCATAGCAAACTCGTCCATGTTTGTGCGTGCAAAAATAATAGCATCCTCGCTTTCAAGTTTATTGACAATTGTGGAAGAAAAAGGTGCAACAAAATCTTTCATAAATTTGCTTGCACAACTCATTTTTTTGCCTTTGCACAAAATGTTATCTTTGATTGCAACAGGCACTCCGGCAAGTTTCCCCACTTTTTCTCCGCGAGCAATTTTTTCATCTATCGAGCGTGCTTTTTCAAAAACATCATCAAAGACTTCAATAATTGCATTAAATTTCGCAAATTTTTCGCATTTTTCTGCAAAAAATCGCACAATTTCTTCACTTTTGTATTTTTGTGACTTAATCCCTTTCGCAAGCTCGCGAACAGTCATTTTATCAAATTCTGCTTTCATCATTCCACCACCAGTGGCGTCACAAAACACCCGTCTTTTTTCTTTGGTGCGTTCAAGAGCGTATCGCAAGGCTCGACTATTTGCACTTCATCTGCTCGAAGTTCACTTAAAGGCACTGCCTTTGCCTTGTATTCTTCGGGCAAATCAAGTTTTGTGATTTCGTCCACAAAATCCAAAATTTTGACAAAATCGGCCTCAAATTTTTCCTTTTCGCCATCTTCAATTTTGAGTTTGCTCAAATATTCCAAATGCTTTAAATCGACTTTCATATCTTCCTCCTAAGGTTTGACTCTGCTTGGGCCACGGAAAACAAAAATGCTTTCTTTCAGGCTTGGCAGTCCCAACAATTTTGCAATAAATCGGTCAATTCCAAATCCAATTCCGCCGTGTGGTGGGCAGCCGTATTTGAAAAATTCCAAATAGTCCTTCATTTTCTCGCTGTCCACGCCATGCTCTTCAATTTGTGCTTTAAGCTCTTGATATCGGTACTCACGCACGGCTCCGCTGTTTAACTCCCATCCTCTGTATAACATATCAAAGGCCATGCAGTCAAACGTCCCGTCAATTTTTTTGGAATAAAATGCACGCGCCTCGGCAGGATAGTCGGTTATAAACACCGCCTCGCTGCCCAAATATTTGCTGGAATAGTCGCAAATAAGTTTCTCTTGGTCAGGGTCCAAATCAAGTTGCTTTTCTTCCGGAACTTCAATGCCATAAGTTTCTTTGAAAATCTTAAAAACTTCGCATAGTTTCAGCCTTGGAATTTTTGTTGGCACAAGAATGTCCAAATCAAATTCTTCTTTGATTAAACTGCCATATTTTTCTTTGATTTTTGAAAGAGTGTAGATGAAAAATTCCTCTTCAAAATCCATAATTTCGTGATGGCTTTTCACATGGGCAATTTCAAAATCCAAACAAGTCGCTTCCGCCGTGTGCCTTGCCGTGAAAGATTTTTCCGCTCGATAATATGGACCAATTTCAAACATTTTGTCAAAGCCAGCAGCCATTGCCATTTGCTTGTAAAATTGTGGGCTCTGCGTGAGATATGCCCTTTGCCCATAATAATCCACCGCAAACACATCTGCACCACCTTCCGAACACTGCGTTGTGATTTTTGGAGTGTGAATTTCAATAAAGCCTTTCTCAATGAAAAACTCTCTCATAATGTGCTCGGCGTAGGTGCGAATTTGAAAAATCAATCGCTCTTTGTCCTGCCTTAAATCAATCCAGCGAAAATCCATTTTAAGTTCTTTTCCGCTTTCGCTGTCGATGGGCAGTTCTTCGGCAACACTTTCAATTTCAAAACTTGTTGGAACAAACTCAATTCCGCCAAGTTTGACAATTTCAGCCTTTTTTGCCTTTCCGAAAAACCTTACAACACTTTGCCTTGAAAGTTTTCCAATTTTTTGTGCCATTTTGGGCAATTTTTCTTTTTCGATTGCCACTTGCACACTTCCCGTGCTGTCTTTCAAAACAACAAACAGCATGGTCTTTTGTTCTCGTATTTTTTCAATCCAGCCACTTATTTCGCATTCAACATCTGGCTGGATGTCTTTGATATAAATCCTTTTCATTTTTAATCTCCTTTAATTTTAACAAATTTTTGTATTTTTTAAAAACCTTTTTGACTAAATTAGTCCATGAAAAATCTCCGCCCGCCACGGCGTTATTATTGATAACTCTAACAAAATCAAATTTCTTTTTCATGGTAAAACTCCTTTCAAAATTTTGTTCAAATTAAATTCGTTTCCACCCAAAGTTTGAATATAAAAAACAATGGAGTGGAATTCCTCCACCCCATTGATAACTTCAAATTTTCTATAAGTTAATCAACAACAATAAAGGAACCCATTAAAACTAATGCGTTGAAATTATTATTGTTGTTATTAACTCTAATCGCAACCATTTTTGGCTCCTTTTATTGAATTTACAACCTTATTGTACTCAACTTTCACCCAAATGTCAATACTTTTTTTCGGAAAATTATTCCAAATCTATACATACACTTTTTCTCTTATAAAATGATTATAATCAATTTCAATTTTATTTATCCAATTGTTTACTTTTGCAAATTCATGAACAGGTATCGTTAATTTGTCTACACTCTTAAAAGATTTTGAAATTAAATATCTAAAATAAGAGTCGTCATTTTTTTCTAAATTTGAAATATATTCCACTGCTTTATCAAATGAGTCCATATTAAATCCAGCATTCTTTACTTCCTCTAATAATTTTGATAAAGAATGCTCCATTGAAAAACTTTCTTTTGTTAAATCCATATAAAGACATTTCAATCTTAATTCTAGATAATGTCTAAAACAAAACATGGCGGGCAAATAGCGATAAATTCTTTTTTTATTAATAGAAGTTTGGTTTCCTAAATTATATTTATTAACCTCTTTTAAAAGCGTTAAACAAGCACGTGCATAACTTTCTGCAACAAAGTTTAGTTCGGTAATTTCGCTAAAATTTTTTAAATTATATTGATCTAATTTGAATCTAAAAGAAAAATTTGCTTCGTTTTCGTCATATTCCTCTAACAACCCGCCCCACAGACCTGTCTGATGAATGGGATGTCTTATCTTTGTTTTCCCTCTCAATGCCTTTTGCTTTACAATTTCATTTTTACTCATATCTTTTCTCTTTTACAAGAATTTCTTAGGCTTTTTGTTTGTTTTATTATCCTCAAAAGCCGTAACCATTCCACTGATATATGATAATGCCAATTTCTGATTTGGATTATCTAACCTGTTTACTTTTTTCACAATTTCACTCACCACATCAAATTCTTCAGAAGCATATTCTTCTGGAGACATTTTCGTTATCTGCTTAAATTCATCCTCTAAACTTTTCAACTTTTCCATCTGTTTTTTAGTATAATTAACTGCTTCTGCCAGCTCGCCCACACTTTCCAGCAAATCTTTATAATCAAATTCAATAAGTCTTAACATTTGGCTTATTCTATAAAACCCATCTTTTTCTTCTCCTATAACTTCTTTAAGCATGTTTTTTGTTTCATTAATTTCTTTTTCAAAGCATGCCTTTTGTTTCTCATAAAATTTTAAAAATTCTTCTTCGTTATACATAAGTGCTCCCTTATCTTTTCAGCCTTATTATAACATAAAATAATTATTTTGCATTGCAATTTTACATTTTTCTAATGAAAAATTGCAAAAATTAATTGCAAAAACCTAAAAAGTATGATATAATATAAAACAACAATACAAAATAGTTGCAGAAGGCATTTTGTCCTTATTTTCGGGACATTCAAGGGAACAAAACAACTTTATTTGTCATCAAAAATGAACATATGAGAAGTTGATTATAAAACTCAAAATCCCGCGAGGGCAACTTCATGTGGGTTCGACTCCCACCTTCGACACCAACACAAAAAAGGAACTACAAAATGAAAAAAGAAGACAACAAAAAAAACACGGAAAAACAATACTCATTACCACGTGTTTCTCAAATGAGTTCTGGTGATGATTCGGTTCTTATTGATTTGGGAAGAATCCGCACAGAAGAAGAAATAAACTCAAATATTGATAACGCAATCAAAAAGAGAAAAGAAAAGAAAATTAGAGAGCGATAAACACAAAAGAATAATAAATTTATGATAATATAAAATAAATTTGATGCAACAATATTATGTTAAAACAAAATTTAAATTAAGCTTAATATGAAAAACTATCCCCCTGATGCAAATTGTACATGGACCTTGTATGCATCAAAATGTCCAGAAAAGAGTAACTCACATTCATGCATAAGCGATTTCAAAGTGAAATTCTCTCATCGCTATTAAAGAAACAAAAATATCGAAATATTCGATATTTTTTTATAACTTTTGTTTAATATATTTTTTACAAATTTATAATAATTTTTCACAACTAAAATCCCTTTAAAACAAATCATCTATTGATTTCTCTGTTAAGATAGTAACATTTTCATTTAATAAATCCTGATTAAGTCCAAAAAACGCTTTATCAAAATCTATGTGTTTGTCAAACATCATAAATCTTCGTCTATCATATTCTTTTGCTTTCTGCATTGCATGACGAGAACCACTATCCCCTTCTCCATTACGATAGCTTGCAATCAACACCACTGCCTTGGAAAACATGGCTTGCAAACGGTCACGTTCAACAAAACGAGCAACCCTTTCACCATAACTTTTTGGTTCATTTATATATTCACTCACAACCAGTCCACCACTTTTCACAATTTCAACTGCCAAATCTAAGTTTTTAGGTGGATAAATATTTTCTATACTAGATGGTAAAAATGCAACAGTTTTACCATGATTTTTTACACACTCTGTATGTGCAACGGTATCGCAACCATTGGCTAAGCCACTAACTATACAACAACCATTTTTTATGATTTTTGAAACAATTTCTTTTTCTCTATCAATAATATTTTGATTCGGCTCTTTTAAGCCAATAACTGCAATATTATTGTCAACTTTGTCTAAAAGCGACAAATCTCCACAATATTCAAACAAAAATGGTCTGTCGCTTTTCTTTATTATATTTGGGATTTTAGGAAAGCCTTCATCAAAAACACAAACGATATCAAAATTAACATTTTTCAATTTTTCTTCATATTGTTTTGTATTTATCTCTAATTGATTGATTTCATCAACATTTGAAAAAAATTTCCAGAACATTTCTCTAGATTTTATATATCCTTCACAAACAGCTCCATATACTTTTAATGCAATCTGAGAATACATACTCACCCCTTTAAATCCTTACAGCCACATAATACAATAGTTTCAAACTCAAATCAAACAAAAAACTATAATTTCTTTAACTCCCTAAAGCAACTCATCTCAATTAATAAACTTATTAATCAAGATAAAAAAGAATAAAAAAATTCAAATCAATATTTAAAAGTTTTTTTAATTGTTATAATTAAAATCCAAATAAAAAAGAAAGTTATGACAATATAACTTTCTTTTAAATAAATTAAGTATCCCAGTAGAAAATTTTCAAAGCAATATTTCCATTTACAATAGTCCAGATTTTAGAATTTTGCGACAAAGTAGATTCAGAACTCCAAACATTGCTTATGGATAAAGACATATTATATTTTCCAGAAATTTCTCCAAGATAACAATTTGTGAATGTTGCAGTGCCAACACTGTTAAGTTTATCACCAGTTGTGCTGAAGCACTGATTTAAAGTTGTTTTTGTTGAATCACCAATCAAGCCTCCGCCACCATTGACTTCTGCACGATTTGAACAACCAATCATAGAAACAGAATCTGCTTCTCCGATTAAGCCCCCAACACTTCCTTGAATGCCAGAATCATTATCTTTGAAAGGCCTTTCCGTATAGAAAATAGCATGCGTATCTGGATTAACATATAAAGTTGAAGGAATATTGTTTGTTATCTCTTCTTGAACAGTTGAATGGAATAGAATATACTTTTCTGTTGGATTTGTAAAAATATCAAAGAAACCAGATATACCACCACCAACATTGACACCATAATTTTCAACACGAGAAATCGTAGCATTTTTAGCATAACCAACAAGAGCACCAACATTTGCACTAATACATGAAACATTTCCAGATTCAAGAATCAAATTTTTTACAACAGCTCCATCACCTAAAAATCCAAACAAGCCGTAAGCCCTATTAGTTGCTTCAGCGGAAGTGACGAGCAAATTTTTTATATGATGGAATTGCCCATCAAAAGTTCCTTGGAAAGCATTATTAACATTTGTTCCAATAGGATTAAATGGAACATTTTGCATGTCAATATCATTACACATTTTAATGATTCTTCCTGAGAAAGTTTCACCCATTTCCATTTGTTCACTTAACCAAACCATTTCTGAAGCATTTTTAATCATCAAAACACCTTGTTCAGTTGCAGGCTTTGAACTCTTGTTTTCAGATTGACCATTTAAACCATAAACCGCTTTAATGTGAATTTTGCCAAGATCAGCTTTAAACACATCACTATCAATAATTTTTATTGCATCTTTCACATCAACAAAGAAATGGAAATAATTTTTGTTAGTAAGCAAAAATTCTTGTTCACCCAAATCAGTTTCTTTGACAAGGTAGAATCCACCAAAATCACTTTCGTTACTTGCAGTTAAAATCACAGGGGCATTATAATAGACTTTCATAGAGCCATTATTGGAGAATATTTTTGTATCAGAAGTTTTATAATTGTTTACTGACAATTTTTCAGAAGAGTAAGTTGCAACAGTGATAGTTCCACTTTTACCATCAACGCTTTTGATTTCTCCATTAAGAGTGAATTGTTGCAATTTAAATTGTCCCTGATAAACATAACTTCTAGCACTTGCAAGTAAATCATTATATAATGTGCAATCTTTAAAATTTTGGAAATAGGTGCCAGCATTACTAGACTTAGCAAGATTCATGTAAATAGCATCTGCGAGTTTTTGAACATCAATAGAATACATAATCCCCCATGTTCCAGATTCTGAAAGAACAGGCAATCCATTTTTATCAGTTGCCAAAGTTGTAAATTTCTTATTAAAATCATCTTCAACAACGCTTAATTGATATCCTTGCGTTGAATCTAAACCACATGCAATAGAAACATCGTTATCATTGGTATTGAAACGCAAATAATAGATACCACTAATATCATTTTTATGCACTATTCCTGCTCGCAATCCCATATCGGCTCTCACATCAGTAAATTCTTCCAAATGATTCCAATCATTGTAAGTTGATTCTATTTCAATAGAAAAATTTCTTGGTTGCTGAATTATGCAAAGATAAAAACAGTCAGAAGTAGTATCACTTATAAAACCCTTCAAGAGTTTGTCCAAAGAGATTGTGCCATAATCATAAGTATAGGCACTCCTTCCAAACTCATTTAAAACATCTTTTGACATCAATTCAAACTGCATAACTTCTTCGTCATGTTCCTTCTTATTAATGTCATAAAATTTAACAGATGCAATATATCCGCTACGCAAACCAGGATTCAAATTTGAAAGAGCCTGAAAAGCAGAAACAGAATTTGAACTTGATAAAGCTTGTTCACTAATTTTTTCAGATGAATTTGGTGGATAAGATTTATCAAATTCACCTTCTCGTGAGTAAAACATAACTTTATAAGAAATAGGTTTGTAATAAATATATAAATTTGAAAGGATTTCCATTGCCTTCATATCCCTTGGGATTGTTGCAGTCAACACAATATCTCCAAGCCATACATCGTTTGATTCATTACTATTATAATCGTAATAATCAGACCAAACATTCTGTCCTCCACCTTGTCCAAGACTAAATTGGATTGAAGCATTTGATTGTCCGCTTTCGTTAGTATAGTTTGCAGAAGGAGTTCTATTCGTTTTAGATGTTCCATTATAGACAGTAATTAAATTGTTAAATGAACTTCCATTATTATTGAAACCAACACTTGCAATTGCATAGCCAACTTTTGGAGAAATTCTTAATTCAATTTTATCATCTTCATTAAGTGTATAATGGGTTGAAGAATCATAATGCTCAAGCAAATTAAAATTACCTGTTTCAGTTATTCCTGTTTTAGTCCTTCTGCTATATGACAAATTTGCAAAAGAAATCTCAGGTTCTAATGGTGTAAAATATTTACCATATTCATATATCTTAACACTATCCAAAGTGTCAGCCCTTTGTATATATGTGGACTTAAATATGATTTCATTGAAATACAAAGGACTACCTGCTGTATAATTAGGGACATTTCCATCTTTCCAATCAAAAACATTCATCTTGAGTTGAGTAGCAAAAGGTATATCAAGTTTAATTCTATTTTCATCATAAATTGTTCTTTTGTTTTGTGCATCATTTCTTATATCGTATATAGCATATCTATAATTAACATAGTCCTCATTATTTTCCGAACATACGTGATTTTTACAATCAACCGTGACGCCAACATCATACCCTCTTAAACAATACAAAACAGAATATAAAACAGAATCTGAGAACATAAAAGCCTCATTACAAAATTTGTTTGAATCATAATATCCCAAATTTTTTGTTGAAAAATCATTGAGATTCATAGCCATATCAATATAATTACTTGAATAAGGGTTTTGTCCTCTGATTTTAAATTTAACGCCTGTCAATGCAGAAATTGGAATAAAATATGTATTTTTGCTATTAATAGTAATTTTTTCTCCCAAAGCTGCTGTCACAGAACTGTTATTTACTGATGTTGCAAAAGGCTTATCTTTAAGCGATTCTCCGATTGCATCTGTTCCATTAGGCAAATCTTGAGAACGAAAGGTCACTAAATAATTATAATTATTACTATAATCCGTCATTTTGTCATAATCATTGCCATTATAAAGTGTTTGAGAGGAGTGCCCCCATGCTACTTCCTGCATATAGTCTGGATGACTGCCTGAAGGATCCGCATCACTATATCTAACACAATATTCATAACCAAAATTTGCACCACTAAAAGAAAGATTGATATTATCGTATCCGCTATTAACACCATTATATTTAGCATTCCCAACTAAACAGGCAATACCAGCATTGTCAATTTCCGTGAGAGGATTACGATAAACATTTCCATAATTTACACACTCCAACATTCCAGCATTCTGACAAATCGTTGTGCCATTAGTTCTGTTACCAAAAATAAACAATCCAATAATTCCACCAACACCACCGCTTTGAATTTTAACACGACGAGGACGTCTATAAGATTCACCTGAATTTATTGAGGGTGGATCTCTTTTCTCTGCTGTTCCTGTAAGTCTCAATGTTCCGAAATTTACACAATGTTCAACTCTTTGCCAGTCTGCTCCATAATAATAGTAAGTCGCCTGATTCACTCCCCAACCAAAATCCCATCCGCCAAGTTTACCAACAATACCACCACAAGCATAAATTGTCTGATTACTATCAACTGTATAATCAGTAAGCCAACAGCCCACTGTTCCAAAATTTACACATCGAACAATTGTACCATTTGCAGACCTATAAGAAGACTCTAGATTATTATTAAACCAACTGTCATCATGAAATGCATATTTATTAAGTCCCAGCGTTTTCAAGTCATCGTTGTAGTTCATCTTCGGCAAAGATTCTCCGCAAATTCCACCTACAACTCCATCTTCTGCCCGACTAAGAGCCCAGTTTACTGGAAGCGACCTTAAATTGATACTTCCATAATTTAAACAATCCATGATAACGCCATTACAATTTGAAGCACAAATTCCACCTGAAACAAAACGTCGTTCGTTCCATTCTCTAACACAAACCTCTATCCCTCCACGAAACATACAATTTTTTATCATGCCGCAATTTATGGCAACAATTCCTCCCACAAACACTGAATTATCGCCATCAAAATTGCTGGTATGTTTGATATTTACATCAACAACAACATTATTTAAAGTCTTATTATTTTCATTAACAACAGAATATCCTGCCACATAGACAAATCCTGCTTGACCCCATCCAGCACCACTATCCTCTTGCTTTTGGCTTCCCGTTACAACACTTGTTGTCATTGTTCCTGAAACATGAATATTTGAAATAGAAGTGTTCTCCCCAACAAACGGAGCAATTCCATATCCATTTTCATCAAGTTTATACACTGGATTTTTTAAGTCTTCATCAGAAAAAACACGCTCACCAATATCAAGAGTGTGACCATTTCCATCTAAAACTCCATTTAGTGCAGGAATTGGATTCCAGCGATAATTTGAAAGATTTATATCAGAAGTGAAAGTGAAATAATTTTCTTCTTGAGCTTCTTCGCTTGTTGCAAGAGCCATAATTTGTGTGTCAGAAGCAATCTTTTCAATCGAAACACCAGAAAGAGCTTTTGTCACAGCAATTTTGTTTGTGTCTGCATTGACATCCTTCAATTTCGTCATTGAAGATGATAAAAACGCCAAATCTTCAGCATTAGAAATTTCCCAAGGAGAATTTTCAGTTCCTTCTCCATCCAAATGGTCAACAGAAAAGTCTTCCCAATCCCTTTTGTCTGATTCTCCATTTTGAATTTCTGGAACAGGTTTGTCCAACTTCTTAAACAGAACAAAGCACCCACTAAAAAGTGTGAGCGACATAAAAATTGCGATAAGTCCCGTCAAAACTTTCTGAACAGTATTTTTGGCAGGACTTTTTTTGACAAAATTCTTTTTCATACAATTATTATAAACAATTTACGACAAAAAACAAAACAAAATTACCAAAATTCTGAAAAAGTATAAGGTAATTTTGTCTTATTTTTAATGTTTACATTAAAATTCTTATCAAATTTCAAAAAAATGTCGTTTTCATGAAAAATTTTAATGAAATTTTCAATCAATCATCTTTGAATTTGAAACTCATTTAAAAAATTGGGAATCCATTGGAGAAATAGAAACCTATTCAATAAATTGATAAACACCTAAGAATTTCTTTTTAACTTCTTCCTGTCCAACACTTAACCTGTCATTTGAAAGTTTGTATTTTTTGCTTTCCAAAAGTGAGAATTTCACTCCCATATCAACAACTGATTTGTCACTTGTTCCAACAAAAACAACAGATTTTCCTGAGCCTTCAAAATTGATATATTTCACACCTTTTCTATACCTTCCACTAATTGGAATTTGCAGGCTTTGAAGTCGTTTCACATAGCCATTATTTGTGACGATGAAAAATTCATCGCTAGTGTTTTGTCCAGCAAAGACAACACTGTCCTTGTCTTCAAGATTTATCCCCTTCACACCACCAGAAACGCGTCCCTGAATTGGAACTTCAGTTTTTTCAAAATTCACACAATATCCATTTTTGGATAGGATAACAAAACTTTTGCCCTTTATTTCATGTTCAACGCCAATAAGTCTGTCACCTTCTGAAAGCTTAATTGCTTGATAGAATGTTTTTGCAACAAGCATATCTTTTTCTGTCGAACGTTTCACAATTCCATTTGCCGTAAAGAACACAATCTCCCCATCTCCTTCAACTTTCAATATGCTGACAGGGGTTTCCATTATATCAATAGTTTTTTCAATATTTTTAAGAGTTATGCCCTTCTCTCTCCACTTACACTCTGGCAATTTTTCAACGACAGTTTTTATGCAATTTCCGCGATCCGTAAAAATAAGCACTGTATCACTTGCTCGAACTGGTAAAATTTGTGTGTGTATGTCAAATAAAGTTGAATTATCTCCTAAAATTTTGTTTGATTTGGAATAATTTTTCATATTGACTTTCTTTAATGTTTTCCCAGCTGAAAGTGCAAGAAGATAATCCTTCGTATCCTCAATTTCTTCCATTTTTGTTAAGACAATTTCTTCAGATTTAATTTCGTGAGAGCGACGAGGAGAACCATATTTTTTCTTAATCTCTAAAATTTCTTTCTTAACAACATCAAGTTGAAGTTTTTTACTATCCAATATCGCTTGAAGTTCCTTAATTCTGGCCTTCAGTTCTTTAAGTTCTTCTTCCAGTTTTGTCACTTCCAAATTAACAAGTCTTGCAAGACGCATATCCAAAATTGCCTGTGCCTGTTTGTCACTCAGTGCAAATTTGTCTTTCAAACGTTGTTTTGCCTCTGAAACATTTGCGGAAGTTTTTATGATTTTGATTACTGCATCAATGTTTTTAATTGCAATGAGAAGTCCTTCAACAATATGTGCTCTGTCTTTTGCGACATTGAGATCAAATTTAGTCCTGCGAACAACAACATCTCGTTGAAAAGCGGTATAATACGAAATGATGTCCATCAGACTTAGAAGTTTTGGTTTTCCACCTGCAATTGCAACCATATTTATGGCATAAGAAACTTGCAAATTTGTGGTTTGGAACAATATTCCCAAAATTTTCTTTGGATTTGCTTCTTTTTTAAGTCGAATAACCGCACGCATTCCGCTTCTATCACTCTCATCACGAATTTCACTTATGCAAGACAATTTTTCTTTATTTTTTTCTTTCAATTCAGCAATTTTTTGAAGCAGTTGAGCTTTGTTTACTTGATATGGAAGTTCTGTGATAACCAAATTTTGTTTATCACCATTTTGCTCAATTCCAACCTTTGCACGAACCGTAATCTTGCCCTTACCTGTTTCATAGGCCTGACGAAGCCCATCTCCAAGAACAAGTTCTCCCCCTGTTGGGAAATCTGGGCCCTTAATGATTTTCATCATTTGTTCAAGTTTCATATTTGGATTGTCAATATAAGCAACAACACCGTCAATAACTTCTCCAAGATTATGTGGCGGAATGTTTGTTGCAACACCAACGGCAATTCCAGATGCACCATTAACGAGCAAATTTGGAAATCTTCCTGGAAGAACATCTGGTTCTTTCAAAGTATCATCGAAGTTTAGCCCCCAACGAACGGTGTCTTTTTCAATGTCACGCAAAATTTCCATAGCCAAAGGAGTCATACGTGCTTCCGTGTATCTCATTGCGGCCGCACTGTCACCATCAACAGAGCCAAAATTTCCGTGTCCATCAATAAGAGGTGCTCTAAGAACAAAATCCTGAGACATTCTCACCATCGCGTCATACACAGAACTGTCGCCATGAGGATGGTATTTACCCATACAATCACCAACAATACGAGCAGATTTTCGGTATGGTTTGTCGGGTGTAAGCCCAAGTTCAAGCATAGAATATAAAATTCTTCTTTGAACGGGTTTAAGTCCATCTTCAACACGAGGCAAAGCACGATCAAGGACAACATGTTCGGTGTAAGGAATCATACTGTCGTGCAAAACTTCTTCGAGTGGCTTGAACAGAACTCCATTTCCACCATAATAGCCACCAACAGAAGAACCACCATTTCCACCATTATGCTCTTCCTTTTCCGTTTCCCCTTCACTTTGTGATGAGTCATTTTTTAAGTCGTCTTCAAAATTCATTTTAATATTTTCAAACTCATTTTCTTTTTCTTTCATAAAGATTTCCTCTTCGACATTTTGTGTTTCTAAATTTTTTAAATCATTTTGAATTATGTTTTTATTTTTTTCTTCTCGTTCTTCAATTTTATCATAATTTAATTTGAATTTTTCTTGTTTTTCTTCTAAATTTTCGTCATCAAAATTATTGTTAGTTTCACTAAAAAATTCCTGTTTTTTTATAATTTTTTCACTTTTATTTAAATTTTTTATTGATTTTTCTTCATTTTTTAAAGAATTTTCTTCATTTTTTATTTTTTCTAAATTTTCATTTTTTGTCACAAAATCTGTTTTTTCTTTTTCAAAATTGGAATTTCCATCATTATTTTTTTTAATATTTTCTTCTTTTTTATCAACTTCATTTATTGAAGAATTTTGCAATTTTAATTCATTTTTTTCGTCATTTTTCAGATTCCACATATCAAGTTGTCCGTCAGCGACCGTTGTGTCAGGCTTTTCCTCTTCGTTCAATTCTTCAATTGGAGTCAGAAGTTCGTCATAACACATTTGACCAGGAATAGGTTCGTTTGATTCATATTCAAAATCGTCATCATCAATTTTCATCAAAACCTCGTTCAACTCTTTTGTGTTTGTGTAAATTCAAAATCTTAAATTCAAAATTTTTTAAATTGCGTTCTTACCTTCGTTTCCAAATTTTTTATAGTCTCTCATAAAAGTGTCTTCTCTATCAAAATTTGCATGCTCAGAAATGTAAGCCTTTCGTTCTTCAATATCGTCACCCATAAGAGTTGTTATCATTTTTTCTGCTTGTGCCGCATCTTCAATGGTAACCTGAATCAATGTGCGGTTTTGGGGATCCATTGTTGTTTCCCAAAGTTGTTCTGGATTCATCTCTCCAAGTCCTTTATACCTTTGAATCATATATCCTTTTCCAGCAGCTGCAACAGCAGTTGGAAGTTCCGCATCACTATACACATATTTTTCATAATCTTTCTTATAAACCTTGTAAAGCGGTGGCAAGCCAATAAAAACATGTCCGTCAGTGATAAGTGGTTTCATGTAACGATAAAAGAATGTTAAAAGAATTGCACGTATATGTGCACCATCTTGATCGGCATCTGAAAGAATAATAACTTTATTATATCTAAGTGTTGACAAATCAAAATCTTCACCAAACCCTGTATCCAATGCGGAAATAATTGTGCGAATTTCTTCATTTGCAAGCACCTGATCAACACGTTTTTTCTCTGCATTAAGAGGCTTTCCTCTAAGAGGCAAAATGGCCTGATATTTTCTGTCACGTCCTTGTTTTGCAGAACCTCCAGCCGAATCACCTTCAACAATGAAGAGTTCGCTCTTTTCTCTGTCACGAGAGGTTGAAGAAGCAAGTTTTCCAACCAAATTAAAATTTTCTGCATTATTCTTTGCACGTGTCAATTCTTTTGCTTTTTTCGCAGCAAGCCTAACTTTCATTGCTTGAACTGCTTTGTTGACAATAACTTCCGCCATAGTTGCGTTTTTCTTGTCTGCAAGCAGTTTTGAAAGTTCTTGCAATGTCAGAGCTTCAACCTCAGTGCGAGCTTCAGGATTTCCAAGTTTAGTCTTTGTCTGCCCTTCAAATTGCACATTATTCATTTTTAAATTTATGACTGTCACAAGTCCTTCTCTAAAGTCCTCTCCCAAAAGATTTTGTTCTTTTTCTTTTAAAAGATTGTTTGCACGGGCATAGTCATTAAAAGCCTTTGTAAACGCACTTTTAAATCCAATTTCATGCATTCCACCCTCTGTTGTTGGAATATTGTTGACATAAGAAAAAGTGTTTTCAGTGTAACTATCCGTTGAAATAAAACTCACTTCCAAATCAATAATTTTACTTACTGTGTGGAAAAAAATTGGAGTTTTAAAAAGAGCATTTTTGCCTTCAATAAGATAATTTACAAAATCAATAGTTCCGCCCTCATAGTGAAAAACATTTTTTTCTCCACTTCTTTCATCTTCAATTTCTATCCTTAATCCTTTATTAAGAAAAGCAAGTTCTCTTGCACGCCTTGCAATCGTTTCAAAACTAAAACTCTGTTGTCCAAACACCCTGTCATCTGGAAGGAAAGTCACACTTGTTCCAGTTTGTTTGCTTAAGCCAACTTCCTTCAAAGGTGCAACAGGAATTCCACTATGAATTTTTCCATTTTCATCTTCATACGAATGAAATTCAACAAAATAACTCTTTCCGCCCCTATTAACCGTTACCTTACACCAGCGTGAAAGTGCATTGGTGACAGATGCACCAACACCATGCAGACCACCAGAAAACTTATAATTTTCATTATTAAATTTTCCACCTGCGTGCAAAGTGGTATAAACAACCTCAACCCCACTTTTATGCAAAGTAGGATGCATATCCACAGGAATGCCACGACCATTATCCTCAACGGTTGCACTTCCATCATTATTCAAGAAAATTTTAATAGTGTCACCATGTCCATTTGAGATTTCGTCAATAGCATTGTCAACAATTTCCCACAAAATGTGATGAAAGCCTCTTGCACTTGTCGTGCCGATATACATTCCTGGGCGAAGTCTGACAGCATCAAGACCATCTAAAACAACAATGTCTTTTGATTTGTATTCTTTTTCAGCCATAAATCCCTCGCAAATAAATAATTTCCAAGTCTATTGTAACACAAATTAGGAAAAATAAAAAAACAAAAATGCGTAAAATTCTATAGATTTTTAATGTTTCAATAATTAAAAATATCATAACTTTAAAACAGTTTTTATCAAAAATGTTTAAAAATTTTTGCGACGCTTTATTAACAAAAATATTTTATTGAACCTTATTAAATAATATTTTGTGATGAAAAACTTTAAAAAAACAGAAATAAAGTAAAAAATAAAACAAAATTGATAAATGTATAAACAACACAAAATATAAATAAAATAAAAGTATGAAGAGAATTGTTTTATGTGGTGGCGGAACTGCTGGGCATGTCTATCCCGCCATGGCTGTTGCAGAGAAATTGCAAGGATATGAAATTCACTATTTTGGCGGAAACGGAATTGAAAAGGAAATTTTAAAAGATTATCCACAAATAAAATTTCATGAAATTCCAACTGTCAAATTAGAAAGGAAACTAACTCCAAAGAATTTATTAATTCCATTCAAACTTTTTAAATCAATAAAATTCACAAAAAACGAACTTAAAAGTGTTTCTCCAAGCATAATTTTTTCAAAAGGTGGATTTGTTTCTTTACCCGTTGTTCTTGCTGGAAAAAAATTATCAGTGCCAATTATAAGTCACGAAAGTGACCTCTCTTTAGGGCTTGCAAACAAAATAATTTTACATTATTGTGATGTGATGTGCACAACATTTGAAAGAACAAAAAAAGAAAATAAAAAATGTATTTTTACTGGCCAACCAATTCGTGAAAAAATATTTAAAGGGCAGAAACAAAATTTTAATTTTCAAAAAAATTTACCAGTTTTACTTGTTCTTGGAGGGAGTCTTGGTGCAAAATTCTTAAACGACGTTATTTTTGAGAATCTTGAACAGCTAACGGAAAAATACAATATAATTCATATTTGTGGAAAAAATAATTTTAAAGAAATAAACCATAAAAATTATAAAAATTTCGCATTTAGCAAAAAAATTGAAGACCTTTATGCAACCGCAGATATTGTTTTATCGCGTAGCGGAAGTGGTGTTATAAATGAACTTCTTGCACTTGAAAAACCAATGTTATTAATTCCACTTTCAAAAAAAGCAAGTAGAGGTGACCAAATCGAAAATGCAAAATTATTTAAAGAATTGGGCTATGCAGAAATACTTGAAGAAGAAAATTATAATTTTGAAAATTTTATAAATAAACTCAATCTTTTGCAAAAAAATAGTGAAAAAATCAAAAAAAATCTAAAAATAAATGCAAAAAATGATGCTTCATCAAAAATTGCAAGATTAATTGAAGAGAAGATAAACCCATAAAAATAAATTAAAATATGAAAATAAAAAAAATAATTAGAAATAAAAAATAGAAATTAAAATAAATAAAAATTTAAAACTAAACAAAATAAAAAAACAATGTTTTATAAATCAAAAATTTGAAATTGATAATTTAAATAAATATGAAAAAATTTTAAATAAAAATAATATCAAAAAAATTAAATCTAAATTTAATAAAGTCTAAATTTAAATAAAAATAAAATCTAAAAAATAATTTAAAATAAAAAAATCAAAAAAACTTATTTTAAATAATATTAATTTAATTAAAATTAGTTTAAAAATTTCCAATCACTTGGCAGACCAAATCCTTCCAAATTTTTATCAAAGCCAAGTGGCTTACATGCTCGAATCAACATACCTTTAATTTGATTTGGATTTGCTTCTTTATATTTTTCAATAAGTAAACAAGAAAGTCCAGCTATCATTGGAGTTGCAACTGAAGTTCCACTTAAAATGGTATAAGGAGTTTTTATACCACACGAAATTATATCAATACTTGGAGCAACAACATCAGGTTTAAAATTTTTAAAAGCAGGACCACGAGAAGAAAATTCTGCAATTTCAAAATATTTTTTATTATAGGAAAATCTATCATAACGATTGTCATCAATTCCGCCGACAGTAATAATTTTTCCACTTATTCCAGGAGATTTTATTGTTTGAAATTCTGGCCCACTGTTTCCCGCAGCAGCAACGACAACAACTCCATCTTTCCATAAAGCTTCTGCACCAAGCATAATTGGATCATTATGCCCTAAAGGTTCACTTCCAAAGCTCATACAAACAACTTTAATGTCATATTTTTTATGATTATCAAAAATCCATTCCATTGCATCAATAATTTTGTTTGCACTCGCCTCTCCATTTTCATTTAATGCTTTCAAAGCAAATATTTTTGTTTTTGGAGCAATACCAGAATATCTAAACTTTGACAATGCTCCATTACCAGAGCAAACTCCACAAACAAAAGTTCCGTGGCCATTGTCATCATAGGGACAACTATGATTTTGGACAAAATCTTTGAATATTTCAAGCCGATTTTTTCCAATCATAAAATCACAATGAGAAGCAATTCCCGTATCAATAAACGCAACCCCAACTCCATCGCCATAGCATTTAAGTTTGTGCCTTTCCAAAATGTTTTTTGAAACAAACATCATTGCAGTCGCAGTTGAAAGAGATGATATATAATCGACATATTCAACATTTGACAAAAATTTGATTTGTTTTTCATTAATTTGGCAAAGAAATGTGTTGATAAAAGGATATTCGGCCTGAATATGTATTTTTTTATTACTTAAAAAATCTTTCATTCTTTGAAAATTATGGGCATAAATAAAACAGAAAACAGAATGTTCTTTTGTTAAAATTGCTATTTGTTTAAGCAGTTTGCAGTCAATTTTATTAATATTCATCTTAAATTATCAATAATCCTTAGCATATTTTGATAAGTATCCTTTGGAAGATACAATTTCACTTTTTCAATAGTATTACAAAGTGCTTCATAGTCAAAAACACCCTTTTCTTTTTGGTGTTGAATTTCTGATGAAAGCATATCCATCAATTCGTCATTGGAGCAATTTTTCAAATTTTCATAAGAATCCATAATATTATTTTTTGATTTTTGTTGTCTTATTTCATTTTTTGAGCCAGTTTCTTTTTGATAAACGTTTTGTTTTTTTGCTGAATAGTTCACTTGTCCACTTTGCTTGTTCATTTCACTTAATCTCATATAAAACTCCTTTGATAAAAACAATATATGAAAGTAAAGAAATTTATTACACAATCGACAAAAACAAACATATAAATAAGTTATGAACTATTTTTTTCAACACCAAAACAATATGCAAAATGGACAGGGTTTTCAAAACAGTCAAGAAAATCGAGCAAGTCAATATTATCCAGAAACACTTTCTGTTCCAGAAAACAATAAAAAAGAAAGTGAAAATTCATCCACTCTTGATTTCTCACAATTTCAACAAGATTTTTCATACTTAGAACAAAACTCAAAATCACAAGATGATACTTTTTTTCAAGAAAAAAATAATTATGCTGAAACAGTAACGAATTTTTCAAATTTAAGCCAACAAGACGATTCAAAAAATGAAAATTCTCAAAATATTAACGAAAAATTCATAAAAAATCAAAAAAAAGCCTTAAATTTTGAAAATTTGTTATTTCTTTTAAAAAACACTAACCCTGACGAATTACTTGCAAAAACTCTCTCAAACGGAAATACAACTTTGCAAAATCCACTCGCCTCTCAACTTTTTTCCAACCTATTATCCTCAAAAAAAGAAAGTCAAACTCATAAGAATTCAAATGCAAAAACAGAAAATTCAAATATAATAAAATCCGATGAATCCTATGAAGATTTGTGACAAATTCATTCAATTCTTTTTCCTTTAAACCTAAAAGCACATCAAAACATTTTTATTTTTCTGCAAAATATGTTAAAATGAAATTGAAAATCTATTTTTGGAGTGCTTATGTTATCAGTCAAAAACCTAAATCTCAAATATACAAAAGAATTTCATGCACTTGAGGATATCAGTTTTAATGTTGCTGTTGGAGAAAGTGTTGCTCTTGTTGGAGAGCTTAACAGCGGAAAAACCACCCTGTTACGTGTTCTTGCCAAACTTGAAGCTCCAGACAGTGGCGAAGTTTATATCAACAAAATTCCGCTCAAAAAAATTGATTATAAAACTGATTTAAGTGTTGGCTATGTTCCATATTGTCCTTCATTTTTAGAGAATAAATCTGTCTATGAAAATTTCCGCTATTTACTAAATAAAAAAGGTGTCAAACCAGCAGAGGCTGAAAAGATTATAAACAATGCAATTATTGATTTCTCTCTTGAAAAAATTCGTGATGAAAAAGTAAGAAATATTAGGAAAGAAGATAAATATATTCTTTCACTCATTCGTCTAACATTCCGCCCTCTTGATCTCTTGCTTATCGACAATATTTTTGATGAAATTTCCGATGTGTATGTTGATGCAATTTTGAGCATGATAAAAAAACTCAAAGGCCCTGAAACCACATTATTATTGGCTTGCTCGCGTCCCGAAATTGCAGAAAAAATATGTAAAAGAAAAATATATTTTGAACATGGAAAAATAATTGAAGAATAAAAATTTTTAGAAAGAAAAATAAAAGGATATTTTCCTTTTATTTTTTTGCTTTCTTCACATTAACTTTCACTTCTTCACTGATTGGTTCTGATAGCACTAAAATTTCCTCTCCCGTTTTTGAATTAACCTTAGTTTTTCCAACAACCATTCGGAAAGTCAATTCAACATCTTGATTGGAAGAGAATCGAAACACTCTGTCACCATACTCTTCATATCCAAGATAACCAGCTTCTTTCCCAACCCCATTTGTCTTGCTGATAAGATAGGTTAGATTATACCAATAATCTTTTCTTGGAAGAGTTAACGTATAATCATCACCCAACTCTTCTCCAAATTTTAGAGATAAATTTTCAACATTACTCATAATTTGCAGTCCAACATTTTTATCAACAACTCTATCATCTTCATCAAGCACAACCTTGATTGCATAGTCAGTTGATAACGCACCTGTAATGTCACTTATATGGGCAGAAGTAAGTTTGGTTTCGTCTTCACAACCAGCCAGAAAGCATAAACATACACATAATAAAACTATAAAAAACCTTTTCATAGTCATATTTTGTGAACCTTTTGTTTTTTTATGCTAAAATCACCTTGATAAAATATTTTTGTTAAATTTTATATTAGGATTGTTTTTATTTTTAAATATAAAATCTGGGATTGCTTTTATTTTTAATATAATCTAACTTTTTTTATTTAAAAATAAATAAAAATTTAAAAATCGTAAAAATAAAGCGATAAAACAAAAAAAACAGTCTATTAAAGGCTGTTCTTTTGAATTTTAAGAGGAAAATAGAAAAAATTTAAAAATTTACTTCAATAAGTCCAAATTTTTCATCATTTCTGCGATAAAGCACATTCACCTTTCCTGTTTCAGCATTTAAGAAAACATAGAAAGAATGCCCCAAACGTTCAATTGCATCTTTTGCTTCTTCCAAAACAATAGGTTCAAGATCAAATACTTTTTTCTTATAAATTTCTGGAAGTTTGAGTTCTGGCATTTCCTCCAAAAATTCAAAGCCCAAATTCTTTGGTGCTGTGCGTTTTTTCTGAGTCAATTTTTCACGATTTCTTACAATTTGTTTTTCAAGTTTTGGCAAAGCCAAGTCAATATTTTCATAGTTGTTCATTCCCATAACTTCACTGCGATACAGAAGCCCCTTATTTGTGATTGTAACTTCCAACTTTTCATTTTTTCCTTGTTTAGAGCAAACAACACGAGCAGTTGCAGTCTCACCAAAATATTTGTCCAATTTATTCAATTTTTCTGTCATCACATCTTTAAATCTTTTTGCAATCTTAAATTTATTTTCAACAAATGTTATTTTCATATAATTTTTCTCCTTTTTAATTGTCTATATAATAATATCAAATTTCAATTTTTTTTCCAAATGTTTTAATTGAAAAATTGAATTTATGAGATTTTATTTTGCATTAAAGAAAAGTTGATTTCCTTCAACATCGACTTCAATAGTTCCACTGTCAGGAAGTTCACCAAGCAAGATTTTTTCTGCAATGCGGTCTTCAATTTCTTGTTCAATAAATCGCTTCAATGGCCTTGCACCATATATTAAATTTGCTCCTTTTGAAACAATAAAATCCACTGCTTGCGGTTTTACAACAAGTTTCATACCTTTTGAATTTAACCTCTTATTTATGTTGTCAATCATAATTCTGGATATTTTGATTAAATCCTGCTTTGAAAGACTCTCAAAAATGCAAATCACATCAATTCTGTTGATAAGTTCTGGTTTAAATTTCTTCTTTAATGCATCCATATAGATGTCACGTTCTGCCAATCTTTCTCCGTTTTCTGTTGCAAATCCAAGTTGTTTTGATGTGCGAATTTCATTTGCACCAATGTTGCTTGTCATAATGATAACTGTGTTTTTAAAACTTACAGTTCTGCCTTTGCTGTCGGTTAATCTGCCATCATCTAAAATTTGGAGCAAACTGTTTAAAACCTCAGGGTGAGCCTTTTCTATTTCGTCAAAAAGCACAACGCTGTATGGCTTTCTTCTAACAGCCTCAGTCAACTGTCCGCCTTCATCAAATCCAACATATCCTGGTGGTGAACCAATAAGTTTTGAAACGGTATGACTTTCCATATATTCGCTCATATCAATACGAACAATGTTGTTTTCATTGTCAAAAAGTGCCTCAGCAATTGCTTTGGAAAGTTCTGTCTTTCCAACACCTGTTGGGCCCATAAACAAAAACGAACCTATTGGACGTTTGCTGTCTTGAAGTCCAACCCTTGCCCTTCTTATCGCCTTTGAAACCGCATTAATAGCTTCATCTTGTCCAACAACACGCTTGTGTAAAATTTCTTCCAAATGCAAAAGTTTTTCTTTTTCACCTTCTGTCAATTTTGTGACAGGAATACCAGTCCATTTTGAAACAACTTCTGCAATTTCATTTTCTCCAATCTGCCCGCTTCCACTTTTCTTTACAATCTTATCGTTATGATTTTTAAGTTCATTTTCCAAATTGATAATTTCTGACTGCAATTTTGCTGCCTTTTCATAGTTTCTTTGAAGAGATGCTTCATCTCGACTTGCAGAAAGACTTTTGATTTTATCTTCCAAATCTCTAACTTTTTGAGGTTTTAGCGTGAAATTCACTTTTGCACGCGAGCATGCTTCATCAATAAGGTCAATAGCCTTATCTGGAAGACTTCTGTCTGTAATATAACGGTCAGAAAGATTTGCAGCGGCAGAAATAGCCTCATCAGTTATTATAATTTTATGAAATGCCTCATAAGTGTCTTTAAGGCCTTTCAAAATCTCAATAGTTTGTTCAACACTTGGTGGATTTACCATAACAGGTTGAAAACGTCTTTCAAGGGCCTTATCTTTTTCAATATATTTTCGATATTCATCTGTCGTGGTTGCTCCAATAGTTTGAAGTTCTCCTCTTGCAAGATATGGTTTCAACATATCCGCAGGGCTTGTTTCTCCTTTCTCGCTCCCTGCTTGAGCAAGAGTGTGAATTTCATCAATGAAAACAATAATGTTTCCATTTTCAATAATCGTTTCAATGGCATCTTTTAATTTTTCTTCCATTTGTCCACGATATTTTGTTCCTGCCATAAGTCCGCCAATTTCGAGTGCAAAAATGTTTTTATTTTTGATTTCGTCTGGAACATCTCCACTGGCTATTGCAAGAGCAAGTCCTTCAACCACAGCCGTCTTACCAACCCCTGCTTCTCCAATAAGGCAAGGATTATTTTTTGTCTTTCGACACAAAATTTCAATAACTCTTTGTATTTCTTCTTCTCTTCCAATCACAGGGTCAAGTTTGTGTTGTCTTGCCTTTAAAGTTATGTCACTCCCCATATCAAGAAGTTTTTCTGGGAGTTCGCTTCCAGCTTGATTTGAGTTTGACACACCATCATCTGTTTTTTTCTTGCCATCTTTTCCAGAAGAAACTTGCAAAGAAGCCAAAAGTTTTGATTTAACCTCATCAACATCAAGATTGAAGAAGTTTTCAAGCATTCTTGTTGCATAACAGCTTTTATTTGAAAGAATAGCAAGCAAGAGATGTTCTGTTCCAATGAAAGAATGTCCCAAATCCATCGCAATGCTTTGAGCGATTTGGAAAAGTTCTTTTGTGCGAGGTGTTAATTCAACATTCCCAAAAAGAGAAACTCCACTCGCATTTTCTTCAAAAATTTCAAAAAGAGCGTTTTCTGTGACATTATATTGTCTGAGAAGTTTAGATGCAGTGCATTCACTCACGCTAACCAAACCATACAAAATATGTTCTGTGCCAACCAAATTACTCCCAAAACGCAAAGCAATCTTACTTGCGTTTTTGATAACCTTTTCAATACTATCTGAAAAAAGTCCACTGTTAAGTGCCATAATTTCCTCCTTTTATGCCAAAAACAAGATTTGTCAGTCAAAATTTTTATAATTTACGCACAAGTTCTTTTATCTTCTTATTTATATACTCACTTCGAACCCGTTCTTCCTTGTTTAGTGCTGAAAAATTTTCAAGTTCTTCCAAATTTGCCCCACAACCTTCAATAAAAAGCCGTTCAAAAGAGCGTTCATCATTGATTACCAAAAAGCCAAGGGCTTGTCCAAATCTAATAAGTGCAAGTTTTTCAATCATTTCTTTTTCACTTAAAAGTTGACACTCTTTCAAAATGCCAAATGCACGAAATATTTCATCTTTAAGTTGCTCATGATTTGTTGCAAGCAAATCTTCGCGAGCAGAGAGTTCCATTTCGCAAATTTGATAGACAAATTCTGAAACACTGTCAACAATTTCTTCTTCTGTCATTCCAAGTGAATTTTGATTGGATATTTGATAAAAACTCCCATAGGTGTCAGTTCCTTCGCCATAAAGCCCACGCACGGTAAACCCCTTTTCTCGTGCTTCTTTAATGATAAGTTGAACATCTTTAAATCTTTCAAGGGCAGGAAGAAAAAGCATAACACTTGCTCTCATTCCAGTTCCCAAATTTGCAGGACTTGAAGTAACAAAACCAAAATCATCACGATAAGCAACATCAAGTTCACTCAAAAGAACATCATCAAGTTGTTTAATTCGACGGAAAGCACGATAGAGATTAAATCCACTTTCAATGCATTGTTCCCTAATATGATCCTCTTCATTCATCATAACAATAAGATGTTCGTCTTCTGAAAGAGCAACCGCAGAAATATCCTTATTTTCAATGAGTTCCTTGCTGATGATATGTCTTTCCAACAAAGAATTACATTCATTCAAAGATAGGTTTTTCAAAGAGATAATATCAAAATCACCAAATTTTAGAATTGCTGATGACACAGATTTAACAATAAATTTTGCATCTTCGTCATTTGTTAGTTTCGTGAAAAAATTAAACCCAGACATATTACGTGCGAGTCTTATTCTTGAAGATATAGCAATATTTTCAAAATTTTCGCCCAACAAACACTCCTAACAAAAGCCTATCATCAAAAAGGCTAATCATTCTTTTGTGGATTTCTTTTTCCTCCAAACATCTTGTTAACAGCTTCCTTGACAGCAGGGATATCATAACATTTTTCACAGCCAACAAAGCCTGTTTCCATAATTTCTTTCACAGAAGTGCCACACTTTTGACAAACAATGATTTCATCATTTTGACTCATTTTAAACCTCAAATAAAACCAATATATTGTTTTGCAAATAGGCATTAAACTTTCTCTAAAAATCTCAAATTTTTAAAAATGTTTCAACAAATTTTTGTTATGTTTTTATTTTTAAATTTCTAAAAATTAGATTTTATCAAACTTCAAGATTTTCGAGCTTTTATTTAATTTTGCTCCTTATCAATACCTTTCATTGTGAGAGAAATCCTCTTCTTTGCAAGGTCAACCCCTGTCACTTTCACATCAACAACATCGCCAACTTTCACAACATCGCTTGGATGTTTAACAAAACTGTCAGAGAGTTGTGAAATATGAACCAATCCATCTTGATGCACACCAATATCAACAAAAGCACCAAAATCGACAACATTTCTGACAACACCAGAGAAAACCATTCCTTCTTTCAAATCTTCAATGTGAATAACATCACTTCTAAGAACAGGTTTTGGCATTGTTTCACGAATATCACGCCCTGGTTTTAAAAGCTCATTTGTAATATCAACAAGCGTTGGAACACCGATTCCACATTCTTCCGCAACTTTTTTCTCACCTTTTTGTTCAACCATTTTTGGCAAGAGAATAAGGTTGTTGTTTTTAACATCTTCTTCGGACAAATTGAACAATCTTAAAAGTTTACGTGCTCCTTCGTAACTTTCTGGATGCACAGCAGTGTTGTCAAGCACGTTTTCACCGCCAACAACACGCAAGAATCCTGCACATTGCTCATACGCTTTTGGCCCAAGTTTTGGAACTGAAAGAAGTTCTTCACGAGATTTGAAGCCTTTTTTCTTTGTCCTAAATTCAACAATATTTTTTGCAATGCTCATATTAAGTCCCGAAACATATGAAAGCAAACTTGGACTTGCTGTATTAAGGTCAACACCAACACTATTAACACAATCTTCAACAACACCAGTCAAAACTTCTGTCAAGCGGTTTTGTGGCATATCATGTTGATATTGTCCAACTCCAATTGATTTAACATCAATTTTAATAAGTTCAGCAAGAGGATCTTGCAATCTACGAGCAATAGACACTGCACTTCTAAGATTGACATCATATTCAGGGAATTCTTCTGCAGCCAATTTTGACGCAGAATAGACAGATGCTCCTGCTTCACTGACAACAGCATAACTCACTGGTCTATCAACATGTTTTATCAGTTCTGCAACAAAAATTTCACTTTCTTTTGATGCAGTTCCATTTCCAATGGCAATAATATCAACCTTGTTCTTTTCAATCATAGTTTTAAGTTTCTCCAACGCTTCTTCTGTTTTTGAACGAGGTGGAGTTGGATAAACAACTGTTGTGTCAAGCACAGAACCATTTTTATCAATAACAGCAATCTTACATCCATTATGATAGCCTGGATCGAATCCCAAAATTATGTTGTTTTTAAGGGGTGCTTCGAGAAGAAGAGGCCTTAAATTAACCTCAAACATTTTTATTGCTTGCTCATCAGCAACATCTGTTAAATTGTTTCGGCATTCTCTTTCAAGTGCAGGGAACAAAAGTCTGTCATAAGCATCAGCAATCACTTCATCCATAAGCTGATTTGTGTTTTCATTGTCTTTCTTGAATTCTTTTTCAATCACAGGTATTGTCAATTTTTCGTCAATTTGAATTTCAACTTTCAAACATTTTTCTTTTTCGCCACGATTAATAGCCAAAATTCTATGGCTTGGCAAATTTTTAACTTCTTGCTTAAAGCCAGAATATGTTTCATAAGTCAAATTATTTTCATTTTCAAGCAAAGTGCAAACAATAAATGCTTTGTTTGCAATAATTTCACGCAGTTCCTTTCTTAAATCCGCACTATCTGAAATTCTTTCTGCAATAATATCCTTTGCTCCTGCAATTGCATCTTCTACAGTTGCAACTTCTTCTGTGATAAATTTCTTTGCCTCTTCCCATACATCAATATCCTTTCTTTGTGCTTGTAGAATATCTGCAAGAGGTTCAAGCCCTTTTGCAATGGCAACAGATGCTCTTGTCTTGCGTTTTGGTTTATAAGGACGATAAATATCCTCAACTTCAGTCAAAGTCATTGCTGATTCAAGAGCAACAGCAAGTTCGTCAGTCCACTTACCTTGTTCGGTTATCACTTTCTGCACTTTTGCCTTTTCTTCATCAAGATTTCTTAAATATTTCAATCTGTCAGCAAAATTACGAAGCACTTGATCATCACATGAACCATGCATTTCCTTTCTGTATCGAGCAATAAAAGGAATTGTATTCCCCTCATCAATCAAATTAATAATATTTTGCGTATAATCGGCACGCAGTCCAAATTCACTTGAAAGTCTTTCTTCAATTGTCATCTTTTTTTCTCCTTGAAAATAATTTTATTGTTTCTTTAATTGTATCACAATCTGGGAAATTTTGTATAAGGATTTCACCATTTTTTTGCATAATTTCTCCACAAAAAACTGTCATAACAACATCATGCTTACTTTTTTCCCAGACAAGAGTCTTAAAAATGTCGTCATAAAGCGAGGAACAGTTTCTAACAACGATAAACGAAGCAGGATTCCCAATTTTAATACGATTGTCAACATTCAAAACAAGTGAACTTTGATTAAAAGCCATATCCAAAACTTCTTTTTCTGTGACAACATTTGGATTTTCAAACATTGAACGATTGTTCATCAATATTTGTCGCATATAAGCAAAGAAGTCGATTTCTGTTGCATAGCCACTCCCAATACCAATTAAAAATTCTTTTCCTCTCAAAGAAACAAGATTGTTTGCTCTTCTTCCAACCTTTCCATCTTCAAAAGGAGTTAAAACAAAATTGCAGTCATACTGTTTCAAAAGTTCAAGTTCGTCTTTTTCAAAACAATTTCCACCAACGATAATTGGTTTTAAATCCAGAAAGCCAAAGTCCTCTAACACTTGTGAAAGCGGTTTGTTGTAAATTTTATCGACACTGCCAAGTTCGTCAAGAGTTCGCCCAACATTAAGAAAAGGTCTGAGTTTATCCTTATGAATTCCCTCTAAAAAAGAATCCAGTTCTTTGTCGTTTTTCTCATCAATATTTTCCAAACATCTTGCTTTAATGAAATTTTCTTTATAAAATTCATATCCAGCAACATCATTAACGATTCCAGAACCAGCAAGCACATTTTTTGCGAACAAATTTAGCACAATAAGTGATTGAAAATCATAGGTTTTAGCTTTAAAAAGTCCTGTCCCAAGCAACCTGTTTTCAACTTCAACAAATTCTCTTTTATAAGAATTTTCAAAAGCTTTAGAACTATCACAAAACGCATTAACAAAATGTGGTAAAACAAAATTCCTTTTCAAATCAACAACTTCTGTGTCAAATTCATCAAATGTTCCACTTGGTTTAATGTCAACAATATTTTGTCCATCAAGCAAAATGTCAACAAGTGGACTTTCTCCTGTTTCAAGATTAAGCATAAGCCCATTTTTAAACAATTTCTTTTTTCTAAATTGAATAATTTTGCTTTTCACGTAACACTCCACAGCCATTTTTTCGACAAAATCATTATACACCAAAATCATACTCAAATCAAAGGAAAACCAACAATTTTATTTATAAGAAAAAAATAGGACTATAAAATCTCAATATATGGTGTAGTATTCATCATATCACACTTCATTTTGTATAACCAGTCAGGACATATCTTTTGAAAAAAATTTTAAATCAGCAATAACTTTTTTATAAACAATAAAAATTTATTTTCTTAATTAAAAAATATTTGTTTAATTCTTAATTAAAAAGTGTTAGTTTAATTCTTAATAAAAACCACTACTCAATATTTTAACGGAAAACCATTACTTAATTTTTAATAGAAATAATATTATTTATTTTTTTGATAAATAAAACATTACTTAATTTTTCGATATTGACAACATCAACATTCTATGATATACTTATTAAAAATAAAGGAGAAAGGAGAAAAAAATGTCAACAAGAGAGGAATATTTTGAAATAATCAAAAAGAACTACGGTTTTAAACTGGACAATGAAGAAGTTATGAGCGAAGATGAATACAAAAATTTAACTCAATTTGGGACTGAAAATAAAACTTTTAAGCAAAAAAGCCTTATGCTCGCATTCAAATATGTTACTCATTTTTATATTGAAAAATCACTCAGCAGTCAAACATTTGAAGATGCTTTGCAAACAACCTATCTTTTGATGAATGATTTTTTAAAAACCCCTCATGCAACTCCAAAGAGATATTTGACATACAAAAGATATCTTGCTAAATATCTTGAAGAAAGTTTTAATATGTTACATGAAAATAACAAAAAGCACAATCAAGATCTAAACTTTTCACATATAGTTACTCCCGACAAAGCAAACAACCCAGAAATTGACGAACTTGCCGACAGAGAAATCAATAATAAATCTTTGCGTGCTGGACTTTTGAAAGGTATAAAAACTCTCACAGGCACAGAACAATATGTCCTCAAATTACGATATGGACTTGACGGCAAAGGTGCAAAAACTCTTGCATCAATTGGCAGAGAGAATAACCTTACTCTGGAGAGAATAAGACAAATTGAAGCAAAAGCATTGGTTAAAATGCGTCATCCAGAAAATTCAAGAGTTTACAGAGAATTTATTAAATAAAAAAATTATTAGTAGCAACATTAAAAGATTGTTTTAATAACAGCATAAAAAAATGTTTAGTAACAATAAATTCTATGAAAAAAAATTAATTTATGCACTTAACAGTACAACAATATGTAAAAATTCATAAGAAAGAAATATTTTAAATAAGTAAAACAAAAAAACTTGGAAAACTCCAAGTTTTTTTATGCATTTTCGATTTCAACGACATCTTCATTCTTAGTTTCAGATGGTGTTGTCTTTTGCAAATTTTTGCGTTTTCTTGGCCTGTATGCCACAGCCCAAAGCCCTGGTGTTATGAAAACTGAAGAATAGAATCCAGCCAAAATTCCAATCATAATTGGGAATGCGAATTCTCTTATGTCAGCAACACCTATAACTGTGATAAAGAAAATCATAACGAAAGTTGTAACCATTGTCAAAATTGAACGCATCATTGTGTCCTTCACTGCTTTATTTGCAACAGACTTGTTGTCTATTTTTAAGTTTCCGTTTCTCGCAACTTTAATATCATCACGCATACGGTCAAAAATAATGATAGTGTTGTTGATTGAATATCCAAGAATTGTGATTAACGCTGCAATGAAAGCAACATTAATTTGAATTCTGCAAATAAGCATAATTGATGCAGTGACAAGGACATCGTGGAACAATGCTAAAATAGCAGCAAGCCCACTTGTCAATTCAAATCTAAATCCAACATAAATTAAGATTAAAACCATTGCAACAAGAAGAGCTATGAAAGATTTCATCATAAGCTCTGCACTTGCACTCGCAGAAATAATCCCACCATTTTCAACAAGCAAATTTTCATCAAGGTCTTTCAAATCTTTATATTCAACGTTTTCTGCAACAAATCCAAATTCTTTCAAAAGAGAAAGTTTGATTTCATTATTTGTTTGTTCAATTTCTTCAGATTTTTTTGAGTTATCGTTTTGATATTTAATAATAACTGCACTTTTCCCCTGAATACCAAGGCGATTTGCATCTTCAGTGTCCCCAACTTCAGTTTTTTGTAAAGTTGACAACGCAAGTTCATATTTTTTCAAAACCTTATTTACTTTTTGTTCGATTTTTCCATAATCAGCATTAATATCAAGTTTTTGTTCAGTGAAAAGTCCATCTTCATCAATGAAAATTGTCATTGTTGAGCCACCTGTAAAATCAATGCCAAGATTAAAACCAAGTGTGCTTAACATGATTACACCAACAAGAATAATTGCAACTGGAACAATTAAAAACCACTTTAAATTTTTACAATAATCAAATTTGCTTTTTTCAATACAATTGTCGAGAGAGAACTTGTTTGTCTTTTTGAACTTCTTAGTCATTTGCTGCCCCTCCTTCAACCACAACTTCTTTTGTCAATCTTTCTTGTTTTGGAAGGTGCAATTTTTTCCCTTTCACACTGTTGAAAGGAAGATACCATTTCACAAAGAATCGTAAAATGACAAGATTCATAAACATAGAAAGCAAAATTCCAATCAAAAGTGTGATTGCAAAGCCTTGAATCGATGCTGTTCCCAAGATATAAAGAACAACAGCAGTGATAATTGTTGTGATATTACTATCAAAAATTGGCCAGAAGGCACGTTTGAATCCACCCTTTACAGAAAGAGGAATTTTCTTGCCAGACTTATATTCTTCACGAAATCTTTCAAAGATAATAACAGTGCCATCAACCGCCATACCAATTGAAAGTATGATACCAGCAAGTCCTGGAAGAGTCAGTTGAACAAATGAGATTGCTTGCAAGAAGAACAGCATGAGAACAAGATAAATCACAAGAGCAAAACCTGCAAGCAAACCGAAATCACCATATCTCCACCAAAGAATTGCCATGATACACAGAAGTCCAATAAAACCACCAATGATGCAATATCTCAACGCATCAGCACCCAAAGTTGCTGAAACGATTGTGCTTTGGAAGAGATCAAGTTTTGCATTGAAAGTTCCACTCATAATTGTGAGAGCATAGTCTTGTGCAGCTTCATAATCATCTTTAAAATCATCACTTGAAATGAAAGTGCTTCCAGAAGTTATTGCTTCTTCACAAGTTAAAGTCAGTTGTTTTGTGTTTTTTCCACCAACTTCACCGATATAAACATGAATTTTCTGGTCACTCCCATCTTCATTTGTATTTGCAGCTTCAAATTCAGTAAGTTCTGCAAATTTTTGTTTTCCTTCGTCTGTAAAGACAATCGTCACCCCGTAAGAATCGTTTTGGTAGGAAACAAAAACATCTTTAATATCTGTTCCAACAACACGAACAAAGCCTTTTTCTTCTGCCTCATCCATTGTTTCTGCAGAGTCTTGTGTGAGCATATAAAGAGGTGTTGGGTCACCAATAAGTTCAAAGATTGCTTCACTGTCTGTCACAGAAGGAACTTCAATACGAATTTGATTTGTCCCCTGTCTTTGAATGTTTACTTCGGAATATTTGCTTCCAATAACATCACTTAAACGAGTTACTGTTGCATCAATTGCTTTATCAAGGTCTTGTCCTTCATCAACATCACAATTATAGATAACAGAAACTCCACCCGCAAGGTCAAGTCCAAGCGAGATAGAGTTTGCAAACCCTTTATAGATATAATTTGTGAAAGGAATTTTAAAATTCCCAATAGACAAAACAATTCCAAATATTGTTAAAACAACAACAGCAACAAAATTAAGTATTGAATTGCGTTTGCTTTTATTTAAACTTCTAGCCATCAAAGTCCCCTTAAAATAGTCAAACTATAAATATACTTGTTCATTATAAACCATAAAGGGGAATTTGTCAAATAAAAACTCTAAATTTTTTTCAAATTAACACAAATAATGCCACAAATCGCACCCAACACTCCGCCAAACAAGATGTCACTAAGAAAAGTTTTGTCAAAAACAAATGCCCCATCAAGGATAGAAAACACCAAAAAAGCGAAAATTGTAAACAAAACTCCAATCAGCAGTCCAGATATAAGTCCCATATTTTTGTGTTTTTTCATGCCGAAAAAAACGCCTAAAAATATCGAAACTCCTTTAATAACTTGATTGACAGGAGAAATCACACTGTCAGGAATGGAAGTAAAACGCAAGATAAATGCAAAAACAAGAATGCCAATGAGTGCAACACAAAGCCCAACAACAACACCTTTTAAAATTGCAAGCAAAAGACTTTTTCCCGAATTTTCGCTTTTTAAAGTTTTCACTTTCATTATTGCCAAACCTCCAAATAAATAAACTTCAACACTTTAATTTATGCACACATTTTCTTCAAAATGACATGTCCAAAAAGTTAATCAAAACAAAAAAGAAAAAGATGTGAAAAACACATCTTTAATTTGAAGTCAATTTTCTTAATTTTTAAAAATTTAACCTGTTCTGTAGGTGGATAGACAAATTATTTTTTGAAATTTTTTGACAATCTTGACTTATCGTTATTTATTATTCATCATAATATTCATCTTTTTTGATGTTAATTAAATTTCAACAATCTCATATTCTCGATTTCCAATTCCAAGTTCAAAAGCAGTTTCAACAGTGTGAATGGCATGTTTTTGATACATTCTGTCCACAAGGGATTTCTTGCCTGCATCTTTTGAGTTTATTATTGCATCATAACAGCACTGGTCAAGAGCAACAGGGTCAAGAGAAGCAAAAATTCCAATATCTGCCATTTCTGGTTCATGTGGATTGGAGTCGCAATCACAATCAATAGACAATCTGTTTGCAATATTAATGTATGCCATGTTCTCTGGTTTGAAATAAGAGATAACCCCCTCACAAGCCTCAGCCATACTTTCCAGAAAGCCATCTTGATCATCAATAAGCCCCCACATTGCGTCAGGGTTTTCAGTTCTTCCAACAGAGTGAATCCACGCTTTACCGTTTCTTGAAGCAACTCCAATACTCAAATTTTTGAGTGCTCCACCAAATCCACCCATAGCATGTCCCTTAAAATGCGACAGAACAAGCATAGAGTTATAATTTTTGATATGAGAACCAACAATATCAAAACCACCAAGATGCTTTCCTTTGGCAATAGGAATTTTGATTTCTCCGTCCTCATCCATAATGTCACAAGGAGCAATATCCAAAAAGCCATGTTCTTTTATTGCCTTCCAATGATTTTTTACATCAAAACGGTTTCCACGATAAGCGGTGCAACATTCCACAATAGTTCCGTCAATTTTATTTACCAAATCTTTAATAAGTTTTGGATTTAAAAAATTATGTCCACCAGGCTCACCTGTTGAAATTTTAACAGCAACCTTACCCTTAAGTTCTCTTCCCAGGGCTTCATAAATTTTAATCAAGCCTTTTGGTGAAATATCTTTTGTAAAATACACAACAGATTTTTTCATATTTTCCTCCATATATAGATTTATTTGAAATTATTATAACATAAAATTAAAAAAACACGAATTATTTTTCGTGTTTTTATTATAATTCTAATTTTTACTAAAATTTTAAGCATTTTCTTGCTTTGCTTCATCATTATTTGTTTTTTCATTTTGTTCAATGATTTCGGCAGCATCATTTTTATTATCTTTGGCTGATGATTTTTTCTTATTTTTTTTCTCTTCGTTCTTTTTATCTTCTATTTTCTTTTGTTCCTCTTCTGCTTTAAGTTTTGCCTCTGCCTCGCGTTTAAGTTCTTCATCACTCTTAAAGACAGTGTAAATTGCATAAGCATCAACAGTCAAATAGCTTTTTGTTTTTCCACCTGTTTCAATAACAACAGTTTTTTTGCTGTCATCAAACTTAACCTCTGTGATTGTGCCATAAACTCCACTTGTTGTCAAAACCTTATCTCCAACTTTAAGAGAATTTGTCTGTTCTTGCACTTTTTGTGTTTCACGCTTATTGCGAGCGTTCATCATGATTGGCATTGCAATAAGAAGAAGAGCAACGACAGCAATCAATACATAATTCCAAACCTGATCCATTTTTCACTCCTATTTTTTTATTTTTTGTTAATTTTGTAATTTTGACAATTTTTACGATTTTCCATAACCATCTAACCAAATTTTTTGTTTTTATATTTAATTTGTGTTTTTATTTAATTAGAAACAACTGATTGGTTATTATTATTTTTGAATTTGCCTTATTTTAAATTTTAAGAAAAAATCTATTTAAAATAAAATCCAACAACAAGCACAAACAAAATCACAGCAATTGGCAAAAAAACTTCGTTGAAGCCCATATAATTTAAGCAACTCCTTTTAATATACTAACACATCGACACTTTATTTTCAAACAAATTTTTCATTTTTTTTACGATAAAGCAAGAAATTTGTCGAATGTTCTTTTACAAATATTTTTCTCTTTTATTTTTTTAGGACTCTCTTTTCAACTTCATCATTAAGTCGAACCATGAAGTCTTCAAGCATAAGCCCACTCTTGTTTTCAAAGCCACGGCCTCTAATGGAAATTGTCTTTGTTTTTTCTTCTTCATCACCAACAATAATAAGATAAGGGATTTTCATAGCACTTGCTTCACGGATTTTATAGCCAATTTTTTCATTTCTATCATCAAGTTCTGCTCTAAATCCCTTTGACTGCAATATGTCAAAGACTTCTTTTGCATAATCGTTATTACGCTCCGTCAAAGACAAAACCTTAACTTGCACTGGTGCAAGCCAAAGTGGAAATGCTCCAGCATACTTTTCAATCAAATAGGCAAGAGTTCTTTCATAACAACCAATACTTGTTCTGTGAATGATTGTTGGATATTTCTTTTTGCCATCTTTATCTGTGTATTCCATTCCAAAAAGTTCCGCTTGCATCTGGTCTATTTGGATTGTTATAAGAGTGTCTTCCTTTCCAAAAACATTCCTAATTTGAATGTCAAGTTTAGGGCCATAAAACGCAGCTTCACCAATAGCAACTTCATAAGGAATATCCAAATGGTCCAAAATTTTTTGCATAGTGTTTTGCGTTTGAGTCCATTGTTCTTCAGTTCCAATATATTTTGACTTATCTTTCGGGTCCCATTGTGAAAAACGATATGATGCATCTTCATAAAGTCCAACTGCTTTCAACATAAAAATTGCAAGTTCAAGACAAGATTTAAATTCCTGTTCCAGTTGTTCTGGTGTGCACATCAAATGTCCTTCTGAAATCGTGAACTGTCTAACGCGAATCAATCCATGCATTTCCCCACTTGCTTCATTTCTAAACAATGTTGAAGTTTCATCATAGCGTAAAGGCAAATCCTTATATGAACGAGCTTTGTTTAAATAAGCTTGATATTGGAAAGGACAAGTCATTGGCCTAAGTGCAAAAACTTCCTTATCCTTTTTTTCATCTCCCAGCACAAACATACCTTCTTTATAATGATCCCAATGTCCCGAAATTTTATAGAGGTCACTTTTTGCCATATATGGAGTTTTTGTCAACTGCCAACCGCGTCTTGCCTCTTCATCTTCAACAAACCTTTGCATAATTTGAATGATTTTTGCACCTTTTGGCAAAATAATTGGAAGCCCCTGTCCAATATAGTCAACTGTTGTAAAAATTTCAAGTTCTCTGCCAAGCTTATTATGGTCGCGTTTCTTTGCCTCTTCCAACATTCTAATATGTTCTGCAAGTTGTTTTTTATCGGCAAAAGCATAGACATACACTCTTTGAAGCATCTTATTTTTTTCATCACCACGCCAATATGCACCATTCACAGCATGAATTTTGAAAGCATAGTTTTGCAAATTTTTGCTACTTTCAACATGAGGGCCAGAACACAAATCAAAAAAGTCATCTCCCGTCTTGTAAATTGAAATAACAGCATCTTTAGGAAGTTCGTTGATAATTTCTTCTTTATAAGGATTGCCAGAGAAAAGTTTAAGGGCTTCACTCCTTGAAATTTCTTCTCTAACAAAAGGTTCTCCTTTTCCAAGGATTTCATGCATCTTTTTTTCAATAGCATCAAAATGGTCTGGAGTCAATTGCTCTTTTGTGTCAACATCATAATAAAAACCATCTTCAATTGCTGGTCCAATAGCCAATTTTGTGTCTGGATAAAGACTTACAAGAGCCTTTGCAAGAATGTGAGCAAGCCCATGTCTTGCCATGTTTAGTTTTTCATCTTTAACAATTTTCATAAAAATCTCCTTTTGTTTTGAGGAAATAAAAAATCCTCAAAAACAATCATAATGTTTTTAAGGACGATATTTTACCGCGGTTCCACCTTAATTGCACAACAATCCGTGCCACTCTTATTAAATTTTGGTATTTTTTTTCAAAGCTACAATTCATAGCAATGTGTAAAGTGGTTTCAAAATTGCGTATGTCAAGGTTTTACACCAACCAACCCTTCTCTGTGCACAAAACTGCAAAATCTACTTGTCTCTACAAATACAAAACAATTATATATGAAAAATAAGTTTCTGTCAAGACATTTTAACAATTTTTTAATCTTAGTTGAAATTTTCTTTTCTAAAAGTTTGTGTTTACATTTATTTTTTTGCGTTTCAATAAAATTATTTTAGTTTCAAAATAATAGGATTTCAAAATAATTTAATTTGAATATGAAATGAAACATAATATAATAGATAAGTCATTTACAAATTATTAATTAACATATTCATTTTAACAATTTTTTTTCCCCCCCCCACTTATTAATGAACTAATTCATTTGTTAACAATCACCCACATCGATGCTTTGAATGTGCAACAAAGCTTTAAATATAGGAAATAATTAAGTGAAGATAAACTTAAAGTGTCATAAAACAATAGAAATTCGGTAATCATTAATACAAGTTGCAACTGTATTCTTAAAATAATTAAATCTATTTTTAAAACAGAAAATTTATTTTAAAACAGAAAATTTATCAACTTTTTCTAAATTTTTGTTATAGCAAACGTTTATTCG
Organism: uncultured Clostridia bacterium; assembly: GCA_947591785.1. GTDB lineage: Bacteria > Bacillota > Clostridia > Christensenellales > UBA1242 > Caccovivens. The sequence continues at coordinate 56,991 of CANQDK010000004.1, read as the reverse complement.
TTCGTCAAAAATACGACTCAAAAAACCAGCAGTGTTGTCATCAGAGCGACAAAACAAATTTATTTTCTTTGGACATAACTCAATTAAACTTGAAACAAGCCCTTCTTGAGACAAATTTTCACAGAACAAATCTTTGTCTTTCGCCTTAATAAAATAGCCGTTATTTTTTTCAAAAACATTGATTTCTTCTTCACAGACTTCAAGATTATCTATTAAAAATTTCAAAAGATCAAAAAAGGCTTCATTGCTGACTAAATAATCACTATTTTCATTTGCAAGTGCAACGAGTTCCGCCCACTTTTCACGCAATGATTTAAGTTTGAAAAGATAAAATTCGTCTAAATATAGATTTTTTTCCAATTTGAGATTTTTGCTTATGATATAAAAATCAGTTTCCTTATCAAAATTTATCAAGGCTTTCTTAAAGGCAGTCAAACTCATATTTTCATGTGCAGGCAAGTGCAAATTTTCAGTCAAGTATCTTTCTTTGTAAAAATTACAAATTGCCTTAACAATGCACTTCTCGATTTCCATACGTGCCGTCACCTGTTCTTCAATCGGGCAGCCAAATAAAATAAAAAAGTTATCAAATTCTTCATAACAAGTGATTACAGATGCACAGTTTTCAGTTTTTGTTTTAAGTGTTTGATAAATAAATCTGGCAATTTCAAGGTTTTTTGAACTCACCGAAATTGAAAGTTCCCACATAAAAACTCCTTGTAAGACTCATTTTGCAAGTTTGCGTAACATAAAGATTCGCACAAACCCTACACAACAACTATTTTATGCAAGCAGTTTAAAAATACTCAAAAAAACAAATAATTTTTTTTGACGATTTTAAGTAAACTCACAAAAAAATTTGCTTTTTTCTAAAAAAATAAGTATTATAAAATTGAGTGGTTTAACTTATAACTTTAATTTAGTTTAATAAGAAAGTTTTTTAGTAACACAAAATTCAAAAATACAACATAAAACGCTAAATTTTCTTAAATTTAAAAATGAGAATTAGAGTTAAAACAAGGCTTGAAAAACAAAGTTTAAAATTTGATAAAAATAGACAAGCGTCTTTTTGGAGGAGTCCATGAGAAAAAAAATTGTGATATTTTTATTGCTACTATCTTTCTTTCCTTTAGTTGCTCTTTTTGGTTGCAATGAAAAGGTGGAATCCTTTCTTATTACTGTCGAAGTGAATTCGTGGAATGAAGGAAAAGTTGAAAAGATAAGTTCAACGCCATATAAAGAAGGAACATTGATAACATTAAGAGCAACCTCAAATCCGAAAAATGATGGAAGTTATGGCAAATTTATTACATGGCTGTTCCAAGAAGAAACCGAACTTGAATCGGATTCGAGATATACAATCAAAAATGAAACTCAGGTTGTGAATGACGAAGAAATTATCGTATCAAGTGAATTGTCATTTAGAGTCAATAAAAACACACAGGGACAATACACTGCCATTTTTGAAGATAAAAAAATGAAATATGTAAAATTTGATTCATTATATCTGACAACCGATTCTTCAATCCCGCCTCAAATAGATGATGGCTCATCATCGCCAATTCTTGATGCAAGTTTTGATATAGTTCAATCAAGCAATTCAGTTCTCACTTTTTCTGAATCAAATTTAAGCATAAAAGATAATGTTCTTGTTTTTCCTGAAAAGAAAGTTACAAATGTTTTGAAACTAGATCCAAATCAAGCACAAAGGATTCATGTTGATGCAACATTTAATGGTTCTTATAGAGAGTTTGATATAAATGTCTTATTTCAACCAGAAAGCTACACAGAGCAAAATCCACAAGCTTCTTATACAAGAAATGTAAGTTACGATTCCAACACAAAAACATATTTAATAACATTTAACTTTTCCTACAACAATCAGAATTATCAACTTGGCCTTATCTATAAAAATCTTGGAACAATATCCTCTCTTGACAATTAAAAATTTAAATTAAAAGTTTAATTGAAATAAAAATATGGATTTTGATAGAATTAAAAAATTAAAACAAAAACAATAAAAATTAAAAATAATAAATAAAAATTAAAAAAAATAACAATAACAAAAATAAAATTTAGAAATAAATTAAGAAAATAATAAAATAGTTAAGATACTAAAAATAATAAAAAAAACAAAAAAAACACAAAAAAAATCAATTTTCTAATAAAAAAACTAAAAAACGAGAATTTATGCTCGTTTTTTCATTTTAACAATTTTATTTTCATATTCATTTTCATCATCATTTTCCTCGTTTTTAATTGATTGTCTAAGTGCATCCATAATATTGGCAATCGTTTTTGTTTTTGCGGATTTTGGCGTTTGAATTTCTTGTCCAGCAATTTTATTTTCAATCGCCTTTTGAACTCTTTCCTTATATTCGTTTTTATAGTCATTTATATCAAACTTTTTTGTCATATTTTCAATCAATTTTTTTGCGAGTTCAAGTTCTTCTTTTTTTACAGTGCTTTTAGATTTTTCAACAGGATTTTCTTGAACCTCGTCAGCAAAATGCAATTTTGACATAACAAGAAGCCCTTCAATAACCCGTAAAGCGATTAAACTCTCTGTATGCCCCAAGACAGTTTTTGCTATCCCAACTTTCTTCTCGCTTTCTAACGCTTTTGAAAGTAGAAAATAAGCATTCTTTGCTCCAACAGGCTCAACATAATATGAATCCTCGTAAAAAATTGGATCAATTTCTTCAAGACGTGAAAACTGGAAAATTTCAATATTTTCATCTTTTTTTGTTTTAAGTTTTTCAAATTCTTGAGAAGTCAAAATAACATATTTTCCTCTCTCATATTCATACCCCTTCACAATATCATCTTGCGATATTTTTGCAGGACAATTTTCACAAGTTTTTTTATATCTAATTCTTTGTCCAGTTTTTTTATAAAGAAGATTGAAACCAATATCAGTATTTTTTGTGCATGAATGAAGTGTGACTGGAATGTAAACAAGTCCAAATTGAATTGCAGTTTTTATTTTTGCCATATTTTCTCCTTGTCAAAACAATTTTGTGCAAAATTGCAAATTTTATCAAAACTACAAAAACTTTTATAATATTGCGATAAAAAATTAAAAAGATTCTTTATAAGAAGTTAAATAAAAATAAAATAAATTCAATACAAATTTCAATATAAAATAAAATTAAAAAAATAAATGAAAATAAAAAATATAAAAACTGCAAAAAAATATAATTTTCTATGAAAATAACAAAAAAATGAAAAAAAACATAAAAAACATATTTTTAAATAAAAAAAATCAAAAAAACAGCATATTTTTGCTGTTTTTTTACAGATTTAAAACATTTTTTTGTTTTATTTTTGTCTAATTTTTTCTTCCGCTTCCTTCATTTTTTCAGTGTATATTTTATTAATTCTTGTTCTTGAAGGGATTTCTCCTTTTGACTTAGGTTCATTCAATTCAAAACTTTCCAATCCTTCACTTTGTTTTTCTGCAATTTTGGATAATTCCTTATCTGTCAACTTCATTTTTTCAGGAACTGTTTTAGTAGTTTTATTTGTTTTCATTTTTCACCTCTTCTGCATTTTAACACAAAAATTTTACTCTGTCAAGACCTAAACTTAACCGAATACAACCTTCCCTTTAAGCCATGCTTCAAAAAACTTTTCCAAATTTATATGAGAGTGTTCAGAAAAACTTTGCACAAGCTTCTCAGAGGAAGAATTCTCAAACGAAAAATCTTTATAATACTCTTTTAAAACTTTGAAAAATTTTCTGTCACCAAGCATCTTTCGTAAACTGTCAAACATAAGCATTCCTTTTGTATATGTGTGATTGACATATTCTGGTTCTGTGCGGAAAGAATTTATATTTCTGTCAATACTTTCGTCAAAGTCATCATAAATTTCTTTATATATTCTCAAAAAATTTTTATAATTCTCTGTTGCACCACTCATGATTTTTTCATATTCTATTCCATACTCCGCATTATTTTCAAAGAAAAGTGCTGTTGAAAATTCTGTCAACCCCTCATCAACCCAAGCATTTTCAAACTGATTATTTCCAACGACTCCATACCACCACTGATGTGCAATTTCATGTGCAATCACATAATCCACATCATCTTTCGAAATGTCGTCTGCAATAAGCACCAAATTCGGATATTCCATTCCACCAAAACAAAAATCTGCCTTCACAACTGAAAGTTGGGAATATGGATATTTTCCAAATAAATTTCCAAAAGTTTGGACTGCTTTCACAGCCGTTTTTAAATGTTCGTTTGAAAATTCGTCATCGTAAAAATAATAATTCACTTCAATATCATCAACAATTTCTGTTCTTTTCTCAAATCTGTCACTTAAAACAAAACAAAAATCTCTAACCCTTTCCGCCCTACAAACGCTTATATTTCTTTCTTGATTTTCATTATCTTCCTTGGTTTCAAGAATATTTCCGCTTGAAGCTAATAAAAATTTATTTGGATAATTTATTTCAACAACAAAATTTGAAACTTCGCTATAAAAAGGATCTCCATACATAGAAAACTCATTTTTCACAAAGCCATTTTCATAAACACATATAATCGGAAAGAAATTCCCAAAATTGATAGTGTTATTTCCATAACCCAGCCGATGTCTTATATTTGCAAGTTTAACATTATATTCAAGATAAATTTCTACTTTCTCATTTGGATAGAGAATTTTTGAAAGTTTCACAGTCAAAATGTTCCCATCTTCACATATTTCAAAATCCGCTGAAATATCGTTAATTTTTGCAGAAAAAATTTCTATCTCACCAAAACTTTTCTGTTTTGAAGGATAAGTTCTGTCAAAATAAGCATCACTGACAACTTTTTGCCCCTCCCTAAAAGAATTTGCATATAGAAAAAAGCAAATTTCATTCAAAGCATTGTCACTTGTGTTGACATACTCAACTTTTTGCGAGCATGCAAGTGTTTTTGTTTCATCATTAAAAACTGCATAAATTTCATATAAATTTTCTTTTTCAATTTCACTTCCACAACCAGTAAGGAAAATTGGAAAACAAAAAATTCCAAACAATAAAACAGCCATAATTAAAATATTTATTTTCTTTAATCTTGTTTTCATATAATATGATATTCGCTTGTCCAAACAATCTTGCGTTTTTTTCAAAAACCCTATTGACAACTTCACAAAATTGAATTATAATGAAATTGAATTTGATTTAGGAGTGAATAAAATGGATTTAACAAAATATTTGAAAGAATTAAGAAAACAAAACAAATTGCCAGAACTTTTGAGAAAACTTGGTTTGCCAAATACCGAAGTTAAAACTTCCAATCATGAATGCACCTGTCATTTTCTTCCAAATAGTCTTACAATAGTAGAGTGGAAAAATTTTCCTGCTTATAATAGCGAAAGAACTGATTTCTATGAAATAAATGATTATATGTTTATTTCTGGTGTTCGTGACCATAACCAAGTGAAGCTGCAAAAATTATTCGATTACATGAAAGAACATTTTAGTACATATACAAAAGATTGCATTCACTATTTACAAGAACAACAAAGACAAAAGAAAAACGAACTTCAGGCAAACTGCGACAAAGAAAAACAAAATGTCGAACATGAGTTTAACAAAAAGATTGACCGCGTGCTTAGAAACAAATAAAATTTTTAAACTTGCCACTGTTAGGCAAGTTTTTTTATTTGTAAAAATTATTTTTATTCTTTCTTATTTTGTGTTATAATTCTATCAATAAATAATGTTGTAGATTTTATATCATACGCAACTTTTGAAGGAGAAAACCTATGGCTTTTTGTAGATTTTCAGTTGAACATCTCGCAAACAACGTCACACAAGTTGACAATATTTTTCTCACAAACTATCTCCCTTATGCAGATTCACAAGCTGTGAGAGTTTATATATATGGCCTTTTTAAATGTCAAGACAGTAATGCTCAAGACAACACTCTTGAACGGTTTTCTACCGAACTTCATATCTCAGTTGAAGAAGTTGAGAAAGCATTCAATTATTGGCAAGAACAGGGACTTGTGCAAATAATAAATGTCATTCCTTTTGAAGTGAGATATTTGCCACTAACAGATGTGATTAATAACAACAAAAAATACAATGCAAAAAAATATGAAAACTTCAATGTTCAAGCACAAGAAATCTTGCGTGGTAGAATGATAACGCCAAACGAATATCGCGAATATTATGACCTCATTGAAAGATTACATATTGAGAAGAATGCACTTTTAAGCATTATTGATTTCTGCGTTAAATATAAAAATAGTGATAAAATAGGCTATGCATACATCACTGCAGTTGCAAAAGAATGGGCAAATCAAGGAATCACAACTGTTGATGCTGTCAAAGAAAAAATTATAGAGATGGATAGTATGAAAATTGGAATCGACCAACTTTTAAAGATTCTTTCTATAAAACGCCCTCTCTCCATGCAGGAATTTGACCTTTTCAAAAAGTGGATTGTTTCACAAGGATTTGAACTTGAAGTTGTTGAATATGTTGCCAAAGAAGTAAGGAAAAACAAAAAATATCGCGAGGACTATGCTTTCCAAACAATCAACAATAAACTTGACAAATATTTCGCCAGTCGCTTATTGACAATTGAAGACATCAAAAATTTTGAAGAAACCAGTGCAAAAATGCAAGAAATTTCACAAAGTATTGTCAAAAATCTTGGCTTATACTATGAAAACCTTGAACCTGTGGTTGACAATTATGTTCTCCCTTGGATAAATTTGGGATTTTCAAATGAATTTTTAAAACAGATTTCAAATTTCTGTTTCAAATCTGGGATTCGCACTCTTGATGGAATGGATAAAACTCTAACAAAATTTCAAAAACTTGGAATTTTAACTGAACAAGCACTCTCCGAATATATTTCCGAAGTGCTTTCAACCGATAAGAAGATAAAGGAAGTTCTGGAAAGTATTGGACTTTCTAGAAATGTCAACCAGTTTGACCGTGACAAATATAAAATTTGGACACAAGTTTGGAAAATGCCTGACGATGTCATATCCTACGCCTGCACCCTTTCAGTTGGAAAAGAACAGCCAATGCAATATCTTTCTGGAATACTTTCTTCCTTTAATGACAAAAAAATCAAAACAGTTGAAGATGCAAAAAACTCTTTTGACATAGTTTCGCCAAAAGCCAAAAACAAGGCAAATTTTTCAACTGGGCGTTCCTACACACGTGAAGAAATGAATGCATTGTTTCAATCCATTGACGAAATCGAAATTTGAGGTGAAAGATGAAACAAGATTTGATAAATTCCGCACTTGCAGTTTTGCGAGAAAGACGCTTTCAAGCAGAAAATGAATATAAGAAAAAAATGAGCCCTCTTTATGCAGATAAAAGATTTTCACAAATAAATTCGGCTTACACAAAAATATCGATAGAAAATGCACGAAAAGAGGCAAATGGCTTAAAAAAATTTGACAAAACCGAAGAAAATTTACGAAAAGAACTTGAAGAACTTAAAATAGAATACAATTTACAAAATTTGAAACCAAACTACTCCTGTCCAAAATGCAAAGACACTGGTTATATCAATGGAGAAATGTGCTCTTGTTTAAAAGCAGAGATTTCCAAAATCTTGCTGGCAGGAAGTGGTTTTGAAAAATTGGAAAGTTTTGAACAATCAAAAAAGACAAGCGGAGAGCTTTCAAAATATTATGACATTATGCAAAAATGGTGTGCAAGCGATTTCAAAAAAGATTTAGTTCTTCTTTCTGGGCCAACAGGTGTTGGAAAAACACATCTCATACGATGTATGGCACAGGATTTGATTGAACGAGCCAAAGTTGTCAAAATTGTCACGGCCTTTCATGCAAATCAAGATTTCCGTGAATTTTCCAAAACTCAAAATGAAGAGATAATTCAAAAATATCTTGACTGCGAAATCTTATTTATTGATGATTTAGGAACAGAACCTCTTTATAAAAATGTTACAGTTGAATACTTTTATTTGATTCTCAATGAGCGAAGAATGAGAAAACTTCCAACAATTATAACAACAAATTTGGATTTAGCAGATATTCAAGAGCGATATGACGAACGAATTTTTTCACGAATAGCCGACCGCGAAAATTCAATAACTTTATTACTCAACGGAAAAGACCGAAGAATTAAAAATTGATTTTTATATAATTTTTTCTTTGCAAAAAAACTTAAAATTTTATAAAAAAATCAAAAAATTGCACATTTTTAGCATTTTTTTGCCAAAATATTTGACAAAATTAAAGAAAAAGTGTAAAAAAATTGTGAAAGATAAATTTTTGGGGGATTTTAAAAATGAAAGGAGAAAATAAAAAACTCGGCAAAAAAGAATTAAAAAAACTTGAAACAATTGAAGAAGCAAAAGAATATTCAGCAAAACTCAAAGAGTTTTGTTCAAGACGCACATGTGACCCTAAGTATAAAGCAAACTGGACAGACGAAAATGCTTTTTGTGGACACAGCGAAATCATTGCACTTCTTATTCAAGAGAGATTTGGAGGACAAGTTTGTATGGGACATGTTGAAGAAACAGGCGAAACACATTATTGGAACGAAATTGACGGAAAAGAATATGATTTCACGAAAGAACAATTCACCACTCCTGTTCACATCACCTTTGAATCAAATCTCACAAAAGAAGATATGCTAAAATCAAAAGAATTTCAAATCAGATATATCAACTTCAGAAGTCTTGTTCACAAATTTCAATAATTAATTTCAGATTTCAGCGATTTATAAATTTAAGATTCAAATATTTCAATTCAAAAATTCAAAAGTTAAAATTTAAGAGTCAAATATTTAAAAATTTTTCAAAAAAAAACAGGTTGCCCCTGTTTTTTATTTACCATTCAAAACACACTCAACAAAAATTTTGTTTAGTTTGAATTCCTTAGAATTTGAATAAAATAATAAATTAGTTCATAATAAAAATTCAAAGTTAAATATAGTAAATTAGTATATAATCATTAAATTAACCAAACTATTACCAAAGTTTTTTCACCTACCAAGGAATTTAATCCAAAGTTTTGCAACTTTATCTTGAGATGCTTTAGAATTGTCCTCTCCGTGGCCTGAATGCATAACATTATAATTTATTTTGACAAGTTTTTCCAAACTTTTCTTCATTTCTGCCTTGTCACCACCAAATAAATCTATTCTCCCCATATTACGTCCAATCAACACATCGCCAACAAAAATTTCGTCATCAATCAAAAAGCACACATCACTTTTGCTATGCCCTCCAAGTTGATAATAAGAGATTTTAAAATCCTCAAGACATATTTGTCCATCACCATCAAGAAACTGAAAATCACTAAAATCTTCAATTTTAAATTTTCCTTCGCTGTAGTTATAATCAGGATTTTGCAAATATTCTTTCGCAAATTTGCTGGCATAAATCTTGCAACCAAATGTGTTTGCGTAGTCCTGCACAAAGAAGCAATGATCATAGTGCCCATGCGTCAAAAAGATACCTAAAACATTTGCCTTTCCATCAGCCAAAGAATATTTTTTAGAAATATTTTCAATAATGTGTTTGACAGTATCAACTTTTGCACCTGCATCAATAATGATGAAGTTACAATTTTTTTCAATAACAAAAACATTGCTGTTAATAATATCACTCACAATTTTTTCTGTCATCTCGCACCCCCTATTATTATAACAAAAAATTCTCTACAAAAAACAACTTTTTTTTGAAAATTAAAAAAAATTTCAAACACCTTGAGCAAAATCTTGACAAGAAAAGCAAATTATAGTAAAATAGCATAGCAAAATGATAATCAAATTGCAAAAAATATAGGGGTGTAGTTCATCGGTAGAATGAGAGTCTCCAAAACTCCAGAGGAGGGTTCAACTCCTTCCACCCCTGCCAAGCAAAACCTAAATCGAATCATTTAGAGGAAAATTATGATATATTTTGTAAGACATGGCTCTACAGATTGGAATGATTACAGAAATTCCGATGGAATAAAGTGTCCTAAATGCCAAGGAAGAGTTGATCTTCCTTTAAATGAAGCAGGCTTAAAACAAGCTGAAAAAACAAAAGAATTTCTTAGAAATATTAAATTTAAAAGAATAATTTGCAGTCCACTCATAAGAGCAAGACAAACTTGTGATATAATTTCAAATGGCACGGCAACTGTTGAGATTGACGATCGTTTGATTGAAAGAGATTTTGGAGAGTTTGAAGGTTTAACACGTAGCGAATTTGATTTTAATGGATTTTGGAATTCAAATAGAAAACAGAAATTTGAAAAAGCAGAATCGATTAATGATGTTGAAACACGTGTTTTCGAATTGTTAGATGAATTAAAGAAAAATCCTAATGATAACATTTTATTAGTCTCTCATGGTGGAGTTGGATGTGTTTTAATGAGTTATTTTAAAGGAAAGCCAAAAGATGGCAATTATCTAACTTTTGAAATTCCAACAGGAAGCCCTTTGATATTGGATTTTAACAAGAAAAATAAATTTAATAATGAGTTCTAATTAGTTTGTTCGTGCCCTGCCATGAACAACCTATATAGAAACATTGGGGAGAAAAATGATAAAAAATGTTATTTTTGATTTAGATGGCGTAATTAGAGGAATCAAAAACACTCCTATTTTGGAAATTTTGCCAGAAAAACTAAAGAAAAAATATCAACTACAATATCAAAATGATGGTTTATGCGATTTTGTTGGAAGATATCTTTCTCTTCCAATATTTAAAGAATGGGACAAAGGCTTTGTGCTTGCAGAAGATGTTTTTCGTGAAATTTTAAGAAAAAGCAAAGAACCTGATGAAGTCATCAAAGAAGTTTTTTATAGTGTATTAAACCCAGAAAACAATTTTGTTTATTTGCAAACAATAGAATTTATAAAAAAAATCAAAAGCAAAGGTTGCAAAATTTTTATTATGTCTAATATGTGCAAAGAAATTGTTGATATTTTGCCTAAATTTTTGGATTTGTCCTTGTTTGATAATGATGCATTTTCTTGCGATTTTGGTTTAAGGAAACCAGATATTTCATTTTATTTAAAAGCTTTAGAAAAATTTAATATTAACACTACAAACAGTATTTTTATTGATGACAATATAAAAAACTTGTATCCTTTTGAAGAACTTGGCGGAAAAACATTTCTGTTCGACAATTCAAACATTAATGATACATTAGAAAAATTAGACAAAATAATTCAAGAAATGAGTTCTAATTAATTTGTTTGTGCTTTACAGACGATAACCTAAAAGAAATTAATTTTAGGTTATTTTTTATTGTCAATAGAAAACAAACAGTTTCTTTGCAAAATTATTTCTTAATTTTATATTGACTTCTTAGATTTTATTTGTTAACATATTAATATAAAGCCGATGAAAAGACTGTTAGTAAAAGTTGATACAGAGAGTTTGCGTTTGGTGAAAGCAAATGAAACGATTACTATTTCCACCTTGGAGGCTCTGGCGAAAGTCAGGTTGAACTGCACAACAAAAAATGCAAAAAATGAGTGGGGCTATTTGCCCAATTAGAGTGGCACCGCGGATAAATAATTCGCCTCTAAAAGACAAAATCTTTTGGAGGTTTTTTATATGAAATTTTATCTTCTGTTTATTGCTTATTTAAAGTTGTCCCGAAAGGGATAAAGTATTTTTGTGCAATAAAGTTGCAAAGAAAAAATTAACAATAAAAAAGGCTATAAGCCTATAAGGAGATAAAAATGTTTGATATTAAAGATATTAAAAATCGAAAAGAATACTATAAAGAATGTTTTGCAAAACGCGAATATGAGGTTGATTTAGATGAAATGCTTGCTCTTTATGACAAAGCCATCAAATTAAAACAAGAGAAAGAAAACTTGCTTGCACAAAAGAATAAAGGTGCAAAAGAATTTGAAATAGCAAAACGAAATGGGCAAAACATAACAGATTTACAACAAAAAATGCGTGATAACACTCGCCAAGTGGCAGAAATTACAAAAGAATACAATAAAATAATGGATGAATTTAACGAAATTTATTTTGCACTTCCAAACATTGTTACAGAAAACACCCCTGCAGGTGGAAAGCAAAATAATAAAATTTTGCGAGAATACAAGGAAAAACCAATTTTTAATTTCAAGCCAAAAACACATATTGAGATTTGTAAAAATTTAGGACTGATTGATTATGAGCGTGCAATCAAAATTGCTGGCGAAGGAAATTGGATTTACTCTGGATTTGGTGCAAGACTTGAATGGGCAATTTTAAATTTTTGTATAAACGAACATCTTGCTGACGGATTTGAATTTAAACTTCTGCCACATATTTTGAAATATGAATGTGGATTTGGTGCAGGTCAATTTCCTAAATTCGCAAATGAAGATTATTTTATTGATAAAAAATTTTTGCCAAACAATTTTCTTCTTCCAACAGCGGAAACAGCACTTGTAAATTTGCATAGAGATGAAATTTTAAAAGAAGAAGAATTGCCAAAGAAATATTTTGCCTATACACCATGTTTTCGCATCGAAGCAGGTAGCAATCGCCCAGAAGAAAAAGGCATGATACGTGGTCATCAATTCAACAAAGTGGAAATGGTGGAATATGTTTTGCCAGAGGACAATGAACGTGCTTGGAACGAACTTTTGAGCAAAGCAGAACGCATTGTGCAAAAACTTGGGCTTCATTATCGCATTGTCCAACTTGCTGGCGGAGATTATGCACACGGAATGGCACAAACATGGGATATTGAGATTTATATTCCAAGCATGAACAAATACACAGAAGTAAGTAGTATAAGCACAGCATTGGACTATCAAGCACGCCGAACAAACACTCGCGTTCTGCGAAAAGATGGACATAAAGAATTTGTTTACACACTCAACGCCAGTGGAATTGCCACAAGTCGAATTTTTCCTGCAATTTTGGAACAATATCAAAATGCAGACGGCACAGTAACAGTTCCAGATGTCCTTGTGCCATTCTTGGGTTGCAAAACTTTAAAATAGCAAAAAGCATCAACTTTCTTTCCGTAACTATTTACAAAATAGGATTCATGCGTTATAATGTCTCTGAAATAGTTAGTTTAGAGAAAAATTTAAATTAGTAAGAATTGTTTGAATTATTTTGCTAAAAGTTAACCATTTTACAAGGAGAGCATTTATGAATGATGTTATTTTAAAACTATTAAAAAAAGAGGGAAAAGAACTAGAAGAATTCGTAAACACTCGCATATCAAAATTACTTTCGGAAAATAATGAATCTCATTTTCCTCTTAATATAAAACCCCTGCCCCAACCTGTCGCCTATAGATATACCTTAGACAGTAAAAAAACAGAAATTTTTATTTGTAGTGGATTAGGAGATGTTTATTCTTATTTTTTCGATGCAACAACAGAGATTTGTGATTCTTTATCTAAAAAAATCAATATTCAGAAGCCACAAAATTTTGAAGAACTTTCAAAACTGATTACCACAACAATTTTTGAATATATTGGTGGAGCAGAAGTCTCTGGAACAACCTCTGATAGACTCTCACATCTCACAAATCAAGATGAATTGGACAAAAATGAAAAAAATTATATTTCTGCTTTCAAAGGCACACAAAATGCTTGGTGCATAGAAAGAGCATGTATAGCACATCAACTTTTTAAATTTCTTGGTTTTGAAAGTGAACTTGTGATTTCTCCAATCATTGTCGATGGAAGAAAAGAACATCATGCATTTAATTTAATTAAATTAGATGACAGAGTTGTTATGTATGATGCAACAATGTTGGATTTTTCAAAAAATAGCCCTACTGAATCCTGCATTGTATTTAATAATTTACCTCTTTCAAGTTTTGATAAATTGCAAGACATTCCAGAACGTGTATTTTGCTCTAAAACAAATCAAGAAAGACATTGCATAATAAACCCTGAAAATCAACCAGCAAAAATATATTCCAAAGCACCTGAAATGGCAAAGTAATCCTTGCTTTAATTGTTAAAAACAAGTAAACATTATCTTCATGATTATTATAATCAATAAAATGAAAGAACTCACTACTTTTTGAAAAAAGAAAGACAGCATTTTATTTGCTGTCTTTTTTATTTTGCATTTCTTTTTTATAAGGGCAACCCAAATCTAACATTCCTTTTGAAATTATTGGAGAAATAATGAGCCAAATTGCAGAAAGCATTATCAAAACATAAATAGCAATCGCCCAACCATTTCGATAGCCCATACAAATCCAAGAAACAAGATTGAAATCAAAAATTCCAACAAGTCCCCAGTTTAATGCACCAATAATTGTCAAAACATACGCAATATAGTTTGCAATAATCATAAAACCTCCTTAAACTTATTTTGTGATAAACTTTTAAAAATTAAACAAATTTATAAGAATTTCTAAAAATTTATTTTTAATTAATTGTAAAAATATAATTTATTTTTTAATTTTTTTTAATATAAATTAAATTATAAAAATAAAAAAAATTCTAAAATAGAATTTTTTTTTAAATTTTAATATGATTTTAATCATAATATTTTTCAACATTTTTCTCACGCCAATTTTCGTCAACTTTGACAAATAACTTCAAGAAACATTTTTTTTCTAATAAATTTTCTGCAAACAGTCTTGCTTTTTCACCGATTTTTTTTAAATTTGCACCTTTTTTTCCAATAATAATCCCCTTATGTTTGTCACGTTCACAAATAATATCTGCTTCAATTTCAACTTTATCATTTTTTTCATTAAATGAAGTTATAACAACTGCAATACCATGAGGAATTTCCTCATCTAAATTTTCTAAAAATAGTCCACGTATTTTTTCGGCAATAAGAAATTTTACGCTTTTATCTGTGTAAAGCTCAGCATCATAAATAGGTTTATTTATTGGCAAAAAATTTACAATCTTTTTTTCTAATTTTTCAATATTTTCTCCAGTAACAACAGAGATTTTTTCAAAAGGGATTTTCTCATTCAAAATTTCATTTTGAAGTCTAAAAATATTCTCAGATTCAATTTTCTTTGTTTTAGCATCATTTATTTTATCTGTTTTTGTTTCCACAATTATAATATTTTCAGATTTTGTTTTAAGATTTTGTAAATATTGAATTTCTTCATCATCAAGAGATTTCGCACCATCAAAAAGATAAACCAGAACATCTGCTTGTCCAAGAGCATTCCTAACATTTTTATTCATTCTTTTATCGAGCATATTTTTACTATGATGAATACCAGGCGTATCTATAAACAAAATTTGATAATTTTTCTCTGTTTTTATGCCTAGAATTTGCTCTCTTGTTGTTTGCTTCCTATGAGAAACAATTGCAACTTCTTCACCAACAATAAAATTAACCAAACTGCTTTTTCCTGCATTTGCTCTACCCAAAATTGCCACATACCCACAATGAAAATTCTCTTTTTTTATATCTTTTTTCATCATAAATTTATTTTTCTTCCAAACTAAATTTTATCTTACAACCCCAAATTTATCAAGAATCTGTTTTGCTTTTTCTTGCATTACTAATTCGTCACTTTTTTCAATATGGTCATATCCTAAAAGATGCAAAAGCCCATGCAATGCCAGAAAGCATATTTCTCTTTCCAAGCTGTGCCCATATTCTTTTGCTTGAGAAACAGCTTTATTTTTACAAATAACAATGTCCCCCAAAAACAAAATTCCATCAACTTTTTCTTTTGAAAAATTTATTAATTTTTCAGTGGTTTTCTTTTCAAGAAACGGAAAAGACAAGACATCAGTCACTTTATCAATTTCTCTAAAATTATTATTCAGTTCTCGAATTTCATCTTCGCTAACGAAGTTAAGTGAAACATTTACATTTGAAAAATCCTCTTCAAGAATTTCTTCTGTAATCTCAAAAAGTTTTGTTAATTTATGCTTATAAGGTGAAATCTTCCCTTCGATAATCATAGAAAATAGCTCCAATTCTTAAAATTTAAATTTATAATATCATAAAATACAAAAAAATGCAAGTTTACACCTGCATTTAAGCTTTCTTTAAACTTTTTTTTAATTATTTAAACTTTATTTTAAAATTATTTAAAATTAACACCAAGAAAAATTGATTAAAAATATTATATTTTAATCATTTATTCTCACCACATATTTTTTCTTCTGTTACAATACAATAATTGACAAAAGTCACTCCCCCGATATGGCGTAAAGTGTAAAATTCATCTAAAATATTTTGACTTTCACATTTTTTCTCAGCATCAATCTTTGCTTTATTAACAAATTCGTCCTTTACTTCTTCAAAATCACTGACAATAGTTTCTTCAACAAGCTCATAAAAGACTGTTTTCTTTAATTTGAATGGCATAAATAGGTTTTTTGAGAGATTTGTATATTCACACTCAGTCTCAAACAATGAAAAAGGGATTTCCTGTTTGAAATTGTAAATGGATAATCCAAAGAGCATAACCTCACTCTGCACACGCTTTTCTCCCGTTCTAGAAACCTGAACAAAGGTTTCATAATGCTCAGAAACACCTTCATTATAAACTTCTGCAAGGATTTCTGCTCGTGCCTCAACTTTTTTCAATTCTCCTGATGCATCTAAAGTGAAGGGTTCAACAAGGACATCTCCTTCTTGCACAATATCACCAACCTTAACCTTTAAAGTCCCTGAAATAAGTTCAATTTTTGTTATTTTTCCGCTTTTATTTGCAGTAAGAGGTGCAAAAGTTCCATACATTTCACTAGGCAATAATTTTTCTTTAATATTTAAAACAAGAGTTTGCCCCTTGATTATACAGGAAACAAAACTTATACATGAAAACTTCTTAATCAACGCATTTTCGATTTTTGAAGTCTCAATTTCAGTTTTTTTTGAAGAAAATTCATCTTTAACAAATTCGACAATCTCTTTTTCACTAAGTTTGTCCACACCAACAACTTCATATTGTAAAACATATTGATTTTGAAAGAAATAAAGTATAATAGAAATAAAAATTGCAAAAACAAGTCCATAAGAAGAAAAAATTTTCATAAGTTTATGAGCAAAACCTTCATGAGAAACGCTTTCAATTATAACACCATGTGATTTGATAAATTTTTCAATCTTTCGATAATCAAAATACGAACACTCAAAAAAAGTGTCACTTTTAGAAATTCTTTCAATATCAAAAAGTGTAAAATTTTTACACATTTCATTAAGCAATTTTTCTTGATTAAGTCCATGAATATGAAATTTGCTTATGTTTCTTAATTTCATATTTGTTCCACCTTTTTAATTTTTCCACAAATTTTGAGAGTGCTGTCAGATAGTTCATTTAAAACCATATCTTTCCCCTCAACAATAATCACACTTTTTTTCACTTTAAATGAAATTAATTCTTTTGAAAGCGTCACCAAACCAAGATGTCCTTCAACATAAAGCAAATTTCCAGCAATATTGATAATATTAAATCCATTTAAGTCAAGTTCTTGCGGAATTTTTAAATTCTTTTTAAGCTCATTAAGAAAATTAAACATATTCTCACCCAAAATATGTATATGCTCTCTCCTTGCTTTTTTCACCAATTTATCTTAAATCAATAATTTAAATTTGAATTTTTCAAAAAATAAAAATGCCAAGACTTTTTTCTATATGTCTTGGCCATCAATATTACTGTTTGCATTGTTTTTAGATGTTTGTATGGAAATTTTATTATTTTCTGAAATTTTATCAGAAACCATAACATCTCGTGCCTTAGGCGGAAGATTTGTTAAGATTTCATCAACAGATTGCTTGCTTTCTGCGTGGTTATTACTAACATTTGAATAAGGTGTGTCAAACTCATCATCTTCTAAACTAAATTCAGCTTCGTCATCTGATTCATTAAATTCAAGATTCTTTTTTAAAAATTCTTCATATTCTTTAAATTTTGCTTCTATATCGTTATAATCATCAAAATCATCAAATTCAGCTTCATCATCATTTTTGTCGAATTGATTATCTTTTTTCTTAACATTAAACGGATTTAGAGAGACACTTTCCTTTTGTTTTTGTTTACCTTTTGTGTCTTCCCATTGATAGTTTTCAAACCCATCATTTGGCAAGTCCTTTGTGGGTTGAATCTGTTCTACAATTTCTTCATCATAATGTTTTACAATTTCATTTATTGCTGGATTTAGTTTGGAAGAATCTTGAGTCATATCCACTTGTCTTTTTGCTTCCTCTTTCAGCACTTTGCTTCTTTTTTTATCATGTTTGCTTAAGAAAACGAAACATAACACAGCAGTGACACATAGCACAACAATAACTGCAACATAAATTATGGTATATAACATAGTTTGTTCGCCTCCTCAAACTTCATAATTTGATATATTTCAAAAGAAAAAAATCTTTATAATCAAGTTTTAAAAACTTTTATGTAGAATCAAATTTTAAAAATCAATTTCAGTTAAAATCGTCAACTCCTTGAGATTTATTTTGTGTTATTTTCCTACGCATATTTGTGTCTGCTTGAAGATTTTGCATAAGATAGAAATCCACAACATCTTTCATTTTTCCATCTTCAATTGCTTGTTTTAAAGCAAGAGGAACTTCTGTTTCGTTTTCGGCCTCTTTAGCCTTCATCTCAGCTTCTTTTGCTTTCATTTCCTGTTCGACAGCAACAGCGGTTAATCTTCTTTCTTCAAGTTGATTACAAGTCAAAATGCGTTCTTTTTCAATTTGTTCTTTTTGTAGAGCAAAACCACGGTTATTTCCCAAATCAATCAAAATCACATCTGCAGAGAGCAATTCATACTTGCAATTTTCGTCAATGTCGGCATCAAAAATAGCCTTGTCAAGCAACTGAGGTTTTGAAATAAGTTCTGAGCTTTTAACAGTGTTAGCAATTTTAGTGACAACAGTTTCAACAGCACGAGCAGAGATAGTTTCTTCGGTTGCACCACGAAGGAAGTTTTTGAGATTGACTTTCAGCGTTAGTGAAATTTTAACATTAATTTCAAAATTATCCTGAGCGACAGCAGTGATAAGTGGAAGTTCGATAGTTTTAGGGCTAATACACTCACGCACAACTTCCAGCAAATCCCTGCCAGAAATATCAACAGCTTTAGCAAATTCCAAATCAAATTTCAACTTAGCACTATTTGCAGCATTGAGTCCTTCAACCACGCGTAGTGGGTGTCCCCCACTGGTAGAGATAAATTCCAAATCAAACAAAGTGACACCAAGGTGTGTTTTTCGAGCCATAATATACGCACTAATAATTTGACTAACATTAACTTTTCTAAGTTTCATAGAGATAAGTTTGAAAGGTGGAACAAAACACCCAGAAAACAAGGCACTAAAGAACACTTTGCAAGGTAATAAAACAAAGAAAACAATTAAAACAATAAGGGCAATTCCGCCAAAAACGATTCCAACAATAGCACCTTCGCTCATAAAGACTCCTATGCTGAAATTATAGCACAGCGGAGTGTTTTTTTCAATACCCCAATCAAAGATTTTATATTAAAAAAACAAAAATTTTAGGTTGTAATAAAATAATAGGAAAGCAATTAAAACTTTACGATAAATCACAATGTAAAAATAGATAACAAAAAAACACAAACAGATACCAATAGGAATCATATTTGTGCTTTAACAACTAAATTTAGAAAAATGCTCAACCTGTAAACGCAGCAGTGAACACCTGCACACCCACTTTGAAATTGTAGTTTGTATTGACATTTCCTGCAGTTTTGTGGATAAGGAAATAAACTTCCAAATAGTCGCAATCATTCTCCATGCCCCAGCATTGATAAGCGGAATCTTCTTGCCCAGCAACTTCGCCATAAAGCGAGCCAAAAGTGCCATAATCGGAATTATTTGGCTTGTAGTATGCTCTAGCTTGAGATGTTCCCGTAATTCTAACTGGTCCAGATTCTGCGGAGATAGGTTCTTTGTTTACAAACTGTGTTTTCATCTTTAAGTCTTTTGGCATTGGCAGGTCAACTGCAGTTTGGTCTTTGGAGTTGTCAATGATAAGCCAATTGATATCTGGATTGTTTTCCTTGCTGACGGTTGCATAGTCACCTTTCACAATGCTTTTTTCTGTTTGAACATCAACGGTGTAGGCACGTTCTTCGTGGTCATAATATCGAAGTCCAACAGTCAAATCAAGTTTGTCAAGCATAATTTTGTTGTCCGGGTTTTCAAAATATTCAAACGCCAAAATCAAAGTGCCAACATATTGGTTGATGTCCGCTTTCTTTGGAAAGAAAATCATGCTCTGATATTCTGCCACTGGAATATTTTTGAAAGCGTGAGCATCTTTGTCTGCATGATGAAGAAGAAAACTGTTATATTGGAAATCTTGAATTTGCGATGCCATATATGAGTCACCAAGAGTAATTTGTTTCCTACTGCTCTCATCATAACCAATAGGAGCTTGTTCACAAGCATAATTTATAATGTTTTCAACGATTTTTTTATAATTTCTGTTGAATTTTTTAGGTTTTGTTCCGTCATGAAAGTCCACATAAAAAATTCCTTCCTTGTTTGGGTCATTTTGAATTGAGTCATTTTTAAGAAAAGCATTTTCGCCGATAACTTCGTCCAAAATAAACCTTTTCACTTTTTCTTGGATTTCTTGCGTCACACCAACAATATTTGAATTGACTTTGTAAAGTTGTTTTGCAAAACCCAAAGCATCTTGAACAGTGACATTTGCTGTGGCATTTGCAGAATCTATTGTTCCGTCTGCATTCCAGCCTGCAACATAGAATTTTCCATCTCTTTCTTCAAAATTAAACAAATTTGGCATAACAGCAGTTGTTTCATTATCGCCTTGATAATCAAAACCAAGCACAAACATATATGTGGCATATTCAAGAGCATCTTGATAGTTGTTTTTCAGTCCGTCAATCTGCTGACCATCTTGATCTTGGTTATAAAATGGTGAAGTCCAATATTGCACCACCCTATCTTCACCCTCTCCGCCATTCGAAATTTCTTCGCTGTAATAAAGATTTGAGAAAGAATGAATTTGTGAACTAAACATATCTCGTTCATATATTTTGTCCCAAGAACCCTCTGTAAAACGCTCGCCAAATTCAACTGTGATTAGATCGTCACTTTCAGTGTATTCTGTGATATATCCCAATACATTGTCATAGATATTTTTGAAAATTGAGCCAACCTCATCTGTGTCAACAGTCCAATTCCACTTGGTTTTTGCAAGCGTCAATGTTTGAGATTTGATTGTGTCGCCTTCTGTTATTGTCGAAACACTTGTTATTGTATATCTCATAGAGTCAAAAAGATAATAAAATTCTGTTTCAACATTTCCATTAACACGATTTCCGTCTGTTCTATAAGTATATTCATTAGGTTTTGAATCCAAATTAGAAAAAAATAACTTTAGATCATCATCAGAAACTATTAAATTTGGATTTTCATAAATCAAATATAGAGCTCTCAAAATGTTTGCAGAAAAAATATTGTAATAAAATTCTGAGGCTTTGTCACCAACAACTTCGCCAATATTATCAAAATAGTCAGTTGGTCTTGAAAGAACTTTCACTCCATCAAATGCTTTCACAGAAACACCATTGTCCTCCAAGATTTCATCACATCCCACAAGAAAGACAAACAAACAACAGAATATGACAGCCAAAATTCTCTTAAATTTTTTCACTTCAAATATATCATATCACAAACAACAAAAAAAAACAAGGAAAAAATCATTTTTCCTTATCTTTTGTGTTTACATACCAATATGCGTTAAACAAATTTTTATTGCCTGCATCCAACTCTTTCTCTTTCAAAGCCGAAACTTTCCATCTCTTTGAATCATTATTGACTAATTTATCAATTGCAGTCCCTTTACCATCAATACTAGAATCAATAATAATGTCTACAAATTCAATATGCCCATTCAAATCTATTAAATAATACTGATGCCAAGATTGCTTATTGCCTAAATCAGAACCAACACCCGTTCCGCTATTAGGAGTTTTAAATCCAAAAAGCACTTTCGCATTAGCAAATTTTGATGTTTTTTGCCCCTGATTATTAATACTACCTTCTTGCACTCCAATTGTTTCAAGCCTATCAAAAATATTTTTTGTCATTGCTTCAAATTCTTTTTTCTGTTCAGGTGTTGCAGTGTCTGTGGAATATTCCATTTTTATACTTGAAGAAGTCGGTCCAAAATGAATAGGCTTAATTGTGTTCAAGTAGTTTACAAAATCTTCTTTGGTCTTCAATGTTCCAGAGCCAAGTTCAGAGTAAAAATTATTGCTAGTAAACTTAAATTCTGCAAATCCATTTTCTTTTGTTTGAGGATCTTCGCCAACAACTCCCACAACAAAGTTTTCCAAATCAGGTTTAACATAAAGAATTTGTTTTGTATGCAAGTTAGAAGTTCGACCGTAATAATCCGTCTTGTATTGATTGTCACCCTTCATCCACTTGTCAAAAATATCGGCAAGCAGTTTGATGTTCCATTGATATTGCCCATCGACAATTTCATAAACATTTTCGCTTGGCACTGTTTTGTCACGCACTTGTTCCTTTGTTGGCAAGATCACTTCTGTGCTTCCAATTTTATCTATTTCAAGTTTGACTTCGTTGTCTGCAACCTCAATTGTTGCTTGAAGTTTGTCTTCCGAAGACATATCAACCTGCACCACAGCATCAAGGTCAATTCCATTAACATTTACGATGTTTATTCCACCAAGTTTTTGATTTTTTTCATCATAAACACCCCAACTAACCTCTTTCATTGAATCTGTAAATGAAGAAATCAAAGTGTCTGCATTTGTTTCGCTGAAATCTTTTTCCCAAAGTCCAATTTCACTATTCCAAACATAAGAGAAATTTTGACTTGCAGTCGTCTTTTCAAAATAAGTCACATCTTTCCCTTCTGTCAACTTAACTTCATCACCATCAATTTCTGCAAGCACATCTTTTTCATAACCTTTTTGAGAATATGTGAAATTCTTTCCTGAAGTTGTTCTTTCAACAAAATTTTCAAATTTTTCGACTCCTCTTGCTAATTTTTCAGCAGGAGTTTCTTCTGGTGGATTGACAATTGGAGGGTCTTTATCGTCAGTTTTATCGCCTGGATTCTTGTCAGGATTTTCATTTGGATTTTTGTTTGGGTTCTCTTTATCATCACTCGGATTTTTATCCGGAATTTGATTCGGATTTTCTTTATCACCATTTGGATTTGTTTGACTCCCACCATTGTCAACAATAGGTGGTTTTTCTTGCTGTTGAGAACAGCCCGAAAATTCCATTCCAAAACCAGTCAAAACTCCAACAAAAAGTGCAACAACCAAAGCCTTTGACTTTAATCTTTTCATATTTCCTCCAATTTATATAATTATATTAACATAATTTTATTTAGTTTGCAATATAAAAACCTAAATTTTTTATTTATATCTTCAAAATTTTTCATCAGATTCTAACTTTTAACAAATATTAGGTTCATTTTTTTGAATTAAAACTTAAAAATTTTCTACAGCTCATTTTGATATGCATTAATCTTCACTTATCTTATCTCCTGAACGCATATAATAAAACAAGTATTGTTGTGCATATCCAGACAGCAATCCAAACTCTTCCGTCAAAAATTCACGAATTTTTTCTCTTGAAATCTGTTTGCTTTGTGCAGAAGAACAATCTTTTTGCAATTCTTTATCAACACTTTTTGCTTCACCATTTGCATCAACTTGCTTGCTATGATTTTCTTTTCCAATTAAATGAGCCTTTGACAAGTCTATGCTGTTTCCATAAAATTTCAAAAACATCTTTTCAATCCATGTGTCAACGGGAAAAACATCTCCTCTGCCATAGCCAAACAGCAAAACACAATCCGCAACCTTTGGACCAACCCCAAAAAGAGTTGTAAGTTTTTCACGCAACTGTTTTGTTGGAAATGCACTCCACTCTTGCAAAGTTTTTTCATCAACTTGCCTTAGAACACGAAAAAGATAGCTTGCCCTGTAGCCTGCCCCAAGTTGTTTGAAATCTTCTTCTGTTGCTTGAAGAAGCTGATTTCTCGTTGGAAACGAATAAAAACCATCTTTTTCTGTTCCAAATTTCTTTCTTATTCTTTCCAAAATCAATTGTATTCTTTTTATGTTGTTATTTGCAGAAACAATGAACGAAATGAGTGTTTCAAACAAATTTTGATGCAAAATCCTGATGCCATAGCCAAATCTGATTGGTTTCTTAAGAATTTCAAATTTTGAAAGTTTTCTTTTCAATGCCGAATAATCAGTTTTTAAGTCAAAAAATTCTTCAAAATATTTTGTATCTTTGGTGGAAATCACATAGCCATTTTCAGTTTCTTCTACAAATGCACACTTGTCCATTGAAAAAACTTCCCATTTGTTTTTTGTGTCATCTCCTAGTTTTTTGTATGAAAAAATTTGTCCACACTCAAAAATATGTCTTGGACAAAAATCTTCCTTACCAATAATTTCAATTTTATTTGAACAAATTTTATATTCCATCTTTTGACAACCCCTAAATCGTCATATTATCACAAAAAATACACTTTATATTTAATCCAAATCAAAAAAAACAAAAATTTATAGTCAGCTGTTTCTAATCAAATATTTTATAAGAAAATTATAATAAAAATTAAAAAAATTTCTCTTTTGCAACATTTACAACAAGTCCAAAACCAACATCATAATAAACAAAAAAAAGAGCGAAATCGCCCTTTTTTTACTTTTGTTCTGTCACAATAGAAACAACATTTTTCCCATTGCTTTCTTCAAACACAACTTTGCCATCTTTAAGAGCAAAAAGAGTGTAGTCCTTTCCAAGTCCAACATTAGCACCTGGATAAACTCTTGTTCCTCGCTGACGAACAAGAATTGAGCCAGCAGTTACAAATTCTCCTGCATACGACTTCACACCAAGACGTTTGCTTTGACTGTCACGTCCATTTTTGGTGCTTCCGCCACCCTTTTTATGAGCAAAAAGTTGAATATCAAACAATATCATCTTTTCTAACCTCCATCTTCACATATTTGCCATATTCCTTCACCAATTTTTGAAGTGTTTTTTCCATTGCAGAAAGCAAAGTTTGTGCTTTCTCGTCTTCAAAGTTTTCCAAAATTTTAAAAGATAAAAATCCATCATCTCTCTTTTGTTCCAACTTTAAATGTAGAACCTCATCAAGTCCAACAAGAGTCATTTGAACAGCGGTTGAAATTGCAGAGCAAACAATATCACTTCCATTTTCGGCATAGCCAGAATGTCCTTTGACTTGGCAAGCAAAAATATGGTCTTTTTTCTTAAACAAAAAAATCTTTGTCATATTTTCACATCTTTATTGAAACGATTTTCAACTCAGTCCAAGGTTGTCTGTGCCCCTGTTTGGTGCGTTCGTTTTTCTTTGGCTTATATTTGAAAACAACAATTTTTTCGCCTTTGCCATGAGAAAGAACTTCTGCAACAACCTCTGCTGTTTTAACGATAGGTGAACCTGCAACAGTTTTATCGCCATCTGAAATAAGCAAAACATCAAGTTTAACTTTATCTCCAACAGCATTTGAAAGTTTTTCAACTTTAATCACATCATTTTCTGTGACATTATACTGTTTTCCACCTGTTTGAACAACTGCAAACATCTTAAAACCTCCTCTACCCAAACTCGCTGTGAACATAGGTGATGTCAAACGACATAATTTATATCTTACAATTAAAGGTTTTAAATAAATTTCCTAATTGAAGAAATAAATCAAACTTAAACCCGACACAAGCGGATACCTTGCAAGTATACTAAAAAAACAAAAATTTGTCAAGAGATTCTTTCAAAAAACACTAAAAAAAGTTTAAACATTTCAATTAATTTATAATATTTAAAAATATAATATAGAAACTTATTCTTCTTCACATATTTCTTTTTGCTTTTTCAAATAGTCTTGAAAATAATTTGGAAGTTGACATTCAAATGTCATACTTTTTTGTGTTCTTGGATGAACAAAAGTCAAACGAAAAGCATGAAGAAGTTGCCCATTAAGACCTTTTTCTTCGTGACCATAAAGTTTATCACCAATGATAGGATGATGAAGAAATTTTGCATGAACACGAATTTGATGAGTTCTTCCTGTTTGCAAAGAAAAATGGACAAGACAGCATTTTTCATAACGTTTCACAACTTCATATTTTGTGATAGCCAGCCTACCTTCAGACTGCACGCTTATTTTTTTTCTGTCCTTGTTATCTCGTTTCAAATAAGTTTCAACTTTACCGCAATTATCAGGCAAATTTCCTTCCAAAACTGCTAAATATTCTCTTCGTGCAGATTTCTCTTTAATTTGTTCAGCCAAATTTCTATGAGAAAAATCATTTTTAGCAACAACCAAAAGTCCACTTGTATCTTTATCAAGCCTATGAACAATTCCTGGACGAAGTTCACCATTTATGCCACTTAAATTTTTAATATGAAAAAGTAAAGCATTAACCAAAGTTCCGTCTTTTGTTGAAACACAAGGATGAACAACAAGCCCCTGCGGTTTATTGACAACAAGGATGTCGTCATCTTCATAAATGATGTCAAGAGGAATGTTTTCAGCTTTAGTTGAAATTTCCTTTGGCTGTTGGACGTCAACCTCAACAACATCTCCCTCTTTCAAAATTGTTCCTGCTTTTGAAATTTGTTTTCCATTAACTTTGACATTGCCATCATCAATAATTTTTTTAATATGAGAGCGAGAAAAATCAAACAAAGATGAAAGTAAAAAAATATCCAATCTTTTTCCTTTTTCATTCACTGTAAAATTTTTTATACTCACTTTTTTCTCTATCTCCATTATTTTTATATTATTTTTGAGTTTTTTTTATTTTTTTTCAATTTTTTCGTCATTTTTTGATGATTTTTTATTTTTTATAAAATACAAAATCAAATAAATTGCAAAAAGAACAACTCCAACGCATAAGAAAATATCTGCAAAATTAAATACAGGAAAGGATTGCCAAAAAGCAAATTGAATGAAATCGCGAACATATCCAATAAAGAGCCTGTCAAACAAATTTCCAACACAGCCACCAATGAGAAATCCAAAAGATATGTTCATAAGCCACGTTTTGTTTTTTTCTTTAATATAATAGAAGATGAAAATTGCTAAAAAAACAAATGAAATAACAATCAAAAAAACTTGTTTCCCCGCTAAAATTCCCCATGCAGCTCCAACATTGTGAATAAGTTTAAAATTAAAAAGATACGGAATAATAGTTTTTGATTTCCCAAATTCAAGTGTTGCATCAAAGACATATTTAGTAACTAAGTCAACAACCAAAATTGCAACAATAATTGCCATCATAACAGAAAATTTAATCCAAAACTGCTTTTTCAATCCAAATTACCTCTCAACAAACATAAATATTGACAAAATCATAAAATAAGTTGAAAAATTTCAATATATTTTGTTAATCTCGTTCAATTTCCATATTTTTTGGCAAAAATATCATAAGATTTTTGTCCACTTGTTCTTCACTTGCACCAAGCACATCTAAAACACCATGAAAATAATCCAAAATTTTATTTTTTTCATAATTTCCACAAGAACGAAAATCTATAAAAAATGGAATTCCCTTTTTCAAGAGTTCAACTTTTTCCTTTACTTCTTCAAATGTTTCTGGATAAAAGACTTTAATTCCATCAATTTCGTCTGGAAGTTTTTGTGAAACTTTCAAATTATATGATGCCTTTGGAGTTGTGTTTTTCTTTTTAGTAACTTTAACATCATCACTTTCAAAACCAAAAACTCTATAAATATAATCCATAAAACCCATAACATCACCTCAATAAAAAATTAGCAATTGTTTTTATAATATTATCATAAAAAAAAATATTTTCAAAATAAATGAAATAAATTTGACAGCAAAAAATGAATTGTTTAAAATAGAAATAAAGAAAAATTTTCAAATATATTCACTCCCACAATTAAAACAAAATTTTTTCTAATTAAAAAAATGACAATCACAGTCCAAAAAAATAATTTTTATCAAAATTTATAAAATAACATGAAAACTAACAAATATAAAAAAATAGTTTTTTAGCATAAAAATCAATAATTTTTGATAAAAAAACATGAAAAAATGATAAAAAATTAAAAATCAAAGAAAAAAGGAGAATTAAAAAATGGCAACAAAAAACAATAAAATTGAAAACAAAATTGAAAAACTTACAAAAGTAAAAAATAAATGGTGTTTATGTGACGATAATCAAAAGAAGAAAATTTTTAATTTTTCTGAAAAATATAAAGATTTTTTATCGAACAACAAAACTGAACGTGAATGTTCAAACTTTATCGTTTCTGAAGCAGAAAAAAAAGGATTTAAAAACTTATTTGAGCTTAAAAATTCAAAAACAAAATTAAAGCCTGGCGACAAAGTCTATGCAGTTAATCAAAACAAAACCGTTGCACTTTTTGTTATTGGAAAAGATGAAATTGAAAATGGATTAAATATTCTTGGTGCACATATTGACAGCCCACGCCTTGACCTCAAATCAAATCCACTATATGAAAAAAATGGTTTTTGCTTATTTGACACTCACTATTATGGTGGCATCAAAAACTATCAATGGGTGACACTTCCACTTGCAATGCATGGTGTTGTTGTAAAAAAGAATGGTGAAACTATCAAAATCAATATTGGTGAAAAAGATGATGAACCTGTTTTTTACATCACCGACTTGCTCCCACACCTTAGAAAAGACAAAGGACTGCAAGAGATTAGCGGAGAACAACTTGATGTTGTTGTGGCAAACATGAGTTTTAAGGCAGAAAATGAAAGTGAAAAAACAATTGAAAATTTAAAATCAATATTAAAGTCCTACAATATTGAAGAAGATGACTTCATAAGTGCTGAAATTGAAATTGTTCCTGCAGGGAAAGCACGTGACCTTGGGCTTGACCGTTCGATGATTGTTGGTTATGGCCACGACGACCGCTCATGTGCCTACACTTCTCTTCAAGCAATTTTGGAATGTGAAAAGCCAAAGCGTACAGCTGTTTGCCTTTTAGTTGATAAAGAAGAAATTGGTTCGTATGGTGCAACAGGTATGAAAAGTAAATTTTTTGAAAATTGTGTTGCAGAAGTGATTAATTTAACTGGAACTTACAATGAACTGAAATTAAAGAGAGCTCTTTCAAATTCAAATATGATTTCAAGTGATGTTACAGCAGGCTACGACCCTTCATGGGCATCATCTTATAACATTCAAACAGACGCCTTTCTTGCTTGTGGACTTTCTTTTAATAAATACACAGGAAGTCGCGGTAAATACGATAGCAATGATGCATCTCCAGAATATATTGCACGCCTGCGTAAGATTTTAGATGACAATAATCTTTTCTATCAATTCACAGAAATGGGTAAAGTTGACCAAGGTGGTGGCGGAACAATCGCATACATTTTGGCTGAATATGGAATGAATGTCATTGATGCTGGAGTTCCGCTCCTTTCAATGCATGCACCATTTGAAGTTGCCTCTAAACTTGACATCTATCATGCCTACCTTTTCTACAAAGCCTTTTTGAAAGAAATGGAATAAATTAAAAAAATTTATTGACTATCCTGCTTTTGTGTGATAAGATATGCACAGTAAAGAGGTTGTTTTAATGGATTATGAAAAAAAATACAAAGAAACAAAAAAGTTACTGAAAAAAACATATGACAAATATATTAGTGCCTGCATTAAGTATATAACACAATGATTATACGAGGTTGATTCAAGCAATAAAGAAAAAGGAAATGCAGACGGCAAAGGGAAATAAAAAGATGCAAATCGCATCTTTTTTTCAAAAAAAAACCATTTTTAATTCGATGACAAGAAGAACAGAAACAAGTGTGTAGCATTTGCACATGTTCGACAATGTCATCAAAAAAAACTTTGCGTCAGTAAAATTGCCTTAGGCAATAAAAAAAGATTGCAAACTTGCAATCTTTTTTTTATTATTCGATAATCTGAGAAACAACACCAGAGCCAACAGTTTAGGGATATTAATATCTAGGCGTCGCTAGGAATAACCTACAGACGTCTAGCCCTCTTTAAAATAAAGCCGTTCTCGGTGTAAAAATATTTTTTTGATACTTAGAGTCTCCTACAAATATCTAACGTATTTTACGTAATGTGGTCAAAATGTGGTCAAAATTCAATCATTTGACCAAAATGGGGTCGTCATTTTGCTTGTGTGGGCAAATTAACCATATCATCAATTTTTTCTAATCGTCTATACGCCTCTGTAAAGAATTCTAGTGGAGTGAGTTCATTCACATAGCCTCGTTTGTATCCAGACTCACAAGCTATTACCCCTTTGTAATTTGCCTCTCGCAAATTTTCAGCTAAGAACTTCCAATCAATTGTGCCGTCAAAAGGAAGTAAATGTAAATCTTTTGATTGGTCGTTATCATGTAAATGAATACATGCTATTTTATTTTTAAACCTTTTAAAATCAAAACCATCTTTAAAATACACATGATTGTGTCCGCTATCAAAACAAACTTGCAAATTTGGACTTTGAATGTTGTCTAAAATAAATTCTATATAACCAGGCCATACAGTGTTTTCAAGAGCCACTATTACTCCTAATTTCTCTGCGTGCTTTACTATCTCTTCCCAACGTTTAAGGCCGATTTTAGACATAGGCGATTGTTTACTACTTTTTGTTACGTGCATACACACCATTTTAATTCCATCTTTTGCAACAATTTCCAAATCCCTTTTGTAATCCGCAACAAGTTGATCTCCAGCGAGTCCTTCTTCCCAAATGGTTGCAATTCCTTCATTAACTTGATATCCTAAATGTACAAATACTACTTCTAAACCATAAGATTTAGCCAGATCATAAAATTTTCTATATTGTCCTTCAAACAGATGATTCGCCTTAAAAGACATAAATATTTTTTTAAATCCAGCTTGAACAGCCAACTTCAAACTTTCTTCATTTGATATTATTTCATTAGTTGGACGATCTTCACAACGAATAAACATTGCTATATTGGTATTCATTTTTTCCATGTGAATATTATATCACAAATCCTTGTAATATCAAAGTATATTTCAATTTTTCTAGTTAAGCGTGATCAAACCCATGGAAAACTGCTAAATCATAGGCAAAAATCCCCTATTTTACCCAAAAATAAGGCAA
Organism: uncultured Clostridia bacterium; assembly: GCA_947591785.1. Taxonomy (GTDB): domain Bacteria; phylum Bacillota; class Clostridia; order Christensenellales; family UBA1242; genus Caccovivens. The sequence continues at coordinate 25,952 of CANQDK010000004.1, read as the reverse complement.
TTTTTGACTACAACAAAAATTTCGTGTGGTCAAAATGCGGTCAAAATTGCCCAAAATGGCCAAAAAGTTGACCACAACAAAAAAGTGACCACATCTGTGATCACCTTTATTTTAGGGCATTATAGCCGTTTTTTATTATTCAATGATTTGAGAAACAACACCAGAACCAACTGTTCTGCCACCTTCACGGATAGCAAAACGAAGTCCTTGTTCAATAGCGATTTCTTTTGAAAGTTCGATTGTCATCTTAACATTGTCGCCTGGCATAACCATTTCAACGCCTTGTGGAAGTTCAATTGTTCCTGTAACGTCAGTTGTACGGAAATAGAATTGTGGACGATATCCATTGAAGAATGGTGTATGACGTCCGCCTTCTTCTTTCTTCAAAACGTAAACTTCAGCTGCAAATTTTGTGTGTGGGTGAATTGAACCTGGTTTGCAAAGAACTTGTCCTCTTTCGATTTCATTTCTTTGAATACCACGAAGAAGAATGCCGACATTGTATCCTGCGATACCTTCGTCAACAGTTTTTCTAAACATTTCAACGCCTGTTACAACGCTTTGTTTCTTAGAACCCATACCAACGATTTCAACAGTATCGTTAATCTTAACTTTTCCTCTTTCAATTCTTCCTGTTGCAACAGTTCCACGTCCTGTGATTGTGAAAACATCTTCAACAGGCATAAGGAATGGTTTATCTGTGTCACGAACTGGGTCTGGGATGTATGAGTCAAGAGCATCCATAAGTTCGTTAATGCAAGCACAAGCAGGATCATCAACCTTTCCAGCTTGAGCAGCTTCCAAAGCTTTTAAAGCAGAACCCTTAATGATTGGAGTTTTATCTCCAGGGAATCCATATTCTGTCAAAAGGTCACGAATTTCCATTTCAACAAGGTCAAGAAGTTCTGGGTCATCAACTTGGTCAGTTTTATTCATGAAAACAACGATATATGGAACACCAACTTGTCTTGCAAGCAAGATATGTTCTCTTGTTTGAGGCATTGGGCCATCAGTTGCAGCAACAACAAGGATTGCACCATCCATTTGAGCCGCACCTGTAATCATGTTTTTAACATAGTCAGCGTGTCCTGGGCAGTCAACGTGTGCATAGTGACGTTTATCTGTTTGATATTCAACGTGAGCAGTGTTGATTGTGATTCCACGAGCCTTTTCTTCTGGTGCTTTATCGATTTCATCATATCTCATTTGTTGAGCATATCCCTTTGCAGCTTGTGTCATTGTGATTGCTGCTGTAAGGGTTGTTTTACCATGGTCAACGTGGCCGATAGTTCCAACGTTAACATGCTGTTTTGTGTTATCATATTTTCCTGTAGCCATTTTAAAAATCTCCTTTAATAATAATTACTTTTCATATTTTATCATAGTTTTTTGAAAAAACAAAATAATTTTACACATTTTCAAAAAATAATTGCAAAATTTATAAAAATTATATTTTTAATTTCAATTAACAAAAATTTTATGAAATAAAATGCTAAATTTTACAGTCTTTTAAGCTTTCTTTCTTGCACCAACAATATTTTCAGCAATATTTCTTGGAACTTCATTATATTTCAAGAATTCCATTGTGAAAGTGCCACGCCCCTGTGTTTGAGAACGAAGGTCGGTTGCATATCCAAACATTTCTCCAAGTGGAACTTCTGCATTGACAACTTGAACGCCTGGACGAGTTTCGTTTCCTGTCAAAATTCCACGACGAGATGTAAGATTGCCCATTACAGTTCCAAGATAGTCATCTGGGACTTCAACTTGAACTTTCATAATAGGTTCAAGAAGAACAGGATTTGCTTTTGCAGCACCATCTTTGAATGCCATTGAGCCAGCAATCTTAAATGCCATTTCAGAAGAGTCAACTTCGTGGAAAGAACCATCAACGACAGTAACTTTAAAGTCAACTGTTTCGTAACCAGCAACAACACCAGTTTTGCTTGCTTCTTGAATTCCGTTGTTGATTGGTTGAATGTATTCCTTAGGAATAGAACCACCAACAGTCTTATCTTCAAATTGATATCCAGATCCTGGAGCAAGTGGTTCCATTTCAATAATACAATGTCCGTATTGTCCTTTACCACCACTTTGACGAATAAATTTACCTTCGGCACGAGTTGATTTGCGGATTGTTTCTTTGTAAGCAACTTGTGGTTGTCCAACATTTGCTTCAACTTTAAATTCACGAAGAAGTCTGTCAACAATAATTTCAAGGTGAAGTTCGCCCATTCCAGCAATAATTGTTTGCCCAGTTTCTTGGTCTGTGTAGGTTTTGAAAGTTGGGTCTTCTTCTGCAAGTTTAATCAATGCAAGCACCATTTTTTCTTGCATAAGTTTTGTTTTTGGTTCAATTGCAACACGAATAACAGGTTCTGGGAAATCCATACTTTCAAGCACGATAGGATATTTCTCATCACAAAGAGTTTCACCTGTGATTGTGTCTTTAAGTCCAACGATTGCGGCAATATCCCCTGCACCAACTTCTTTAATTTCTTCTCTTTGATTTGCATGCATACGAATAAGACGCCCAACACGCTCTTTTTCACCCTTGTTTGAGTTGTAAACATAAGAGCCTGCAGTCAATTTTCCAGAATATACACGGAAGAATGCAAGTCTTCCAACAAATGGGTCTGTCATAATTTTGAACGCAAGTCCTGCGAAAGGTGCATCTTCACTTGGAGCACGTGTTTCAGTTTGTTCTGTTTCTGGGTTAATTCCTTCAATATGGTCAATGTCAAGAGGACTTGGCAAAAATTCAACCATAGCATCAAGAAGCATTTGAACACCCTTGTTTTTATAAGAAGAACCACAAAGAACAGGGACTATCTCACGAGAGATTGTTGCTTTACGAAGAGTTTTCTTTAATTCGTCAATAGAAATTTCTTCGCCTTCAAAGAACTTCTCAAGCATAGCATCATCTGTTTCAACGATTTTTTCAACCATTTCGTCATGAAGAGCTTGTGCTTTTGCTTTGTATTGTTCAGGAATATCAGTAATTTCAATTTGAGTTCCAATATCGTCTTTATAAATTTCTGCTTTCATTGTCATGAGGTCAATAATTCCGCTGAATGTTTCTGCCTCACCGATAGGCATTTGAATTGCAAGCGGATTTGTTTTCAATCTTTCACGGATTGAATCAACGCAACCAAAAAAGTCAGCAGCATCACGGTCCATCTTGTTGACATAGATAATTGTTGGAACTTTGTATTTTGTTGATTGACGCCAAACAGTTTCTGTTTGTGGTTGAACCTTATCACGAGCAGAAAGCACCAAAACCGCACCATCAAGCACTTTCAAAGAACGTTCAACTTCAACAGTGAAGTCAACGTGTCCTGGAGTGTCAATAATGTTGATTTTGTGGCCTTTCCAATGGCAAGTTGTGCAAGCAGAAGTGATTGTGATTCCACGTTCTTGTTCCTGAGCCATCCAGTCCATTGTTGCTTCGCCATCATGAACCTCGCCAATCTTATGGTTTTTTCCTGTATAAAACAAAATACGTTCAGTTGTTGTTGTTTTTCCAGCATCAATATGAGCCATAATCCCGACATTTCTGGTAAGTTCTAGATTTGTAGCCATAATTAATCTATCCTTTTAATTAAATTTTGCCTATTTTTAAAGGAATAGACAAAAACCTTTAATCAAATTAGTATAATTTTTATTAGTAAAATTTTCATTATCAAATCGTTTCTTCAAAAATTTTTAAATTGAAAATTTTATAAAAAATCTTGAAGCGAGCGAATTTTTCAAATAGATATGAATGCAAACAAACAGCAAATCTTACCATTTGTAGTGAGCAAATGCTTTGTTTGCTTCAGCCATTCTGTGCATTTCGTCACGTTTTTTAATTGAAGCACCTGTATTGTTGTAAGCATCAATAAGTTCGCCAGCAAGTTTTTCATCCATATTACGTTCGCCAGTTCTCTTTCTTGCATTGACAACAATCCAACGAATAGCAAGAGTTTGACGGCGTTCTGGACGAATTTCCATTGGCACTTGATAAGTTGCACCACCAACACGACGGCCTTTAGTTTCAAGCATAGGTTTAACATTTTCGATTGCTGTGAGGCAAACATCAAGAGGTTCTAAACTTGTCTTTTCTTTAATAATGTCAAAAGCACCATAAACAATTCTTTGAGCAAGGCCTTTTTTACCACTCATCATCACTTGATTGATAAGCTTTGTAACCACTTTGTTGTTGTAAATTGGATCTGGCAAAACATCTCTTTTGACAGCACTATTTCTTCTTGGCATTGGTTATAAACTCCTTTTGTTAATATTGATTTGCACGTAAAAATAATATTTTCAGTGCTATTTTAAAATTTTCATTCACTTATAAACATTTGAACATTTTTTAGTTTATGTTTTTAGTTAATACATAAGTGAAAATCTGCTAAAAACCTCTTAAAGAGATTATTTTCCAGCTTTTGGTCTTTTTGCACCATATTTGGAACGGCTTTGCTTTCTGTTTGCAACACCAGCAGTGTCAAGAGTTCCTCTGATGATATGATATCTAACACCAGGAAGATCCTTCACACGTCCGCCACGAACAAGCACAACACTGTGTTCCTGAAGGTTGTGTCCAATGCCTGGGATATAGCAAGTTCCTTCTTGTTTGTTTGAAAGCTTAACTCTGGCGATTTTACGAAGAGCAGAGTTAGGTTTTTTAGGAGTTGCAGTTCTCACAGACAAACATACACCACGCTTTTGAGGGCATTCTTCAAGAAGAGGAGATTTTTTCTTCTTCTCAAAAGTTTTACGTCCGTTTCTAACGAGTTGGTTAAATGTAGGCATTCTTTTTCTCCTTTTAAGCCAAATGGCGATTTGTTCCATTTTTAAATCTTGAACAAAGATTTGTCAATTTTTTGTTTGAGAGCAAAAGCTATCTAAAAAAAATGGCACGAAACGATTTCGTGCCATAAAAAATGCTTAAACAATTTGAAACACGAACAACACAAAACCATAATGGTTCTTGGAAATGAATTTTCCAATCGGTGAAACGGATTTCCGCCACCTGTTGTTTGTTTATGCTTACTTAACCTAAGCACTGTTTCCGACAACGAAACACAAAGTGTATTATACACATATTGTTTTCTCTTGTCAAGCATTTTTTGTCTTTTTCTTATTATTTTTAATTAAATATTAATTTTTAATAAAAACCAAATATAGATAAAAAGCAAATACAAAGATTAATCATATAAATGGTATTTATAAAAAATTCCATAGGAAACATAGAGAGAAAGGGAACATAAAAATTTGAAATAGACTTTGAAATAAAATTTAAGTAAAACTTTGAAATGAAAATTCGACATTTAAAAACTCAAATATTTTTATTTGATAGGAATTTTAAATTATTATAAAACAAAATATCTACGAAAAAATTTATCAAAAGACTAATCGAACAAAAATACTCATTTTGTTGCACATTTTGTTCTGCTGACTTCTTTTTTTGAAGTGCTATGCTTATTTTTTTCAGTTTTTTGTGTATCTTTTTCCATATTTTTTTGTTTTGGTTGCGATTGAGCAATTTCATAAGCCCTTATGCCATTATTGTAAATAAACTCAACAATCTCTTTTGATTTTCTTAAATCACGACTGATTTGCTCTTGACTAACTCCAATTTCTTGTGCAATTTCATTTTGTTTTTTTCCTTCGATAAAATATTTTTTAAAAACAAGTTGTTGTCTTTCTGGCAAGAAAGGAAGAATTTTCCCCATTATAATTTTCACATCTGCGGAAGCAAGAATCTTATCTTCGGTGTGCTTTTCATCTTTAATGACTTGCTCAAGAGTTATATCTTTTCCTTTATCATCTTTAAATAAAACAGATGAGAAAGAAATAACCTTTGCACTATTTTTAAGACAAGAAGATTTTTTAATTCTTCTTACAAAATCATTGTGAATGCAAGAGCAAAGAAAAGTGGAAAATGCAAAACTTTTTGATGCATCAAAATTTTCCACAGCATTTAAGATTATCATCGACAAATCTTGAATTAAATCTTCATATTCGTTTTTCCTAATATATTGATAATAAATTTGTCCATTAAACTTTTGCCATGAATAAGAAATTGCAAGCCTCAAATTCCCATAGATAATTTTATCACGCAATTTCCTGTCGCCTGTCACCTTGTATTGAGCAAGCAATTCAGAATTTTCTTGATTTGTCAGTCCTTCTGGGAATTCTCCAATAAGGTACATATATTTTTCATTTGTTGATCCTCTCGACATAACCAGTCCCTTTATTAAAACTTTTACAAATTTTAAAATTACAATTTAAATTGGAAATTTTGAATTAATTTTGGACTTTTATTTGCTTTTTCCTTCTTTCTTTTCTTTTTTCTCTACATAATTTTGAAGTTTATCTGCAATTTCTTCCTTTGATTCATTAAATTCATCAGAAGTAAGCCCAAGTTCCTTTGCAATTTGAATGTCGCTAATTTTTTCTGTAAGGGATTTAAATAAAATCAACTGCTTCGTGACAGAATTCAATGTTGGCCTGAAGTTTCTAAGCACTTCTTTCTCCCCGCCTGCTCTTTGGATAAGTTCTGGAGAGAATATTTCAAACTGTTTTTTGTTTTTCTCATCAGTCTTTTCAGCAATTTCATCAAATGTCAATTTTTCAAAATCTTCCGAGTGAACTGTTTCAAACCCTTTTTTCATATAGAATTCTTTCACAGTTTGCTCGAAATTTTCAAAACTGGCTTTAAACTTTTCAAGTTGTGGCAATATATAATTTTTAATTCTGAATCCAATCTTTCCTGAAACACTTATCTCTTTAACATATCCATCTTTATTAGTTCTTTTTGCAAATCCATTGTTGAAAAGATGTTTCAATTCATCTGATAGAACTCCATGAAGTATGTATTTTTCAAAAATTTCTTTATCAATTTTTGCATAGATTGTTGGAATAAACCTCTCTCTCAAAAATTGGATTCCACCATAATTGCATATAATTTTTCTTCTCATTTTATTTTTGTCATGCGAAGTGCTTGTTGAAAATGCTTTACTAATATACAAATTGGCTTTTTTCTCAATTTCTTTAAGTTCTTCCAAATTGGTGTTTTCAAGTTTGCTTAAAACCACTTTTTCTGTGCTAATAATTTCTCCAACAGTTTTACCAAGAATTTTTGAAGCATTTTCGTAAGAAGTGAAATTTTGTCTTAAATATAAACAATCAAAAACCTTCTTTTCATCTTCTGAGAGCATAGGACAGAAATATTTTCTTAGGACAATTTCTCCACCAAATTTTTTCACAAGTTCAAATTTTTGTCTTATAAGTTCAGTATCAATCTTTTCATCAATATTTCTTGTTCCCCAAAAACTATTTTTAAAATCAACAACTCTCACTATAGTTTCAAAATCAGTATTTTTAAGTTGCTCAACACTTTCCATCAAAATATCTTTAAACTTTGTTGGTGACAATCCCGTTTGCTTCGCCATTTCCTTAAGAGAATCAAAATCGTATTCTAAAAGTCCTTTTTCAAAGACTTTTTTTGTGGTTGGTTCAAGAGTAGGAACAAAATACTTTTGCAGGAACAATCTCCCACCATACTGGTTCAACAAGCGTTCTATCCTGTTTTTACATTGTTGTTGCCTTAGAGTTGGTTTCTTCACGGCTAATTCGCCATTTTCTTTTTTCTTTAAAAGTTCTGGGCCTTTCTTATCAAGTTTTTTCTCAATATCTTTTACTGTGGAAAGCATCCTAGCAACTTCTTGCCCACGATAATTTAAAAAGAAACTATCAAAAACATCTTTTTGTGTTGGAGTCAAAAGAGGCCTAAAATGTTGTTTAAGGAAAGCTCTCCCATATTTTTCAAAAAGCTTTTGATTTTTTTCAATTCTTTCAATGGCAGATTTCCTTAACTGAACGCCCCTAGTTATTTTATCTATTTCAGTTGGCCCTTCTTGAAAAATTTTTGTAACTTTTTTTATTGCACTGTCAAGTTGTTGACGAACTCTTTCTTGTGAAAATCCAAAAATTTTCCCAATTTCAGAATATGGAAGTTCATCAAAGAAATAATATTCAAATATGCGTTTTTCTTGCGAAGAGAGAAAAGGAATGACTTTCTCTTTAAGATAACTCATATCCATAGATTGAATTAATTGTTCAATATCAAAATTAGAATCTGGTAAAATTTCTCCTAAAAATCTCCCATCATCGTCTATTTTATCATCAGTAGAAACAAAAGGAATTATGCTTTTATGATGAAAAACATCTCTGCGAAGTTTCCAATCAATTCTGTGATAAAGATAAGTTGAAAATTCAAAATTATAAGCATCAGGATCAAAACTATCAACGGCACCACATAAAACTTCCAAACCCGTTTGAAAAATATCCTCAAAATCTGGATTGATTCTGTCTAGTTTTCTACCAAATTCTTCATAATTGTGTGAAACAAAAGCAAGAACAAGCCCAATAGAACCGTATATCAATTTTTCACGCACTGCTGGTTCACCATACTTTCTGTATTCTCTTAAAAGAGCCAATCTTTCTTCTTTATTAAGATGAATTGTATTACAATTCTTATTCCAATAAATAAGATCAAGCCCAACTTTTTCGTCAGAATTTTCCATAATACCTCACAAATCCAATCCTTATTCTAACAACCATAATTGGATTTGTCAATATCAAATTTCAAATTTATGGACAGAAAATAAAAATTTTTTATTGGTTATAACATTACAAACAACCATAAAAATCATTTTAACATTTTCAATAAATTCGTTTTCGTCAATGATTTTGATGCCAAGTTTTTTTCACTTTTTGAAGTTTGCTTCCTGCTTCCTCGCCAGCAAAAACATTAGAGATATTTTTTGAAACATTAGACGCAGTTTTTTCCACCATTTTCATCACTTTCGGCGGTTTTCCCATCTTTGTCACCATTTTGTTTGGCTTTGTTGATTTTCCTGTCAGAATCTGTCACATCTTTTTCAGGGTCTGGCTCTGATGTTTTTTTCGCACATTGCTCCTGCTTTCTTTCTTGTGTTTTTTGCTCTTTCCAATCATAAAGTGCCTGTCTCTGACTTTCAGTCAGTTTGCCCATAAACTTGTCAACCTGTTCAAAAGTCAAAGTTCCATCTTCAAAGCCTTTAAGCACCGCGATTTTGACAATTTGTCTTGACATTTTTGGCATTTCAATGCCTTTTTCTTTGCATTTTCTCTTCACTTCTGTGACAACATCGAGAACATAAGCTTGCGAAATTCCAAGCCCTTTGGCGACATCTTTCACTGTGCCATCAGCATTTTGATAACTCTCAAAAATTTTTCTCCTTTTGTCCGTGAGCAGTGCAAGAACATCGTCAAGAGAAATCGCGGCTTCAATTTGGTTGGCCTGCTTCAAAACAACCGGATTTTTCAGCTTTTGAACGCGTTTTTTTCGTGGAACATTCTCGCCACGCTGGGTAAGTTCAGCCTTTGTCTTTGCGACAACATACCTGACAAGTGCCTTTGAAATGGAATATTTCTCAGCAATCTCATCTGTTGTCATTTCACCTGCCATATAGTCCGCAAAAATATTTTTGTTTCGCTCTTTCTTCCCAAGTGTTACTTTCGATGTCAGAAGTGCTTCTTTGCCTTCATTTTTCTGTTCTGCCTTCCACTTTGAAACAATATAGCCCACATTCCCGACTGTCAGTGAATGTTTTTCAGCAATTTCTCTCATCAGCAGTCCATTTACATAGTCCTTCACAACAGCTTCGTTTCTCTGCTGCGTTTTTTGTTTGCTGAGGGCACGCTGCTCTTGTTGTCGTGCCCAATTTGATTGTGGTTTCATTCTTTTTGGAACTTCAACATTTCGCAGTTCACAATCATACTTAAATTCTCTGACAATATAATTCACATTCCCTATTGATATATTGTATTTTGCTGCAACTTCCTTCAATGTAAGTTTGCCTGCAAAATAATCCCTCAAAATGTTTTGATCTCGCTTGGCTTGCTGCGTCAACATTTCTTCAAACGAGGACGCCCCTTGCGAATAAGTTTGGGTGGCTTTACCCTTGCTGCCTTCCTTGCCTGCAATGCCATTTTCATAGGCGAGAACAATTTTTTTACGAAGTTCTGTGATAGCCTTAGGCATTGAACCATTTGCTAAACCGATACTTTTTGCACATTCCGACCGTGACTTTCCTTCAATAAAAAATTCTGTAAAAAGTATTCTATCTCTTTCAGGCAGAGTCGGAACGATTTTTTCCAAAATGTATTTCAAATCAGCACTGGTGACAAAATTTTCTTCTGTGAATTTCTCGTCAGTAAGCACATCTTCATATCTAATTTCATCGCCACCTTTATAAGAGTGCGTTGGCGAAGAAAAAGAAACAATCACTGCTTTGTTTTTCAATAATTTTGTTTTTCTGAATTTCATCAACAAATCGTTGCGAATAACACTGCTGGCAAAAGTCAAAAAGGTATATTCTTTTGAAGTATCAAACTTTTCAATCGTTTTGAAAAGGCTTATTGTGAGGTCATGTATCAAATCGCCAACTTGATCTTTATAACATTTAAACACCACGTTTTGAAAGTATTTATATGCATATTTTACAGCAAACCTTAGATTGCCGCACGCAATTTGATTTCGGATTTCAATGTCACCTGTTTCTTTATATTTTTCAAGCAATTCTCGATTTTTTTCGGCATCAAGAGCCTTTGGAAGAGCACCATAACTCTCTTTAAGTCCATTCAGGGTTTCTTCGTCAATCTTCTTTTTTGGTTTCTTTTCCTCTTCCATCTGCTTTTCCTTTGTGCTTGCAATTTTTGTGCTATGTTCTTGTGATAGTTATCACATCTACTGATGTTTCATATATACATAATACATCAATATTTTATCATAGAAGAAGAATTTGTCAACCCCCTTTTTTGATTTCAGTCAAAAAAATCACAGCCGTACGCAAAATCTTTTGCTTGCAACCACAAACAAAAATTTACACAAAATTTCACAAATAACGCCACAAAACAACATTGAGTGCAAAATTGCACACGCGTTCACTTCATCATTTTCAAAATTTCGTTTTCGTCAATAATTTTGATTCCAAGTTCTTTCGCTTTTTGAAGTTTGCTTCCTGCTTCCTCGCCAGCAAGAACATAAGAGGTGTTTTTTGAAACACTAGACGCAGTTTTTCCGCCATTTTCTTCAATAAGTTTGCTCATATCACTTCTTGAATAGTTTGGCAAAGTTCCTGTCAAGACAAATGTCAGCCCAGCAAGTTTGCTTGTTTTTGCCCCCATCTCCTCTTCAATCTTAACACCAACTTCAAGCAGGCTGTCAATTTCCTTTTGGTTGTTTTTATCAGCAAAAAAATCAACGACATTATGTGCAATAACTTCACCAATATCACCAATTTCGTCAACTTCTTCAAATTTTGCTTTTCGCAAATTTTCAAGAGTCTTAAAATGTTTTGCCAAGTCACGAGCAGTTTTAACCCCAACTTCGCTTATTCCCAACGCATTTATAAAGCGAGAAAATTCAATATTTTTTGCTTTTTCAATGCTATCAAGCAAATTCTTTGCTTTTTTGTCCGCAAATTTTTCAAGCCCCATAAGTTGTTCTTTTTTCAACTTGAAAATATCAGAAAAATGTCTTAGGTTCAAATCATCATAAAATTGATTCAATGTCATTTCACTCAAACCTTCAATATTGAAGGCTTCACGGCTGACAAAGTTTACAAGTCGTGCAACAACCTGCTCTTTACAACCAAAGAAATTTGTGCAGAAAAGAAGTGGCCCTTTTTTCACAAGTTTGTGCCTACAACATGGGCATGTTTTTGGTTCTAAAATTTCCTTTGAATAATCGTATTTTTCAGCAAGCCCAAGCACTTCAGGAATAACCTCATTAGAACGCCTTATAAAAACCCTACTTTTCAAAAAAACATTCTTTTTCTTTATGTCTTCAATATTATTTAGCGTTGCTCTTTTGATTGTTGCACCAGCAAGTTCGACAGGTTCAAGAACAGCAATAGGAGTCACTTTTCCTGATTTTCCAACTTGCCACACAACATCATTCAGCATTGTTGAAACTTCTTCCGCCTCAAACTTAAATGCCATTGCCCATTTTGGAAACTTGTTTGTGTAACCAATTTCTTCTCGAGGAGTAACTTGATTGAGTTTGACAACCATTCCATCAATCATAACATCAAGACTGTTTTTGACTTTATCAATCTTACGAATCAAATTTTCCGCTTCCTCTCGCGTTTTCACAATTTCAAAAAAATCACCTGTTTTAAAACCATTTTCCACCAAAAAGTCGTGCATTTGAGCCTGCGATGTAAACTTTTTGCCATCGCAAAGAAGGATTCCATAACAAAAATAATCCAATTTTCTGCGTGCAGTTTCTTTTGGGTTAAGATTCCTTATTGCTCCAGCAACACCATTTCTTGGATTTTTGAGTGGTTCGCTTGCAGTTTTGTTGTATTGCTTGAAAGCCTTATTTGTCATCATTCCTTCGCCTTGAACAATAAGATGATGTTTGAAAGGAATTTCAAGTGGAACACTGTGGATTGTTCGGACTTGCTCTGTGACATCTTCACCAACTTCGCCATTGCCTCGCGTGGTTGCCGAAACAAACTTTCCATCAATATATTCCGTCACGATTGTCAAACCATCAAATTTATATTCCACCGCAAAAGTTGGATTTTTGACAGCTTTTTCCATGTCATCAAAAAAGCTTCCCAAATCAGCAAAAGTTCTCACCTTGTTCAAGGAATAAAGTCTTATTTCATGTTTTTTCTTTACAAATTTATCAAGCATATCTCCACCAACACGCTGTGATGGAGAATTTGGCAAAACAATCCCTGTTTTCTTTTCCAAAGAGAGCAGTTCGTCATACAATTTATCCCATTCTTTATCAGAAATTGTCGGATTGTCCAATTCATAATAGTTTTTGTTATGCATCAAAATTTCTTCAACAAGTTGTTTCATCCTTTGCATTTCATCTTGTGGTTTTTTATTAATTTTTTCGCTATCTTTCATGTTCATGTCAATCCTCCAATTTTTCAAGTTTAGCAATGTTAAGCATCAAACTTTTCTTCCCAAACATTTCAAAATCAATATCAGCAACAAGCCCATCATCTGAAATATTAACAATCGTTCCTTCTCCAAATCTGTTATGAAAAATTTTGTCACCAATTTTAAATCCAGAATCAAAACACTCTTCTTTCTCACTCCGAACACTGTCACTTGAGAGGAGTTTTGTGTGCTTTTTGTCAACAATACCAAGTTCTCTCAAGAACCTGCTCGGTGCTTGTGGATTTGTTTTTCCATAGACAAAACGTTTTGCTGTGTATGTCAAAAAAATTCTCTCTTCAGCACGCGTGATTGCAACATACATAAGTCTGCGTTCTTCTTCCATTTCTTCACTTGAAAGTGATGCTCTGGCAAGTGGAAAAATTCCTTCTTCCAAGCCAACAACAAAAACAACAGGAAACTCCAATCCTTTCACAGAATGTATTGTTGAAAGGGTGACAACACCATTCTCCTGAATTTGATCAGTGTCTGTTTTGAGCATAACTTCCGCCAAATAGTCAGCAAGTGTTGAATTTTCATTATCTTCGCAAAATTCTTTTACGCCAGAAATTAAACTGTCAATATTGGCAATTTTTTCTATTGATTCTTCATCTTTTCCAGCATAAGCAGTGTCAATTCCAAAAAGAGAAACAACCTTCTTAACAAACTCAAAAAGAGGAATCGTGTCCACATCATTTTGAAGTTTGACGAAACACTCAACAAATTTTTCAAGTTTTGAATAATATTTTGAATACTTAAATTTCTCCGATAAAAGATATGAAAGCAAATATTCTTCCCCTGCCTCTTCTTTTAGATTTTCAATTGAAGCATCTCCAATTCCTCGTTTTGGGAAATTGATGATTTTCAAAAGAGAAATTTCGTCTTTTGGATTGACAAAAATGGACAAATAAGAAAGAATCATTCTTATTTCAGCACGTTCGTAAAACTTAAATCCGCCATAAAGTTTATAAGGGATTTGGAAACTCATCAATCCTTCTTCTAAGGCTCTTGAAAGAGCATTAACTCGCATTAAAATGGCAAAATCATTATATGAAAATCCTTCTCTGGACAAATCATCAATCGTTCTTGCAACAAAAAGGGCTTCATCTCTTTCATCGAAAGCGGAATAAACAACAGGGCCTTCTCCATCATTTTTATCAGTCCAAAGATTTTTATCCAAACGCTCTTTGTTGTTTGAAATGACATTATTTGCAAGATTCAATATGTTTTTTGTTGAGCGATAATTTCTCTCTAATTTAAAAACTTTGACATTTTCAAAATCTTTTTTTAAATTGAAAATATTGTGAAAATTTGCCCCTCGCCAAGAATAAATACATTGATCTTCATCTCCAACAACAAAAAGGTTTTTATGAACACTTGAGAGAAGTTTTATCAACTTATATTGGACAAGGTTGGTGTCTTGAAATTCGTCAACCAAAATATATTTGAATCTTTCGGCATACTTTGCAAGCACATCTGGATAGTTATGAAAAAGAAAAAGGGTTTTGTTAAGCAAATCGTCAAAATCGAGAGAATTATTTTTTCTTAAATACTCTTCATATTCCAAACAAACTTTTTGATATTGCCTAAGATTTTTTTTATTGCTGTCAATCTCAATGAGGGCATCAAAATACTCGTCAATATCAAGCCCTTTATTTTTTATATTTTCAAGATGCGTTGAAACCTTATCTTTATCATCTTCATCAATATTGTTTTTTTTCAAAAGTTCTTTAATTATTTTTGTTTTGTCGTTTTCAGCAATAATTGTAAACTTTCCGTCAAAACCTTCGATTCTGTTGATATGTTCTCGCAAAATTCTTACGCACATACTATGAAAAGTTGAAATCCACACACCTCTGTCGCACATTTGCGAAACTCGCTCTTTCATCTCATTTGTTGCTTTGTTTGTGAAAGTTATCGCCAAGATATTGTGTGGTGAAACATTTTTTTCTTTTATTAAATAACAGATTCTGTGCGTCAAAAGTCTTGTCTTGCCACTGCCCGCTCCTGCAGTAACCAAAACCACCCCTTCTGTTTCAAATAGTGCTTCTTTTTGCTGTTCATTCAAAGAATCCAAATCGTATTTGCTCATATAACTTTATTTTAACACATTATGAAAATTTTCCAAAAGAAAAAAGAAAATTGTTTTTATAAAATTGAAACTGCAAATTTGCACTAAGCAATTCAAAGTAAAATTAAAATGAATATGAACTCAAGCACATAAATATGATTACAGCAGTCACTTTAAATATAAATTCCAACTTGTTAAAGATGATTAAAAATAAAACAGTGATGAAGTTAGATGAGTAAAAATTAAAAATAGTATTGACAATTTTAAGAGATTAAAGTATAATGGGAATACATAAAATAAGAAAAGGAAAGAAAAAATGTCCACAACTTTTGATAAAAAAATAGAATCGCTTTCAGATGAAAACTTTCAATATGGATTTGCTTTGTTAGATATGGATTATCATGGGAGAGATTACAATTGCGTTGGAAGAATAGTGTTTTACACAAAAGAACCATCAAATAATATTGTAAGATTTGGCATAGACAGACTTGGATTTGAACATAACAATTTTGTTTCTATTGACTTAGATATTCCTTCTTTTGAATTTGAAGAAATAAAGCCAACAATCGAAAAAATGAATGTTGTTGAAACATTGAAATTTTGTCTTGAAAAATATCCTGAACAAACTTTAGAAATTTTACGTTCAATGCCAACAGGATTATATGAAAACAAGGAAATTGCCGAAAACATTTTTTCCAGTATTCAAAGAACTCCAAAAACAATGGATTTAGCAAAAACAGCATTACAAGAAAAAATGAATGTTTTCAAAGCATACCGAATCTTTCTTGCAAAAACAGCTGAAAAAGAAGCAAGAGCAAAGAAAAAGCCAGATGAACTATACAAAGATTTTCTAAATGAATATAATACAAAGCGTGAAGAAGCTGAAAGCATCAAATATCCAGCAACTTCAACAAAGCAATCAAACACATTTAATAAGTAAACAAAAAAATTAAGAAAATTTAAATATTTTAAGTCAAAAAAACAACTTTAAAATATGATAAGCGAATTGTTATATTTTAAGTTTTTTTTGTTGTTAGGGAGAAAAAAATGAAAATATTAGATATTTTTAAAAGATTTAAACAAAAAGAAATAAACGAAGAACAACCAAAGGAAGAATTTATTTGTCCTCCAAGAGATTATTATTTTTCTACAAGAACAGCCAATGAAGATTTTGCACTTAAAACAGAATCTTTTTATTCTTACGACCATATAAGAACTCTTGCAGAGCTTATTGACGGCAGATGCACTCTTCATCGTTTGGTAAATTATAAACGTAGAGAACTGAGAGAATATAAAACAGGAATTGTTGGAAGAGGCGAAACAAAAAATTTTGTCCTCTATGTTTATGAATTTTATGACGGCAGAGAAGATAAAGAAGGGCGAAAATTCAGTTCAAAATTTGGTGTTATTTTGACAAAAGAAGAAAGTGAAAAATTTTCTATAGAAGATTTTGCAAATGAAATAATAGAAAAAAAACAGCAACTATCCCCTGTTCAACGCACAGGATTTGATTTTGCAGCAAAATTTCCTATAAAATGGAATTCAACAGAGGACTTTGAATCTTTTGACCCAGATTTTAAAATCAAAGCACACACAATACCAATAATTCATGGCTCTGGAGATTTGATAAATGCTGGTTGGCGTTCTTCAAATCTTTCAAATTTTGTTTTTGTTGACACAAGAACATCGACAGAAATAGAATCTTTGCAAGATAAAAATGAAAAAGACTCAAAAAATAATAAATCAAATAAAGAAAAAACAAAATAATAAATTAAAAACTTTAGAAATCTAAACTTTTGCCAACAAATTGTGCCAAAATCCAGTTCTTAATAAGAGTAAATCATAAAAATAATGGATTAAAATGGAAAAATAAAATAATAAATTTAAAATAAAAAAACCGCATTTTTTTGCGGTTTATTTTTAAGCTCTTTTTCTTGCACGCTTTCTTGCTTGTTCGCTTTTTTTCTTACGAGCAACGCTTGGTTTGTCATAAGCTTCTTTTTTTCTTATATCTCCAATAATGCCATCTTTTTGGCATTTTCTTTTAAAGCGTTTCAAGGCACTTTCAAGAGATTCGTTTTCTCCAACTTTAACAACTGTCAACTTTCTCACCACCTTCCAAGTTCAAAATTCTTTGAAATTATAAAATATAATATTCAAAAAGTCAAGCACTTTTTCAAAAATTATAAAAATAAAACTTTTTCAAAACGATTTTTTAATTTCTTTATTGATTTTCAACAACATCAACAATAGCCCCATCTTTATAAGGTTTAAAATTTGTCACTTTAACAATATCGCCCTCTTTGAAATCCCCTTTGAAAAAACATTTAATATAATTTTTTGTATAGCCTTCACAATATTCCCCATTCTTTTCTTCAACAAGGACTTCTCCAAAATTGTTTTCTTTAATAAAACTTTCTTTTAATGATTTCCCGATTTGCTCTAATTTTTTCAAACGCTCAGATTTAATTTCTCCTGATAAATCTTTATAAAGTTTTTCTGCAACTGTGCCATCTCTTTTTGAATATGGAAATATGTGCAATTGTGAAAATTTTATTTTTTCAACGAATTTAATTGTTTCATTAAAATCTTCATCTGTTTCAGTTGGAAACCCCACGATAATATCTGTGGTTATCCCCGCAAGAGGAAAGTATTTTCTGATAAGATTAACACTCTTTTCAAAATCATCACACACATAATGCCTGTTCATTTTCTTTAACACTCTGTCACACCCACTTTGAAGTGATAGGTGAAAATGTGGACAAAAATTTTTAAGATTGGAAATTTTTTTAAGGAATTCTTCATCAATCAGGCTTTCCTCCATAGATGAAAGTCTGATTCTTTTTCCAAATATATCTAAATTTTCAAGCAATATTCCAAGCCCTTTTTCTCCGTTAATACGATAATCACTAACATCAATTCCAACAACAACAATTTCTTTCACACTTTCTGGCAACTTTTCAACTTCTGCAAGCACACTTTCAAGACTTCTTGAACGACTTCTTCCACGAAGATAAGGAATAATACAATATGTGCAAAATCTATTACACCCATCTTGCACCTTTACAAACGCTCGAGTTAAATTTTGTTTAGCAAACAAATCATCTTCATATTTTTCTGGCAAAACAAAATTTGATTTATCTAAAACTAAATTGCTATTAAAATTTGTATCACAACAATTTTTATCAGAAAATGATAAATTTTCATGATTTTTTTGTGTTTTTTCTAAATTTTCAGCACATTTTTGATTTCTTTGAAAATCTTTTATAGCCGAAATAACATTTAGTTTCCCAGAAGTTCCACCAATATAATCAATTCCTTTGCCTTCAAATTGTGATGGCCTGTTTTGACTTGCACAACCCAGAATAAAAATTCTTGCATTTGGATTAAATTTTCTTGCACGTTCAATCATTTGTCGACTTTTCTTTTCAGCCTCGTTTGTCACCGCACAAGTGTTCACTATGTATGCATCTGCATATTCCAAATTTTCTGTCGCTTCAAAATCATTCTTTTGTAATTCAAAAATGAGAGCATCGCTCTCATATTTGTTTACCTTACAACCAAGTGTTAAAACTGCAACTTTCATTGTTAATTCTTCCGTTATTTTACTTTTTATTTTTAATTTCTTCTATATCTAAACTACTATATTTAAACCACTTTTTTTAATTTGTTTTTTATCAAATTTTTTAATCCTGTTTATTTTTAATCAATTTTCTAATCTTGCACATTAAAAACATAACAAGAATTCAATTTTAATTTTCGCTTAAAATTGAAACCAAACTCATCAAGGCAACAGCTGCAGTTTCGCATCTTAAAATTCTTTTTCCAAGACTAACAGTTGTTGCTCCTGCAGAGGTAAATTTGTCTTTTTCTTTTGAATCAAATCCACCCTCACTACCAACAATGATTGCAATATTTTTCATTTTTGTCAAGTCTTTTTTCTTGTCACTTTTTTCTGCACGTTCATTTGCAAAAAGCACAACATCAAAATCTTTAAAACTTTTCAAAACTTCATCAAAAGTTTTTACTTCACTGATTTCTGGAGGAATAGTCCTTTCACATTGCTTGCATGCATTTATGGCAATGCTTTTCAGCCTATCCATTTTATTTTCTGTCACTTTTGCAACGATATTTTTGCTGATAAATGGAACAACTTTGCTTATACCAATTTCTGTTGCTTTTTGCACAATAAATTCAAATTTTTCTCTCTTTGCGACAGCCTGAAAAAGGACAATATTTTTTTTAGGGTTTCCTGCACAAATTTTCTTTCCAATAATTCTGCAGACAGCAACACGACTTGAAATACTTTCAATCTGGCATGCATAATCATTTTCGTCCCCAAGAGAAACCAATATTTCTGCACCAACTCCAAGACGCAAAACATTTTTAAGGTGATTTAACTCTTCTCCTTCAATTAAAATTTGTCCATTTTCTTTTCTTCCAAAGAATCTTCTCATTTTCTCCTCCGATATTCTAAATTATTTTACACCAATAATAACAAAAAAACAAACTTTTTTTGACAAAATACACACAAACTAAATAAGTTTTTTTATTAAAAGATAAATTCAGAGTTTCAATTTTGCTATTTTTTAAAGATAAAAATCCAAATTTAAAGCAAAAACATAAAAGAAAAAACGAGGAAAACCTCGTTCTTTTTAACGTTTTGAGAATTGTGATGCTTTTCTTGCTTTCTTTAATCCATATTTCTTTCTTTCTTTCATTCTTGGATCACGAGTGAGCAATCCAGCATCTTTAAGTTCTTTCTTATAAGTTTCACTAACTTCAACAAGAGCTCTTGCAATACCGTGGCAAATTGCACCTGCTTGACCAGAGATTCCACCACCATCAACATTCACAACAACATCAAATTTGTCTAATGTGTTTGTCAATGTGAGAGGTTGTTTTGCAATCAAGATAAGAGTGTCGCGTTGAAGATATTGACCAATTTCTTTACCATTAATAGTGATTTGTCCATTACCTGCAAACAGACGAACACGAGCAACAGATTTTTTTCTTCTTCCTGTAGCGATAAATCCGCCCTTAGTTTTCTTCTCAGCCATTATTCTCTAACTCCTTTTAAAGTCACTTCTTCAGGATTTTGTGCCTGATGTGGATGTTCTGCTGTTTTATAAACGTGCAATCTTGTGATTTGTTTTCTTCCTAAAGAAGTTTTTGGAAGCATACCTTTAACAGCTTTAACAACAACTTTGTCGCTTGAGTTTGCCATAAGTGTGTCATAACCAACTTCTTTAAGTCCACCAATATATCCTGTGTGCCAGCGAGCTTTTTTATGTTCAAGTTTTTTTCCTGTCAAAACGACTTTGTCTGAATTAATAACAACAACAAAATCCCCAGTATCAACATGAGGTGTAAAAATAGTCTTATTTTTGCCTGTCAAAATATCGGCAACTTGAGATGCAAGACGACCAAGAGGCATACCAGTTGCATCAACAACATACCATTTTCTTTCAACAGTTTTGGCATTTGCCATATATGTTTTCATTGATTTCTCCTTAAAATATTCTCTTTTATTTCAAGCAAACGACTTTTATGGGGCTAACAATAAAAACCGCCTTGAAACACAAGACAAGAGTTATTTTACTCAAAATGATATTAATTGTCAAGTGTTTGACACAAAATTTCCTAAATTTTATTGCATAAAGAAAATATTTATTCTTTAATAAACTATTTTTTTATAAATTAATGCTAAAAGTTAAGTCAAAAACAACTCAATCAACCAGCAACATCGCCTTTATCATCAATATCTTCTTCACGAACTTTTGATGTTGCAGAAACAAGAGCGTTATAATTAATAATTTCTTTATAAAGTTTACTTTTGTTTTCTTTTGTCATAGGTTGAGAAAACAAGGAGAAAATTTTATCATAAATCTTCCCAGAAATTGTAGTCATTATGTATTCAAGTTGAAGTGTGTTTTTTATATCTTTAAATTTGTCGGCAAAATCGAGATCGTCAAGAGTGACTTGACTGTTAAGAGAGAAGATAAGTTCCCTTTCATTAATATTTGAAAGAGCGGAAATTCTTGGCAAACAAGCAGAAAGGACTTTTTTCTTAATAAGTTCATAATCTCTTCCCATTTCAACATAAGTTAAAAGACCAGAGAGTTCTTCTTTAAAAAATGAAGGAACAGGTAAATTCTTTTCTTTTAAAAACTTTTGGTTGTATTTGCTCACAAGATAGAGAAAATTTGAACGTGCCTGTGACAAAGTTATACCCTTTGCCTCTTTAACTTTTCCATGTTCATCAAAGTCCATTAAATCAAATAAATATAAGAAACTCATAATCCAACTCCTTTGTAAAATCTATCAATTTTGTAACAACCCAAAAGAAGACAGTCTAATTAAAATCACAACCAAATTGTCGTTTTTTGTCATTTACAAAGGAATTATAACACACAATTTTGTATAAATCAAACAATTTTTGCATATTTATTCATTTTTATTTTTTACTTAAACCAAATTTTTGCTTATAAATTAAATGTAAAAAGTCAGAATTAATGTTTTTCCTAAAAACCTTTTACTTTTCCTAAAAATATTTTCTTGGTAGCAACCAATAAAATCGGACAAACTTTACTACTATACATCACTTAAAAATCTTTGACATAGCCTAAAAATTTTAGTGTTAAAATTTAAAATCAGCCTGCATTCAAAAAAAATCCAGAACTCAATTCAAGTGTTTTTTGCCTTAGTAAAGAAACTTCTATAAAATTTTATAAGATTTAAAACCTAATCAAAATATTTTATAAAATTAAAAACAAAATTGAAATTATTTTATAAAATTTAAAAAAAACAAAATTGAAATAAAGATTGCAAATAAAAAAAATATGTGATATGATATAAAAGTAATCAAAATTTCGCCTTTGATTATAATGAAAGCAATCTATATTCCTTTGATTGTAAAGATGTAATCTATAATCATTTTTGAATGTAAATAAACCAGCAAAGCATTAAAAATATAAATAACATCAAACCAAATCAAAAGACATCTTACAATAAGCAAAAAAAGCGAACTACACTCTAAAAAACATAAAAATCCAAAATCAAGTTCAAAAAAGTTAACAAAATCTCCACCATACACACAAATAACACCTATCTGTCCCACACAACAAATTTGAAAAAACAGAGTTCGTAATCAAATAATCAGGAATCAAATTTGATAACTAAGATAGTAATTTAGACACTCAAAATCAAATTCGAACACAAAAATTACCAATATGCAGCCGTAGCTCAGCTGGATAGCGATCGCCTCCTAAG
Organism: uncultured Clostridia bacterium; assembly: GCA_947591785.1. Taxonomy (GTDB): domain Bacteria; phylum Bacillota; class Clostridia; order Christensenellales; family UBA1242; genus Caccovivens. Next base: position 3,613 of record CANQDK010000004.1, on the reverse strand, counting down.
ACTATCATTTATCCTTTGAAAAAAGTGGCTAAATGCTAGGAAAATAAAGGACTTTTGGTTTTAAAACACACTTAAACAAATGGTCAAATGGAAAAAAAGTGGAAAAAACCTTGTAAAAAAACACAAAAAATGATAAAATTTAACAGAATATGACCTCGTAGTAAAACAGGATATTACAGAAACCTCCTAAGTATGTGGTCTATTGTTGAAATCTCTGGCTAAAAGTGTTATAAATAAAGGGTTTTCGTGGTTTTGAAAATAAATTCTTGTAAAATTTCCATACTCTTTTCCATAGAACTTGTGTTTTCTCCATAGATTTTGTATAATTCTTATATGTTCCCATAGGTAAAGGGATATACCACATTCCTCCTAAGAATGGATTGCAGGTTCGAGTCCTGCTGGGAACACCATTTACATAGCATAGCAAGAAAAATCTTGTTATGCTTTTTTCTTAAAAAGATTGTCAAATAAAGCAACATAATCTTGCTCATCTTCTTCAAGATAATGGCTATATACATTTATAGTTACGGACGGGTCAGAATGCCCAACTATTTTTGCAACTGCTTTTGGCGGTATTCCATTCCTTAACTGAATAGTTATATTTGTATGCCTTAAAGAATGTGGCGAAACTCTGCGGATACCGTTTTCTGCCAAAAGTTTATCCAACCACAATCTTATTGTGCTAGGTGTTATTATTGCACCATTCCATCTTGGTATAACTCTGTCTGTGTCTTGCCAAACATCTCCAAGTTTTTGCCTTTCATTGTTATACCAAACTTGATATTCTTGCAAAATGTCATACAATTTGGTTGGAATTGGAACTTTGCGAATAGATGTTTTCGATTTTGGCTCTTTTGTGATTGTGCCGAATTGGCTTCCCACATAAATTGTGCTTCTTTGAATTGAAATGATATGCTTTTGAAAATCTATATCTTTCCATTCAAGTCCTGCCACTTCGCCCAATCTCATAGCACAATAAAACAAAAGTCCTATTGCTGCTTTTTCTCTTAATTTATTATCTTCGTGGATATTTAACAAAGCGTTTTCAAATTGTTCGGTTTCACTTAAAGTAAGGATTTCTTTTTCTTTATCATATCCAGAAATTGCACCTTTTGTGAAAACTTTTTTGGCTGGGTTATTTGGAATTAACTCCAACATTACTGCTTTGTTTAATATTGCATTGATAACTCGTTTGTAAATGTCTTTACTGCCTTTGGAATATGGTCTTTCATTTTTAATTACATCAAAATACTCCTTAATGTTGATGTTTAGTGTCTTTGCCAATCTTTCTGCGTTTTGCCATTGTATTGGACAACCTTTTCTTGCAAATAGAAAAGTCGTAAACGAGAAACCACAATCTTTGCTAATTTGCCTAATCTTTTTATCTTTTATGATATCATCTAGCGGTTTACGAATAATTGCAGTTTTTGTTATAACTTTTTTATCGTTTAGGTAATTCAATATGCTTTTGATGTGTATAGGCTGAATTTGCGTAAGTGGTTTGTCGCCTATAAATCTATTAACATCTTGTATTATTCTCTTGTTTCTGCAATAAGATGTTAACGAATTTTTTCTTTTGAAATCTTCCAACCATTCGTTTGCAAATTCTTTGAAAGTTGTTTTGTCTTTGAAATCTGTTAACTTGTTTCTCTCTTGAAATTCAAAATTGTTTGCAAATCTTTCAACTTCTCTTTCTGCTTGTCTTTTGTCGGTTATTGTTGGTGATTGTCTCCAACTTTTACATTTAAGTTTTCCATTTACATAAACTTGGATATCGTAAACAATTTGTCCATTTCTCAATTTTCTTTTTCTTATGGTTGCCATAGGCTATTCTCCTTTGTTTTTTATACCTTTTCGCTTAATTGAAATAAATTCAAAAGCGAATCAAGGTTGATTAAAATTTTTTTGCCAGCATTGATGTGTTCCACTTTATTTTGAAAACATAAATGTTCTAATAAAATAGACTGTAATTGCTGAATCATTATCCAACGCCTTTATTTGTTCATAGCATTGTTTTATTGTTCGCAATCTCATTGTGCCTTGCTCCTTATCAAAATACTGGTGTGAAAGGCATTGTGTATTCTTCCACTGGTTGCGTGAGAAAATACGATTGATTGTTTCCATAATTTCTCTATTTCGTTTGCTAAATATTTCTTTGTAAACTCCAAACTATTTATTCATCTATAGCCTCCTTTTTGTAAAATAAGTGCTACTAGAAAATGCACCTTGTATAATGTTCGTATTTTGCATTTTGGAAAATGGTGTTTTTCTACTTTTTAGAATGCACAATACAAGAATTGCTACTTTAAGGTATAAAAAGACGCAATTCTTAACAAAAAAGTCAGTCGATATTTGACTGACTTTTTGAAATATTGATATTTTTGCCTTTCTTTGTGTGATTTCCACTATTTCTCCTTAAAAATTTATAAAACTATAGTTATCCTTTATGTTCTCATGGGCGGATATATAGTAATGCTTTGCTCTTGGTATATTCTATAGGTGCAACTTGGTATTTCTCGTGTAGTAAACCTATAGTAAATAATGAGTGTTCATTTATCAAACCTTTAGTAAACATTTATCTAATTTGCTTTACTAACCGTTGTTATTGAAAGTTTTGTTTGCTTTGCTCCGCTGAAAACTTGAAGTTCCTTTGCAGAGTTTTCTGCAGCCTTTGGAATTTCAAAAACTAAAATCAAGTTCTTTGTTATTCCTGCTCCTATTTTTTCAAGAGCAGCAAGACCATCTACCGCTATTGCACCATCAAAGTTTATTGAATAAGCATTTCCATTTACTATTAACGAAAAATCTTCACTCCAAAGCGTGATTTCTTTATCACTTGTGTTTTTGAATGAAATTGTAATTACTGCAAAAACTTCAGTGGTTGTTTTGGTGTATGCTTCGCCGATTGTTTGCGATGTGTATGCTTGTCCAACTGAATAAACTTCATAATTTTTGCTTTCTTTTTCTTTTCCACCACTGCTACCAGCGATTGCCGCCACAATAACAATGATTGCCACTGCAATAATTGTCCAAAACCACCATTTCTTGTAAAATTTCTTTTTTGCTTGTGCTGTGTCTTTTGTGTTAGATTGTTCTTCCATAAAAACTCCTTTTATCACTTGTTTGGCGGTGGGTAGCACGAGTTTAATCTTTGCGGTTGATATTTTATAGGTGGAAAATAAATCAACCAAGTTTAGCGAAAGTTTTTGTTTAGCGGTTGTGGCATACTTTTAACCTGCCACATTATAATTATATATTCTCAAAGTATGCAAGTCAAGTAGCGGCAAGTTGGCAAAGGTGTAAAATTTCATTTTACGTACATTGGTTTACACAAGGAATTATTTGTGGGAATAGATAGGAAAAAGACAAAACTATATTTGCTCAAAAAGATATTTTTGATTTCGCGAATTGTTGCGCGATTGCCCGCGCCCGCTCATAACTGCGAAACCTGTAGAGATTTAGATCCCCCTACCCTTATGCAAGCGCAGGAAAGTTGTCCAGTATCTCTTTAAGCACTTTGCACGCCGCCTCTTCAAAAGCCTTCTTAACGTGCGTCTCCATCTCGTTTGCGGAAGCAACCGAAAGCAAAATAAGCCTGTCTGAAACCGAATCC
>CANQDK010000003.1 GCA_947591785.1 uncultured Clostridia bacterium | reverse complement strand
AAGCAGCCATTCATTAAAAGAGTGCGTAATAGCTCACTGGTCGAGTGATAGTGCGCCGAAGATTCAACGGGGCTAAAGACTTACACCGAAGTTTGGGAATTGAATTTTATTCAATTGGTAGAGGAGCAATGTATGCGGGCAGAAGCCATATCGTAAGGGGTGGTGGACTGCATACAAGAGAGAATGCCGGCATAAGTAGCGAGAGAAGGGTGAGAATCCCTTCCGTCGAAAGTCTGAGGTTTCCTGGGGAAGGCTTGTCCGCCCAGGGTAAGTCGGGGACTAAGGTGAGGCCGAAAGGCGTAGCCGATGACAAACGGGTAGATATTCCCGTACCACCGATACGCGCCAAAGAGCGATGCAGTGACACAGTAGGATAGTGGGTACACGGTGATGGACAGCCGTGTCTAAATCATGAGGGGTCTAGTGAGTAAAGTACCACATAGAGCGTACCCTGGGTGATGATTGAATATGAAATTTAGTAAGAAAATCCACGAATTCACACTGGCGAGAAAAGCTGCGGGTCGTAGTGTATAGGTGCCCGTACCGCAAACCGACACAGGTAGACGATGAGAGAATCATAAGACGAACGGAATAACTCTTGTTAAGGAACTCGGCAAAATGACCCCGTAACTTCGGGAGAAGGGGTGCCAACGTTTGTGAACTCGTTTTGCATTGGTTGGTCGCAGTAAAACGTCCCAAGCGACTGTTTACCAAAAACACAGGTCTCTGCTAAATCGTAAGATGAAGTATAGGGGCTGACGCCTGCCCGGTGCTGGAAGGTTAAGAGGAGAGGTTAGCGCAAGCGAAGCTTTGAATTTAAGCCCCAGTGAACGGCGGCCGTAACTATAACGGTCCTAAGGTAGCGAAATTCCTTGTCAGGTAAGTTCTGACGCGCATGAATGGCGTAACGACTTGGGAGCTGTCTCAACAGGAGATCCGGCGAAATTGAAGTATGCGTGAAGATGCGTATTACCCGCGACTAGACGGAAAGACCCCGTAGAGCTTTACTGTAATTTGACATTGAGTTTTGAATTATGATGTACAGGATAAGTGGGAGGCTTTGAAGCAGGTTCGTTAGGATGTGTGGAGCCAACCTTGGGATACCACTCTTTGTGATTTGGAATTCTAACATTGTGCCATGAATCTGGGCAGTGGACAGTGTCTGATGGACAGTTTGACTGGGGCGGTCGCCTCCTAAACGGTAACGGAGGCGTCCAAAGGTTCCCTCAGGATGGTTGGAAACCATCTGTATAGAGTGCAAAGGCAGAAGGGAGCTTAACTGCGACACCTACAAGTGGAGCAGATAGGAAACTAGGGCTTAGTGATCCGGCGGTTGAGTATGGAATTGCCGTCGCTTAACGGATAAAAGTTACCTCGGGGATAACAGGCTGATCTCCCCCAAGAGTTCACATCGACGGGGAGGTTTGGCACCTCGATGTCGGCTCGTCACATCCTGGGGCTGAAGCAGGTCCCAAGGGTTCGGCTGTTCGCCGATTAAAGTGGCACGCGAGCTGGGTTCAGAACGTCGTGAGACAGTTCGGTCCCTATCTATCGTGGGCGTAGGATATTTGAGAGGGCTTGCTCCTAGTACGAGAGGACCGGAGTGAACGCACCGATGGTGCACCTGTTGTCACACCAGTGGCACAGCAGGGTAGCTATGTGCGGTTGAGATAAACGCTGAAAGCATCTAAGCGTGAAACTTGCCTCAAGATTAGATATCCCATAACATAAGTTAGTAAGACCCCTTGCAGACCACAAGGTTGATAGGTCGCATGTGTAAGCACAGATATTGAATGTGTTCAGCTGAGCGATACTAATAGGTCGAGGGCTTAATCACGGATTTTTAGCATTAAGACTTCCTTCTTTAAATATGTAGTTGTCAGGGAACTTTCCCTGATTGAATATTGTCTTGTTATCCTATCCTCCTTTCTTTTTAAGGCAATATTCAATTATACTTGATAATTTCAACAAGGTTCATATAAACCAAAGTTGTGATTATACCATAACCAGTGGCGATAGAGAGAAGGTCCACCTGTTCCCATCCCGAACACAGAAGTTAAGCTTCTCATCGTCGAAAATACTTGGCTGGCGACGGCCCGGGAAAATAGAACACTGCTGGTTAATCATTAAAGCAACCGCACGAGGTTGCTTTTTTGTTCCTATGAAAAAAGTTTCATACATATACACAGCAGTGTTCTGGTGCAAACTCTTGTTTGCACCGTTTTGCTGTGCAAAACAATTTTCCCGTGAGAAAAACCCACCCAGAAGAATTAGCAGATGTGGCGGGAGTGATGCTGACGCATCAAAGCACACTGCTGGTTAATCATTAAAGCAACCTCATGCGGTTGCTTTTTTGTTTTGTAAAAAAGTTTCATACATATACACAGCAGTGTTCTGGTGCAAACAAAGGTTTGCACCGTTTTGCTGTGCCAAACAATTTTCCCGTGAGAAAAAACCACTCAGAAGAATAAGTGGGAAGTGGTGAGAGTGATGCTGACGCATCAAAGCATACTGTTGATTAATGTTTTTTTATAAATAATATTATTATAATTGAGTAATAAATTTCTTAATAAAAATTGGTGATAAAATATGTTTAAATTTTGAGAATACCATGACAAAGTGGCAGAAATTTAAAACTTTTTGAAAAATTTTTTAAAAATCATTGACAAAATTAAACTCTTTTGTTATATTTAAAACAATAAAAGGAGGCGCCAAGAAGATGAACAGAGAACAAAAAAACAAATTTATTTGCGAAGGCGTCTTTTGTTTTTAACAAAGTTTGTTTTGTTTGGCCTTCGCTAAAAAATAAAAAGTGGAGGCTTTTTTATGAAACAAAATTGTAAAAGTTTAATTGAAAACGAGAAAAAAACTGAAAAAAATATAAAATTTAATAAAAAAATGCAAAAAAAATGTAATAAAAAACCAAATATTGGGATTTATCTGAAAAGATATAAACTTTGGATTGGTTTATATATTCTTTTGACTGTTATTGCAGGAGTGTGTGACATTTTTTTGACAATTTTACTTGCAAGAGTAATTGTGTTAATCACTCCACAGATTGTCAGTGAATCTGTTACAATTCCGCCTGATTTTAAGAAAGCACTAATTACGGGAGCTATTGCAGTCAGCATACATATTTTTCAAAGATTTTGTTGGTTTTGCTCAAGTTGGATATATTTTAAATACTCCAACAAAATAATGTCAGAGCTTAATCTAGATCTTGCAAAACAGGCGTTTAAACTTAATTCAAAGACTTACAATGATCATGATACAGGAACTTTTGTTCAGAGAATTGTTGAAGATCCAGCACGTATTGTTGACAGTCTTTCGTCTATTGTTGATATTTTTATTGATATGACAACTTCTATTGTTATGCTGATTTACATTACAACGCTCAACGGTTGGGTTTCGCTTTTCCTTGTCTTGATTGTGTTGGTTGGATTTATTTTGGAATTTTATCGTGTCAAAATTAGACGAAAAAACAGGTTTATTGTTAGACGAAAAAATGACAAAATCAACTCGCTTACCACTGAAATTGTCCGTAGTGAGAAAGATATAAAATCGCTTGGTTTGGAACAAAAATTGAGCGATGTGTCTAAACAAAATTATGAAGATTATAGAGAATCGCGTTATAAAATGGATATGACTGACTTGCGTTTTTGGGCATCTCGAAATTTCATAATTGGTGTTGGCACACTTTTGGTGTTATTATTTGGAATTTATTTAATGGATTTAGGGCTTCTAACCTTGGCAACATTTATGATAATCTATTCCAATCGTAGTTCCCTTTGGGGACTCATCTCTGGTGTTGGACAAATCACCAATTGTATTGTTGATGTTCGAGTTTGCCATAAGAGAATGTTTTCTCTATTTGATGAAAAAGAATTTATTACTGAGCGTTTTGGAAGTAAAAATCTTAAAGATATTGTGGGCGAGGTTGAATTCAAAAATGTTTCTTACACTTTTTATGAGTATGAATATCCGCAAATTGAAACTTTGGAAAAAACAGGTAAGAAAGTTCCAAAACAGCAGAAAAAACTTGTTTCGCAAAACAAGATTTTTGATGATTTGTCGTTTAAAATTAAACCAAACACCACAGTTGCATTTGTTGGGAAATCTGGTAGTGGGAAATCAACAATTCTTAATTTGATGAGTAAGATGTATGAAGCAGAAAGTGGGCAAGTTTTAATTGATGGAGTGGATATCAAAGAACTCAACAAAGAAACTTTAAGAAGCACAATCTCTCTTGTCAATCAGTTTCCATACATTTTTGACATGACAATCAAGGAAAATTTACTTCTTGCAAAAGCTAACGCAACTGATGAGGAGATTTGGGATAGTATTAAAAAGGCATCGCTTGACGAGTTCGTTGAAAGTCTGCCACGTGGGATTAACACGAAGGTTGGTGAAAGTGGTATTAAGCTTTCTGGTGGACAAAAGCAAAGACTTGCAATTGCAAGGGCTTTATTAAGAAATTCAAACATTATTATTTTTGATGAAAGCACTTCGTCACTTGACAATTTTGCACAAGAAGAAGTCAAGAAAAGTATTGATGGATTGAAAGGTAAAAGCACAATTGTGATTGTTGCACATAGACTTTCAACAATAAAAAATGTTGACCATATTTTCTTTTTGGATAATGGGGTTATTGTTGATGAAGGAACTTTTGACGAATTATTTGAAAGAAATGACAAATTTAAAGCAATGTTTTTGGCAGAAAATATTTGATGCAAGAATAGAATATAAAATAACAAGAATAAAGAAAATATATAAAAAACATAAAAAATCGCAAAAAAATGCGATTTTTTTTATAATTTTTGACATTTTTGTTATTTTTTTAGAGATTTTTATAAAATTTAGTTAAGTTTAAAAGAATTTTAAAAATGGTTAAAAATTTAAAATCTAATAAGAGATTAAAGAACTAAAACTTAGAAATAAAAATTTGAAAAAATTATTATATTTTTTGTGACTTTTAATATTAATTTTTGTAATTTATATCTTATGAAAAATTTATATTTTTATTTATATTTTTTTACTTGACTTAAATTTTAAATGTGATATAATCTTTTCAGATTAATATTTATTTATGGAAGGTGGAAAATGGTTAGAAAAATTGAACAAAAACATATTCGCAAAGCATTTGAAAATAAGGGCAATGTTGTTATGCCTATTGGCTTTTTTGAAAAGAGAAAAGAAATGAAAACAGTCAAAGTTCCTGTTCCAGTGATTGGGCGAATTTTTCCATTTATTAAACATAAAGTTAAAAAACTTGTAGAAACAGACAAGACTGACCTTGTTGTTCATGATATTAGTGCAGTTGAAATTATTTCGAGATTAAAAACAAAATCAGGACCAGAAAATTTGAGAGATACCTTAAGAGCAAATCTAGCAAAATGCCCATACACAAGAATGTTTAAACTTGATCCAAAAATTTATGGAGATGGACTTCTGCTTGCACGATATGCTGACCCAGCGAAAAATGGACAATGCTATGATATTCTGACAGAAGAAGGTGTTATTTTGGGGAGATTTGATATGAAAGGAAAAGGATACTATTCTCCAGATGTTGAAAATGCACTTTTGCCAAAACAGGCATCTGAGTCAATGGACCGTCATTCAAGTTGCGAACCTATTTCATTGGAAGAGATTATAGGAAAATATTGTGCGAAAAATCCAGATACGATTCCATTTATTCCAAAATCAACAATTGAAAAATTTCCAGAATTAAAAAATACAACTGAAACAAATAAGATTCAAACCAAAATTAGTAATAAATAAAACAGAATCAAGTTTTCTAGTGAATTAAACGAGTAGATAGTTTATGAAGTAAGAAATCCAAGGTTTTAACCTTGGTTTTTTAGTTTTGTTTTAACTGTGTCGTCAAATTTTTGTATTTGTTTATGTTAAATATAATTTCTTTATTATTATAGAGATTTTTTTGGCTCTCAAACATTTTTGTGCGAGGAAACAAAAAATTCAAAAGTTACTTGCAAAATTTAATAATAATGAACGCAGTGGCTATTAACTAATATATAAAAGAAAAAGTTGCGGGTAAGATTACCTGCAACTCTTTTTTTGGCTCCGGAGATAGGATTCGAACCTACGACCTTGTGGTTAACAGCCACCTGCTCCACCGCTGAGCTACTCCGGAATATCTTTTTCAAGTGATTACTGCAATATTTTAGCAGTTTTATTTTTAAATGTCAACAAAATATTAAAAAAAATTTTTTTTAATAAAAATTTTTTCAATTATGTTTTCAAATTTGAGGGTCTATAAGGAAATATTGTTTTTTATAAGGTTTATTTATGTCTAAATGTAGTCTGACTGTGTCTTTATGCAACTATCGTGATGGTGTTAATAAAATTGCTTTATTTATAGAAAAACTTTCAAAAAGTTAAAAAATTAGTGATTTTTAGTAAAATTTTATTATTAAAATATGAATTTTTTAATTTTTGGCATAATTAGAATTAATTTTTGAACTAAAAATATATTTAAAGAAAAAAACTCGTTTTTTTATAAGAAATTGAGTTTTTTTTATTAAATTTTATGAAAAAGTTATTTTTTTTGTTAATTTTTTAAATTTAAAATAAAATTACTTCATTTATAAATAAAATGTTCAAGTTTTTTATTTGAAATTTATTAACATTTCAATAATTTTGTTATTACATTTTCTTTGTTTGTTTTTTAATATGTCTAATATTTTATTTTAACTTTAAATTTTTTGTGCTTATAAAATATTAATTTTCTTATATATTATATATTTATTTTATTATAATCTAATTTAGAATTAGAATCCAAGTTTAGAATCCAATTCTGGTTCAGTTGTTTCTTTAGTCAATCAATTAAAAATAGTCAAATCTTTATTGTTTAATCTATGTTGAAATCTTTTAAGTTTTTTTTGAAAAAACCGTTGACAAGCGTTGTTCTATGTGATATAATAAGCGTGCTGTAAGTTGTGCGAGGTGTGTTATTACATCAACGTCACAGCAGTCACGGGTGAGAAACGCAAGGTTACTTGCACCTATTCAAGCGGTGATAAGAAAATTTGCGTGGACCAAGTTTCGAACATGATTCGAAGCGACTAAAGTGACATTTTTTTAAGTCATACAGCGTGACACACGCGGGGTCGTGTTCGACAGGGTTGGTTTGTTGTGGGAACAAACTGCTCTTAAGAAAACACTTTACACCGCAAAGAAAATGCAACACTTTGGTAAAGCGAATAAACGGGAGGTATTAAAAAAGAAATGGCAACACAAAAAATGAGAATTAAACTTAAAGCCTATGAACACACACTCATTGATGAGGCTTGCAAGAGAATTATTGATACTGCTGGCAAAAATGGTGCAAAAGTTTCTGGGCCAATCCCACTTCCAACTGACAGAGAAGTGGTTACTGTGATTCGTTCTCCTCACAAGGATAAAGATTCAAGAGAACAATTTGAAAGCAAAACCCACAAAAGACTTATTGACATCTATAATCCAAATGCCAAGGCTGTTGATGCTCTTATGAAGTTGGAATTGCCTGCTGGTGTTGAGATTAGTATTAAACTGTAAGGAGGTTTAGACAAGTGAAAGCAATATTAGGTAAAAAACTTGGTATGACACAAGTCTTCACCGAAGACGGTTTGGTTATTCCAGTCACTGTTGTTGAGGCTGGCCCAATGACAGTTGTTCAAAAGAAAACAAAAGAGATTGATGGCTACGAAACTTATGTTTGTGCCTTTGGAACTCAAAAGAAAAATGTCACAAAACCACAAAAAGGTTTGTTTGACAAAGCAAAGGTTGAACCTTGCAAAGTTTTGAAAGAACTTGCTCTTGATGGAGAGTTGGAAGTTGGTGCGGTTGTTAAAGCAGATTTGTTTTCTGCTAAAGACAAAGTTGATGTTATCGGCATCACAAAAGGACACGGATTTTCTGGCGTTATCAAAAGATGGAATCAACATAGACTTAAGATGACTCACGGAACAGGGCCTGTTCACAGAGAAGTTGGTTCTATGAGTGCAAACTCTTCACCATCTCGTGTGTTTAAGAATAAACACATGCCAGGACAATATGGAAACGAACAAGTAACCATTCAAAACTTGGAAATCGTCAAAGTCGATGCAGACAGAAACTTGCTTCTTATCAAAGGAAATGTTCCTGGTGCAAAAGGCGCAATTCTCACTATAAGACAATCTGTCAAAGCGTAAAGGAGAAGGAAATGGCAAAGGTTAAAGTTTATAATATGCAGGCCGAAGAGATTGGAACTCAAAACTTGAGTGATGAAATCTTTGGTGTGGAATATAACGAGCCACTTATCCACGAAGTTGTTGTTGCATACAATGCAAATCAGCGTCAAGGAAACAAAAGCACTCTCACAAGAAGTGAAGTTCGTGGACACTCTGCAAAGCCATACAGACAAAAAGGAACAGGCAATGCAAGACAAGGCTCAACAAAAGGCCCACAATATAGAGGTGGTGGGGTTGTGTTTGCTCCAAAGCCACGTGACTTTTCAAAGAAAGTCAACAGAGTTAAAAAACACGGTGCTCTTATTTCTGCACTTTCAGCAAAACTTGCTGACAATCAGGTGACAGTTCTTGACAAATTTGAAATTGCATCTGCAAAAACAAAAGATGCTCAGAAATTCTTGAATGCATTTAAATTTGTTGGTTCTGTTTTGGTTGTAAGTGCTCAAAATAGTGATGCAGTTCTTAAAGCAACAAACAACATTGAAAATTTGAACGTTGTAAATGTTGAACTTTTAAACACTTATGATGTTGTTGCAAACAAAAACCTTGTTTTAACACAAGAAGCAATTAAATACTTAGAGGAGGAAGCAGAATAATGGAAGCAAGCGAAATTATCATTAAACCACTTCTCACAGAAAAGAGTTACAGCGGAATTCAAAACAAGGTTTACAGTTTCATTGTTGCAAAGAATGCAAACAAAATTGAAATCGCTCGTGCAGTTGAAACACTTTTTAATGTTGAAGTGGCAAAGGTTAACACCCTTGTTATGAAAGGACATAAAAAATCTCAAAACACAAGACAGGGAAGAACGGAAGGCAGAACAAGTGACTATAAAAAGGCAGTTGTCACATTGACTGAAAAGTCAAAACCAATCGCGTTCTTTGAAAGTCTGTCATAAGGTGGAGGAAGAAAATGGCTATTGTAAAAAGTAATCCAACTTCGGCAGGAAGAAGATTTTATTCCAAACTTTCCACCGAAGAATTGACAAAAAAAGAACCTGAAAAATCCCTTCTTGCTGTTAAACCAAAACACGGCGGAAGAAATAATCAAGGAAAACTTACCGTTCGTCATCACGGTGGTGGAAACAGAAAGAAATATCGTATTATCGATTTTAAACGTAATAAAGATGGCGTGCCTGCAAAAGTTACTGCAATTGAATATGACCCAAATCGCACTGCATATATTGCACTCCTTTCATATAAAGATGGAGAAAAAAGATATATCATTGCACCTGTTGGACTTAAAGTTGGTGACATTGTTTGCAGTGGAAGCGGAGTTGAAATTAAGATTGGAAACAACTTACCACTTTCAGACATTCCTGTAGGTTCACTGATTCACAATATCGAACTTGAACCTAAAAAGGGTGGACAACTTGGACGTGCAGCTGGTGCTGAAATTCAGTTGGTTGCAAAAGAAGGTAAGTATGCAACACTTCGTCTGCCATCAGGTGAAATGAGAAAAGTTTTGCTTGTTTGCAGAGCAACAATTGGAACTGTTGGTAACATTGATCATGAACTTGTATCTCTCGGAAAAGCAGGAAGATCAAGACACATGGGAATTCGTCCATCTGTTCGTGGTGTTGTTATGAACCCTAATGACCACCCACACGGCGGTGGTGAAGGTAAGAGCCCAGTTGGTATGGCATCTCCACAAACACCTTGGGGCAAGCCAGCACTTGGACTTAAGACTAGAAAGAAGAAAAACAAATCTAACCGCTTGATGGTTAAGAGAGTGAACTAGGAGGCCGAAAAATGAGTAAAGAAAAGAAAAAGCCATATGTAAGTCCACAACTTATGAAAAAAGTTGAACAAATGACAGAAAGTGGCGTTAAAAAACCTATCAAAACATGGTCAAGATGCTCAACCATCTATCCAGAATTTGTTGGCTTCACATTTGCTGTTCACAACGGCAAAAAACACATTCCTGTTTATGTGACAGCTGACATGGTTGGTCACAAACTTGGCGAGTTTTCACTCACAAGAACCTTCAAAGGACACGCTGGCCAAAAGCAAGCGGCAAAAGTGAAATGAGGTGAATTATGGCTACAAGAATTAGACAAAAAGCAGAAAAAAGATTGGCAAATGCTGACAAACGTCCTTACGCAATTGCAAGAGGTGTTAGAATGAGTTCATCTAAAGTTAGAATTGTTTTAGATGAAATTCGTGGAAAGAAAGTGAATGATGCAGTTGCAATTCTGACATATTTGCCACAAACTGGTGCAGCAGAAGCTTTGAAAGTTTTGAAAAGTGCAATTGCAAATGCAGAAAACAATAAAGGACTTTCCGCTGATAATTTGTATGTTGCAGAATGTTTTTCTAATGGCGGCTCAATGATGCGTCGTGTGAAATTTAGAGGACGCGGACGCGTTGATAACAGAGTTTTGAAAAGAACTTGTCATATCACAATTATTCTTGACGAGTTGAAGGAGGCAAAATAATGGGGCAAAAAGTTAATCCATACGGACTTAGAATTGGAATCAACAAAGGTTGGCAGTCAACTTGGTTTGCCAAAAAGGGAGATTTTGCCGATAATTTGAAAGAAGATTACGATATTCGTGAATACTTCAATAAAAAGCAAGCAAACTCTGGAATTTCAAAAGTTGAAATTAAAAGAACAGAAAACAAATTGGAAATTGACATCTTCACAGGAAAACCTGGAATGATTATTGGCCAAAAAGGTGCTGGAATTGAACAAATCAAAAAGGACATAAACAAAATTATTAGGCCAGTAAAAAGCCTTGTTTTGAATGTGAAAGAAGTCAAGAAACCTGATCTTGATGCAAGACTTGTTGCAGAAGGTATTGCTCAACAACTTGAAAAGCGTATCGCTTGGAGAAGAGCTCTTAAATCTTCTTTGCAAAAAGTTATGAAGGCAGGAGCAAAAGGTTGCAAGGTGCAAGTTAGTGGTGTTATTGACGGTGCAAACACAATTGGCAGAACTGAGAAATATATGGAAGGTTCTCTTCCACTTCACACTCTCCGTGCTGACATTGATTATTGTGAAACAGCCGCATACACAAACTATGGCAAACTTGGAATCAAATGTTGGATTTACAAAGGCGAAATTCTGTCTAAAAATCCTATAAAGGAGGACAAGAACGATGTTAATGCCTAAAAGAGTTAAAAGAAGAAAGGTTATGCGTGGACGTATGACAGGAAAGGCAACAAGAGGAAACACTCTTGCTTACGGAACTTTTGGAATTGTCGCATGCGAACCTTGTTGGATAAAATCAAACCAAATCGAAGCTGCTCGTATTGCACTTACACGTTATATCAAACGTGGTGGAAAGGTTTGGATTAAGATTTTTCCAGATAAACCTGTCACAAAGAAACCTGCTGAAACTCGTATGGGTTCAGGTAAAGGAAATCCAGAATTCTGGGTGGCAGTTGTAAAACCTGGTCGAGTTCTTTTTGAAATTGAAGGCGTAACGGAAGAAATTGCACGCGAGGCACTTCGTCTTGCTGGACACAAACTTCCTTGCAAAACCAAGTTCATAAAGAAAGAGGAAGTTGCAGAAGGTGGTGAGAGCAATGAAGAATGAAGAAATTAAAACTTTAAACCTACAGCAGTTGAATGCTAAACTTAAAGAGCTTAAAAACGAACTTTTCAATCTTCGTTTTTCACATGCAACTCGCAATCTTTCAAACCCACTTGCTATAAGAAATGTTAGAAAAGATATTGCAAGAGTTCAAACTGCAATCAAAGAAAAATCAAACGGAGGAAACAACGATGGAACGAAATAATCGAAACACAAGACAAGGTGTTGTTGTGAGTGCAGGCAAGATGGACAAAACCGTCGTTGTTGCAGTAACCTATATGGTTAAAGCTCCAAAAATTGGAAAAGTCGTTAAAAGAACCAAAAAATTTAAGGCACATGACGAAGAAAACATCTGCGGAATTGGTGATACAGTTCTCATTATGGAAACCCGTTCACTTTCAAAAGATAAATACCACAGAGTTGTTAAAATCGTTGAAAAGGCCAAATAAGGAGAGTGGATTATGGTACAACCTCAAACAAGACTTAAAGTTGCTGACAACACTGGTGCAAAAGAAATTATGTGTATCAGAGTTTTGGGTGGCTCTTTTAGAAGAAGTGGAAATATTGGTGACATTATTGTTGCTTCTGTTAAAAAGGCAATCCCTGGTGGAAGCGTAAAGAAAGGTGATGTTGTTAAAGCCGTTGTTGTTCGCACAACAAAAGGTTTGAATCGTGCTGACGGTTCTCATATCCGCTTTGACGACAATGCCGCTGTGATTATTGACAATCAAAAACAGCCAAAAGGCACTCGTGTGTTTGGGCCTATTGCAAGAGAACTTCGTGACAAGGGCTATATGAAAATTATTTCCCTTGCACCAGAGGTTATTTAAGGAGGACGAACGATGAGCATGACAATAAAAAAAGGTGACAATGTTGTTGTTATCACAGGAAAAGAAAAGGGAAAAACTGGCAAAGTTTTGGAAGTGTTCCCAGAAGAAAATCGCGTTTTGGTTGACGGAATAAACATTGTTTCAAAGCACCAAAAAGCAAGAAATCAACAAGAAAAGAGTGCAATCGTAAAGAAAAGTGCTCCAATCAATGCATCAAATGTTATGGTTGTTTGCCCAAGTTGTGGAAAAGCAACAAGAGTTCATCACAAAGATGTCAATGGAAAGAAAGTTCGCGTTTGCAAATGTGGAGTTTCTTTGGATAAAGAATATGTGAAAACAACTAAAAAAGATGCAAAAAAATCTGAAAAAGCAGAAGCAAAAGAAAATAAAGCTTCTGTGAAAGCAGAAAAGAAAGCTGATGTAAAATCTGTTACAGCTTCAAACAAGGAGGACAAAGCCTCCACAACTCAAAAGTCGAAAACATCTGGCAAAAAAGCATAAAGGTGGGAAGGAATGAAAGAACAAAATCAAACAGCAAAGAGATATAAAGAAGAAATCGTTCCAGAACTTGTGAAACAGTTTGGATATAAAAACATCAATGAAGTGCCAAAACTTGTCAAGATTGTTCTTAATATGGGACTTGGTGATGTTAAAGACAATAGTAAAAGTTTTAATATTGCCGTTGACGAACTTGCTCTCATTTCTGGACAAAAGCCTGTCACAACAAAGGCTAAGAAAGCTATTTCAAACTTTAAAGTTAGAGCAGGAATGAAAATTGGTGCAAAAGTTACTCTTCGTGGAACAAGAATGTATGAATTCTTTGATAGATTGACAGCAATCGCTCTTCCAAGAGTTCGTGACTTCCGCGGAATTAGTGACAAATCGTTTGATGGGAGAGGAAACTATTCTATGGGTATTAAAGAACAGTTGATTTTCCCTGAAATCTCTTATGATAAAGTCGAAAAAATCAGAGGCTTGGACATTTCATTCATCACCACTGCAAAAACTGATGCAGAGGCAAAAGCACTCTTGAAGGCACTTGGATTGCCTTTCGCTAGATAAGGAGAAAACAAATGGCAAAGAAATCTTTAATTGCAAAACAAAAAAGAGAACCAAAATATAAATCAAGAGCATACACTCGTTGCTCCATCTGTGGAAGACCACATGCTGTGTTGAGAAAGTATGGAATTTGCAGAATTTGTTTTAGAGAAATGGCTAATCGCGGGGAAATCCCTGGCGTGAAAAAGTCAAGTTGGTAAGGAGGGGAAGATTATGTTTACAACAGACCCAATCGCAGATATGCTCACACGCTTGAGAAATGCTATCTCGGCAAAACACAAGAATGTGGAAGTTCCTGCATCAAGAGAAAAAGTCGAAATTGCAAAAATTCTTTTGGAAGAAGGCTACATTCAAGAATACAAACTTGTTGACGCTGGAAAATTCAAGAACATTGACATCACAATCAAATATGATGAAGATGGGCAAAGCGTTATTCAAGGCTTGAAGAGAATTTCAAAGCCAGGGCTTAGAATTTACTCTCAAAAAGAAAACCTTCCAAAAGTTATCAGTGGGCTTGGAATTGCCATCATTTCAACAAACAAAGGAATTGTGACAGATAAAGTTGCAAGAAATTTGGGTGTTGGTGGTGAAGTTCTGGCTTATGTGTGGTAAGGAGGGCGTTATGTCAAGAATAGGAAATAAACCAATTAAACTTGAAGCTGGCGTTACTTTTGAACGTAATGGCGAAGAAGTGACAGTAACAGGCCCTAAAGGAACTCTGAAACACACTATTGATAAAAATATTAAGACTGAAATTAAAGACGGAGAACTTCATTTTACTTATGAAAATGAAGAATTAAACGCAAAACAAGGGCTTGCACGTGCACTCGTAAATAATATGGTTATTGGAGTGACAAAAGGTTGGGATAAAAAACTTATCATCGCTGGTGTTGGCTGGAAAGCACAAGTTTCAGGAAATAAACTTGTGATGAACCTTGGCTATTCTCACCAAGTGGAAGTTGAAATCCCAGAAGGATTGAAAGTTGCTTGTGCTCAACCAACAGAAGTGGTTGTTTCAGGCATAGATAAAGAAAAAGTCGGACAATTCTGTGCAAAAATCATCTCAAAAAGACCTTATGAACCATATCACGGATATGGTGTGCACATTGACGGCACTCACCTTGTGAGAAAAGTCGGCAAAGCTGCAGGTAAGGGCAAGAAGTAAGATTGGAGGAATGATTTATGATTAATGTTAAGGACAAAAATCAGGAAAGACAAATCCGTCATAAAAGAGTTAGAAAAACTGTCAGCGGAACTGCTGAAAGACCAAGACTCTGTGTGACACGCAGTTTGCAGAACATTTATGTTCAAGTGATTGATGATGTCAAAGGTGTGACACTTCTTTCTGCTTCTACTCGTGAGAAAGAAATTGCATCACAAATCGCAGGAAAAACAAAGACTGAAGCAGCAAAAATTGTTGGTGAAATCGTTGGAAAAAGAGCGGTTGAAAAGAAAATTAAAGAGGTCGTTTTTGACAGAGGTGGTTATCTCTACACTGGACGAGTTCAAGCATTGGCAGATGGTGCGAGAGCATCTGGACTGAAATTTTAGGAGGACAATATGGCTGAAGAAATTGAAAAGAAAGAACCTGTTTCTCGTGAAAACAATGAAACAAAAGGGACTCGTGAAGGAAAAAATCAAGGACGTAGAGAAGGCCGTCGTGATCGTGAACGTCCTGCAAAAAAAGAAGACGATGGACTTGATAAGAGAATGGTGTCTGTTCGCCGTGTTACAAAGGTTGTAAAAGGTGGACGAACACTCAGATTTTCTGCTCTTGTTGTTGTTGGCGATGGAAAAGGAAGCGTTGGAATGGGAATTGGAAAAGCAAGCGAAGTTCCAATTGCAATTGACAAAGCAACAGTTGCAGCAAAGAAAGCTATGAAGAAAATTTCTCTTGTTGAAGGTTCAATTCCTCATCAGACAACAGGAAAGTTTGGCACAACAAACATTTTGATGATGCCTGCTGAACAAGGACATGGAGTTATTGCTGGTGGTGCTGCCAGAGCGGTTTTGGAAGTTGCTGGCGTAAAAAACATCGTCACAAAAATTCATGGTTCGACAAATGCTATCAATGTTGTTAAAGCAACTTTGAATGGACTTTCAACACTCAAAACAAGGGAAGAAATTGCCGCTCGTCGTGGCAAAAAACCTGAGGAAATTTAAGTGGAGGGTGAAAAAATGAAAGAGAAAAAACAACTTAAAGTAACTTGGGTTCGCAGTGCAATTGGTTACAATAAAAACCAAATGAAGATTATTGAAGCACTTGGATTTAAGAAACTTAATCAAACAAGAATTTTGCCAGACAACGAGGCTATTCGTGGAAGTTTACACCACATTGCACACCTTGTTGAAGTGGTTGAGGAGTGAGGTGACTGATATGAAAATGGAAAATCTTAAACCTGCAGTTGGCGAAAAAACAAAAAAAGTTAGAATCGGACGTGGTATTGGTTCTGGAATTGGCAAAACTTCTGGAAAAGGACATAAAGGCCAAAATGCTAGAAGTGGTGGTGGAGTTAAAGCTGGATTTGAAGGCGGAAATATTCCTTTTATTAGAAAAGTTCCAATTCGCGGTTTTAACAACAAAAATTTTGCAAAAGCTTATTCAACTGTAAATGTTGGAAACCTTGAAATTTTTGAAGCAGGTGCTGAAATCACTGAAGAACTTTTGTATGAAACAAGAGTTATTGGAAAAAGACAACCTTATGGTTTGAAATTGCTTGGTAATGGTGAAATTACAAAAGCTTACACTATTCATTGTGCAAAGGCAACAAAGTCTGCTATTGAAAAAATTGAAAAAGCAGGCGGAAAAATTATTTTGGAATGAAATCCACTTTTGCTTAATTCGTTTTAAAGCAAATGTTTTAGAAACAGGAGTATGTTATGTTTAAAACTCTCATAAATGCTTTCAAGGTTAAAGAACTCAGAAAGAAAATCCTGATAACTTTGGGACTTTTGATTATTTTCCGTATTGGCTGTGCACTTGTTTGCCCAGGTTTTGACCTTGCGGGAGCAATCTCAAATGCTGAAGCAGGAAATTCTGGAATTTCGTTCTTTTCTTTGATGAACTTGCTCTCTGGTGATGCACTTTCAAATGGTTCAATTTTGGCACTTGGTGTTTCGCCATATATTACTGCATCAATTGTTATTCAACTTTTGTGCGTGGCAATTCCTGCTCTTGAAAGGCTTTCAAAGCAAGGTGAAGACGGAAGAAGAAAAATTCAGTTCTACACACGAATTTGTGCTCTCGTTTTGGCTCTTGCACAAGCAATTGGTATTGTTATAAGTTTCCAAGATAAAGTTGCCACAAACTATATGAATATCCCTCATTGGATTATTTGTGTTGGAATTGTTTTAATTTTGACTGCTGGTGGAATGTTTACGGTTTGGCTTGGTGAAAAAATCACTCAAGTTGGGATTGGAAACGGAATGAGCCTTTTGATTTTTGTTGGTATTTTGTCATCTGCCACAAATGGTATCTCAAATGCTGCAAAAACAATCACATCAAGCAATCTTGATGGACTTTGGACAATCCTTCTCTATCTTGTTGCATTGGTATTCGTTTTTGGGCTTATCGTTTTTGTTGATTCTGCTGAAAGGCGTGTTGGTGTGAAATATGCAAAACAGATTAAAGGCAGAAAGATGTATGGTGGACAAGACACTTTCATTCCAATCAAATTAAATGCATCTGGAGTTATGCCAATCATTTTTGCTACATCTCTTATCACACTTCCACAACTTGTTATGAGCATTTTCTGGCCAAAAAGTGGAGCTCTTGTTTGGTATCAAAACTATATGGGAACAAATTCATGGCTTTACATTGTTGTGCTTGCAGTTTTGATTTTTGCGTTTGCATTCTTCTATGCTCAAATCACATTTGACACAGACGACATCTCACGCAGACTTCAACAACAAGGTGGCTTTATTCCTGGAATAAGGCCCGGCAGAACAACAAGCGATTATTTAAAGAAAATTTCAAGAAGGATAACTCTTTTCGGAGCGGTGTTCCTGGCTGTTATTGCACTTATTCCATCTTTGGGATTTAAGGCAATACCAAATGACACAACATTCGCAAGTCTTTTAAATGCTTTCTCAACAACAGGGCTTATGATTATTGTTTCTGTTGCTCTCGAATTTGATAAAGGACTTGAAGCTCAGATGCTTATGAGAAACTATAAAGGCTTTCTTGACTGACAGCAATAGCTAAAATTCAAGATTTGAAATCTAGATATTACAAAGAAGATTGTGGAAGAAGCTTATAAACAACAAGTGAAAGGAGATTGATTATGAATATCATTTTACTTGGTGCACCATTTTCTGGAAAAGGCACTATGGCAAGAAAAATTGTTTCAGATTTCGATTTTGTTCAAATTTCTACAGGTGACCTTTTCCGTGAAAATATTAAGAATGGGACAAAACTTGGAAAACTTGCAAAAAGTTTTATGGATAAAGGAGAACTTGTCCCAGATGAAATTACTATTGGAATGCTAAAAAACAGACTTGAAGAAAAAGATTGTGATAGAGGAATCATTTTAGATGGTTTTCCAAGAACAATCTCTCAAGCTGAAGCACTTGAAAATATGGCAAAAATAGATGCCGTTATAAATTTGGAAGTTCCGTTTGATGAAATCAGACGTAGGGCTTTGGGACGCAGAACATGTTCTAAATGTGGTGAAATTTATAACACTGCGACTTACAAAAAAAACACATGTCAAAAATGTGGTTCACCACTGTTCCAAAGAGATGACGATAATTTGGAATCAGTTAATAATCGTCTGGAAGTTTATGAAAAACAAACTGCACCACTCATAAACTTCTACGCTGATAGGCTGTTTGTTGTGAAGAATAAAAAGGACCCAGAGGAAACATACAAGCCTGTGAAAAACTTTTTAAAGGGGAGAATATGATTCAAAAAACACCCGCAGAGATTGTGTTAATCAAAAAAGCCTGTGAAATTACTCGCGATGCACTTGTGTTTGCAAAAACGCTTATTCGTCCAGGAATTTCCACTTTTGACCTTGACAAATCTTTGGAAAAGTTTATAATAGAAAGTGGTGGTTCGCCAGCGTGTCTTGGATATGAGGGATATCCCGCTGCAACTTGTATTTCAGTCAATGAAATGGTTGTGCATGGAATTCCAAGTAAAGACATTGTTTTAAAAGAAGGCGACATTGTCAGTGTCGATATCGTGGTTGCTTATAAAGGCTATCACGGAGATGCTGCAAGAACCTATCCAGTTGGCAGTGTGAGTGAAGAAAAGCAAAAACTTATGAGAGTGACAAAAGAATGTTTTTTCAAAGGTATTGAAAATGTGAGAATTGGAGATAGACTTGGAAAACTTTCACACGCAATTCAAGCTCATGCAGAAGGAAACGGATTTTCGGTTGTTCGAGAACTTTGCGGACATGGAATAGGTAAAAAAATGCACGAAGCACCATCAGTTTTAAATTATGGAAAAGAAACAGATGGACCAATTATCGCAGAAAACGCTGTGCTTGCGATTGAGCCTATGATTAACGCAGGAAAGAAGGAAATTGGTATGCTGAGTGATGGATGGGGGATTATCACACGTGATAGAAAGCCATCTGCTCACTATGAGAACACAGTGTTGTTTACAAGAAGTGGGATTGAAATTCTGACCTTGGAGGCTGACGATGAACATCAAAACAGGTGATGTCGTTATTGCAACAGCAGGGAAGGAAAAAAATCAGTTTTTCGTGGTTAAAGAAGTCAATGAAAAGTTTTGTTTTCTTGTTGATGGAGACCGCTTAAAGCTTGATAAACCGAAAAAAAAGAGCCTAAAACACATTCAAAAAGCATCAAAGGAAAGTTTTGATGTTAAATTGATTGAGAGTGGGCTGGAAAATGTTAATGCGGGCATTAGAAAATTTTTGAAAGAAAGGAGAAGTTATGTCGAAGGAAGATGTAATCGAGTTTGAAGGAAAGGTTATTGAAGTTTTGCCAAGTATGACTTTTAAGGTGGAACTTTCCAATGGACATGTTATCACTGCATATATTTCTGGAAAACTTAGACAGAACTTCATACGCATCATTGAAGGTGACAAAGTCAAAATTGAAATGAGTCCGTATGACCTCTCAAAAGGAAGAATAACCTGGAGAGAAAAAGGACAATAAAGGAGCAAAAAATGAAAGTTAGAGCATCTGTGAAGCCTATGTGTGATAAATGCAAAGTCATCAAAAGAGATGGCAAAGTGATGGTTATTTGCTCCAAGAGCAAAAAACATAAACAAACACAAGGCTAATGGTTAAAATTGACCACAAGAGAGAAATCTCAAATCCTCAAAAAAGGAAGAAATAGGCTTAAAAATGCCTAAAACAAATCAAAAAATCAAGGAGAAAACTTAAATGGCAAGAATTGCTGGTGTTGACCTTCCAAGAGAAAAAAGATTGGAATATGGTTTGACTTACATCTATGGAATCGGTGTTGAAACATCTCGAAAGATTTGTAAAGAAACAGGACTTTCACTTGATAAGAGAGTGAAAGATTTGACTGAAGATGAAGTTGCAAAGTTGAGAAACTATATTGAACACAATCTTATTGTTGAAGGTGAACTTAAATCAAAAGTAAGTATGAATATCAAAAAACTCAATGAAATTGGGTGCTATCGTGGTATTCGTCACAGAAAAGGGCTTCCTGTTCGTGGGCAAAGCACAAAAAATAATGCAAGAACAAGGAAAGGACCAAAGAAAATCGTGAGCGGAAGCTCTAAGAAAGGTAAGTAAGAGGTGAGATATGGCAAACACAACAAAGACAACTGCTAAAAAGAAAACAGTTAAAACCAGAAAAAGAGTTTCAAGAAATATCGGTGAAGGGCAAGTGCACATCACAACATCTTTTAATAACAACATTATCGTGTTTACAGACCTTAATGGAAATGTTATTTCATCTTGCTCATCTGGAAGACTTGGACTTAAAGGCTCAAAGAAAAGCACACCTTTTGCTGCTCAAACTTGCGTTGAACAAGCAGGTAAGGTTGCTCTTGACAACGGTATGAAATCCGTTGAAGTGTATGTCAAAGGGCCAGGAAATGGAAGAGAAAGTGCAATTAGAGCATTATCCACACTTGGGTTTAATGTCACACTTATTAAGGATGTTTCGCCAATCGCTCATAACGGTTGCAGACCTCCAAAAAGAAGAAGAGTTTAATAAAAGGAGAAAGATAAAATGGCAAGAACTATTGAACCAGATTGCCGTCAATGTCGTAGAGAAGGTCGTAAACTTTTTCTTAAAGGTGAAAGATGCTTGACAAAGAAGTGTGCAATGGAAAGACGACCTGTTATCCCTGGACAACACGGTGCTTCAAGAAAGAGAGTGACTGAATACGGTCTTCAACTTCGTGAAAAACAGAAAGTTAAAAGAATGTATGGCATTCTAGAAAGACAATTTGAAAAATATTTTGAAGATGCTTCAAGAGCAAAAGGTGCAACAGGTGAAACAATGTTGTCACTTATTGAAAGAAGACTTGACAATGTGATTTATCGTATGGGCATTGGTGCTTCAAGAGCAGAATGCAGACAAATTGTCAATCATGGACATATCTGTGTGAACGGAAAACGTGTTTCAATTGCATCATACAGAGTTAAAGTTGGAGATGTTATCACTGTGAAAGATAACAAGCAAGAACTTGAAATGTTCAAATCTTTGAAAGGTATGAAAATTGTTATGCCAAAATGGTTGGAATTTAACAGTGAAACTTTAACAGGAAAAATATTAGCAAATCCAACAAGAGAAGATATTGACAGCGACATCAAAGAACAACTGATTGTCGAATTGTATTCGAGATAATAAAATAGGGGGATTATAAAACTATGATGGAAATGGAAAAACCAAAAATCACTTGTGAAGAAACAGATGGCGGAAATTTTGCAAGATTCGTGGTTGAGCCTCTTGAAAAAGGTTATGGAATCACTCTTGGAAATTGCATGAGAAGAACTCTTCTTTCATCACTTCCAGGTTCAGCAGTTATCGCTTTCAGAATTGCAGGTGTTTCACACGAATTTTCAACA
This sequence comes from uncultured Clostridia bacterium, assembly GCA_947591785.1. Lineage (GTDB taxonomy): Bacteria > Bacillota > Clostridia > Christensenellales > UBA1242 > Caccovivens. The sequence continues at coordinate 96,968 of CANQDK010000003.1, read as the reverse complement.
ATTCGTGGAGTAACAGAAGATGTTGTTGACATTGTTCTTAACTTGAAAGGATTGGCAGTTAAATGCACAAATCAAGAAAAGAACTTTATCACATATTTAAAACTTCGCAAAAACACACCAGGAGAAGTTACTGCAAAAGATTTTGAAAGTAATGATCAAGTTGAAGTTTTGAATCCAGATCTTCACATTTGCACAATGGATGAAGGTGCTGTGCTTGACCTTGATGTTATGATTGGCAATGGACGAGGATATGTTTCAAGTGATGACAACAAGTCAAAATATGATAATCTTGACTTTATTGCTATTGACAGCATTTTCTCACCAGTTAAAAAAGTCAATTTCAATGTTAGTGCAACACGTGTTGGGCAAAGCATTGATTATGACAAATTGACTCTTGAGGTGACAACAAATGGCACAACATCAGCAAGAGAAATTGTTTCTTTGGCTGGAAAGATTATCAATGAGCATGTTAATGTGTTCATAGAACTTTGTGCAGAAATGAGCAATATGTCAATTTTGATGTCAAAAGAAGAAGATAAGCAAGTGAAACTTATGGAACTTCCAATCGAAGAAATGGACCTTTCAGTTCGTTCTTACAACTGCCTCAAGCGTGCTGGTTTGAACACAATTCAAGATTTGTTGAAAAAATCAAGAAGCGATATGTTCAAAGTGCGTAATTTGGGAGCAAAATCTGTTGAAGAAGTCATTCAAAAGCTTGAAAGTTATGGCTTCTCACTTCGCAAAGACGAAGAATAAAAGAGATTTAACTGCATCACTTATGATTCAATTTTATATTTGAAGAGTGTTTTGCAGAACAACCTTAAAAATAAAGGAGAAAAAATATGGCAAACGAAAAATTGGGCAGACCTTCAAAAGAAAGAAATGCTATGCTTCGCGGGCAAGTTTCCACACTTCTTTGGAATGGAAAGATTGAAACAACTCTTGCAAAAGCAAAATCAACTGCAAGAGTTGCTGAAAAGATTATTACTCTTGCCATCAACACATATCAAGACACTTTGAAAGTTGTTAAAGACATTAAAGGTGCTGACGGGAAAAAGGTTAAGAAAGAAGTTTTAAACGATGGGCCAAAGAAACTTGCTGCAAGAAAGAAAATTATGGGCTATGTTTATGACTTGCAAGAACAAAGAAAGCCAAAAGAAAAAATGGAAGCATATAAGGCAAGAATTGAAGGCATCAATCATCCACTTTTGGAAAAGATTTTCAATGTTTATGCTCCAAAATATGCTGAGCGTGCAAAGACTTCTGGACAGGGCGGTGGATATACAAGAATCACAAAACTTGGTTCTCGTCGTGGCGATGCTGCTGAGATGGCCATTGTTGAATTGGTTTAATTTTGATATAAAAAATTCTCACTTTTTTGAGTGGGATTTTTTTTATGTATTTTTTTGCTTTGAATTCAACCTTTTGAAAAAACTTTTTTCGCAATTTGTGCTGATTTTGATTGAGTTCTTCTCATTTTGTTTTCATGATTTGTCTTTTGATTTTGTGTTTTTTGATTGTGTTCTTTTGAGAATAATTAATTTAATTTTTTGAAATTCTTTTACAGTTTTTTTTCTGTTTTCATATATAATTTTGTGTTTGAAGAATTTGATTTTATTGAGAATGCAGACTTAAAAAATTTCTCCACAATGAAGGTTGGGGGAAAAGCAAAATATATTGTTTTTCCAAAAAATGAAAAAGAAGTTGAAAAAATTTTGCAAATTTGCAATAAAAATAAGATGAAAAACTTTATTTTGGGAAATGGGAGCAATGTTCTTTTTGACGACAAAGGTTTTTCTGGAGTGATTATTTGTTTAAGGAAGATGAATTCTATCAAATTTTTGAAAAATAATGTTGTCAAGATTGATGCAGGTGTCAATCTTTATGCTTTGAATACTGCACTTTGTCAAAGAGGGTTGTCGGGGATTGAATTTTGTTATGGTATTCCTGCCAGCATGGGTGGTTTTGTGGTTATGAATGGTGGATGCTTTGGGCATGAAATTTGTGAAGTTGTTCAGTCGGTGAAAATATTTCAAAATGGAAAATTTAAAACTCTCAATAAAAATGAATGTGTTTTTGCATACAGGCATTCAAATTTGCAAAATTGTGTTGTTTTGAGTGTAAAATTGAAACTTAAATCAGAAAAAAGTGAAAAAATAGCACAAGATATGGAATCATTTATAAAACTCAAACATGAAAAACAACCTTGTGAATTTGCTTCGCTTGGAAGCGTGTTTAAAGTTATTAAAACAAATCCAGAAATTTACCCTGCAAAATTAATTGACAAAATGGGGTTGAAAGGTGTTAAAATAGGAAGAGCAGAGGTGTCGTTAAAACATGCAGGATTTATTGTCAATCTTGGTGGTGCAACAAGCAAAGATGTGCTTAATTTAGTCCAATTTTTAGAAGAAAAATTGAAAGAAATTGGCATAAATCCTGAGCGAGAAATTATTGTTTTGCAGGAGGATAAAGATGAATAAATGGCATAAAAGATTTATGGAATTGACAGAACATGTTGCAACTTGGTCAAGCTGTCTGCGTAGGCAAGTTGGTGCAGTTATTGTCAGGGACAAGCGTATTATGACAACTGGTTATAATGGAGCACCAGCAGGTGTTAAGACATGTGTCGAACGTGGCGAGTGTTTAAGGACAAAACTTGGAATTCCAAGTGGAACTCATGCAGAAACCTGTTATGCTGCACATGCAGAGCAAAATGCTATTATTCAAGCAGCACGAGAAGGGATAAGTTTGAAGGGTTGCATTCTTTACTGCACACATCAACCATGCGTTGTCTGTGCAAAGATGATTATTAATGCAGGAATAAAAGAAGTGATTTATAAAGAAGGCTATCCAGATGAATTCTCTCGCGAAATTTGTGCAGAAGCGGGAGTTAAATTGATAAGATATGATGAATTAGAGAAAGAATGACTAAATTTTGAGAGGTTTATATGCTTTTATACGGAGATTATCACACACACACAATCTATTCAAGGCTAAATCACGGCAAAGGCACGGTGTTGGAAAACGCTTCTGTGGCTGCCGACAAGGGATTGAAGCAAATTGCTATAACAGATCATGGCTTTAATCATGAATTTTTTGGTATTAGAAGAAAAAATATTCCAAACCTTAAAGAAGATATTTTGACAGCAAAAGAAATTACTGGCGTGGATATTTTGCTTGGGGTGGAAGCAAACATAATTTCTCTTGATGGAGATGTTGACATCAAAGAAGAGGATTATGAATTTTTGGATATTTTGCTTGTCGGCTATCATAAATTGGTGCATACAAATTCAATGAGAGATAAGGCTCTTTTGAATTGGGCAAACTATGGAAACAAGATTTTTAAACCAAGCAAAGAGCGTATAAATCGCAATACTACTGCGTTTCTCAAAATGATTGACAAATATCCAGTTGACATAATAACGCATTTGAATTACGGCATTACCACAGACACAGTCGCTGTTGCAAAAATGGCGAAGCAAAAAGGGGTTTATATCGAATTAAACGGAAAGCATATTTCCTTTACAGAAGAAGAAATTGATATTATGACAAGTGAAGGAGTGAAGTTTATTTGCGACAGCGATGCTCATAGGCCAGAGCGTGTTGGCGAAGTGAATAATGGGCTTAACTTGATTTATAAGATGGGCATTCCGCTTTCTCAAGTTGCAAATATAGATAAATTTCCAAAACTTCATAAAAAACATGGAAATTAATTTATTTTAAAGACTCTTAAAATTTAAAAATTATAAAAAAACCTCTTTAAAATTGAAAAATCAAAGAAAAAACTATAAAAAACAATAAAATAATGGGTGAAAAATGAGCTTTTCCAGAGATTCAAAAGTTGAAATATTAAAAACAACGGTTGTTGAAGATGATTCGACAGCACTTGCTTTTTTATCTGGACTTTTTCATTCATGTGGAGAAATTGAGAAAAAAGACGGAAAATTGTTTTTCAAAATTGTTTCAGATGTTGAAATTCTTTTTGATTTTGTAAACAATCTTACGCAAAAATTTTTTGGTGCAAAAGTCAGTCCAAAACTTTCGGAAAATTATAATATTAATAAAAACACCTATTTTGAGATTTCTTTTGAAGTTGAAAAATTTAAGAATATGCTTATTGATGCAGGAGTTCTGGATTTGATTGATGGACAGCTTGAAATTAAATTTGATTTAGACAAAAATCTTTTGCTGGAAGACGAAATGCGTAGAGCATTTTTGAAGGGGGCATATATCGGTGCAAGCACTTCAAGTATAAAGCTTTCAAAAGACATGGCAGAAAGTTGTGGCTCTGGCTATCATTTGGAATTTTCAAGTCAAAGTCATCAATTTTTGAGTGAACTTTCTCATCTTTTGGCTGAATACAACATTATTGGAAAAATATTTGAAAGGAAAAATTGCTTTGTGCTTTACATCAAAGATGCACAAACAATTCAGGATTTGTTGGCTCTTGTTGGAGCGGATAAAAGTGTTTTGGAATTGACAAATGAAATGGTGACACGCGAACTTAGGAATAAAGTTAACAGACAGGTGAATTGTATTAATGCAAACATCAACAAAACGGTTGAAGCAAGTCTTAAACAAACAAATGCGATAAACACAATTGAAAACACAATTGGACTTGAAAGTTTGCCAGAAGACTTGCAAGAAGTTGCTGTTCTTCGTCTTGCGAATCCTGAGGAAAGTTTAGATGAACTTTTGAAGTTGTCAACAATCAAATTGACTCGCTCAGGGCTTAATCATCGATTTAGAAAACTCATAAAAATTGCTGAAAGTTTGGAGGAATAGAAATGGAGAATAAAGATTTTGTTCACTTGCATGTTCATACGGAATATTCACTTCTTGATGGGATTGCTCGAATAAACAAACTTGTTGACATAACAAAAGAGCGGGGCTACAGTGCTGTTGCAATAACAGACCATGGAAATATGTATGGAGCTTTGGCTTTTTATGAAGAATGCATAAAAGCTGGAATTAAACCTATTTTGGGTTGCGAATTTTATATCTGTCATGATTTAACAAAAAAGTCAGGTAAAGATGATATTGGACATATCATTCTTCTTGCAAAGAATAATGAAGGCTATCACAACCTTATGAAACTTAATGAAATTGCCTTCTGTGATGGATTTTATTATAAGCCACGAATTGATTATGAAACACTTGAAAAACATTCAAAAGGGGTGATTTGTCTGTCTGCTTGCCTTGCTGGACATATTCCTCATCTTATTTTGCAAAGGCGTTATGATGAGGCCGAAGCTCTCACTCTTAGACTTAAAAATATGTTTGACGATGGTGATTTTTATCTTGAAATACAAAATCATGGCATTGCAGAGCAAAAAATTGTCAATCAATATTTGGCAGAGATGTCAAAAAAATTTGGTATAAAACTTGTTGCGACAAACGATGTGCATTATCTTTATAAAACCGATGCAGAACTTCAAGATGTTTTGATGTGCGTGCAGATGGGGAAATATCTTGATGATGAAGACAGAATGAAGTTTTCAACTGACGAATTCTACTTGAAAACCTATGATGAAATGGTTGAAGCAATGGCTGGCTATGAAGACGCTATTGCAACAACATTGGAAATTGCTGAGAAGTGTGATGTTGTCATTCAAACAAAATCGCTTGGAGAAGTGCATGGTGTTCCAGAAAAATATAAACTTCCTTCAAACAAGAATCACATTCCTGAATATAGGCCTTCCACAGGGGAAGAACCTTACGAATTTTTACGCAGAATTTCCTATGAAGGCTTACATAAAAAATATAAAGTTATAACGCAAGAACTTATTGACAGACTTGAAATGGAATTGAATATTATTCACGAGCAAGGCTTTGTGGAATACTTTTTGATTGTGTGGGATTATATCAACTATGCCAACGAAAATGGCATTCCTGTAGGACCTGGGCGTGGAAGCGGTGCAGGAAGTTTGGTTGCATATACATCTGGAATCACTCGTGTTGACCCAATGCGATATAATTTGTTCTTTGAGAGATTTATCAATAAAGAACGTGTTTCCATGCCAGATTTCGATGTCGATTTTTGTAAAGACCATCGTGGAGATGTCATTGAGTATGTTAAGAGAAGATATGGACAAGACCATGTTGCAGGAATTGGAACTTTTGGGTGTATGCAAGCAAAAAACGCAATTCGAGATGTTGCACGAGTTATGAAAACGCCAATTCCAGATGTTATGAAACTTACAAAACTCATTCCAAACAAATTGCCAGATGGAATTAAGAAACCACCAGTGCTTCGCTTTTATTTTGGTTTGACTGGGAAACCTGAAAATGAGAAATTCATTATCCCAGAACTTAGAGAAATTTATGATACAGACCCACACATGAAAAAAGTTATTGATTTTGCCAGTTTGCTTGAAGGTGTTCCAAGAAACACCTCTCAACATGCTTGCGGAATTCTAATTGCCCCAGCTGATGTTGCTTCTTTTGTTCCTGTTGCAAAAACGGACAACGAACGTGTCACACAATATAGCATGATTGAACTTGAGCATTTGGGCCTTTTGAAAATGGACTTTCTTGGACTTGTAACTTTGACAGATATTAAGAAAGCATGTGACTATGTTTATGAAAATCATGGTGTGAAGATTGATTTTTATGATATGGAATATAATGACCCAAATGTGTTTAAAATGATTGCTGAGGGCAGAACAGATGCCGTTTTCCAACTTGAAAGTGCAGGAATGAAAAAGTTTATGAAAGACCTGAAACCAACAAGTTTGGAAGATATTATCGCTGGTGTTTCAATGTATCGACCAGGGCCAATGGATTCAATTCCAAAATTCGTGAAAAACAAGCAAGACCCAGAGCATATTGTTTATGATGACCCATGTCTTGAAAGCATACTTGATGTCACATACGGCTGTATTGTTTATCAAGAGCAAGTTATGAAAATCGTGCAAGTCATGGCAGGATACAGTCTTGGACAAGCGGACAATATTCGACGTATTATGGGGAAGAAACAGGTTGACAAAATTGATGCTGAAAGAACAAAATTTGTGAATGGGTGGGAAGACCCTAGTGGAAAAAGATCCATTCCTGGTGCGGTTAAACTTGGGCATGACAGAGCGGTTGCAGAAAAGATCTTTGATGAAATGAAAGAATTTGCAAAATACGCCTTCAACAAATCTCACGCTGCGGCTTATGCTTATGTCGCATATCAAACTGCATATCTCAAATGTTATTATGAAGCAGAATTCTTGACTGCAGTTTTAAACAACAGAATTGATAAAGCTGATGATTTGAAGAAATATGTTTCCTTTGCCAGAAGCGAAGGTATTGAGCCTCTTCCACCACATATAAATAAATCTGGAACTTATTTTAAAACGGAAGGAAATGCCATTCGTTTTGGACTTGGCGGACTTAAACATGTTGGAATTGCTGTTACTGACAGCATTATTGCTGAACGCGAAAAAAATGGAGATTTTGTTTCACTAGAAGATTTCCTTACAAGAGTGGTTGCAATTGGTGGCGTCAATAAAAAAGCCATTGAATGCTTGATTTTGAGTGGTGCTTTTGACTGTTTTGGACACACACGTTCTCAATATATAGCGGTTTATGAGCAGATTATTGAACGTGCTCAAAAGGACAAAAAAAGTGGACAAATGGGGCAAATATCCTTCTTTGGTGAAAAGCAAATAACTGACAAAGTGGAGTATCCAGATATAAAGGAATATAACAAAAAAACTCTTCTCAAAAATGAGCGAGATATTATTGGCATTTATATGAGTGGACATCCTTTGCAAGATTACACTAAAAAATTTGAACAATTCAACATTTCATCTGATATGTTTAAGTCTGCGTCTGATGAGGATATGGACGATGACAATAATGAATTTGAACAAAACGATGACCTCAATGAAAGCGGACTTGTTGATGGACAACCTTTTATTTGTGGGGGAATATTGACCGAAGTCAATCGAAAACGCACAAAAAATGGGCGTGAAATGTGTTACTTAAAATTGGAAGATTTAAAGGGAACAATGGAGATTACAGTCTTTGGAAATGCTTATACAAAATATAGAAGCATCTTGGAAGAAGACAATCTTGTGACTGTTCGCGGAAGAATCAACATACGTGATGGAATGGCTCCATCTGCGGTTGCAGATTCTTTCACATTATGGAATGAGGAAGATGATGGAAGTTCCAAGCAAGTTGCACCAACAAAGCGACTTTGTTTAAGATTCAACACAAAAGACCCAGACATTTACAGTCGCGTAAAAAATTCCATATCATCTTATCCAGGAGAAACTAAGGTTGTGATAAAATGCACACTGACAGACAAAACTTTTGTCTATCAACAAAATGTGCAGATAAACAATCATCTCATAAATGAATTGTCTGGTATTATTGGAAATGAAAATATAGTTGTGGGGTAAAAATGAAAATATTATTATTGTGTAGTGGTGGTGACGGACCAGGAATGAACAGATTCATATACAATCTCTATGAATCATTTAAAGATAGCATTTATTTTGCTCATTCTGGTTTTAGAGGACTGATAGACAATCAAATTTTTCCACTTTCAAAGGTTGCACGAAAAGAATTAAGAGATATGGCAGGCTCTATGATTGGCTCTTCGCGTTGCCCAGAATTTAAGGAGCGAAAATATTTCAAAATTGCACTTGAAAATGCACGTAAGTTTGATTGTATTGTAATTCTTGGTGGAAATGGGAGTGAAAGAGGGGCAAAAGAATTGTTTGATAATGGTGTCAACACATTGTTTGTTCCAGGGACAATTGACAATGACGTGAATGGAAGTGACTATTCAATTGGATTTTCAACAGCTGTCAATGAAGGTGTTTACACCATAAATCATTCTATGCCAAGCATTCAAACCATGGAAAAAGCTTGTCTTTTTGAAGTTATGGGCAGAGAATGTCCCGCAATAGCGATTTCCGTTTCAAAAAAAGTTAATGCCGACTATTGTGTTTCAACAAAAAATGACCTTGATTATGAAAAAATCGGGAATATAATTTTGGATAATTTTAAAGAAAATAAAAGTTCGTGTATTGTTGTTCGAGAAAACATTGAGAACATAGAAAAAATTGTTGAAAAACTTAATCAATTCTTGGGAAGAGAATGTATGAAATTCCAAGTTGTTGGAAGAACGCAACGTGGTGGAACTCCAACAAAAGAAGAACTTGCAATGGCTGACAAATTTTCAAAGGAAGTTGTTTCATTAATAAAACAAAAAGTGTTTGGACTTAGAGTTCTTGCTGATGAAGATATGAATATTTTTGTTGATGAATTTGAAAATTTGTAAGAAATCTATACAAAAAATTAATAAATTTAAAATTATCAAAAAAATCATTTTTTATTTGTTTTTTTATTTGATATAATAAAGCTATGAACATTTTTGCGAAAAAAAAACCAAAAATTGGTTTAGCATTTGGTGGCGGTGGTGCGAGAGGAATGTCGCATATAGGTGTCATCAAGGCGTTTGAAGAATATGGTTTAAAATTTGATTATATTTGTGGAACAAGTGTGGGGAGCATTATCGGTGCGGCTTATGCTAATGGCTTAACTTCAAAAGAATTATATGAAATTGCAAAATCTTTGAAAGTTAAGGATATCAGGACAAATAAAGTTTTTTTCATGCCATCTAAGACTGACGGAATTGAGAGCCTGATGACTGATACTCTTGGAAATATAAAAGTTGAGGATTTGAAAACTCCTTTTTCAGCGGTTGCTGTTGACATAAGAACAACAAAAGAGTTGTGCATATCTCATGGAGAACTTTCAAAAGCGGTGGCTGGGAGTTGTTGTGTTCCTGGAATTTTTCATCCAGTTGTGTTTGGAAAACATCTTTTGTGTGATGGTGGGCTTCAAAACACGATTCCTGCAAATATACCAAGATATTTTGGTTGTGATTTTGTTGTGGCTGTGGATTGCAACAGCACAAGGACTTATGGGACAGATAGCACAAAAATTATTGATGTGCTTGGTTGCACGGTGAGGACTTTAATGAAAAGTAATGCCGTGAAAGGATATATGTGTGCTGATGTAATGATTGCCACAGACAACAAACGTTTTAAGTCAACAAAACTTGACGGAATCGACGAGATGATTGAAGAAGGCTATCGAAATGCCATCGACTTAATGCCACAAATTATGAGAATTTTTCAAGGGAAAGTTAAAAAGAAAAAACTTAAAGATTTTGATAAAGATGAAATCATATTTATTTAATTTTAAAAATTTAATAAAAAAATATAAAAATTTGCAAAATTTTGACATTTTTAAGATATTTTTTGCAATTTTTTTATTTATTTTTATAATTTTTTTAATTTTAAATGAAAATAATATTCAATATTTTTTAAATGGTTTTAATTCTCTTTCAAATTTTCAATGTTATGTTTTAGATGTTGGACAGGCAAGTTCAACGGTTTTAGTTTTTCCAGATAAAAGTGTTTTTGTTGTTGACACAGGCAGTGTTGATAGTGCAAAAGATATGATTTCTCAAATGGATTACATATTTTCAAAAAACAAAATTAAAGATGTTGATTGTTTGATTTTGACGCATAGCGATGCTGACCATGTTGGTGGGACAACGCAATTTTTGGAAAAATATCAGGTGAATCAAATTTTAAGGCCAAAAATCCTTTCAGAAAGTGAATTTGAAGTTGAAATTGATGAAAACTATCTTGTTTCCACGACTGTCACTTATTCAAATGCCATAACTTCAATTTATAAAGAGCCAAATTGTCAAGTTGAATTTATTGAAGACACTTATTTTGATAAATTTGGAATTGAGATTTTTGCACCCGTAAAAGATTTTGATAAAGACACAAATTATTATTCTCCATTTATTAAGATTGAATATGCAGGGAAAAGACTTCTTCTCACTGGTGATGCAACGGATGAAAGAGAAAAAGAATTTATGCAAGCGAATGCTGAAGAAAAATACGATTTTCTTTTGGTTGCTCATCACGGCTCAAAGTATTCTTCCAGTATAGAATTTTTGGAATTTGTTTCACCAACTTATGCTTTAATCAGTGCGGGCGACAATACGCACCCTTCACAAGAGGTTGTTTCTCGTTTGAAGAATTTGCAAGTTAAAGGGATTTTCTGCACAAAAACTGATGGATTGATTGGGATTTCTGTATTTTCTCAGGGAAATTTGAAAATATGTTCTTTAAGAAATCAATTTGATTTTCCTCTTTTAGTAACTGTCGTTGGTTGTGGAATATTTGTTATTCTTGGGACTGTTTCAAGAGATAAAAGAAAAATTTCGCAGTTATCATAAAAAATTTTGTAAAATGAAAATGATGTGTTAAAATATATCTATGAAGCCACAAGTAAACAAAATTGTCATAGTTTCGCTTTGTGACGATTTCACTCGACTTATTGGAGAGCAATTGTCACATACTTTGGGTATGTTGTTTTGTGATACGAAAGATTTGGTGGAGTATGAACTTATTGATCGTGGTGCAATCGAAGAAAGATGCACAAAAGAATATCTCAAAAATGCTGAGATAAAAATTTTAAAACAAATAGCATCGTTTGAAAATGTTGTTGTTGCAATTAATTATGACTATTTTATTCACAATACAAATATAATAAAAACAAATGCAGTGATAGTTTTTTTAAAGAACACAAAAAAATTTGTTAAGGAAAATGGGAGTGTTCCAAATTACATCTCTTTTGAAAGCCATTGTCAAGAACTTGAAAAGAAATCAGACTTGACAATCAATATTTTCAAAACTGAGAAAATTTTTGTTTGTAACAAAATTCTCAACATGCTTGGAGGAATTTTATGAATATAAATCAGAAAGCGATAAATTATTTAAAAGCCCTGTCTGCTGAAACAATAACAAATGCAAAGTCTGGGCATTTGGGCGTAAGTCTTGGTGCATCATCTATTTTATTTGCTCTTTTCAAAGATCATTACAATTTTGATGTTTCCGACACAGACTTTTTAAATCGTGATAGATTGGTGATGTCAGCAGGACATGCAAGTGCCTTATATTATTCTTTGCTCTCCATGTTTGGTTTTAATGTTTCGTTGCAAGATTTGAAGGATTTTAGGAAACTAGCATCAAAGACTCCAGGGCATCCAGAGTATCGTTCCACAGAAGGCGTTGAAGTTACCACAGGGCCACTTGGGCAAGGTGTTGCAAATGCTGTTGGAATGGCAATTGCTGAATCTGTTTTGGAAGAACGCTTTAACACAGTCGGATTTGATATTATAAACAATTATATTTATTGTTTTGTTGGCGATGGCTGTTTAATGGAAGGAGTTGCACAAGAAGCGATAAGTCTTGCAGGAACATTAAATTTAAATAAACTAATATTACTTTATGACAGTAACGAAGTGACTATTGATGGTTCACTGAATTTGGCAAATAGGGAAAATGTAGCAAAAAAATTTAGTGCAATGGGTTGGAATGTTATTAAAGTCAGTCAAGGGAATAACTATTGGTTTTGTTCGCAAGCGATTGGGCGTGCCAAGAAGAGCAAAAAACCAACAATCATAATTTTCAGCACGACTATTGGTATTGGAACTCAGAAAGAGGGAACATCAGCTGTTCATGGAGCAGTTTTATCTCCAGATGAACTTGCAAAATTCAAAGAGAATTTGGGTGTTAAAGAGAGTTTTTATATTCCAAGTGACGTGAGAGAGTTGTGTATGGCAAGCACTCGACGAGGAAAACTGAATCATGAAAAATGGAATCAAAACCTTGCTATGTATTCCAGCACACATCCAGAACTTTATAAATCATTTTTATCATTTTTTGATAGAAAAAAAGTTAATTTTGAGCGTATTTTAAAGAACATTGCAAAGCATGATGGACTAAGTTTGCGTAAAATCAATCACTATGCATTGAATGAACTTGCATATCAATGCCCACAGGTTATTGGCGGAACCGCAGATGTTGGCCCATCAACCTTCTCAACAATCGATAATGCAGGAAATTTTTCTGCTGGATTTAGGCGTGGAAAGAATATTCATTTTGGAATCAGAGAACATGCTATGGTTGGTATCATAAATGGCATTTCTTTGTATGAAGATTTTATAACCTTTGATTCAACATTTTTATCTTTTGCAAATTATGCTTTGCCAGCACTAAGAATGAGAAGCATGATGAAAATTCCAGCCATGTCCTTCTTCACTCATGATTCTATTTTGGTTGGAGAAGATGGCCCAACTCATCAACCTATAGAGCAAATCACACAACTTCGTGCTATTGTTGGAAACACTGTTTTTCGTCCATGTGATTATCAAGAGCTTATAGCAGGTTATGCAACAGCAATAAAAAATTACATTCCAGTAAGTTTTGCTCTTTCAAGACAGGATATTCCTCATATTGATGGCACTTCCTATGAAAATGCATTATATGGTGGATACGTTTTAGGAAACGCATGTCAAAAACCAGATATAGTTCTTGTTGCAAGTGGTTCAGAAGTTGAATTAGCTCAAAAAGTTGCAAAAGAACTCCAAAAAAAGCATTCAGTTAATGTTGTTTCAATGCCATCAATAGAGGTTTTTGAAAGACAATCCATTAATTATAAAAATAAAGTTATTTATAAAGACGCAAAACTTGTTTTGGCAATAGAAGCAAGCAATGATTCAAAATGGTTCAAAATCCTTGGGGGGAATGGAGCATTTTTTGGAGTTGAAAATTATCAACATAGTGGAAACGGATTAGATGTTTATGAAAATGCAGGATTTACTGTAAAAAACATTGTTAAATTTGCTGAAACGAAATTAAAATCACAAAAATAGGCAATAAATGACAAAATTATCAATATAAAAAGCACAAAATAAAGGCCCTCAAAAATTATAATAATAATAAGTGAGGGTTTTTATGTTTTTAAGGAAGAGTATTGTTCTAAGTGATACTGACAGAAATTCAAACAAAAAAGCAGTTTTATGTTTGCAAGAAACTGGAACAAAAGTTAGCGGAACAGTTCGTCTATATAATTTTCAGAGAGAGCCAGTTGGAATTTTGTCACTTGGTTTTTTCATAAAAAATCATGTTTATAAAGCGGGATTGACATTAAAAAGTCAAATGTTGTATGAATTTTTTCTTGATTTAGACAAGATTCCAAACAGTTTTTCTTGTGCAGTTGTAAATTTTCAAAATGCTGAGGTAACTCCAATTCTTTATGGTTCAAGTGAGGGGAGTGATGACAATATTTATGCTGGAATAATATCAGAAATATCGAGTGATTCTTCAATGCAAAACACAAAAAAAGTTTTGGATAAGTATGGTGTTGATTTTGAAAGTGAAGAAAAAAAACGCATTGAAAATGAAATTGATAAAGAAGTTTCATGCAAATGCGAAAATTGTATATATAAAAAACATTTTTTTGAAAATAATGAAACAAATATGCCAGATAATTCTGTTGAAGATTGCGTGAATATTGAAAAAGAATATGAAAAAAATGATTACTGTGAACAAGTGTATTCACTTTCTGAAAACGAAAAAAAATTAAAAGAAAACTTGGAAAGTCCAAAAGAACAAGAAAATTGTGAATTGTTTTACGACAGACTAAAGCCACAAATAGACAAACTGTTTCAGTCAAATCTTCCTGAAAACAGTTTGCAAGAATTGATTCCATATTCAAAATGGGTTAAGGTTGATTATGAAGATGATGGAGATTTTTTTGTCTTTGGCATTTTATATGATGACAAAAACTCTCCAAAATGTATTTGTTATGGAGTTCCGTCTGTTTTTGAAGAAGGGCCACCGCAGGAACTTGCTGGTTATCCAGTTTGGCTTCCTCTTGACGATGAAAAGGGGTTTGGCTATTGGATAACATATCAAGATGCAGAAACGGGAGAACCTATCAAAGTTATTATGGATTAAGGAAGGAAGTATGATTGTTTTTGCGTATGTTATGCTTGGTTTGGTTTCAGTTATAATTTTGACTTTACTTTTTTATCTTATAATTGGAGCGATTCTATTCAAAATTGCTTTTTCGCGAAAAAGCGTGACTGCACGCATACTTAGAAAAGATACTGAAAAACGTTTAAAAGATTATAAAATTGACTTATGTTGGTGGGAAAAAGTCAAGTTTGAAAAAGTTTCTATAAAAAGTTTTGATGGCTTGAATCTAGTTGGATTTTATTTTGATAATAAAAGTGATAAAACAGTCATCATTGTGCATGGATTTGGACAAAATCATCTGGAGATGCAACCTTATTGTAAGATGTTCGGCGAAAGAAATTTTAATGTGCTTGCAATTGATTTACGCACGCATGGAGAGAGTGAGGGCAACTGCATAACTTATGGGTGGCTTGAAAGACTTGACATTATCAGTTGGACAAACTTTCTCTCTGAAAAAAATCCAAATGTTAGAATTGTGCTTTTTGGCGTTTCAATGGGTGGAAGTGCAGTGTGTATGGCAAGTGGAGAGAAAGATTTGAAAAATGTTGTTGCTGTTGTAAGTGATTGTGCTTTTGATAATGCAAGTCGTGAATTTGACCATGTGATGAAAACAAAACATATAAAATTAAAATTTATAAAGAAATTGTTGATAAATTATACAAAAAGACTTTATAATTTTGATTTAAAGAATGCTGATACAATAAAACAAGTAAAAAACACAAAAGTTCCAATTTTATTTATTCATGGGCAAAAAGATGATTTTGTTCCTATTGAAAATCTTAATAATTTGTTTAATTCAACGCCACAAAATTTAAGAGAAAAATATATTGTTGAAGAAGCAACTCATGCAATGTCATATTCAGTTGATGGAGTTTTGTATGAAAAAAAGGTGTTTGATTTTTTGAAAAACCGAACACCAAAGGATTAAGCTTTTGCTTCAATTCTCATAATATAGCAATATTGACCTTCCACTTCTGATGCAATAGCAGGGTATTGTTTTTTAGCAAAAGTTATTGATTTAACATTATTAAAACTAAGAATTTTTTTACCATTTAAATATCTAAAACCAATAACCACAAAGAATAGCATATTTGCAAAATCGTCACAAGTTGTGAGATTTGTGCATTTAATACTGTCAACAACATCAGATATTTTATAGTTTTGGTAAATCCAAGTGCCGTAAAGAGAAAATTTTATCCTAATTTCACTGTAAGGTGCTAAATCTGGCAAATCGTTTTCAAGAACTTGCCAATCTGACCCATGAGCACCTGAAGGAAGTCCAAGGTTATGCTCAGGATTATCTTTGTCATACAGTAAATCCCATTTTTCTTCACCACCACTTCCACTGTTTTGAAGGTTTGGAATAACTTCTTCCAAAAGATTTTTCATTTGGTTTGATAAAGATAAAACTTCATTTGACAAATCTTCGTTTTTGTTGTTTAAGGTTTGATATTTTTCATCAATATTATCAACATTTTGAGAAAGAGTTGACATATTATTTGACAGGTTTTCTAAGCTAGATGTAAGATTTCCCATTTGAGAAGCAAGTGTTGACACAGATGAACTTATTTCTCCAATGTTTTCAGAAAAAGTTGTCAATTTGTTTTCTATTTCTGCAGTATAATTTTCAAGGTTATTTTTAATTTCAGCATTTAGATTGTAAAACAAATTTCTTTCACTTTCATCTTTCATATTTGTTTGAATATCTTTAATTTTCATTTAAAACTCCTTTTTTTATGCAAATTTAATCAAAAAAAAGACATAAAAACAAGGTTTTATGTCAATTAATTTTTAAAATTTTTTGTTGGCAAATTTATTTTTTATTTTTATTTTTTAAGTTGTAGGCTTTCCCTTTAACTCGAACTTTACTTCTCTTCATAAATACCCATGCAAAAATAATACCGAGAACTGCGAGAGTTAAAAAGATGCAAGTAAAAATGATTGGATTAATTCCATTTGGACTGATATATCTGGTTTCTAAATAACCGTAATAAATTTCTTTTTCATTTATAAAAGCAATAGCAGTGAAAGTTTTTTTTCGTGCATATCCTTCATATAAAAAGATTTTTGTGCCTTTTTCCAATTTTATATCACTTTCAACTTTTTCGTTATCCTTAAGAAAATAAACTGTGCAATTTGAATTTGTTTTTGCATTAAAACTTGGAATGGAAGTTATTTCTTTTGACTTTTGGATAACAAGTTCTGTCAAAATAAAGGCATTTGAGTTGTAAATTGGAGAATAAATCTCTTCACTAAGTTGATAGAATGTAAAATCTCCATCATTAAAGGTTTTAGGAGTATTATTATCCATTTCAAGATAAACAATCTCTTTGTGCTTGATTTCTCCAATAATCTTTTCTGAATTTAAAATTGGTTCACTATAAACATTCGCAAAATTTGCTGTGACAAAATAAGTATTATTTTGACTTAAATCATCCGCCTGAACAAATTGAAAATTTGGAATCAAAAATATTATAGCAAAACAAAAAAGAAAAATAGTGTAGAATCTTTTCATAAAATCATCTTAACTCTTTTTAAAACAAAATGTCAAACAAATTCTTTGCGGATTGGCTTTTATATTAAACATTCCATCTGATTGGCTTTTGTGGTAAACATTCAAAATTGTAAAATAAATCTATCTCACATTTAAAATATGTAAGTTAGCAATTATTGAAAAAAAAGCATATCTAGAGATATGCTTTAATTCTTTTTTGAGTCAAATTGT
The DNA here is from genome assembly GCA_947591785.1 of uncultured Clostridia bacterium. Lineage (GTDB taxonomy): Bacteria > Bacillota > Clostridia > Christensenellales > UBA1242 > Caccovivens. Next base: position 79,394 of record CANQDK010000003.1, on the reverse strand, counting down.
TTTTTTAAATCTTCAAATAACTTGTCAACCCATTTATCAAATTCTTTTTTTGTCATAGTTTGCTTCCTCACTTCTTTAAACTATCCAACGCTTTATCGAATTCAGCAAAAGTTTCTTTTTTCGCTTTTTTATCCTGTTCTTCTTTTGTTCTACGTGCTTCCGCATCATCTTCCAATCTTATATTTTCTTTCTCTTTACTAATTTTTTCTTGAATAGAAGTGTAAAATTCCATAGTAAACTTTTGAACTTCTTCTAAATTTTTGTCTGAATATTGTTCTTTTACACTTTCCTTTAAAACGTCAAGACATTCATGAATAAGTTTTGTATCCCTGAAACATCCTGTTGGCAAGCAAAGAAAATCTTCTGGATTGTTTCTTAAATCTTCTTTAATGCTGTTATTAAGAGGAGAACCTTCTTCAATTGGACATGGGAAAACATAGTCATTTTTGGGATTATATAAAAATCGTTGTCCATCAAGTTCAACAATTCCCAAACCACCTGAGAACATAGGAATTGCACAAGAGTCAAACATGCGTTTGCAAGGTTTTCCTGTGGCATTATTAATAAATGTTGCACCTTGCCACCATTCATCACCGATTTGAATAACTCTGTATTGTTCGTTTGAGATTTTCTTTTCTATGGCAGGCCTAATTTTTCGTCCATAAGGTGCCATTGTTGATAAGTCAACAAAAATGTAATATTCGCCATCTTTATCAACAAATCTTTCAAGATTGTAATTTGTTTTAGATTTCATAAAACCCCCTTTTATAAAAGTATTATAACAATTTTAGATTGTTTTGTCAATATTTTTATTTTATTAGTTCGTAAAAGAAAGAAATATGTTCTAATTAAAAAAGAATTTTGCGGGTTTTGTAACAGCACTATTACAACTCAATAGTAATTGATTTTAAAGCCTTAATATCTGCTTTTAATAAAGCCTCGTTGAAAAGAGTACGATCTACCTTTTATAAAAGGCAATTGCTTTTACGACTTAATATTAACATGGGGGGGGGAAAAAAATTTGTCAAGATTTATTTAATTTTCACCTTTTTATCAAGCTTTTTGATTAAATTTAAGTTTTCACTTGTCAAAACTCCGCTTTTGTTCTTATTTTTCTGCTTTTTTCATAAAATGTTATATGTTTTTGACCTTAAAGAAAAAGTGGATTTTGATTGTTTTATGCGTGCTATTTGTTTTGGCAAGCGTAGTGTATTTCACGGCGATTCGGCCGACATTTATGCCAAAGGCCGGACACACAATTGTCATTGATGCTGGGCATGGCGGAAAGGATGGTGGTGCAGTTGGACGCATTACAGATGTTGAAGAAAGTTATTTAAATTTGCAGTATGCTGTTTGCTTAAAAAATATCTGTGAGCAGTTTGGATATAAGGTTGTTTTGACAAGAAAGGATATGTCTGGACTATATTCGCCTGTTGCACAAAATAAAAAGAAAAGCGAAATGGAAAAGCGTAAGGAAATTATTGAAAAAAGTAATCCAGATATTGTTGTTAGTTTACACATGAACAGTTTTCCATCAAGTGAAGCAAAGGGTGCACAGGTTTATTATGCAAGTGGTTCACAGGGTGGACAGACTCTCGCAGAGAGTGTTTCAACAAGTTTGCATAACAATATTTCCAATGCGAAATTAACTTCAAAAATTGGAGATTTTTTTGTGTTAAATGTTTCACCATGTCCAAGTATTTTGGTTGAGTGTGGATTTCTTTCCAATCCCGAAGAAGAAGTCTTACTTCAAAACAATGAATATATGCACAATTTTTGTTACTACCTTTTTTGTGGAATTGTTAAATTTTACGGTATGTGATTTTTTTGTTTTAACTTTGTAAAAAACAAAAAGCAGGTTTATTTAATTTATTTTTTTCTGTATTGACAAAACAAATCATTTATGATAATATTCATGCTATGAAAGATACAAAAACAAGGAATCTAACTTTTGATTTGATAAAATTTTTATGTGCTTTTTTTGTTTGTGCAATACATTTTTCGCCTTGTGAAAACATGGTTGTTTTTTCAAGAATTGCAGTGCCAATTTTTTTTATAATTGATGGATACTTTATTGATAAATCTATGGTGGGCGAAGACAGTGTTAAGATGAAACAAAAATCTATAAGTTTTTTAAAAAAGAGCATTTTTCCTATTGTATTTTATATTTTTTGCACTTTTATTACAACATTATGTAAAAATAATTTTGTTGATTTAGTGTATCATTTATGGTATTTGTCATCTTTGGTTATTGTTCAATGGATATATTATTTAATTCTTAAATATAAAAAAGAAAAATTTGCTTTCAAATGTATAATCCCTTTATTAATGCTTTGTGTCATTTTCGGAAGATATTCTAACTTAATTATTTTAGGCGGGGGGGGGATTTTGATATCCCAGCTTTATATAACAACTCGTTGTTCCGCGGATTGCCTTTCTTTTTAATTGGTGTAAAAATAAATCGAATAAAATTTGATTATGATTGGGTTGTCTCTCTATTTTTCCTTGCAATTGGATTTTTATTTGCACTCCTACAAATATATGAAGTGAATTTTTTGGCTAGGTTTGGTGATGACTCTGGTTCAATTTTTGTTACGACAATTTTAAGTTCTGTTTTTATTGTTTTGGGAATAAAAAATTTACATATAAATATCAAGTCAAGCACCTTTAACAAAATTTTTGGCAACAATATATCGTTTAATATTTATGTGTATCATGTTATTATTGCAACTTGTTTGCAAGAATTCTTTGAAGTTAATGGTGTTATCGTTTTTGTTTATACATTTGCCTTATGCTTAATCGCCACCCATTTTTGGAGACTTTTTAAAAAACTGCTTTTAAAATTTACAATATAGTTTTTTTCAAAAAAATCGTTTTTTCTCGTTTTTTTGACATTTTTTTATGCTTTTATAAGATATTTTTTATTTTAAAATCATAATGAGGGTTCTTAATTATGAAGTTTAAATTTAACAAATATCTTTTTTTTATTTTTCAAGCAATTCTTTTTATAGGACTGTTTTATGTGCTTTTCAATTCAAGTGTTAACATGGCGATTTTTCCTTTCGCTTTTGGAATGATGTTTGCTTTGGCTTGGGCAAACCAGAAAGTTTGGATTGTTGCTCCAACTTACATAATTGCAGGGGCACTTCATCAGCCAACATTGGAATTTGCAATCTGTATGTTAGTTACTGTTTTCTGTTTAATCGTGCCATATTTTATTCATATTTTGTGTAAAAAAAATATGAATAAATGGGAATTTGTTTTATTTGCAATTTTAAGTCAAACTGCAAATGTGACTTTTGATATTATCAACGGATTTTCGCCTGTTTTGTCACTGGTGAGTATTGTTCTTGGAATTCTCTTTATGCTTGCTTGTATGGCTGTTTTTGAGGCTGTTATTATTCGAGGTTTCACAAACAAATTGACAATTATTGAAATTGTATCCTTATTCTCAATTATTGCAAGCCTTTGCGGAGGACTTGTTGTTTTAGAATTGCAAGGATTTAGCTTTCTAAAACTTTTTATGAGTTTTGTTTTGCTTGTTTTCGGTTTCTGTTCTACGCCACTTTTAACAATGCTTGTTTCTGCTATTGGTGGGCTTGGAGCTCTTATTGCAACAAACAATCCAATTTTTTTTGCACCATTTATAATTTGGGCACTTGCAATTTTGTTGTTTAAAAAAAGATTTAGAATTTTTATGGTGATTGCTTTAATTTGTGTGGAACTTTTGATTGGTTTTTATTTTAAACTCTATAACTCATTTGGCATAATTGAAATGCTTCCAGTTTTACTTTCGTGTGCAATTTTCATGATTTTGCCAAAAAATCTTTGCAGTGAGGTTGCGGTTGTATTTAATCTCTCAAAAGATAGACTTGCAATGAAAAATGTTGCCAACAGGAATCGTGAAATTTTAAATAAAAGGCTTGGAAATCTTGCGGAAGTTTTTAATGATATGAATTTGATTTATCGCAACATGCTAAAATCGGGAATGACGCTTGATGAAGTTAAGGTGCTTTTAAATCAAGAAATCGTTGATAAAATTTGTTCATTTTGTCCAGAAAGAAATCACTGCCACAGGACATTTGCCGAGAACACAAAAAAAGTGTTTAACGAACTTATCACAATATCATTTGAGAAAGGAAAGGTGACACTTTTGGATATTCCTTCCTATCTCACATCAAGATGCAAACAGACAAATTCAATTTTGGGGTGTATAAACACCTTGACTGCACAATACAAGAAATATATGAGCATGGTTCATGATGTTGACACGAGCAAGCTGATTATTGCTGATCAACTACTTGGAATTTCAAAAATAATGAATGGGCTGTCAAAAGAAATGGAAGTGAATATATCGTTTGATAGCGTGCGAGAAAATAAAATACTTGACGAATTGACTTATCATAATATTATTTGCATTGATGCAGTGGTTTTTGAAAAAGATATTTGGACAATGATTGCTTCGGTTGTTGTTAGAAATGAAGATAGCGAAAGAGCCCGTATTGTTGATGTTGTTAGTAAGGTGTGTGGAAAGAAGATGTCTGTCTATGAAACATTTTCATCTTCAAGGCCAGGCTATATGGTTGTAAATTTGAAAACCGCTCCAAAATTGGATTGTGTTTTTGGAGTGAGTCAGAAAACTAAAAATGGTTCAAAAATGAGTGGTGACACATATAGTGTTGTAAAACTTGACAGTGATAAATTGCTGTTTGCCATAAGTGATGGAATGGGTAGTGGAGAAAAAGCAGAAAGTGCAAGCGAACTTTCAATCACTCTTGTTGAAAACTTTTATAAAGCAGGATTTGACAATGATTTGATTCTTTCAACAGTAAACAAACTTTTGGCGTTACACAAACAGGAAATATTCAGTGCTCTTGATATTTGTGTGATAGACAAGAAAAATGGAATTGCTGATTTTATAAAAATGGCATCGCCAAAATCATTTATTTTAAACGAAAACGAATGTCGTGTTGTGGAAACAGGGGCTCTTCCAATTGGTATTGTTGAAAATCCAAAACCTTTAGAAAATAAGAATGTTATATCAGCAAAAGATTTTGTAATTATGTTTAGTGATGGGATTGGTGACAGTTTTGCAAGCGAAGAAGAACTTAAATCGTGTGTTAAATCAATCAAAACGAAAAATCCGCAAGAGTTTGCAGATGAACTTTTGGAGAGAGCGATTGCTTGTAATAATGGTTATGCGGTTGACGATATGAGCGTGATTGTCATTAAAATTTTGGAAAATTAATTTAACCAATAATTGAAAAAATATAAATTAAAAAATAAAAAATAAATAAAAAATAAATAAAAAATCGAATAAAATTATTAAAATTGCAAAAAAAACATTAAAATAGGTGTAAAAACCTATTTTTTTTGTAAAAAATATTGTTTTTAAAAATGTGTTGATGTATAATTAAATATAAATAATATTTTTATTTAGTAAGGGGAAACGATGGAAAAAATATTAGAATTTATAAAAGAAAAAAAATTAATTAAACCAGGTGAAGTTATTGGAGTTGGTGTTAGTGGTGGAATTGACAGTATGTCACTTTTACATTTCCTAAATGCAAATAAACAAACTCTTGATATTGATGTTGTTGCAATTCATATCAATCATGGAATACGTGAAGAGAGTGAGGATGAGGCACGTTTTGTTCTTCAAAAATGTCGTGATATGGGAGTGCGTGTTTATAAATTTTCAATTGACTCACCAAAAATAGCAAAAGAAAGAAAAATCTCCATTGAAACAGCCGCAAGAGAAGGAAGATATGGAGTTTTTGAAGCTTTGGTGAAAAAAGATATAGTTGACAAAATTGCGTTAGCACATCATCAAAGTGACCAGGCGGAAACAATTTTAATGCATATTTTGCGTGGAAGCGGACTTGCAGGTGCAAGAGGAATGGAGCCAATTCGCGACAAGATTTACATAAGGCCAATGCTTCCTGTCACAAAAGCAGAAATTGAAGAATATGCAACCCTGAACGGAATTGAGTTTGTTGAAGATTCAAGCAATAATGACACTTCTTATGCCAGAAATTTCATTAGAAATGTTGTTATGAAAGATATTTTAAAAAAATGGCCAAATGCAGTTGAAGCAATAAACAATTTCGCAAAAGCTGTTTGTGAAGATGATGACTATATCAAAGCAAATCTTGACACAAATGCACTTATAGTTGACGAAAAAACAGTACAAATGCCATGTAGTTATTTTTCTTTAAGTCCTGCAATATACACAAGAGTTGTTTTTTACACATTGTCAATTATTGGTGCTAAAAAAGACTTTGAAAGAAAACATATTGAGATGATAAGAGAACTTGCATTTGCAGAAAATGGTAAAAAATTGAAACTTCCAAATGATGTGGAAGTTAGCAAGGAATATGATTTTTTGACATTTAGAAACAATTATATTGAGAAGCCAAATCTTTCAAAGACATTAAAAATTGAAGAATTTGATGCAAATGGCTATGGACATATCTCAATCAACAGAGCAAGCACAAAAAAAATGAATGAACCAAATGCTCTTTATTTTGATTATAGAAAAGTTCCAAAAGATGCAAGATGGAGATATCGTGAAGAAGGAGATATGTTCGAAAAATTTGGTGGCGGAACTAAGAAATTGAAATCTTTTTTGATTGATAAAAAAATTCCTGTTAGAATGCGTGATTATATTCCAGTGCTTGCAAGCGGAAATGAAGTTTATGTTATTGCAGGTGTTGCAATAAGTGAAAAAGTTAGAGTGGAAAATGTTGCGACATGTTATAAATTAACAGTCACAAAAATGTAAAAAAAATCAAATTTTAATAAAAAAAACAATTAAAAACTTGATTAAAAATTAAAAAATATAGTAATTTTATAAAATTAATATAAATTCAAAAATGAAAGATATTTAAAAAAATTAGAATTTAAGAAATAAAAAAGAAAATAGATTAAAAAATAAAAATAATAAAATATTTACATATTAATTTACATAATTTTTATCTTTTTAATATAAATAAGAAAAGAAAATCTGTTTTAAGATTTTCTTTTTTCTATCCAAATTAAATTTTAATTATTGAAATTCGTAAAAATTATTTTAAATTATCTAATTTTTCAAGTGTGAAACTATAAACATTTACAAGTTTTTCTCGTGTGAAAAGTGAATATTTTTTGCATGCATTTTCAAATAGAACAAAAAGTTTGTTGTTTGCAATAACAATTTCTTCACTCATTGAAGGAGTTGTTACCTGTCCAATTAAATCATCTCTTGTCAAGATATATAAAGGAATTTCATTCTCTTCATCATAAGTAAAATTCTTTGATGAGCTTTTTGATAAAATGTTTTCGTAAATATAAATGTGGGCGTCTGGTAAGGAATATGAACAAGATAGCAAAATTTTTCCATCTGTTATTTCCATACCTTGAACAAGCGAGCAATGGGAAAGTGCCAAAACTGGAGTTGTGCTTTCAAGTCCGTAAGTATTATTTTCGTTGATATTATACTTGAAAGTGAGTGCATAGTTGAATTGATTTTTTTCTATCTCAATTTTATGAGATTTATTTGTGTCATATTTTCCACTTCGATGGAATTCTCCAACCCAAAGGCTGTTGTTGTCAACCAAAACAAAATCTGCTCCATTTTTACTTTCAAATTTATCTTTTATTTCAATTTTTTCTCCATTTTGAGCATTTTTTAAGTCTGAATAGAGGAATCTGTTGACAACGCCTTCTCCAACAATCCAAACGCTTGTTCCATCAGTTGCAATACCTCCAGCATGCCCTTTATAATCTTTTTCTTCAAAGGTTAGGGTGATATATTTATTATTTTCAGGAATGTTTTCATCAACAACATAAACTCTAGAAGCTGAGCCATTGTTCATGTAGCCACAAACAAGAAAAATGTTGTCTGTTTCTTCATAATCAAGGCCTTGGGGAGTGAAACCTGATGATAGTCCTGGAATAGCAAATTCTTTTTCCGCTAAAGAATTAAACTGAGAATAACTGTCTCCACAAAACCAAACTATTAAAAAAATACCAATTGCGACAAAAATTATAGCCAATATGATTGAAAATATAGAAAAGATTTTCTTTGTTTTACTTAATGTTTTAAATGACATAAATTTTCCTCCTAAATTTAGGATAATATTATTTTAGAAATAAGTCAAATTTTTTTATAAATTAAATTCAATTTAGATTTTTTTAAATTTTTTATTTAAAAGGAATTATTTTTGAATTTTGAGATTAAAAATTTGACAAAATATTTTTAAATTCTGTTGATTTAAGATTTAATTTTGTTTGAAAAAAAATAAAAAAAATGTTAGTATATCTTAAGGAGGCTCAAATGGAAGAAGATTTTTCTCCTATCATAGAGAAGAAAAAAAATAAAAGAAAAAAAGACAAACATGAAGAACTAATTGACAAAGAAACTGTTGTTCTTAGAGAGAATACACAACAGCAAAATCTTGAAGTGATTTCAGGTGAGTCTGAGAAAATTGCAGATGATATTGAACAACCAAACGTGATTGCTGAAAACACCACAAATGAAAAACAATCAAAACCAAAAAGAAAGTTTGGATTGAAACCTTTTACATTTTTCTCAGGAGTGTTTGACATTGTTGTTGGTGCAGTTTTGGGAGTTTTGTGTGGAATGTTGGTTGGGCCAATGACTTCATGGATTGGTGATTCTGAGTTAGCTCAATTTCTGGCAATAATAATTTCGCCACTAATTTGGGTGTTCTTCCTTTTAGGGTTTGGCTTAGCAATAATGTTTGTGATTTTGGGGATTTCGTCGCTTATTTCGTCTTTTAAAAGTGACAAGAAGAATCTAAATGGATTGGTTATTACCACAATTGTTTTTGAATGTATTTTGCTTCCACTGATTATCTTTTTAACAATATTTGGAGAATCGGATTCTCATTTTCCACTGTTTATTTCAATGGTTGTAATTATTTTTGTCAGCATAATCTTTAAGATTGTTGACTTGATATTGATTCGCAGAAGAGGAAAGAAATATTATGAACAAGTAAAGGAATTTGAAAAAGCAGAACCTTTACCAAACTTTGATGCTCTTAAAAAAACGGAAAAGCAAGGAGAAAAATCAGAAAATGATGAATCAGACAAGCCAGATGGACATAATGGAGTTGACTTTTCTGCATTAAGCTGAAAATTTTATAAATTTAAAAATAAAAAAATAAAATAAAAATAAAGCAATTAATTCTGAAAATTATTTGCAAAATTATGAAAAAACAATTATTATTAAAATATAAATAAAATTTTGGAGGGGTATATGGTTGGAATGTTGTTGTCTGCAACGAGCAATATCTTTATGACAATTGTGATTGTTGTGGCAGTGTTTTTTGGAATTTTCGCATTTGTTTCATTGGCAACAGAAATTTGGAAACTGGTTTTAGTATCCAGATATACCAAATACAACAAACAAGAAATAAAAGCAGGGCTAACAGGTTCTGAAGTTGCAAGAAAGATGCTTGATGGACTTGGACTTAATGATGTTGAAGTTGTTCAGTGCAATTTCTTTTCTGCAATGTTTTTGGGAAATAGTTACAGTCCATTTAAAAAGAGAATAAGGCTTCGCAAAAACATTTTCAATCAAAAATCCTTAACAGCAGTTGCAGTTGCTTCACAAAAAGTTGCACTTGCACAGCGAGATTATGAAGGCGATAAAAAAATCAAAGTAAGAACAGCCTTTATGTATATTGGATATTTTGCACCTTTCACTGTTTTACCACTTGTTTTAGTTGGACTCTTGATTGACTTCTTGCTTATTGGAAACGGAATATTGACAATTGTATTTTCTGCTCTGGCATTTGCTTATTATATTGCATCTTTTATTGTCTTGTGTTTAAATATTCCTATTGAGAAAAGAGCGTGCAACACTTCACTTGAATTTATAAAGAAAGTTAATCTTCTCACAGAAGAAGAGCAAAATGATGCAAGAATTCTTTATAAAACATATATCACAAGCTATGTGCTTGACTTTATTTCAGCACTTCTTTATATCATTTGGAGAATTGTTAAGTTTATTGGAAAAATCCTTACTTTTGCAATTAAGAAAAAATAAAAAATAACAAAATAGCCCATAAATAAGGGTTATTTTTTAGTAAAAATTTAATCAAATTTTGGAATAAAAAACAAAATCATTTTATCATCTTGTTTATTTAGGCAATTTGAATTCTTGTTATTAAAAAGTTGTGATTTTGCTATATTTTATGATATAATTTATTTTGAGTCCTAAGAGTTTTATACTAATGATGTTGACATAGCATAAAAAATTCTTAAAGAGTATAAAATTAAAAAAAATGGAGAAAAAATATGAAAATTTCAGTAACTGCCGAAAGCACAATTGATTTACCAAAAGAACTTCTTGAAAAATATAAGATAATAACAACTCCTTTTATGATAATTTTGGGAGACAAGGAATATAAAGACGGAGAAGTTTCTTCTTCGGATATTTTTAAGTTTGTTTCAGAAAGGAAAATTTTGCCAAAAACATCTGCTGTCAATAAAGAGCAATATGAAGCGTTCTTTAAAGAGCAATTAAAATTAAATGATGCCGTTGTGCATATCAGTCTTTCCTCTCAAATTTCTTCCGCTTGTCAAAATGCAAAAGATGTCGCAAAAAATATGAAGAATGTTTATGTTGTTGACAGCCTTTCTCTTTCCACAGGCATTGCATTATTGGCAATTTATGCAAGACAACTTGCTGAAGAAGGTTATGATGCGATTGATGTTGCAGAAAAAGTTGGAAAGAGAGTTCCTGCTGTTCAAGCAAGTTTTGTAATTGAAAGACTTGATTATCTCTATAAAGGGGGAAGGTGTTCTGCATTAGCATATTTTGGAGCAAACTTAATGCATATTCGTCCACAAATTTTAGTTAAAGATGGAAAAATGGGCTCTTACAAAAAATATAGGGGAAATATGGATAAAGTTGTGAGAAATTATTGTGCAGACACATTGTCTGAGTTTAATACGCCTGATAAAAAAATTGCTTTTATCACATACACAACTGCAACACCAGAGATGATTAATGAAGCAAAAAAGGCTTTACAAAACCAGGGCTTTGAAGCAATCTATGAAACACGTGCAGGCGGAACAATCTCAAGTCATTGTGGAGAGCATACCTTAGGAATATTGTATTTAAACGATGGAAATTCAAATTTAGATTAAAGATTCCATTCGTTATGTTTATTTGCAAATAAAATTCAAAAATCTGTTAAAATGTTTATTAGAAATGATAAAAAATATGAAAAAAAAGCGAAGATTTCGCTTTTTTTCTTGTTTTACATATTTTTCAAACTTTTGGTTTATTTTTCAAGGGCTTTATTATTAATGATTTCGTCTTCTTTTTCAAATAAACCTAGATTTTTATATAAATTATATGAACTTTTTAGATTTGCATTTTCCGGAGAAACGTTTGTTTCATCATCTACTTCACCAAAAATGGTTCTTATTGCATTTTTTATTATTCCACCACGTAGGTTTTCGATTCCATCAAACCTGTCAGAGTAATCAACATTGTTAATTTTTATGCTGATTGGTTTTGTTTTGTCTTGTATAGAAATTTTTATAACGTTGCATACTTCTGATGCTTGTTGGAGATAATCCAAATCAAGATTTTGTGTTTTAAAACAATTTTCTAAAAGCTGCAATGAGGTGTTAAGATTATAGCCTGTGAAAAGGTATTTATCAAGATTTTTGTAGCTTATTGCAAATCTTGTTATGACTAAATCAGAAAGATTGTAATGTTCATAATTATATTGAGAATCAGCAAGTTGAATCAAAAGTCCTTTAGGACAAATAGAAACCTGCATTTCTTGAAAATGCAAATTCTCAATTTTATTGCTAAAAGAAAGAGTTTTGTAAACCATAAAAATATCCCCTATACAGTTTCCAATCAAATTATATCATAAAAGTTTTTGAAATTCAATACACTTTTTATAAATATTTTTTATAAATTTTACAAATATTAATTTTATGAAGACAAAAAAGAAGAAAAAATCGACTTTTGTTAATCAAAATGACCCTTTAGGTGCTTATACAGGAACTCCAATTGATGGGTTTATGCCTCAACAAGATGCTGATGATTTATAAAAAATGAAATTAAATTATAAAAGATAATCTTAATATATATAAAATAATATTCACAATTTATTGAAATAATTGTGTTTTTTATATATTTTTGATATAATTTCTCTATGAAAGAACTGACAAAGTCTCAACAAATTGAGCGTAGTTTAAACAAAAGGTTTAGAAAAACAATTTGGACAAAGTTTATATTGGCACTAAAAAGATATAATCTTGTGGAAGATGGTGACAAAATTGCTGTATGTGTTTCTGGCGGAAAGGATAGTTTTTTGCTTGCAAAATTGATGCAAATGCTTAAATCATACAGCGACACAAAATTTGATTTGATTTTTCTTTGTATGGATCCTGGTTATGCAAAAAAAAATCGAGAAAAAATTGAAGAAAACGCCAAACTTTTTGAAATCCCGCTTGAATTTTTTGAAACAGACATATTTAATAGTGTTGCGAGCATCGAAAAAAGCCCATGCTATCTCTGTGCGAGAAGGAGAAGGGGATATCTTTATGCAGAGGCACAAAAAAGAGGTTGCAATAAAATTGCTCTTGCACATCACTTTTCCGATGTGATTGAAACAACTTTAATGGGAATGCTTTATGGTGCTCAAATCCAAGCGATGCCACCAAAACTTTGTTCAAAAAATTTTGAGGGTATGACACTTATCCGACCACTTTATTGCGTCAAAGTTGAAGATATTTTGGCTTGGAAAAATTACAACAATTTGGAATTTATAAATTGTGCTTGTCGTTTCACTGAAAACTGTCAAATTGCAGATGATGAAAATATTGAATCGGCACGAGTTCAAACTCATCTTCTGATTGAAAAATTGAAAAAGAAAATCCCAGAAGTTGATGACCATATTTTCAAAAGCATACATAATGTTCAACTTGACACTCTTGTTGGAGTTAAATATGACGATGAAGATTATGATTTTAATCGACTTTTTGAAAAAAAATCAAAAAAAACAAGAAAAAAATAGAAAAAAGGGCAAATTTTTGCCCTTTTTTATTATTTTTTTCAAATTTTAAGTTGTTTTTTATTCTTCATCTTCTGTCATATCCATAATCCAATATGACCCACTGTGTTGTGTTGGTGGAAATGTGTCGCCTTTTTCCAAATAGGTTGTTTCACCATCGTTTTTTCCATTTCTGTCGTGACAACGATATCTGCAACTCATTGGGACTGTGTCACCTGAACGATATTTTTTTTGTTCTTTTTGCATTTTTTCCTCCTTATATGAAAGTGTGCCCACTTTCTATATTTAGATTGTGCAGAAAGAAATTTTTTATTCGTGTTTATGGCCTTTCAATTACAATTTCTGAAACATTAACCTTGTTTGAAGTTATGTTTTCAAAGATTATTTTGGCAACATCTTGAGGGGACATCCATTTATCCGACTTTTCCTTTGAAACATATTCTCTGTTGTTTTTCCAAAAATCTGTGTTCATTCCACCTGGATAAACAGCAATCACTTTTATGTTTGTGTTTTTGTAAGTGCTTTTCAAACTTTCCGTGTAGCCGCGAGCACCCCATTTTGCAGCACAATACAAACTTTCGTTCACATTTCCTTTGAGGGCGGCTGTTGAAAGAATATTGACAATTTTTCCACCTTCGTTTTGCATTAATGGGAGAGCATAGCCAGTGTTGAGAATTAATCCAACAAGATTCCCTTCAAACACTTTGTTGATTTTTTCCAAATTGTTTTGCTCAGGAGTGCCAAATGCTCCAACAGCAGCATTGTTTATCAGAAAGGAAATTTGGCTGGTTTTTGAATATTTTGAATATAACTTTTTCAGAAATGTTTCGTCTGAAATATTCCCATATTCATACATAACACCATCTAATTCTTCTTTTTTTGTTCTTGCTATAACGAGAACTTGATGCTTCTTTGCAAATAGTTTTGCAAGTTCCAAGCCAAGCCCTCTGTTTCCACCTGTGATAACAACAATTTTTTTCATTTGTCAATCCTTTTTTGAATTTTTCAGAATTATTTTTAAACAATTTTTTATCATTTCTTTGCCATTGCAACTGCAACTGCCAAAAAAGTTGTTTTATTGTTTTACATTCTTGGTTTTCCCATAAGGTTTTGTTTCACGAAAACCTTTGGGGATTTATCATTTCTTTGCCATTGCAACAGCAACTGCCAAGAAGTTGTTTGTTGTTTTGCATTCCTTGTGTTTCCATAAGGTTTTGTTTCACGAAAACCTTTGGGGATTTATCATTTCTTTGCCATTGCAACTGCAACTGCCAAAGACACGGTTGCTCCAACCATTGGATTGTTGCCCATTCCGATAAATCCCATCATCGCAACATGTGCTGGCACAGATGAAGAACCTGCAAATTGTGCATCGCAGTGCATTCTTCCCATTGTGTCAGTCATTCCATAACTTGCTGGACCTGCATGCATATTGTCTGGGTGCAAAGTTCTGCCTGTTCCACCACCAGAAGCAACTGAGAAATACTTTTTCCCATTTTCGTTACACCACTTTTTGTATGTTCCAGCAACAGGGTGTTGGAAACGAGTTGGGTTTGTTGAATTGCCAGTGATGGAAACATCAACGCTTTCATGCTGCATAATTGCCACGCCTTCGCTGACATCGTAGGCACCATAAATCTTCACCTTTCCGCGTTCGCCTTTTGAGAAAGGAATTTCTTCCAAAATTTTAAGTTTTTGTTCTTTGTGGTCAAACAAAGTGTTGACAAAAGTAAATCCATTGACGCGGGCGATGATGTATGCCGCATCTTTGCCAAGTCCATTCAAGATGATTTTTAAAGGAGTTTTGCGAATTTTGTTTGCAGTTTTTGCAATTCCCATTGCACCTTCCGCAGCGGCAAAACTTTCGTGGCCTGCCAAAAAGCAGAAACATTTTGTGTTTTCATCAAGAAGTCTGCCAGCAAGTCTGCCGTGTCCAAGCCCAATTTGACGCTCATCAGCCACAGAGCCTTTCACACAGAATGCTTGCAAACCTTCACCAATTTTCTCTGCATATTCACTTGCATTTTTGCAGTTGCTTTTCAGTGCGATTGCTGTGCCAAGCGTGTAAGCAAAAACGGCATTATCAAAGCAAATTGGTTGAATCTCTCGCACAATTTTTTCAACGTCAATGCCATTTTTCAAACAAAAATCTTTTGCATCCTCAATGCTTTTAAATCCATATTCTTTCAGTTTTGCTGGCAAATATTCATATTTTTTAAGTTCGTCAGTCATAATTAAACCTCCCTTGGATTGACAATTTTTGCGGCTTCGTCAAATCTGCCATATTGTTTTGTTGCTTTCTGGATTGCTTCTTGTTTTGATAAACTTTCGTCCTGAAGGTTTTTAAGAAGAAGCCCTAAGTTGACGTATTCATAGCCGATTGTTTCGCCATTCTTGTCAAGAGCCATTTTTGTGATGTATCCCTCCGCCAAGTTAAGATATCTCACGCCTGTTTTGTCGGTTGAAATGATTGTTCCGACTTGACTGGTTTTGTATTTTCCCAAATCTTCCAAAGATGTGCCAATAGGAAGCCCACCAAGAGAAAATGCTGACTGACTTCTGCCATAGACGAGTTGCAAAAATATGTTTTTCATTGCATCGTTGATTGCATCACACACAAGATCGGTGTTGAGTGCTTCCAAAAGAGTTTTTCCAATCAAAATCTCTCCTGCCATTGCTGCGGAGTGAGTCATTCCAGAGCAGCCGATTGTTTCAACAAGAGCCTCTTTGATGATGCCGTTTTTGACATTAAGTGTCAGTTTGCACGCACCTTGCTGAGGAGCACACATTCCGCATCCGTGCGAAAAGCCAGAAATTTGAGTGATTTCTTTTGTTTGGTCCCATTTTCCTTCTTGTGGAATTGGAGAAGGACCGTAGCCGTGAATGTTTTTTACACAATAAAATTCTTCCATTTTTTTCTCCCTTTATTTTTTAGTCCAATTTATTATATCAAAGCGGTAGCACAAAACAAAACAAAAGATTGAAAAAACAATCCAATTTTTCAAATTATGTAAAAGTGTTTGTGATGAGGAATGATTGCGTGGTGCTGGGGAAAATGAGACGATTTTCAATTTGATGAGAAAAAAATTGTGCGGTGTTTTTAACTTTTAAAATTGTTAAAAAAAGACCAAGAAAACATAATAGGCATGATAATCAATAAAAAACGACGACAATAAGTCGTCGTTAGTATGAGCGTCTAGGCGGTAGTCATTAGCTACCACGGTCTCACGTAGAAAGCATATCAGTTGCTTTCGGTACTATTATACACAAAGCGAGGTGAAGAAGTCAATACTTTTTTGAAAAAAAATTAAAAGGATGGAAAAAATTTCTCCAAAACATTCAAAAGTGACAGTAATGATGAAGTATTGGGACACCGTGCTGGCAAACAAATCTCTTGACAAGGTGAGGGATTTTTGATATTATGTGAACAAGAAAGTGGATGCTAAAAAGTCGGGCGAAGTAGGGGAAATGGATGCTGTAAACACGAATAACATCAAAGGAGAGAACGCAGATGAAGATAAAAACACCAAGATTGATTTTGAGAAACTATCGTGAAAGCGATATTGATGACTATTGGGAATATGTCACACAGGCGAATGTTGGACCAAGATGTGGGTGGCAGCCATATACGAAAAAAGAGGATGCTGTTGTGCGTTTGAAATACGAAACAACAAAACCTCTTCAGTTTTGCATTGAGTTTGATGGCAAGGTGATTGGAAGTGTTGAACTTATGGAGTTCAATCCTCAAAACGAGCAGGCTCAGGAGAAATCTGAATTTGAAAACTTGAAAGTGAAAGAAGCCGGCATCCTTCTCAACGAAAACTTTTGGGGAAAAGGCATAATGACAGAAGCCTTGCAGGCTGTTGTCAAATTTGGTTTCGATATTTTGCATCTTGATGTGATTGTTGCCGGATTTTTTGAGCCAAACAAAGGAAGTTGGCGTGTTCAAGAAAAAAGCGGGTTTCACATCTTTAAAACCACTCCAAATTTCACAACTTGGTATTTGACCGGTCAGCCTTGTGACCTTGTTTCCACAAAAATCACAAGAGAGGACTTTGAGCATAGCAACATATACAAAAATTTGAAAGTGGAGTTTTTGGAAGAGAAAAAAGATGGCTCAAAAACAATTTGACAAAAGAATAGTGGCAGGTTGACGAAAAAATTTGTTGCGAAAAAAGAGAAAAACTTGACAAAGCAAAATTTTGTTTGTATAATGGAAAACAAATCAAAATGGTGGGGCGAGAAGAAGTAGTTTTTTTGCTTGACGCACAGAGAAAAGTCGGTTGGTGAAAGGCTTTAGTGGCAAAAAAGACGAATTACACTTGTTTCAAGTTTTGCGCGATATGTCTGCGAATGACAAAACAAGGGCTGAAAGGCTTTCAAAGACAAAAATTTTGAAAGGCTCGGCTGAATTTAGGTGGTATCACGAAACACACGCTTCGTCCTAAAAGTGGAATGAAGTGTGTTTTTTGTTATTAAAAGGAGAAAAAATGAAGCTTACAAAACCAAATTTTAAGAAAAGTGTTGTCAACATCTCTGCAACTTTTGCACAGTTTTTGGGCTGTCCAAATGATAAACCAATACTCAAAATTCTGCAAAAAGCACTTGAAAAAGACTATAAAAATGTGGTTTTTATCATATTTGATGGGCTAGGGATTCATCCTCTTTCCACAAATCTTGAAGAGGTGTCAGTTTTGAGGAAAAACATCAAACAGGTGCTGAAATCAACATTTCCTTCTACAACCGCAAATGCAACCACCTCCATTTTGTCCAACAAATATCCGATGGAACATGGCTGGTTTGCTTGGAGTGTCTTTTTTGACGAACTTGGATGTGCTGTTGATGTTTATCTTGACAAAAATTCATACACAGGTGAAAGCATTGAGCCAAATTGGGTGAAAAATCGGCTACCGTTTGAACCTTATTATAAAAAGGCTGTCACTGACAGAGAAATCAGCGTTGTTGTTCCAACTTTCTGGCATAATGACGAAGTAAATAGGCACGAATGGAAAACTTTTGACGAGTTTTTCTCAAATATAGAAAAAATCTGCAAGCGTAAAAAGAAACAATTTGTTTATTGCTATTGCGACGAGCCTGATCACACAATGCACGAATATGGCGTTACGTCAAAAGAAGCAATGGCTCTCATAAACACTCTCAACAACAAATTTGACGATTTGCAAAAGAAACTTGATGACACACTTTTTGTTGTGACGGCAGACCATGGGCAAGTGGACGATGATGGCTATGTTGATGTTTGGCAGGACGAGAAACTTTGCTCTATGCTTGAGAAACCGTTTTCTTTTGAACCACGTGCAACAGCAATGTTTGTGAAGGCTGGAAAAGAAAAAGAGTTTGAAAAACACTTCAAAAGGCAGTATGGCAAAGATTTCCGATTGTTTAAAACGAAGAAAATGCTCAAACAAAACTTTTTCGGCTTGCCTTCGGGAGAGAATGCAAAATTGCTTCCAAACTATTTTGCAGTTGCAATCACAAGAAAACAGATGCTTTTTACAAAAGACAGCCACAGATTTAAGGGGCATCACACATCTCTGACGGAAGAAGAGATGAATGTTCCGCTGATTATCATTGAAAAGGAGAAGAAAAATGATGGAAAAAACAAACAAAATTGACAGGAGCAGACTTTTTGAGACACTGAAAGAGCGTGGATATGTTTACCAAATGTCCAATGAGGAAAATGTGAAGAAAATTGTCAATGGCAAGCCAACAACGGTGTATGTTGGAATTGACCCGACAGCAGATAGTTTGCATATTGGACACTTTTTTTCGCTTATGATGCTGAAATATTTTCAAGATGCTGGGCACAAAATCATTGTGCTTGTGGGTGGAGCTACGGCAATGGTTGGTGACCCATCTGGCAGAACAGATATGCGAAAAATGCTTTCCAAGGCGGATGCGGAGCATAATGTGAGAGAGGTTATTTCTCTTGTCGAAAAATTTGTTGACACAAAAGGCGAAAACCCTGCAAAGATTGTCAATAATGCTGAATGGTTCAAGGACTATGACTATGTTTCCTTTATGCGTGATGTGGGAACATATTTCAATATCAACAAAATGTTGGCAAATGAGGCGTATGCAAGACGCTTGAAAGAGGGCGGTTTGACTTTTTTGGAAATGGGTTATATGCTGATGCAGGCATACGATTTTGTGCATCTCAATCAAGAGTATGGTTGCACACTTCAAATTGGTGGTTCTGATCAGTGGGGGAATATGGTTGCAGGCACAGAACTTTCACGCAAAATGGCTTTTGCAGATGGCAAAGAGCATAATTTGGAATGTTTGACTTGTCCGCTTCTTACAAACTCTGAAGGGCAGAAAATGGGCAAAACTGCAAAGGGAGCACTTTGGGTTGCACGCGATAAGACAAGCGTGTTTGATTTTTATCAATATTTTTACAACATTCAAGACAAAGATGTTGAAATGCTATTAAAACTTTTCACAAGAATTCCACTTGAAGAAATTCAAGAACTTGTTTCAACAGACATAATCAAAGCTAAAAAGGTTATGGCTTTTGAAGTGACAAAACTTGTTCACGGCGAAGAAGAAGCACAAAAAGCAATGAATATGGCACAAAATCTTTTCTCACAAGGTGGCGATGATGCTCCAATCGTCGAAATTTCAAAATCGGCGTTTCCAATGGGGATATGTGAACTTTTGACGATTTGTAAACTTGCTCCATCAAAGAGTGAGGCACGCAGGCTTATTCAAGGTGGTGCAATAACTTTCAAGAATGAAAAGGTGACTGATTTTGCCTTGAATATATCTTTGAATGATGCCGAAGATGCTCTTGTCAAAAAAGGTAAAAAGAGTTTTGTGAAAGTGAAACTTATCTAAGTTGTTGATTTTTTTGAAAAAAAGAGGCTTTGATATGGTTTATTTTGCAAAAGAGGTGGAAATTGTTGAGAAAAAGTCCAAATTTTTGGGCTATTTCTTGCATTGCCAAACTTTGAGCGAAGTGGAAGAAGCTCTTTCATATCTTCGCACTATTCATAAAAAGGCAACTCATATTTGCTATGCGTATTCTTTGGAATCGCCATTTTTGGAAAAAGCAGTCGATGATGGAGAACCAAATGGCACTGCGGGAAGGCCTATTCTTTCTGTTATGCAGAAGAAGGGCGTTTCAAAAGCGTGTGTTTTCGTTGTGAGATATTTTGGCGGAATAAAACTTGGTGCTGGTGGGCTTGTGCGTGCTTATACAAAAACGACAAGTGAGGTGCTTAATTAAAGATTCAAATCAGTGCAAAGGAGAAAAAATGACAATAACTCAAATTAAGAGAATTGGTGCAACAAACAGATTTCATGTCTATGCTGACGGACAATGGGCAGGGATTTTTCTTGATGAAATTTTGGTTAGGTTTTCTTTTAAAGTTGGCGGTGAATTTGATGAAGAAAAATTCAAAGAAATTAAGGCTGAAAACGATGAAAAAGTTTCTTTTGATATGGCGGTGTCCTATCTTGAAAAATATGTTGTGAGCGAGAAAGGACTTAAGGATTATTTAAAAAAGAAGGGCTTCTCTGATGAAATAATCAAAAAAACGATTTCAAAACTTCACGAATATGAAATGGTTGATGATGAAAAGTTTGCCAAAAATTTTTTTGAAAGTGTTTCGCAAAGTCAAGGCAAACGCACAATTGCTCGAAAACTTATTCAAAAAGGTGTTTCAAAGGATATTGTTGACAACCTTATTGAAGGAGTCAGTGATGATGACGAATTTGAAAAAGCAAGTGTTTTGGCAGAAAAATTCGTAAAAAATCGCGAAAAAAATGCAAAAAACAAGCAAAAATGCCTTGCTCATCTGATTTATAAAGGTTATGATTATTCTGTGGCAAAAAAAGTGATAGACAAAATTTTTGTTGACATGGAGGAAACGGAAGATGATAGGATTTGATTTACAAGAAGTTGCAAAAATCAAAGACGCTGAAAAACTTTTGCAAAAAATTGCTCTTGACGGAGAGATTGCATACATAAAAAAGTTTAAATGCGATTTTGCTGTTCATGTTGCAACTCTCTGGGCGGTGAAGGAAGCAACTTACAAAGCTCTTGGAGTCAAGGAAGGAGAGATTTCATACAAAGAAATTGAACTTTGTCACAAAGATAGTGGACAACCATTTCTTGTGCTACATGGAAAAACAAAAGATATTTTTGATGCTCATGGCTTTAAAAAACTGGACATATCAATTTCACATCAACCGAGTATTGTTGGGGCTGTTGTGTTGGCTGAATGAATTTAAGGTTAAGAGGGGTGTAAATTAAGAAAAAATATTCAAATGAAAAATGAATAAAAATTTTTTACTTATATAAAATAAGTTTAAAATTTATGTGAACGGGTGAAAATTATGCAAGAAGCATACAAAGAAATGCTGAGTAAAATTGATGAAATTGAAAAGCAAACAAGCTTAGAAGATTTTGTGATAAACTCAACAATTTCAAACAAAGGGCATAAGATGAGAATGGGAGAAAGTTTTCTCTCATCATGGTTTGGCATAGTCACTCGTGAGCAATTTTCCTTCTTTGATAATGAAAATTTTAAGAAAGAACTTAACGAATTTGAACTTGCCGAACTTTATGACAACAAAAATTTGTGCGGTGAGTTTAATGGAGAATTTGATTAAAAGAGGAGAGATATATTTTGCCGATCTTAGTCCCGTTGTTGGGAGTGAGCAAGGTGGCATACGCCCAGTGCTTATCATTCAAAATGATGTTGGCAACAAATTTTCTCCTACAGTGATTGTTTCGGCAATCACAAGTCAACTTGGAAAAGCAAAACTTCCAACGCATATAGAACTTCCAAGTGATGGCTCTCATCTACCAAAAAATTCTGTTGTGCTTTTGGAACAGATTCGCACACTTGACAAGAGAAGGTTAAAGGAAAAAGTTACCACTTTAAATGAACACAAAATGAAAGAAATCAATAGAGCAATCCTTATTTCTTTGGGTTTTGTAAGTTAAAAGAAGTTTAAATCAGCAAAAATTGAGTGTTTTTATCATGGAAATTAAAGGTTTTTGTAAAAAACACTTGATTTTTTGTTTTTATTGTGCTAGAATTGGAAAGATTTAGTTGAAATATTTTGGAAGGAGATTTTTGCCTTATGATGATTGAACCACCTATTGACGAATTAACAAAAAAAGCAGGAGGGAATAAATATATTTTGTCTGTTCTTGCTTCAAAACGTGCAAAGGAAATCGAAACAACTCGCAGAAACGAACTTGCAACCGCAGATAAAAAAGCAATCAGCATTGCTCTTGATGAGATTTATGAAGGGAAAATTGTTCCAAGTGATTTGGACTGA
The DNA here is from genome assembly GCA_947591785.1 of uncultured Clostridia bacterium. Lineage (GTDB taxonomy): Bacteria > Bacillota > Clostridia > Christensenellales > UBA1242 > Caccovivens. The sequence continues at coordinate 57,033 of CANQDK010000003.1, read as the reverse complement.
CACCGAAATTTGCTAGATTTTTGTTTTTAAATATGATAAAATGTCACTGAAAAGTTTTTTGGTGACTTTTTTTGTCATCTTTTGGAGTGAAATTGTTTGCAAAAATAATCATTGACCAAGATGCAAAAGCCTTGGATAGAGAATTTGAATATGTTGTTCCACCAGAAATGAGTGTGCAGGTTGGAGAAAGGGTGATTGTTCCTTTTGGCTCACGACATCTGCAAGGGTTTATTGTTGAACTTTCCGATTCTTGTGAGTATGACGAAACAAAATTGAAATTTATTGAAAGAAAAATTGAAGATTTTGCAGTCATAAAACCCGAAATGCTTGACTTAATGTTTTACATGGCGGACAAACTTCATTTGAAACTTGCAAGTATTTTGAGATTGTTTATCCCTGCCGAAATGCGAACAGATAAAGTTAGAGAATTGGTTGTCAAAATTTGTTCTCTTTCAGAAAATTTCAAAATGCCATCAGCTCGTGCAAAAAAACAAATTGAAATTGTGGAATATTTGAAAAAAAATGGCGAAAAAAAATTTTCAGAACTTTCAAATCAATTTGGCTATGCTCCACTTGTTTCGTTGGTGAAAAGTGGTGTCATTTTAACAAGAGAGCAACAAGTCAATCGAGAACCTGAATTTGATGAAATAAAATCTGAAAAAAGAACGCTTACTGCTCTTCAACAAAGGGCGGTGGACACCATCACTGAAAACAAAACCTATCTTCTCTATGGAGTGACTGGAAGCGGAAAAACAGAAGTTTATATGAATTTGATTGAAAGGCAACTTGCAAAAGGAAAATCTGCTTTAATGCTTGTGCCTGAAATTTCTTTGACACCACAAGTGCTTGCAAATTTCAAGGCACGATTTGGTGGACAAGTTGCACTTATTCACAGTGGGCTTTCAGCAGGGGAACGCTTTGACGAATGGAAAAGGATATTTTTTGGAGAGGCGAGAGTTGTTGTTGGAGCACGTTCGGCAATTTTTTCTCCAATTGAAAATTTGGGGATAATCATTATTGATGAAGAACATGAGCAGACTTATGTCAGTGAAAACAATCCGCGTTATGACACACATGATATTGCTCTTTTTCGCAGGCAGTATAACGATTGCACACTTGTTCTTGGAAGTGCAACACCGTCTATAGAGAGTTATGCAAAGGCGATTGATGGAGAATATCAACTTGTTGAGATGCCTGTGCGTGTAAATGGAATGGAAATGCCAAAAATTCAAATTATTGATATGATGATGGAACTTCGCCATGGTAATAATCAAATTTTTTCAATGCCACTCTATTTTGAACTGAAAGATATTGTTGAGCGTAAGAAACAAGCAATGATTTTCATTAACAGGCGAGGATTTTCCTCCTTTCAAAGATGCAGGCAATGTGGCTATGTTGCAAAATGTAGCGATTGTGATGTTTCGCTTGTTTATCACCGATTTGAAAACAAACTGAAATGTCATTATTGTGGCAAGAGATTTAAAGCCCTTGATGTTTGTCCAAGTTGTGGAAGTTCTGACATCAAGCAAGGAGCAATAGGAACGGAAAGAGTTGTTGAAGAATTGCACAGACTTTTTCCAGATGTTCCAATTTTTAGAATGGATAATGACACAACATCTCAAAAAAATGGGCATCGCAAAATTTTGAACGAATTTAGAAAATGTAAGCCTGGCATTTTGGTTGGCACGCAAATGATTGCGAAGGGACATGATTTTGAAGATGTGCTACTGGTTGGAATTGTTGATGCTGATCAAAGTCTTTATCAGGCTGACTATCGTTCCATAGAACGCACATTTCAGCTTTTGACACAGGTTGCAGGTAGGGCAGGAAGAAGCTCAATGCAGGGAAAGGTGATTTTGCAAACTTACAGTCCACGCCATTTTGTCTATCGTTTTGCAAGCGAATATGACTATAAAGGATTTTTTAATCGAGAAATAAATTTGCGAAAGGTGACAAAATTTCCACCATACGCAAAGATTGTTAGGATACTTTTTTCTCATGAAAATGAAAAAGTTGTTGCCGAAGAATGTAAAAATTGTTTTGAAAAGATAAAAAAAATAAAGGAAGAAAATTTACAAGATTTTGTTTATCTTGATGTTATGAAATCGCCTGTAAACAAAATTAAAAATAAATTTCGCTATCAAATTTTGATGCGATTTGGACTTTCAAAGGCAGACGAACTTGAAAGAAAAGTGTATGATTGTGTTGATTCTAAATGTAAAAGTTCTGTTTTCTTTGAGATAAATCCAAACAATTTGAGTTGAATAAAAATTTAATGAAATTTTAATTTTTTGTTATTAAAAATTTAAAATTGCGATGAAATAAATTGAAAAAACTCTTTTTTCTTGACAAAAAATAGAGTTATATTTTAAAATAATCATACTGTGAGGGGAAATGAGCACAAGAAAAATTGTCGTTTTGGGTAGTGAAACATTAAGGAAGAAATCAAAGCCTGTTGTGTCTTTTGATGAAAATTTGTGGAAACTTTTGGACGATATGAGAACCACAATGAAAGAAAACAACGGAATGGGTATTGCTGGTGTGCAAGTTGGGATTTTGCGTAGAGTGATTGTTATTGAAATAGAGAAAGACAAATTTTTGGAAATAATAAATCCTCAAATTATCAAAACAAAAGGCAAGGTGAAGGATAATGAAGGGTGTTTGAGCGTGCCAGGATTTTATTGTGAAGTGACTCGACCAAAATATGTTAAAATCACCGCTTTTGACAGAACTGGCAAACCTTTTGAATTTGAGGCAGAAGACTATGTTGCAAGATGCATCTGCCACGAGATAGACCACCTTGATGGAGTTCTTTTTGTGGATTATACAGATGAAGGAAAGGCATATAAAAAGTCGCACGGAGTTGAATGATTTTTTGACAAGGAGTGTTTTGATTTGAAAATATTATTCTTTGGAACTCCACTTTTTGCAGAAATTGTTCTTCAAGAATTGTTGAAGAGCAAGCATAAAGTGGTTGGTGTTGTTGCAAGAGCGGATAAGCCTTCTGGGAGAGGAAATAAGATGACTTCTCCAAAAATTGTAGAACTGGCAAAAGAAAATAAAATTGAAGTTTTTCAGTTTGAAAAGCTTAACGAACATTTAGATGAATTTAGAAAAATTGATTGTGACATTTTTGTGACAGCATCATACGGTAAGATTCTGTCAAAATCCTTGTTGGAAATTTGTCCGTGCATAAATGTTCATCCATCACTTCTGCCAAAATATCGTGGTGCAACTCCAATTCAAAATGCACTGCTTTGTGGTGATAAAGTGACAGGAGTCAGCATAATGAAAACCGAAGTTGGAATGGATGATGGGGATATTTTTGTTTCAAAGAAAGTTGAAATTTTGCCAGAAGATGACTATAACACACTTCTTCCAAGACTTGCCAGGATTGGTGCAGAACTTCTTATTGGGGTTTTGGATAAGATTCAAGAAGTTGGATTTGATAATGTTAAAAGAAAAAAACAAAATAATACTGATGCAACTTTTGTTAAACCGATAAGCAAAGAAGAAGGACTTCTTGATTTTTCGCAAAGTGCAGAAAGTCTTGTAAATAAAGTTAAGGCCTTTGTCGATTCACCTGTGGCTTATTTCTTTTTAGGAGATGAAAGAATAAAAGTTTTTAAAGCATCTGTTTTTGAAGAAAATAAAAATTGTCAAAATTTTACGGAAAATTTGCAAAAAAACATGAAAAAATGCGAAAAAAATAATAATTTTGGTGAAATTTTACAAACAAAGAAGAGATTTTTAATTCAAACTGGTTATGGAATTTTTGAAATTTTGAAATGTCAAGTGGCTGGTGGAAAAGTGCTTGATTCGGCTTCATTTTTGAATGGCTATCATTTCAAAACAACAAAAGCTAATGAAAACATTCTTCTCCACTCAAATGAGGTGAATCAATGATTCTGGATAAATCGCTGTCAGAGATTCAAGATTTGGTTCAAAGTTTGGGAGAACAAAAATATAGAGCAAAACAACTTTATGAAGCCTCTTTGCAATTGAAAAATTTAAATGAAATTTCAAATTTGCCCAAAAGTTTGAAGGAAAAAATTGCTGAAGAATATTTTTCATACGAAATTGCTTCTCATCAAGTGTCTAAAGATGGCACACAGAAAGTTGCCATACGATTTGCAGATGGCAGTCTTGTTGAAAGTGTGTTATTGTCGTATAAGTATGGTTACACAGTTTGTGTTTCAACACAAGTTGGATGCAGAATGGGTTGTAAGTTTTGTGCTTCAACCTTGAATGGCTTGGAAAGAAATCTATCTGCTGGAGAAATCCTTTTGCAAGTTTTGTATTTCAACAAACTTCTTGGTGGAACACATAAAGAACGAAAAGTTACAAACGTGGTGCTTATGGGTTGTGGAGAGCCTCTTGACAATTATGAAAATGTTACAAAATTTCTCCGTCTTGTGACATCTCCAGATGGAATCAATATTTCTATGAGAAACATTTCTCTTTCAACGTGTGGACTTGTTCCAAAAATATATCAACTTGCTGACGATGGGTTTTCAGTTACATTGACAATTTCCTTGCACGCACCAAATGACGAACTGAGAAAGACAATAATGCCGATTGCAAATGCATATAAAATTGAGGAAATTTTAAAAGCCTGTGATTATTATTTTGAAAAAACTGGCAGAAGAATTTGTTTTGAATATTCACTAATTGAAGGCGTCAATAATACTGATGACTGTATTTTTGAACTTGCAAGAATTTTGAAAGGACGTTCCTGCCATGTTAATCTTATTCCATTAAATTCAGTAAAAGAAAAACATCTCATTGGGGTGACTCGAAAAAACGCATATAGAATTGCCGAAAAACTTCAAGAAAAAGGTATAAGTGCAACTGTAAGAAGAAGCCTTGGAGAAGATATTGATGGTGCGTGTGGACAACTTCGCAATCGTATTGGAGGGGCAAAGTGAAGCAGGGCATTGTTTTAAAGAAACAAGCAGACGAGTTTGTTGTTGACATTGGAAAAAATCAATTGATTCAAACAAAGGCACGAAAAAATCTTAAAAAAGATGGAGTTTTTGTTGGAGATAGAGTTTTTTTAGATGATGATAATGTCATTTGTAAGATTGAAAAACGGAAAAATTTGTTGATAAGGCCACCGCTCGCAAATTTGGATAAGATGTTTATTGTTGTTGCTCCAATTCCAAAACCTGATTTTTATACTATTGACAAATTGTTGATTTTTTGTAAGTTGAATTCTATAGAACCAATTTTGTGCATTAATAAATGCGATATAAATAAAAAAGAATGTGAAGAAATCCAAAAAATTTATAAAAATATTGTAAAAACACATATTTTTTCAACATTAGATGAAAGTGTTTTAAAACTAAAATCAAAAATTCGTGGTGTCTGTGCGTTGGCAGGGCAGAGTGCTGTTGGAAAATCTTCAATCATAAATGCTCTTAGAAACGAACAAATTGCAAAAGTTGACACTTTCAGTAAAAAAATTGAAAGGGGAAAACAAACCACTCGTGTTATTGAACTCTACAATTTTGGTGAAAACAAATTTCTTGCAGATACTGCTGGTTTTTCAAAACTCGATGAACGGTTACTTGAAATAGACGAGCATGAAATAAAAAGATATTATCCTGACTTTTTAAAATATGCAGGTGGCTGTAAATATTCTTCGTGCGAGCATTTGTTAGACAAAAATTGTGCTGTTTATGATGCTGTGAAAGCAAAGAAAATTTCATCAATTCGATACGAAAATTATTTAAAATTATATGAAAATTTAAGAAAAATTAAAAAATATTGATAAAAAAACATGAAAAACAATAAAAAATTTTGTTTTTTTACCAATTTTTGATATATTTAAAATAAATTTGTTGTTTGTGAGGGATTATGAAAAAAGTTCCAGACATATCGGTTTCAACTGACCCTATTGCTGATTTTCAAGATATTATTGAATACGCTCATCAAATGCAAGGCATTGCAGATCTTTTACATTGTGATATTATGAACGATAATTTTGTTCAAAAAAACACTTATGATTTTAATCTTCTTAGAAACATAAACAGAAATAGTGTCATTATGTTAGATGTTCATCTTATGCAAAATGAACCAAGTGAAGATATACCAAAATATATTCAAGCGGGTGCAAACATTGTCACGGTTCACTATGAGGCTTTCAAAAATAAAGAGGATTTAGTGAATGCGTTGAAATTTATTCGAGAAAACAATGCTCTTGCTGGAATTGCAATCAAACCTAACACCTCGTTTAGAGATATTCGTTCGTTTGTTTTTGGTTGTGATTTAGTGCTAGTGATGGGGGTTGAGCCTGGTGCAAGTGGACAACAAACAATTCCAGAAACGATTGAAAAAGTTAAAGAAATTGATGAATTTAGAAAAAATAATAATTTGAGATTTAAAATTGAATTTGATGGCGGTGTTAATGATAAAAATTGCAAAAAAATTGTGGAAAGCGGAGCAGACATTTTAGTAAGTGGAAATTTTGTCTATAGCAGTAAAAATCGCAAAGAAGCAATTGAAAAATTAAAAAATTCTGATTAAAAACTTGAATTTTTTGTTTGAGAAAGTAAAAGATTTTTTAATAAAAGTATAATATTTTTTATTTATTTTTTAAAAATAACTTATTTTTCACGAAATTTATTGATTTTTTTTGATAAATATGATAATATAAACAAGCATTCAAGTTTATTTCTTTAGGCCCCGTGGTCAAGTGGTTAAGACACCGCCCTCTCACGGCGGTATCATGGGTTCGAATCCCGTCGGGGTCACCAAGAAAACATAGTAGTTGAACCTATTTAGGTTCATTTCAAAATTGATAGCAAAATCTCTAAAAAGATATTGCTATTTTTTTTATATATGATATAATATCACTATGGACACAAATAAAATATTAAAAAATAAAAGAGTTTCAAAAATTGCAAAAAACCTTGCATCAGTTTTCTCGGCACTTGTTATTTCTGGGGCTGCACTCTCATTTGTGGCATGCACACCAAATGATAAAAACAAAGAAGATTATAATAATTCTTCTGCAACAGAAGTGACATCCACATTGCCTACTTACAAAGAATTAAATGATTTTTTTGATAATTATATTGAAAGTGATGGCAATAATCATACTTGGGCTACATTTAGCGGAATAGATGCTTACGGAATACATAGAATTGCTGACACAGGAAATCCAATTGAGATAGGTGTTGATTTTCCTGTCACGAAAGTCCAAGAAAAAATTTTGCAGGCGACTGTTGATGAATATAATGAACTTTTTAAAGTAATAAATCCGAATTACAGTTTTGTATTAAATTTGGAGAATCCTCAAAATTCCTTAATAGAAATACAACTTGGAGATAAAAATGATGTAACAAATTCTTTGAAAAATGTTACAGATTCTATAGACGGAGAAGAGATTGTTCATTCAACAATCACGTTAAACAAAAATTTGTATAACAAATCTGCAAATTTCAATGGAACTCTTAAATCCTTGCTTATGAAATCGATTGGGGGAATAGAATTCCCTGCATTTGCTAACTCTCCATCAATCATGGTTCATGGACAAACATCTCCGTATGAAATATCAAAATTTACTAAAAATGACTTGTTAATGCTAAGTCAATTATATAAAAACTCTTCGGTTGACAAAAAATTGGTGGACGAATATATAAAAAACGCTCCAAATTCTATCAGGCACTCTTATGATTTAGTTAGTGCAGAAATGTCAGCAAAAAAAATTTTCGAGATGGGCAAAAAATTGAAAAGTGATGATGTTGACTTGTTTTTTGACATTAAAGATGGATATTTTAGTGAACAAGATTTTGTTGAATTAAAAAAAGCAATTGATGAACAAGGAATAACTCGATTAACATCTGACAATGCTGTTTCATTTGGCGAATGCGTTGTTATGAAAGGCGAAATATCTCCGAGTGATGGATATAAATTTGTTCAAATTAATAACGACAATTCAAATATTGTAACCTTGAATTATGACAAAAGAGATATATGGAAAGATTTACGGGCTTCAACAACAAAAAAAGAACTTTTTTGTTTTGATGGTGTGGCTGTAAGCAACGGAGAGGCTTTTGTAAAATTTGGTGATTATCTTTTACAAATAGGTTATGATTATGATATTGAGAATGATGAAATCACAGATTTCTCGTTTAAACATTTTTATAAAAAAACCGATATGTCTATGCAAGAATATTTTGAACAAACAGGTGTGGTTTGGGACAATGTAAATAAAGGATATCTTGACAATATTGAAGATGGGTTAAATGGAAAATCTTCAAACGAAACAGAGAAACAAAAATAATGGTTAATTGAAGTTTACACTTTTTCACCAGAAAATTTTCTAGAAAAATAGTTAAACACATTAAGTCCTTTTTACGCTGATGTGCGGTTAGTGTGAAAAACTTATGTGCGTCTATACATATTTAACTTAATATTAAAAATATCATTTTATTAATTTTTTATTTAAAAATGAAAAAATGTTTGCTTTTTTTTCTAATTTAATGTAAACTTTTTATAAAGAATTTTACAAGTTGGTGAAGTCATGGCTTTTAGGAAATTTAATGCAATCTATCGAAAATTTAAGTTGATTTTTTATCGAAGTATGTTCAAAAAAATCAAAGATACTGATGAAACATTGTCTTCAGCAGAATATTTCTGTCTTGAATGTATTTATCTTATGGACAAACCAACAATTTCTCAATTTGCTGAATTTTTGGATATATCTTCACCTAATGCAACATACAAAGTCAAAATCTTAATGAAAAAAGGTTTGATAACCAAAGAACGCTCGTCAAAAGATGGGCGAGAATATTTGCTTGTTCCAACGCAAAAGTTTTTTGATATGTATGAAAATAAAGATGAAACAAAAACGATTGACAATATGAGAAAATCACTTAATAAATCTGAAAGTAAAAAAATGGAAAAAATCTTAAATATTTTGACTGAAAAAAACTGATGACTTTTTTAAAATTTTAGTTTTGTTTTAAATTTAGTTTCTAAATATTGGAACTAAATTTTTTCAATAATTTCTTTTATTTGTTTTGCATAGAAATCCGCTTTTTCTTTGTCGGGATATTCAACCATAATTCTTACTTTTTCTTCGGTTCCGCTTGCTCGCACAAGAACTCTTCCAGCAGGGACAATTTCGCAAAAAATTTGATTTACAATATTCTTTAATTTTTCATTATTCAAAACCTTGATTTTATCTCTCACAAAAATATCTATATTGCATTGAGGAATGTCGATGGCATCAAAAAGTTCGTCAAGAGTTTTTGAATTTTTCTTTACAATTTCACACACTTTCAGGGCTGTCAAGATTCCGTCACCAGTGTTTGATAAATTCCTTATAATTATGTGCCCAGATTGTTCACCACCAAGGGACAAATTCATTTTTTCCATTGCATCAATGACATATTTGTCACCAATATCTGTTCTTATTAAGTTGATTTTGTTGCGATTTAATCCAACCATAATTCCAGAATTTGTATGACTTGTGCCTACAACTGAACTGGCATAAAGTTGCCCTTGCATTTTCATATCTTTTGCAAGAATATAGAGAAGTTTGTCACCATTAAATATTTTTCCATTTTTATCAACTGCTATAACTCTGTCTGCATCTCCGTCAAAGGCAAAACCAATATCCGCTTTTTTTTCTTCAACAACTTTTTGTAAGTTTTTTATGTATAAACATCCGCAGTTTGTGTTAATCTTTTTTCCATCATCTTTACATGCAATTTTTACAACTTCTGCTCCAAGTTTTTTAAAAATTTTGGGAGCAATCTTAAAACTTGCTCCATTGCTTGCATCAAGACATACTTTAAGATTTTTAAAATCTGTGCTTACACATTTTTCTAAGTGCGAGAAATAGTCGTTTTGAAGTGCTAAATTAACACTAAATGTTCCAAGTTGTTGTGCTGTTTTTTGATTTTTGAAATATTCCTCCAATTTGGCTTCATCTTTGTCACAGATTTTTCTTCCTGTTTTGTCGAAAATTTTTATTCCATTATATTGTGGGGGATTGTGTGAAGCAGTGATGATTATTCCATAGTCAAAATTCTTTGTTGCTGTGAGGTAGGAAATCCCAGCAGTTGGTATTGTTCCAACACTCACAACATTTCCACCGCCTTGCACGATACCTGCACAAACAGAAAGCATAATCGCATCGCCAGAATTTCTTGTGTCGTGTCCAATCACAATTGATGGATTATGTTTGATTTGAGTTAATGCGTTTCCAACAGCAAAAGCAAGTTGACAAGTGAGAGTTTCGCCAAAAATACCTCTTATGCCATCTGTTCCAAAATAATTTGTCATATTTCCTCCGATATATTTTTTTATGAAATTTCAGTAAAAATGGTTAGAAACGGAGTTGATTTTTGCTTTATTTAGAAACATATAGCAATTTTTGTGAAAAATTAATTATTTGCTTGAAAAAAAATTAAAAATATAGTAAAATGAAATGAAAATTCATCTGATTGGAGATAATATGATTGACAAAGATGGTATTGAAAGACCTGATTCCACAGACGAACACATGAGAGAAATTGTAAACGATAATCGAAATCTTTCTTTTAATGAAAGTTATAGTTTTCGTCCTCGTTCAATTTTTTTTCGTGTATGGGCATCAATTTTTCGTTTTTTAGCAATTTGTGTCTTTAATCCTTTTATGCGTTTGTATCGACACTTAAAAATTTTTGGAAAGGAAAACAGAGCAAAGTTGCGTCATAAAGGCTTTGTGATAACATGTAATCATGTCTATCTTCTTGACGACCTTTCTGTTGGAACAAATGTTTTTTCGACTCGAAAAATCTATTTCACAACTTTGGCTCAAAACATTAAAAGGCCTATGGTTGGTTTCTGGCTTAGATCTTTGGGTGGTATTCCAATTCCAAGTGAAAGTTTGTCTGGAATGAAAAAATTTTATGATGATATCTCTTATCTTTTAAAGAAAAACAAACCAGTTCTTTTCAATCCAGAGGCTTCAATGTGGCCATTTTATCGTGAGATAAGGCCGTTTAAAAGAGGTGCTTTTCAAACAGCTGTAAGGAATGATGTTCCTGTGCTTCCAATTGTTGCATTGTTTAAACGAAAGAAAAAAAGAAATGGAAAGTTTTCTTATTCATTAAGTTTTGCTCTTTGCAATCCTATTTATGTTGACAAAAACCTTGAGAGCGAGAGAGAAAGAATTGAGGATATGACAAAAAGAGCCTTTGAAGTTTCTAAAAATGTTGCAGATGAGTGGTATAATATTCAAGACTGTGGATTTGATGATGAGGTTGGAAAACCTAAGATAAAAGCAAAAAATTTGATTTTCAAAAACGATAAGTGGATTGTAAAAAAAACTAAATAAAAAACCGATATTATTTCGGTTTTTATTTTTTATTTGTTGAGAAGTGTGAAATTTTTAATTAGTTCATTGTTTTAAAAAATTTTGGTGTTTTATGGAAGAATAACGTAAAACAAAATTGAAACAAATTGCAAGATTGTTCCAAGAAGAACAAACAAATGCCAAATGCTGTGAATGTATCTTATTTTACGGCCGAAAGCAAAGAAAACTGCACCAACAGTGTAAGCAATTCCGCCACCAAGAAGCCACCAAAAGCCTTCTGGTGAGAGATATTTAAGCAGTGGGACTATTGCAATTATAATGCACCACCCAAGTGCAAGGTATAACACCATTGAAAGAGGTTTCCATTTATACATATTGATTGCATTAAGGACAATGCCAAGAATAGAAAGAGCCCAAACAACAGCAAAAAGAGAATATCCCCATGCGGGTGCTTGTGCCAAAGTTATGAGACAGTAAGGAGTGTATGTTCCAGCGATAAGCAAAAAAATTGAACAATGATCAAAGATACGAAAAACTTTTTTTGCACGATTTGGCCTAAGAAAATGATATATTGCACTCATTGTGTAAGTGATAATCATACAAATACCATAAATATACATACTCAAAATGCCGACAGCATCAAGATAAAAATGAGCAAGAATGACGCTGACGAAGAGAAAAATCACTCCAAAGCCACCACCAACAATATGGGTGACAGCACTAAATATTTCCTCACCTTTTGTGAAAGGTGGTAAACTTTTATCATACTCTTTCTTCATACTAGATAAAAATCTTCCTTTTAAATTTTTTGAATATCAAATTTTTACACTCAAATTTTTCTGTATTATACTTATAATCATATTTTTTTTGTTAAAATTTTGTTTAAAAATCGTAATCAGCTATCAAATTGGCTTGATTTCTTGTTATTTATGCTAATTTGTTGTCCTCTATGTTTAGAAGAAACAATTTGTGCAGTCGAAAGATGGAATTTTTATAATAATAAGTTTAAACCTTTATAATTAAAATTGCAAATGATTTCCAATTGAAGAAATTTAATTTTTTTTAATTTTATTTTGACATAGTCTTATTTTAATTTTTTATTTTTGTTGAATTCTTTTATTTTGATTTTATTTTATTTTTTGTTTTAAATTTTTTATTTTACCTTATTAATCTTCTTTAATTTAGTAAAAAAGAATTATTGCCAACATGAAAGGGATTAAAACTTTAGATTAGTATGAATGGCTGTGAAGAAATTTAAAGACTAATTGTTTCTCAGGAATCTGCAGATTATTTTCAAATTAATACAATATAGAACATAGTTTAATCTCTTTACTTTTTTTAAGAAAAACTGCTATAATAAAGACATGATTATTAAGAATGCAAAATATCTCACTTCGGTTGTGGAAGAAGATAAAATTATTTGTGATGATTGTCCAGAAGTGGCGTTTGTTGGAAGAAGTAATGTTGGAAAAAGTTCTCTCATAAATTCTCTCTGTGGGCAAAAAAATCTCGCAAAGACTTCTTCAACTCCTGGCCTTACAAAGATGATAAACTATTTTTTTGTCAACGAAAGTTTTAGGATTGTTGATTTGCCTGGTTATGGCTATGCTCAAACAGGAAAGAATCATATTGCAAATTGGGCAGGGTTGATGGAGAGATACCTATTAAAAAGTCAATCGCTTAAAGTTGTTGCTGTGCTTTGTGATTGCCGCCATCAACCTAATGATTTGGATATTATGATGCTTGAATTTTTGAATGTTAATAAAATCCCTTATATTGTTGTTGCGACAAAAGTTGATAAAATTGCTAAAAGTAAAATTTCTCAATCTTGCACAACCATAGCAAAAGTTCTTGGCATTCGCAAAGAAATGGTGATGCCATATTCTTCAGAAAATGGTTTTGGGAAGGAACAACTGTTACAGTATTTGGAAGCGGTTGTCGGTTAGGGGAAATAATGGTTTGAAAAACTCAAAGAAATCTAGGTGATGGAACAAATTTTGCAATTTGGCTTTAAACTTACAATTTTTGTTTTTCAATATTACCGATTTTAACATGTGTTAATTTTAAGTTATGTTAATTTAAGTTATGCTGAATTTCAGCATAATTTTTTTAATGATGTCTTTAAATGAAGCCTTATAAAGTTTTTATGTATAAAAAATGTTGTTACATGTATTAAAAATGTTGTAATAAAATAAATCATTATAATAAATCAACATATTAAAGAATAATTTTTTTTATAAATTTATTAATTTTATTTGCGTGCATAGGATAAAATTTGATATAATAAGTCCAGCAAACTACTAATCAAGGAGAAATTTATGAAGAAATATGTTTATTTATTTAAAGAAGCAGATGGCAAAAACAAAGCTATGTTCGGTGGTAAGGGTGCAAATCTTGCTGAAATGACAAGAATTGGGCTCCCTGTTCCTCAGGGTTTTACAATCACCACTGAAGCTTGCACAAAATATTATGAAGATGGGCGAAAAATTAATGATGAAATCAAATCTCAAATTGAAACCTACCTTTCAAAAATTGAAAAAATAACTGGAAAAAATTTTGGAGATCCAAGCAATCCTCTTCTTGTTTCTGTTCGCTCTGGGGCAAGAGTTTCTATGCCTGGAATGATGGACACAATCTTAAACTTGGGACTTAATGACAAGGTTGTTGTTGGACTTGCAAAACTTACAAATAACGAACGCTTTGCTTATGACAGTTATCGCCGCTTTATTCAAATGTTCAGCGATGTTGTTATGATGCAAGACAAATCAAAATATGAGAGAATTCTTGACGACATCAAAGCAAAGAAAGGTGTTAAATTCGACAAGGATTTAAGTGCTGAAGATTTAAAAGAAATTGTTGTCCTCTTCAAAAAACTCTATAAAGAAAGCCAAAATAAAGAGTTCCCACAAGAACCAAAAGAACAACTTATCGAAGCTGTCAAGGCCGTTTTCCGCTCTTGGGATAATGAACGTGCCAATGTTTATCGTCGTATGCATGACATCCCTTATAACTGGGGAACTGCTGTCAATGTTCAATCCATGGTTTTTGGAAATATGGGAGATGATAGCGGAACTGGTGTTGCGTTTACTCGTAACCCTTCAACTGGTGAAAATGTGCTTTATGGCGAATACTTGATGAATGCACAAGGTGAAGACGTTGTTGCTGGAATTCGCACTCCTCAACCAATCGCTCAACTTGAAAAGCAAAATCCAGAAGTTTATGCTCAATTTGTTGCTATCTCTAAAAAGCTTGAAAATCACTATAGAGATATGCAAGATATGGAATTCACTATTGAACGTGGAAAACTTTATATGCTTCAAACAAGAAACGGCAAAAGAACAGCAAAAGCTGCTCTCAAAATTGCTGTTGACCTTGTGAAAGAAGGTATGATTGATGAAAAACAAGCACTTTTGATGCTTGACCCAAAACAACTTGATGCACTTTTGCATCCAACTTTTGATGAAAAAGCAATCAAAAAAGCCACAGTTATCGGTGAGGCTCTTCCTGCTTCTCCAGGTGCTGCATGTGGAAAAATCTGCTTTACTGCAGAAAAAGCAAAGGAACTTGGCGGAAAGAAAGGCAAGGTTGTGCTTGTTCGTCTAGAAACAAGTCCAGAAGATATTGAAGGTATGGCTGCAAGTCAAGGTATTTTGACTGCTCGCGGAGGTATGACATCTCACGCTGCTGTTGTTGCTCGTGGAATGGGAACTTGCTGCGTTGCTGGTTGCAGTGCAATAAAATTTGCAGAAGATGGAAAATCTTTCACTCTTGGTGGGAAGAAATATAAGGAAGGTGATGTCATTTCTTTTGATGGCTCAACTGGAAAAATTTATGACGGCGAAATCGCAACAGAAGATGCAAAAATTTCTGGCGAATTTGCAACTATAATGGAATGGGCGGATAAATATCGCAACCTTAAAATTCGTACAAATGCTGATAATCCTCGTGATACTGCTGTTGCTTTCAACTTTGGTGCAGAAGGGGTTGGCCTTTGCAGAACTGAACACATGTTTTTTGAAGCAGATAGAATTCCTGCAGTAAGAGAAATGATTGTTTCTTCAACCAAAGAAGAAAGACAAAAGGCACTAAAAAAACTTCTTCCAATGCAACTTAAAGACTTTAAGGGAATTTTCAAAGCAATGCAGGGCAGACCTGTGACAATTCGTTTCTTAGATCCACCTCTTCATGAATTTTTACCTCATGAAGATGAAGAAATTAAGGCTCTTGCAAAAGAAATGAAGTTGAGTTTTGAAAGTTTGAAAGCAACTGTTGAAGGCTTGCATGAATTCAATCCTATGATGGGGCATAGAGGACTCCGTCTTGCTGTGACATATCCTGAAATTGCTCAAATGCAAACAGAAGCAGTCATAAGAGCAGCAATTGAAGTTAGAAAAGAAGATAAATTTGATGTTGTTCCTGAAATTATGATTCCTCTCACTTGTGACAGTGTTGAATTTAAATATGTAAAGGATATTGTAACAGAAACTGCAGACAGAATTTTGAAAGAAAACAATGTTGAGATGAAATATAAAGTCGGCACAATGATTGAAATTCCTCGTGCTGCAATCACTGCTGACCAAATTGCAAAATATGCAGAATTCTTCTCATTCGGCACAAATGATTTGACTCAAATGACATTTGGATTCTCTCGTGACGACTCTGGAAAATTCCTTGACACTTATTATGAAAAGAAATTGTTTGAAAGTGACCCATTTGCACGTCTTGACCAAAATGGCGTTGGAAAACTTGTTCGTATTGCAACAGAACTCGGCCGTTCAACAAGACCTGACATTAAACTTGGAATTTGTGGAGAACATGGTGGTGACCCATCATCTGTTGAATTCTGTCACAGAATTGGATTGGACTATGTTTCTTGCTCACCATATCGTGTGCCAATCGCTCGTTTGGCTGCTGCACAAGCTGCAATTAAATTTCCACGCAAGAAAAAAGGATTGTTTTCAAAATAAATCCACATTGCAGTTTGCAAAGTGCAAAATTGAGACTAAATTGTGAGAGTTCTTGTTCTTTAATTTCTAATTTAAATTGACTCTGAAAAAAAACACCAAATTTTTGGTGTTTTTTTTAAATATTCTAATAAGAGAACAAAAAAATTAATTTTCGTCAGCAAGCACAACATTTCCACAAAGGACATCAAAATAAGAAAAGGTTTGTAATTTTTCGTCAGATGTCTTTATTGTAAAAACGCTTGGATAAACATCTTTAACTATTGCTGTCACACTTTCAATTTTTTTTCGCCCACGGTTTATTTTCATTTGAACACTCTGTCCTTTCATTTGTGATATCTTCATTTTTATGTCATCAAGTCCATAATTTATTTTTCTCATACAACACTCCTTATGCGGATTTTTGCCTTTTTGATAAAAAATATTCAAGATTTTGTTCTTAAAGTAATGTTCACAAAATAGAATACTTTTGAATTTAAAAATCAAATCTGGAGGGGTTTATGGCTTTTGAAACAAACAAATTTAGTGTGGTGAAGAAAAAGCGACTTGAAAAATCATCTTTTAATGTGGAATGCAATGTTCCTATTGAAGTTGAACTTGACAAGGTTCTTTCTGTTTGCCATTCAGCACAGGCGGAAACGGTTGAGATATTGAACGGAGCTGTTTCATATACTGGAACAATTGATTTGTGCATTCTTTATCTTACTGTTGATGGAGAAATTGGCTCTTTGACTTCAACATGTCCTTTTACTGGAAAGTTTGAGGACGAAGCAATTTGTGTTGGTGACCATATAAACATTAAAGTTGATGTTGATGATTATGCGGTTGACAGCATTGGTGGAGGAAACATCAAAATCAACTGTGTATGCGTTCAGTCAGCAGTTCTTATATGTAACCGTGAAATTGGAACAATTACAAGTGGAGATGAAGATGTCTGTGTTAAAGAAGACGAGATAATGGTTGACACACTTGTTGGCCAAGCAAATGGAAGTTTTTCTGTTGCAACGGAATTTTCAATCAAAGAACCTGTGAAAAAAGTTATTTCAAACGAAAGTCAGGTTTTTGTAAAAACTGTTGATAGTGGTGAAAATTTCGTTTCAGTTGGCGGAGAAGTTGTCACAAAAATTCTTTACTTGACGGAGAGTGAAAGATTTGAAACTGCCTACACCACAGAAAATTTTAAAGAGGAAATTGAACTTGAAGGTGTCACTCGTGAGGCTGTCAGTGAGGCGGAAGCTTATGTTAAAAAAAGTCTGACAAAATGTCAAATAGAGACAACAGAAAAGGGTGTTGAGGTTAAAGTTGAAGTCCAAATAGGTGTTTGTGTGACTTCTTATTTAGAAAAAAGTCAAACAGTTGTGAAAGATATTTACAGCACAACAAGCGATTTGAAAGTTTCAACAGGCAGTTTTGATATGAGTAAAGAGATTCCTTGTGATATGTTCGAGGAAAAGATAGATGGTGCTTTGACTCTTGATGAAGACAGCCCTCGTGTTGATAAGATTATGTTTATTGGTGGGACAAATTTTGTTGTAACAAATTCCTATGTAAAAGACGGAGAGGTTTTTGTTGAAGGTGTCACAAAAACAAATGTTGTCTATTTGAACGATGAAACCAGCGGACTTTATAGCGTTACAATGGAAGTTCCTTTTGTTGTCAGCGATAAAACCGAATGTGAAGAAGATTCTCAAATTTCTGTCAATGTTGTGGTATGTGATGTTGATGTTGTTGTCAAAAAGGGGAGAGAATTTCTATTTGACGCAAAACTTAAAATTACTGTAAACAAATTTTGTGATGTGACTGGAGCTGTTATTAATGGTGCAGAAGTTTCAGAAGAAATCGGCGATAGGGATTGTGCAATAGAACTTATTTTTGCATCTGCTGGGCAAACAGCTTGGGATATTGCAAAGGAAATAAAAGTTAAAGAAGAAACAGTGGTTTTTCAAAACCCAGATTTAACTTTTCCTCTTGAAAAAGACGAAAATATTATTGTGTTTCATAAAGTTCAAAAATAATAATTTGTGAAACTACAATAAAAATATAGAAATAAATCTCCAGTATGATTTTAGAAAATTTAAATAAAATTGTTGATTTTTATGAAAAAATAAAGTAATTTTTATAAAAAACCGCAAAAAACGCGGTTTTTTTAATTTGTATTGTCATTTTTTTTATATTATTTGAAATTACTTAATTTTAATTTTTGGTATTGACATTGAAAATTGAATATGATAAAATATCTTTCATAAAAGAGGTGTGTAAATGATTGATGTTTTAGATGCCACACAATTAAAAGAAGAAGATTATGATAAATATGGTTTTGCACTTGTTGGACTTGAAAATGATGGAAAAATTACAACTCTTAGATTTAAAGCATTGCATAGTGGTGACAATTTGAAATATGATGTTGTTAGGACAAATAAACTCTTTAAAAAAAGAATCTCTTTGTTTAATGTAGAACCAAGCAGTGATGTGGAAATTAAATTTACTCAAAAGCACAATGATTATGAAGAAATTTTTAATGAAAAAAACTTTTCTTCTAGGAAGCCTGATATTGTAGAAATTTTAAATAAGAATATTTTTATGTTAAATTATAATGACAAGATATCTGTTTTTAAAAATATTCCAACCTCACTTTTTGAAGATTCAGCAGTTGGAAAAGATTTAATTCAGTCAGCAAATATCGGCACTAATTTTGAAATGAACAGCGTTTTGAATATTGTTAAGCAAAAAATATGTGCTGTTAGGAAATACATTAAAATTGTAAGAGAAAGAAATACTGTTAGAGAAAATCTCTTAAAAAGCTACGATAAAATATCAACAAAGACAAAGGAGAAAAACTAATGATAAAATTTTATGATGAAAATACAATAAATGAAGAAAATTTTAGTGAATTTTCAGATTGCTATGGATTTGTTTTAACAGGACTAACCAATAATGGAAATGAAACAAAACTAAGTTATATAGTCGATGAACCTGCAAAAAATTTGGTTTATTCAATTTCAACCTATGGCAGACTTTTCAAGGATAAGAAAGTTTTTAAGAATATTTTTCCAGCAAAAAAATGCGAGATAAAAGTTTCTCAAACTGCTTATGAATTTGAAAAATTCTTTGATGAGGCAAATTTTACAACGAAAACAATTCCTGAAGGAAACGCCGAAAATGATGTTAAACCTGAAGAAATTGAAGAGAAAAAACCAAAAACGGATATTGTTGAAGTTGTTTGTAAACTTTTAGAAAATGAGAGCTTTTACACTGAAAAAATGTCAATTTTGAAACAAATTCCAACTGGACTTTTTGAAAATATTTCCGCAGGGAAACAAATTTTATCCGCTCTTCATGTTAAAGATAACAAAGAAAAAAGTGAAGCTCTTGAAATTGTTGGAAATCATTTGAATGCTGTAAAACAATATAAAGCAGGAATTAAAAGTGTTGGACAGGTAAGAGAAAAACTTTTGAATGATTATGAAACTTTGGCAAAAAAATAATAAAAAACAATTTAAAAGTTTAATTAGAAAAAACATATTTTAAATTTTTTAAGATTAATAAAAGAAAAAATCGCACTTTTTTGCGATTTTTTTTATGTTTTTTATTAATTTTTATAAAATTTTTATTTTAACTTTAACTTAGTGGGCAAAAATTTTTTTGAGGTGAATTTATGAAATATATTTTATCTTTTTTCGCAATTGCTATTATTTGTGTTGGAATTTTTCTGTTTGGTGGAAATAAAAATAATGAAGAAGAATATATGAGAATTCATATTGTTGCAAATTCAAATTCAAATTTTGACAAAAATGTGAAATATGTTGTCAAAGACGCTGTTGTTGAATTTTTAATTCCTTTTTTGGCTGACGCGAAAAATAAAGATGAGGCTCAAAAAATTATTTTTGAAAATAAAGAACTTATTGAAAATGTTGCAAATGCAGTTCTTTTCAAGGAAGGTGCAAAGTATAATGCAGAGGTTGTTTTTATAAGTGAAGATATGCCCACTCGTGCTTATGGAGATTTGGTTTTAGAAAGAGGGGTTTATGATTGTATAAAAATTAATTTGGGAGATGCACAGGGAGATAATTGGTGGTGCGTTGTTTTTCCAGCGGTTTGCTTTGTTGATTCAAGAAATCCTCAAAACTTGGAGTATATTTCAAAAATTTGGGAAATAATAAATTCTGTAACAAAATGATTGGAGGATTTTATGAAAAAAAGAATTGTTGCTTGCATTTTTGCTCTTGCATTCATATTCATACCTATTGTGACAGGGTTGGTGATGAATTACATAACAGAGAGTGTTGAAGCTGTGGAAGTGGCTTTAACATCAAGTCAAACAAGGACGGTTCAAACAAAACTTAAACGCTGGGGATATTATACAGGCAAGGTTGATGGAATCTATGGTAACTTGACTCGTAAGGCTGTGAGATATTTCCAACAAAAAAATGGACTTGCAGTCGATGGTATAGTTGGGCCAAAAACTGCGAAAGCACTTGGAATGTCAATATCAACTGATGACAGTTCAACATCAAACAACGACCTCTATCTTCTTGCAAAATGTGTTTATGCAGAGGCACGAGGGGAAAGTTATGTTGGACAGGTGGCAGTTGCTGCAGTGATTTTAAATCGAGTTAAGAGTTCGGAATTTCCAAACACAATTGCAGGAGTGATTTATCAACCTTGGGCATTTACTGCTGTCAATGATGGACAAATCAATCTTGAACCAAATCAAACTGCATATAATGCCGCACGTGATGCCTTGAATGGTTGGGACCCAACTTATGGAGCTTTGTTCTATTATAATCCTGCAACTGCAACGAATAAGTGGATTTGGAGTAAAAAAACAACCGTCACAATTGGAAAACATGTTTTTGCAATTTAATAATTCAATAAGTTGAGTGAGGGTGTGAAAGTGGAAGATGTTGATTTGAAAAAAGTTATGAATGATAATTCTTGGGAAAAGAAGAGAGAAAGTGATATTTCAAAAAATTTGAAAAATAATAATAAAATCAAAAAATCAATAAAAAATGGTGAAAAAATGCAGAAAAACGAACAAAAAACTGAAAAAAATCAAATTTTAAACAAAAAAGACAAGTCTTTTAATAAAAATGATTCTGTCAAAAGTAACAATAACAATATTGTGAAATTAGAAACTCAAGATGAAGTAAAGAAAGATAAAAAAATTAAAACTCTTTCAAAAACTGTCGTTGGACTTGCGATTGCAACAGGTTTGCTGGGTGCTGGCACAATTGGTTTTGGAATTGGCTATGCAGTAACGCAGAGTCAAGCAACAAGTTTTTCAATGCAGCTTGAAAATATTTACAAGAGAAATTATTATGATCTTGTGGATAATACCAACAATGCCGATATGAAAATCAGTAAAATTCTTGCTTCGCAGAATGATGCTTATCAAGGTAAAATGTTGACAGAACTTTCTCAAACTGCAAATGATATGCAAACAAACATTTCTGCACTTCCACTTTCAAGCGATAATGTTATGGAAGCAGTGCATTTTATCAACCAAATGTCTGGATACACACAAGTCTTAGAGAAAAAGATTGCCGAAGGTGGCAGTTTGAGTGAAAGTGATATTCAAACGCTTAATGAAATGCATGAAAGTTTGACAGAAATGAAGCGTTATCTAAACAGGCTTTCTCAAAAAATGTTGGAGGGTTATAACATTTTGGAAGCCTCATCACGAATGAATGGGGATTATGATGCGTTTTCAAGCGAATTTGGACAAATTAAGTCTTCTGACACAGATTATCCATCAATGATTTATGATGGCCCATTTTCAGATAGCGTGGTTAATGCAAAAGTAAAAGGGCTAAACGACTTAGAAATCTCCAGAGAAGAAGCCTATCAAAAAGTTGATAAGGTGTTTAAAAACATTTCAAATTTAAGATACGATGGACAAACAAAGGGTAAGTTTGAAACCTATAATTTTATTTTGAAGGATAGTGACGGACAGAATATTTATGTTCAAGCCACAAAAAAAGGCGGACATATTTTGACTGTTAGTGGAAATGTTGACAGTGAAGAAAGAAATATTGATATGGCTCGTGCTGAGAAAATTGCAGTTGATTTTGCCAAGGAAAATGGTATTGAAAATCCAAATGTTGTTTGGAAAGAAGAATTGAAAAGTCAAGCGTATTTCAATATCACGCCAAAAGAGGGGAATGTTGTTTTGTATCCTGACCTTGTGAAAGTCAAGGTTGATTTAGAGCATGGAGATGTGATTGGCTATGATGCCATTGCATATTTCACAAATCACACAAAACGCAATGTTTTACAAGGTGGAATTGGTATTGACATTGCCAGAGAAAAAGTTGATAAATCATTTGAGATTAAGGGGCAAAGGCTAGTGCTTGCACCACTTGACTATAATCGTGAAGTGTTGTGTTATGAATTTGAAGCGGAAAGAAACGGAGCAACATATTATCTTTATTACAATGCACAGACTGGCGAAGAAGAAAACATCTTGAAAGTTGTAGAAACAGATGATGGAAGCAAGTTGATGTAAACAAACTTAATCTTTAAAATAAAAGAACGAATGGACAAATGTTCATTTGTTTTTTTTGAAAAATACTATAAAGAAGGAATATTCAACAATTCATTGACAAATTTTTGTGTGACTGATATAATATTTTAAAAAGGAAAAGCGAACTTTATTGTGAGGTTTATATGGAATATTTTGATGTTTTAGATGAAAACGGTGTTAAAACGGGGGGGGTATTGTCACGAGACGATGTCCATAAACAAGGGCTTTGGCACAGATCTGTGATTGGAGTTGTTGTCAACGAAGAAAACAAAATTTTGATGCAACAACGTTCTCTTACAAAAAAGAAATATCCTGGACTTTGGGATTTGTCAGTTGCTGGACATATTCGCAGTGGTGAAGATCCTGTTACAGCAATCAACAGGGAATTGAATGAAGAAATTGGCTATCTTCTCAGCAGAAATGTGAAACTTCGTGATTGCAGATTCTTGACATCATTTAAGAATCAACATTCCTATGAAGAATTTGGGCAAACAATCTATGAAAGAGGGTTTTACGAACTCTTTATCATACAGTGTGAGGGACAAATGTTGAACTTAGCATTCAACGACAGTGAAGTGCAGAATATGAAATGGCTGTCATATTTTGAAGTGAAAAAAATGCAAGAAGAAGGAAAACTGCATCCTCGCACAGAGTGGATTGAAGAAGTATTCTCTTTTTTGAACAGAATTTGAATTTCAAAGAAAAATAAAAAAAACGAACAAAGATGCTCGTTTTTTATTTTTTTTAATTTTTTATGGCAAGAAAAAACAAATTTACAAAAAAAAGAAAACCTCTTGAAATCAAGAGGCTTTTTTTATTTTCCAAAACTTACTCGTTTGCAGAGGCGAGTGCATCTTCGTAGGCTTTGAGGATTTTTTCTTTCAACATTTCACGCACTTCTGTTTTGATTGGGTGAACAATGTCTTTGAATTCTCCTTCGTTTGTTTTTCTGCTTGGCATTGAAAGGAAATAACCGTCCTTTCCGCTTATCACTTTGATGTCATGAACAACAAGTTCGTCATCAATTGTGATTGAAGCCACTGCTTTGAGTTTGTCATTATTGTTGTTGACAATTCTCACTCTAATGTCCGTAATCTTCAAGTTCTTATACCTTCCTTTTAATAGTCTAACCTTTATGGTCAATTTTATTTTATCACAATTTTGACAAATTGCAAAACATTTTAATGATTTTCTTATTATATTTACAAATTTTCATGTTCACATAAGTGAATATATCTTCATAAATGATAAAATTAGGAGAGCAAAAGATGAAAATTTATATGCTTGGAATTGGTGGTGTGTCAATGTCTGCTCTTGCGATAATGTTGAAAGCCGAAGGAAATGAAGTTTTTGGCAGTGACGAACATGAGGGACAGGGAACAAGATTATTGAAAGAAAACAACATTGAAGTTGATTTGCCAAGAGAGAAAGATGGAGAATTTGAAGAACTTTGCAATTTAATAAAAATAATTTGTAATTTAAAAAATAACAATAAAAATAATAAAAAAAATATAAAAAATGTAAAAAAAACATTAAAAAATCAAATAAAAACTCAAAAAATGCGAAAAAATCAATATTTTTATAAAAATTATTGTTTATATTTTTCTTTTCCAGAAATAAATTCTGTGTTGTTTGAATGTGAATCAAAATTTAAAAATTTGTTTGAATGTGACATTGTTGTGCGTTCTTCTGCAATTAAAGATGATGATGTCATGGTGCTGTTGGCAAGCATTTGGGGAAAGCAAATCTTGTCACGTGGGCAAATGCTTGGAAAAATTTCTGAAAAATACGAAAAAACAGTTGCTGTTGCAGGCTCTCATGGAAAGACAACAACCACGGCGATGATTTACAATATCTTGAAAATCGCGGGCAAAAATCCGACACTTCATCTTGGTGGTTATCAAATTGCAAATGGCAAAAATTTTGAACTTGGTGGAGATGAATTTTTTGTTACAGAAGCATGCGAATATTATGATAATTTTTTATATTTAAAACCCTTTTTAAGCGTTGTAACCAACATTGAGAAAGAGCATTTAGA
This sequence comes from uncultured Clostridia bacterium, assembly GCA_947591785.1. Classification (GTDB taxonomy): domain Bacteria; phylum Bacillota; class Clostridia; order Christensenellales; family UBA1242; genus Caccovivens. The sequence continues at coordinate 32,194 of CANQDK010000003.1, read as the reverse complement.
TTATTTTGGAAATTTTGAGAATGAAAAAAAATCTTTTGAAAAATTTAAATCAAATTCAAAATTTGTCATTGATAAACCTTTTGATGTAAAAGCAAAAAATATTAGGCATGACAAAAATGGCAGGCTGTGTTTTTCCTTATATAATGGTGAAAAAAAACTGATGAATTTATATTTGCACTTATGTGAAGATATTAACACGATAAACTGTGTTTATGCATATCTCGCTTCAAAACAACTTGGAATAAGTGATTGTTATATTAAAATGGGTTTGGAAAATTTTAAGGGTGTTGCAACTCGTTTTGAAAGGAAAAAAAGTCCATTTTTTGATTATGTGATTTGCGATTATGCTCATCATCCAACAGAAATTCAAAAATCAATCACTTCGGCAAAGAAAATTTTTAAAAATAAGACGATTGTCACTGTATTTCAACCGCACACCTATTCTCGCACAAAAGAGTTATTGAATCAATTTTTGAAAGTCTTTGAAAGTGTCTCAAACCTTGTTATTTTCAAAACCTTTTCAGCAAGAGAAAAGGAAAGTGATGGCATAACGGGAAAAGCCTTTGTTGATATTCTTCAAAATAAGAACAAAAATGTAAAATATTTTGATAATTTTAGTTCTTTGAAAGAATTTCTATTAAATTTTTCAAAAAAAGATACTGTTTTGGTTTTTCTTGGAGCAGGCGATTTGCCACAAATTTTGACAAAAGAAAAATTTATTACAGATAATTAGTGCCACAAATTGTTTTGTGACATAAAATGAAAATATGATTAAAAAATTTCGTGATGCAGAGGTGTTTTACAGATTTTTTGATAAAAAAAGCGATGTTGTGAATGTTTATTTGCATGGTTGGGGCTGTAATCATAAGATGTTCCTTTTTTGTCACAAATTTTTGAAAAACACAAGTTCGCTTTTTATTGATTTTCCGCCGTTTGGTGACAGTTCAAAAAATATTAAAGATTGGACAATTTTTACATATGCAAATATGGTTTATTCTCTTTGCCAACAGCTTGGTATAAAAAAAATAAATTTGATTGGGCATTCTTTTGGTGGGCGTGTTGCAATTATTTTGGCAGTTTTATGTAAGGAAGAAGTCCAAAAAGTTGTGCTTGTTGACAGTGCTGGGCTAAAGCCTCGGAGAAACATTTTTTACTATGCGAAAGTGTTCATATATAAATTAAAAAGAAAATTTGGCAAAGATGTGTCAAATTTTGGAAGTGAGGACTATAGAAAATTGAACGAAGATATGCGAAATATTTTTAATAGTATTGTGACAACATATCTTGATGATTTTTTGCCTTACATAAAAAATCCAACTTTAATTGTTTTTGGAGAAAATGATAAAGAAACTCCGCTTTATATGGCAAAAAAATTGCACAAAAACATTAAGCATAGTCAACTTGTTGTTCTAGAAAACGCAGGGCATTTTTCTTTTATAGATAGACGATTGGAATTTTTAATGACTTTGGAAAATTTTTTAAATTCATTTGATTTTTATTTATCGTCTTAATTTTAAAAATTTTATGAATTTATGTATTTTAATAAGGAGAAAGAAAATGTTTGTTTTGTATGCTCTTTTGATTTCTGTTGTTTTTGTTTTGCTTTCAATTATCAATTTGAAAACTTTTCAACTTGAAAATTACAGAATAAAAAATTATCTTCTTAAAGTGCTTCATCTTCAATTTTCATTTGGCAGAAAAACACCCTTGGTTTGCACAAATCGCATAAAAAGGCAGTTTTTTTGCATTTTTTTGCTATATTTTTGCATTTTTTTAGTGTTTTTTGCTTTTATTAAAGATTTTTGGATAAATTTCGGACTTGTGATTTTGATGTTTATATTTTCTTCCTATGTTGATGCTGTTTCATTTTTGATTATGATGCCAATAGAAAAACTGATTAAGAAAAATTACATAGAAAAAGCAAAGCAGAGGTTATCTCATTGTGGATGTCAAGTCATCGCAATTACGGGTAGTTTTGGAAAAACAACAACAAAAAACATTTTAACTCAAATTTTGAAAAGGGAATTTCGTGTTTGTGCAAGTCCAAGAAGTTTTAACACTCCAATGGGAATATGCAAAACCATTTTGGAAAATTTGAAAGAAACAGATGAATTTTTGATTTTAGAGTTTGGAGCAAGGAGAGTTGGAGAGATTGATGAATTATGCAAAATAACGGGCGTGGATTATGGAATTATCACTCCACTTGGAAATTGCCATTTGGAAACTTTTGGGAGTATAGAAAATCTTGAGAACACGAAATTTGAATTATGTGAAAAAGCAAAAAATTTTGTTGTGTTCAGTGGAAAGAGTGAATCAAGTTTAAAACTTTTTAAAAAATGCCCATGTAAAAAATTTCTAGTTGGAAGTCAAGATTCTTTTGCTTATGCGAAAGATGTTAAGGTGACAAGTGAAGGTTGCTCATTCACGATGATTCTTGATGATGAAGAATATCAATGCAAGACTCAACTTCTTGGAGAAGCCAATGTGGATAATATTATTCAGGCTTCAGCGATGGCATATTTTTTGGGTATGAGAGAAGAGAAAATCATTGAGGCTATTGCTGATTTGAAGCCTACACCTCATCGACTTGAAATTATACGTGGTTTTGCAAATGTTATTGATGATTCTTACAACAGCAATCTTGAAGGATTTAAAAATGCTTTAGAAGTTTTAAAAAACTTTAATGCACGAAAAATTGTTGTTTCGCCTGGCATTATTGAACTTGGCTATGCTCAATATGATATTAACAAAATTGCGGGTTGTGAAGTTGGAAATGTTGCTGATGTGTTTTTGATTATGAATGAAATTAATAAAGATGCTTTAACAGAGGGGTGCATTTCATCAAAAGAAAATAAATGTCAAATAATTTATGCGAAGTCGCGTGAAGAACAGAAACAAATTCTTGCCAGAATTATAAAGGCAGGAGATGTTGTGCTTTTTGAAAATGATTTGCCAGATAATATAAAATAATTTTAGGCATCTAATTAATACATCAAACAATTGAATATAAAAATTCCAATGTTCCTTAAAATTAAAAATATTAATTTTTCTTAAAATTTGATATGAAAAATCTTTGCAATAAAAAACTTAAAATTTGATTTTAAAAATTGTTGCAATAAAAAAAATTTGCATGGTTGATGTGCAAGTTTAATTTTATATGTTTTCTAAATTCTTACTTCTTTTTTGCAGATTTGATGCATTTTGTGCAAGCCTTAACTTTTTTGCCATCAATTTCTGTTGATTGCAGATTTGCATCATATTTTCTTGGTGCTTTACGGTTTGAGTGGCTTACTGTATTGCCAGCCATTTTACCTTTTCCACACACTTCACAAACTTTGCTCATACTAACGCTCCTTTTTTGTTTGGCTTGGCGATGAATCTTTTGCAATCCAATCGCACTTTATCGTAAGTCATTATAGCATGTATATATTAAAAAATCAAGCATTTTTTACGCAAATTCATTTAAAAATATCATTTTTGGCAATTTTATTTTACATTATTCATGCATTTTAGCAACAAATTTTGTGTTTTGGGCTTAAAATGCTTGTTTTTTTTTCAAAAAAGCGGTATTATTATAACAAACATAGGTGTATTTTGGGCGTTTTTTCTTTTATACACCTCTTGTTAGGCGAAAATTTTGTGCCTTATTTACTTTCCATAAGCATAGATTAAAGTATAGATGTCTTGAATTGCATGATTAGAACGAATATCTTTATAAAGATAGTAAGTAAAACAATTTTTGAATATGGAGAGTTTGAATTTTTAAGAACTTGGAGGTCGTCCTTTGACAGTTGATACAAACAACTATTATGGAAACATTTCTATCAGCGACAATGCTATTGCAACTGTTGCTGGTTTTGTTGCACTGGACTGCTATGGCGTGGTTGACCTCGTGTCAAAAAATTTCCGTGAAAGTGCACGTGAACTCTTTAAAAAAGAAAGATATTCTAAGGGTGTGACGATAAGTCACGTTGATAATCGAATCTTTATTGATTTACACTGTATTTTTAAATATGGTGTGTCTATCAGTGCAGTTGCGGAATCTCTTAAAAAATCAGTTAAATATTCAGTTGAAAACTTCACAGGCATGATTGTTGACACAGTTAATGTGCATGTTGTCGGCGTTTGCGTGTGAAATGGTAGGAGCATAAATTATGCAGAAAACAATTAGTGGTGCAACCTTTAAAAAGATGGTTCTTGCTGGCGTCAGCCTTCTTGAACAAAACAAAGAATATATTGACAGTTTGAATGTTTTTCCTGTTCCTGATGGTGACACAGGAACAAACATGTTCTTGACTATGAAGTCGGCTGTTGGTGAGATTAATAAATGCACAGGAAGTGACCTTACCTCTCTTTCTGATGCTTTTGCAAAAGGTGCTTTGCGTGGTGCGAGAGGAAACAGTGGTGTTATAACTTCACAAATTTTTAAGGGCTTTTGTTCGGTGACTAAAAATTGCAAAGAAATCACCACAAAAGACTTTGCAAGAGCCATGCAGGAAGGAGCTGGCATTGCCTATAAAGCAGTCACAAAACCTAAGGAAGGAACAATCTTGACTGTGATTAGGGTTATGGCAGAAAATGCTGTCAGCCTTGCAAAAAAACAAGACGACTTTGAAGTTTTCTTGAGAAAGGTGCTTGAAACTGGTGAAGAGATTTTGAAGCAAACACCAGAAATGTTACCAGTTCTTAAAAAGGCTGGAGTTGTGGATAGCGGTGGACGAGGAATCCTAGTTATTTTCACGGGCTTTTATCGTTTCTTAATGGGTGAAGAACTTGAATACACCTTTGAAGACGAAACAAAACCACAAACAGTTGACGATGTTATCGCTGATATTAAAAATCTTGGAGATATTGAATACGGCTATTGCACTGAATACATGATTATCAATATGTTTAAAAAGACAACAGAGGCAGACATCACTAAACTCCGTGAAAAACTTATGGAAATTGGCGACAGCGTGATTTGTATTGGCGATTTGTCACTTGTCAAAGTTCACGTTCACACAAACGAACCAAACAAAGCTCTTGGGTATGCTCTCGAACTTGGAGAACTTTACAATCTTAAAATTGAGAATATGAGAGAACAAAACCGTGAACTTAAGAAAAAGGCTCAAGCGGTTGAAGAAACAAAAGAACTTGGAATGATTGCTGTTGCACCAGGAGATGGTTTGGCTCAAATCTTTAAAGAGCTTACAGTTGATGAAATTATTGTTGGTGGACAGACAATGAATCCAAGTGCTGAGGATATTGCAACTGCTGCAGATAAAGTTCCAGCAAGAAATGTATTTGTTTTTCCAAACAATAAAAACATCGTTTTGGCTGCTCAACAAGCAAATGATGTCACAAACAAAAATCTTATCATAATTCCAACAAAGAGTGTTCCTGAAGGAATTTCAGCAGCAATAACATTCAATCCAGATGCAACAACTGAAGAAAATGAAACGGCAATGCTGGAAGCAATAAAGAGTGTTCGTTCTGGTGCTGTTACTTATGCTGTTCGCGACACACATGTCGATGGATTTGATTTGACAAAAGGTGAAATTATTGGACTTGATGACAAGGCAATTTTGGCAAAGGGGAATTTGGTGAGTGAAACAACCGAAAAACTCATTGAAACAATGTTTGACGACAGTGTTATGAACATAACTCTCTTCTATGGAGAGGATATTCGTGAAGATGAGGCAAATTCACTTCAAGAGAAGTTAGCCACAAAGTATCCTGATTGCGAAGTGACTGTTGCAAAAGGTGGACAACCAGTTTATTACTATCTTGTAAGTTTGGAATAATAATACAAACGCTAATAAAAAATGAGCAATTTATTTGCTCATTTTATTTTATGCAAAAACTAATCACTTTTTTGGAATAATTTTTTCTTGTCCTTTTAAATATGGTTGAAGTGCTTTTGGTATGTTGATGCTTCCATCTGCTTGCAAATTGTTTTCTAAAAATGCAATCAATATTCTTGGCGATGCTAATACTGTGTTGTTGAGTGTGTGAAGATAGTATGAGCCTTTTTCTCCTTTTGCTCTTATTCCAAGTCTGCGTGCCTGTGCATCTGACAAGTTTGAACATGAACCAACTTCAAAATATTTTTGTTGTCTTGGACTCCATGCTTCAACGTCACAACTCTTAACTTTTAAATCTGCAAGGTCACCACTGCAACATTCAAGGGTTCGGCAAGGAATGTTCAGGCTTTGACAGATTTCCACTGTGTATTCCCACATCTTTTCATACCATTTCATACTATCTTCTGGCTTGCATATTACAATCATTTCTTCTTTTTCAAACTGGTGAACACGATAAACACCACGTTCTTCGATTCCATGAGAACCAACTTCTTTTCTAAAACATGGGCTGTATGATGTCATTTTGATTGGAAGTTCGGACTCCTTCAAAAGTTGTCCTTTGAATTTTCCTATCATTGAATGTTCACTTGTGCCTATGAGATACAAATCTTCGCCTTCAATTTTATACATCATTGCATTCATTTCTGCAAAACTCATAACACCATCAACAACTGATGCTCTTATCATGAATGGTGGTATGCAATATGTGAAACCTTTTTCAATCATATAGTCTCTTGCAAAGTTTATCATTGCTGTTTCAAGTCGAGCGGCATCTCCAAGAAGATAATAAAAACCATTTCCACTTGTGCGGCCAGCACTATCTTTGTCGAGTCCGTTTATGCTTTCAAGAATGTCTGCATGATGTGGTATTTCAAAGTTTGGAAGGGTTGGTTTTCCAAATTTTTTGAGTTCCACGTTTTCGCTGTCATCTTTTCCAATATGAACACTTTTATCAATAATATTTGGAATTACTAACATGAGTTTACGAATTTTTTCTGTTAAAACTTCTTCTTCTTTGTCAATCTGTTCGATACGTTCGTTGTTTTTTCTGACTAGTTCTTTGATTTTTTCCGCTTCTTCAATTTTCTTTTCTTTCATTAAAGCACCGATTTGTGCAGAGAGAGTGTTGCGACTTTGTCGCAAATTATCTCCTTCGAGTTTAAGTTCACGAGATTTTTTGTCCAGTTCTTCCACTTTATCAACAAGGGGGAGTTTTTCGTCCTGAAATTTTTTTCTTATATTTTCCTTAACAAGTTCTTTATTTGTTCTGATAAGATTTATATCAATCATTTAATTTCTCCGTTAAAAATTTAAGTTATATTTATTTGTTATATAAAAGTTTTCTTTTTTATTAAATATTAGATATTGTGCCATTTTTAACTTGTTTTGTCAAGAAATTTGAAGAAATTTCGCTTCTTTATTCGTTTCTATATTTTGTTTCTGCATTTTGATGTCTAATAATTTTGAATATGCGAACTTTATACATTTTCAAACGAGAGTGAGATGTTAAATTTTGGCGGATTTTCGATATAAATAAATGAAAAGTGCAAAAAAACATGTTTATGCAACAAAATGTATATTTATAAATTTTTTCAAATATTTATTAAATTTGTTTGACAATTTGTCTAAATTTGTTGTATTATGTCTGCATAAGAGGGGTTTTATGGCGGAAAACATTGTCACTGTTGTTGAAATTGGTTCGTCAAAACTTTCGTGCGTTGTTGCACAAAAGGGTGTCAACGGCATTTTCAATATCAAAGCACGCTCGCAGGTTGAATATGCAGGATTCCTTGAAGGCGATTTTATCGAACATAGTTTGCTGGAAGATGCAGTCAGGACTCTTTTTGCAGATATTCAGTCTGTTTACAAGAAAAAAATCCAAAAAATTTATGTTGGTGTTCCATCGGAATTTTCCAAAGTTATCACTGCAAAAGAACAAATCTCTTTCAAATTTAAGCGATGCGTTAGGAAAAGTGATTTGGATATGTTGTCTGCTGAGGCTTCAAAAGATGTTACTGACGATGAGATGGAAATACTATCAATCAATCCAATTTTCTTTGAACTTGATGACAGCAGAAAAACAAACCAACCTGTTGGACTTAAAGCCAGCAAAATTCTTGCAGAGCTTTCAATAATTTTGGCTCAAAAGTCATTTATCCAAACTTTTAACAAAATCTTTACTAGAATCGGCATTGAACAAGTTGAATATTTGAGTGAGGCTCTTTGTGAGGCTATGCTTATAATTGAAAAAGAAGAACGTGAAAGAACATGTATTGTTATTGATGTTGGGGCACGTTCAACAAGCATTGCTTTTGTTAAGGGAGATGGCCTTTCAAGTTTAACCTCTTTCTCAATGGGTGGAAGTTATATAACAAGTGATTTGGCTGAGGCTTGTGAAATTACATATAACGATGCAAGAAATCTCAAAAAGCAAATTGTTTTATCATTACGCGGTGGAGATAACGATTTCTATGAACTGGCAACACTTGGAGGCAGAGTTGTTAAGATTCCACTCTCTTTTGCGAACGAAGTTGTAATGTATCGACTTAAAGTTATTGCAGAAACTTTCAACGAATGTATTAGGCTCTTTGCAAAAGAACATGTGCCTTACTATCCGATTTACCTTTGCGGAGCAGGTGTCAGCAAAATTAGGGGTGGAAAGGATTTCTTTGCAAAGTGTATTGGGCGAAATGTTTCTTATGGACTTCCTCCAATTCCTGCAATGGATAAGCCAGAAAATGCAAGTTTGCTTGGACTTGTTAATGCAGCACTTGAAGAAAATACATAAAAAACATTGAAAATTGTGCAAAAATATATAATTTTTCTTGCAAAAACACTTAAATTGCTGTAAAATTAATTCAAAGAGTTGTGAAAATAAAAAGGAGAAATTTATGGAAAACAATCAAACATCTGTTGTTAAAATCAAAGTTTTGGGAGTTGGTGGAGGCGGAAACAACGCTGTAAATCGTATGATTGATGCAAATGTTGCATCAGCAGAATTTGTTGCTATCAACACAGATAAGCAAGCTCTTTTAATTTCAAAGGCAGAAAAACGTTTGCAAATTGGTGAAAGATTGACAAAAGGTATGGGGGCAGGTGCTATTCCAGAAATTGGGCGTAAAGCGGCAGAAGAAAGCAAAGCTTCAATCACTGAAATTTTGAAAGGAACAGACCTTGTTTTTATCACTGCTGGAATGGGCGGTGGAACAGGAACTGGTGCAGCTCCTGTCATTGCTCAAATAGCAAAAGAACTTGGAATTTTGACGGTTGGAATTGTCACGAAGCCATTCCAATTTGAAAATAAGAAGAGAATGGAAAATGCCGAAAAAGGAATCAATGAACTTAAAAAATATGTTGACACAATTGTTATAATTCCAAATGAAAGACTTTTGACAATTTTGCCTGAAAAGACAACTTTGGTTGAAGCATTTAGATATGCTGATGATGTTTTGCGTCAAGGTATTCAAGGAATTTCTGACCTCATTGTTTTCCCAGGAATGATAAACCTTGACTTTGCTGATATTGGCACAGTTATGAAAAATCGTGGGCTTGCACACATGGGTATTGGACACGGAAAAGGTGAAAATAAAACCTTGGAAGCTGTCAGACAAGCAGTTGCGTCACCACTTATCGAAACAACAATTGAAGGGGCAACAGGAGTTGTTCTCAACATTAAAGGTGGAAGTGACATCACATTGCGTGAAGTCAATGAAGCAGCAAATATGGTTAAAGAAGTTATTGATCCATCTTGCAACCTTATTTTTGGAAGCAGTATTGACCCAGAGATGAGAGATGAAGTTGAAATAACAATTATTGCAACAGGCTTTAAAAGTCCAGAAGAAATAGAACAAGAAGAGCGTGAAAAAGAGGAAGAAGAAACTCCTGAAGAGAAACAACCAGAACCAGTTCAAGAAGATGTAAACAAATTCAGAGGATTTAATCCTTTTGGATATGCTCCACAACCACAACAGCCACAATCAAATGTTAGAGTTGAACAAAACGACACAACAACTTCAAGAGTTGATGTAAATCCAAAAATAAATAGTGTTCCACCTTGGATTGAAAAAATTAGAAACAAAAACAAGAAATAAAATAATTAATAGTGTTGGGCAAACAATTCTGCTCACTTAATAATATTTGAAATGGAAGTTTGTTTAATAAAAATATCTGACAAAAAGAGAGCAAATTTTGCTCTTTTTTTCAATTTTTTTATAGGTGCATTTTACATAATTTTCATAAAATGAAGGTATGAAGATTGTCATAGAATATGTTTTTCTTGAAAATTTGTTCATAAATCTTATTATTTTAAAAACCACTGCTTTGATTCTTCGTGAAAAAGGGAGAATGTTTTTTTTGTCATCTTTTTTAGGTGCTTGCTTGACTGTTGTAATGCCTTTGTTATACCTTTCGTCTGTTGGTTGGTTTTTTGTTGAAATGGGCATAACAATTGTCCTTGTTTGTATTTCCTTTAAGTTTAGAAGGCTAAAAAAGTTTTCTCAAATCTATGCGACATACTTTATAGCAACATTTATATATGGGGGTGCTTGCTATTTTTTTGAAGGATTGTTTGGAATTCGCTCGGTTTTGGTGATTTTGGCAATAGTGATTGTGTTGTTTTTGGTGCTTAGGATTTTGTGTAAAAAATTGCAACGCAAGAAGAATATTGAGAATTTTTGCTACGATGTTGAGATTGAAGCAGGTGGGCAAAAAGGGCAGTGGAAAGCATTTTTAGACAGTGGAAATATGCTCACCGACCCACTTACAGACAAACCTGTCACTTTAATAAATTTTCGAGTGTTTTCAGAACTTTATAAAGATGTTGGTTTGGGAGATATTTTAAGTCATAACGAAAAATTAAACAGTTTGAAATTTGCTCATTATATTAATTTCAATACACTTGGAAGTGACAATAAGATTCTTGTTTTTCAGGTTGACAAAGTTCGTTTGTCTGGAAAAACACTTCAAGATGTTACAGTTGGGCTATGCTTAAAAAACTTTAACGATGCATTTGGAAGTGATGTTATCTTGCACAATAGTGTTTGTGAAAATTTGTAAAAAAGGAAGGGTGTTAGATGAAATTGTTATTTAAATTAAAATTATTCTTTTGGAAATTGTTTAAAAGAGATTGTATGCATCATGCAGAACAAATTATGTGTTTCATTTGTGGAAATAAAGCTCTTCCTCAACCATTGTCTGCAGATGAAGAAGTTTGGTTGCTTGAACAAATGCAAAACGGAGATGGACAGGCTCGAGATAAACTTATTGAGCATAATCTAAGGCTTGTGGTGTATATTGCAAAAAAGTTTGAAACTTCTGGAATTGAACTTGAAGACTTGATTTCTATTGGGGCGATTGGGCTTATAAAAGCTGTGAAAACATATAGCCTTGACAAAAATATAAAACTTGCCACTTATGCAAGCCGATGCATTGAAAATGAAATATTAATGCAACTTCGTAAAAATACGAGAGTGAAAAATGAAATGTCGCTTGACGAACCTTTGTCGTCTGATGGAGATGGAAATGAGTTGTTGCTTGCAGATGTAATTCCTGTCGATGAAGAAAGTGTTTCAAAGAACATTGAATGTTCGGCTGAGAAACAGATGCTTATGGAAGTTGTTTCAAAACTTGAAAAAAGAGAACAAATGATAATGTTTTTGCGTTTTGGACTTGCTGGTAATGAAGAAAAAACTCAAAAAGAAGTTGCAGATATAATGGGAATTAGCCAAAGTTATATATCTCGAATAGAGAAAAAAATACTCTCAAAACTAAGAAAAAGATTAGAAAAAATTGGCGAATTTTAATCAAATAATAATCTTTAATAAAAGAAAAAATCAAATTTTTATTAAATTTAAATTTATTAGTGAATCTAAAAAAAATAAAAATTTTTAAACTCGAAATGTCAAAAAAATGTAATAAAAACATTTTTTTTGACTTTTTTTGTCAAAAATATTGTGTTTTGCATAGTTTTTTGTTCCAAAGGGCAACATATTTCAAAAAGCCAAAAGGAGTGAAATATGTCCAACAAAGTTGTTATTGCAGGAATTAACACTGCAAATTTGCCAAAACTTAAAAACACTGAAGTGATGGAACTTTTGAAAAAGGTTAAGAAAGGTGATGAGTTTGCTCGCGACAAATTTGTTGTTGCAAATCTTAGACTTGTTCTTTCAGTTGTGCAAAGATTTGGCGGGCATGGTGATAAGGCTGATGATATGTTCCAAGTTGGTTGTGTTGGTTTATTGAAAGCAATTGACAATTTTGATGAAAGTTTGGGAGTAAGATTTTCGACTTATGCCGTTCCAATGATTATTGGAGAAATTCGCAGATTTCTTAGAGATAACAACTCTGTTCGCGTGAGTAGGTCTATTCGCGATGTTGCTTATCGTTCTTTGCAAGCAAAAGAAAGTTTTATTAAGCAAAACAATGCAGAGCCAAGCTTGGAACAAATTGCAAAACTTGTTGAACTTCCTCTTAAGGAAGTGACTTTTGCACTTGATGCCATAAGTGAAACCGTGTCTTTGTCTTCACCTATTTATAATGATGGAAATGAAACGATAAGAATTATGGATCAAATTGCTGACGAAAAAAACTGTGATGAAGATTTAATGGAAAAAATCTCTCTCAAAGAGGCTATAAAAAATCTTTCTGAGAGAGAAAAAGAAATTCTTTTGATGAGATACTATGTGGGCAAAACTCAAATGGAAGTGAGTGAAGAAGTTGGGATTTCTCAGGCACAAGTTTCACGCCTTGAAAAGAATGCTTTAAAAACAATAAAAAGTTTTATTGAATAACTCATTTTCAAACTAATTTGATTGAAAATTTTAATTTTTTGTCATTATTTGACAAATTATGACATACATTGCGTTATGGATACTTCATTTTTAGAATTAAGATGTAAAGAAGTTGTTAATGTTGTTGACGGACGTAGACTTGGGCATATTATTGATGTTGTCTTTAATTTGGAAAGCGGTTATCTCCAAGGAGTTGTTGTTCCAGGAGAGAAAAATTTTTGGAATGTTTTTAAAAATTCTCCAGAACTTTTTATTCCCCTTTGTCAAATTGTTAAGGTGGGGGAAGATGCTGTTTTGGTTGAACTTTTTTCTAACAATCCGCCAAACCAACCAACTGCATATATTTCAGGTGCGTCAAGAAAGAAAAAATAAGATTTTTGAAACCTAAAATATGATGAATATATTTGTTCATTTGTGAATTTTAATTAAAAAAAGAAGGACTTTTTAAAACACCTTCTTTTTTTGTTTGAATATAAAATATTACATCTCGGTGATAAGTTTGATAAAATTTGTCACATCTTTGAATTGGCGATATACAGATGCAAATCTAACATAGGCGATTTCGTCAACAGATTTAAGTTTTGCCATAATCATTTCACCAATTTCTTGAGATGAAATTTCTTGACGTAATGAGTTTTGAATTTGTTTTTCAATATCTTCTGCCATTGAGTCAACTTGTGCAATTGAAACAGGACGTTTTTCGCATGCTTTTATCATTCCTGCTCTAATTTTTTCTATATTGAAAGGTTGACGGCTTCCATCTTTTTTTATAACCAAAATAGGAACAGTTTCAATTGTTTCATACGTTGTGAAACGTTTTCCACAATTTAAACATTCACGACGGCGTCTGATTGAATTTGTTTCATCAGTGCTTCTGCTGTCTAAAACTTTGCTTTCTTCGTGTCCACAATAAATACATCTCATTTTTCTTCTCCTGTGAAAACTTAATTTTCTAAAATCATTTTACCACAACATTTTGTATTTTAACAAATGTTTTTACACAATTTATAAAAAATCATTTGCATAATTTTAAATATGTTACCATAAGAAATTATATGAAAAGTTTGGACAAGGTTCAAAAAAACAAGAATTTTAAAGTGGTTGGCTTTACAGGACAACCTGATGGTGTCACACGAAGATTGTTGGAACTTGGCTTTACAATTGATGAAAGAGTTAAAATTCTTTCAACTTCAATTCAAAAAAAAGTTCTCCTTGTGCAAATAAGAGGATATGTTTTAAGTGTTAGGGCATCACTTCTAAGCAGAGTGCAGGTGGAATGATGAAAGATGTTTTGTTGGTTGGAAATCCAAATGCGGGGAAAACAACTCTTTTTAACAGTTTAACAAAATCAACTGAACACACTGGGAATTGGCATGGGGTTACAGTTGACACAAAAAAGAAAAAATTTTTCATTGATGGAGCGGAATTTTATCTTATTGACACGCCTGGTATATATTCGCTTTGTCCTCTTTCTTTTGAAGAAAAAACTACTGTTGAAATGCTTGAAAAAAATTACAATCAAAAAATTATCAATATTTGCGATAAAAATAATTTGCAAAGAAATCTTTATCTTACATTATGTCTTCTTGAACAAGGCTTTGATGTTGTGCTTGTTATAAATGAAATTGACAAAAAAAATATTTTCAATATTGATTGTCAAAAACTTTCATCAATGCTTGGAATTGATGTTGTTTATGTCAATGCGGAAAAAGGTGTCGGAATTGATAATCTTAAAAATTTTCTAAAAAAAGAGAATGATAAAAAAGAAAATTTTAGGCAGTTTCATTATGTAAAAGAATTATCAAAAAAAATAAAAAATAGCATAAAAATTGATGAAATAATTAAAAAAAATGGCAAAAAAAATGATTTTTTTGCAAAAAATTGCTTGTTTTATGAAAATATTATTGTTTTAAAAGCGTATGAAAAAGATGAAGAATTCTTTAAAAAATATGAATTAGAATCAAAAAATATTTTTTTGCAAACACCAGAAAATAGTATGCAAATTCTGGCAAAAGCAAGGTTTGATTTTATTGATGAAATCTTAAAAAAATGTGCGAAAAGAACTCATGATGTTTATGGTTATAGTAAATTTGATAAAATTGTTTTGAATAAATGGCTTGCATTTCCAATATTTATTTCTGTTCTTGCCTTGATTTTTTATTTAACTTTTTTTTCTGTTGGGGCTTTTTTTTCGGAAATTCTTAGCAAACTTTTAGACTTGATTTCTTCACCAATATTAAGTTTTATTAAAAATTGTTTTGGGCAAAATTTTGTTTATGATATTTTTAATGTGGCAATATTTGGTGGTGTTAGCACAGTTCTTTCTTTTCTTCCACAAATCGCATTACTTTTTTTCTTTCTTTCCATTCTTGAAGATTCGGGCTATATGTCAAGGATTGCGTTTATCTTTGAAGATATTTTAGGAAGGATTGGCCTTTCAGGAAAAAGTGTTTACACTCTATTGATGGGTTTTGGTTGTTCGACAAGTGCAATTATGACTTCTCGTAATATGGACGACAAAAATGCAAAAATAAAAACTGCAATTTTATGTCCATACATGAGTTGCACAGCAAAAATTCCAATTTACACTGTTGTTGGGGGAGCGTTTTTTGGTGCAAAAAATATTTTTGTGATTTTGGGATTGTATTTTCTTGGAGTTGCTGTTGCAATCCTTATTTCAAAGATTTTAGATGTTACTCTTTTAAAAAGTAAAAAACAAACTTTTATTTTGGAATTTCCGCCATATCGCGTAACTTCATTAAAACGTGCAGGCTTGATTTTATGGAAAAACACTAAAGAGTTTTTGCTTAGAGTTGGCTCGGTTATGATTTCAATGAATGTTATAATTTGGTTTTTATCGTCTTTTTCATTCTCTTTTAAATATGTTGCACAAGGTGAAGGAATAAGTATTTTGGAACAAATTGGAAAATTTTTGGCACCAATTTTTTCTCCGTTAGGATTTGGGAATTGGGCAATAATTTCTTCGCTAATTGTCGGAGTGGTTGCAAAGGAAGTTGTGGTTTCTTCAATAGCAATGTTTAATGGCATTGACAGTGGAGCAACAAAACTTCTTTCTGCTTCATTGCTTTTGCCAACAAGTGTTGTGTTTTTTTCATCAAAAGCAAGTGTTTTGTCGTTTCTAGTGTTCTGCCTTCTTTACACGCCATGCATTGCAAGTGTGGCTATGTTGTTCCACGAGGTTGGGAAAAAATGGACTTTCATTTCCATACTAATTCAATTTTTTGTTGCGTATGTTTTGGCTTATGTTGTATATCAAATATATTTTGCATGTGAAGTTTTTGGTTTTTTGCAAATTTTAGCAATTTTAACAACAATTTTTTGTGTTTTTATATCAATTTTTGTTATTTTTAGAAAAATTAAAAGAAAAAAATTATGTTTACACTGTGACGATTGTGGAAAAGATTGCTTCAAACATTAATTAAATTGGAAAAGTTTAACTGATAAGATTATAAAGAATAAAATGCCCACAAATGAAAAGTTTAAATTATTAATTTAATTTCATTATGATTTTAATAATTAATTTTTAGAAATTTGATTTTTCAAAGTTTGGAATTTTAATATTTTTAATTTACAATTAATTTTTAATTCTTAATTTTTTGTTTTTTTAGTAAATGTTTAAATAATAATTTCATTTTTAAAGTGTTTTTCCAGTTTTGTTGTCTTGATTGATAAAAAAGTTGGCTTTTTGAGGAAGATGTGGTATAATTTTGTTATGAATAAACCGATAGTTGCAGTGGTGGGCAGAGCTAATGTTGGAAAATCTACTTTTTTCAACAAGGTTTGCGGAAAAAGAATATCAATTGTTGATGATGTTGCAGGTGTGACTCGCGACAGGCTTTATGCTGATGCCACTTGGAGTGGACATGATTTTACTATTGTTGATACAGGTGGTGTTGAATTTGATAATGAAGACATTTTTCAAAAACAAATTCAAGAACAGGTTTTTTCTGCCCTCGAAAATGCAAATGTGATTGTTTTCCTTGTTGATGGGAAAACTGGGGTTACACAAAGTGATGAAAATGTTGCAAAACTTTTGCGTAAACAGAAAGTTCCTATTGTTTTGGTTGTCAACAAATTGGATACATTTGATGTTTCTGCAACCTATGAATTTTATTCTCTTGGACTTGGCGAGCCAATGCCAATCTCTTGTGTCCAAGGCAAGGGAATTGGAGATGTCTTGGATAAGGTTGTTTCATTCTTCCCTGAAAAAAGCGATGAAAACAATATTGAAGGAATTAAAATAAGTTTAGTTGGACGTCCAAATGTTGGAAAAAGTTCTTTAATCAACAGATTGCTTGGAAAGAAAAGAGTTGTTGTTAGTGATGTGGAAGGAACAACTCGTGACAGTGTGATTATTCCTTTCAACTGCAATAAAAAAACATATAATTTGATTGACACAGCAGGGCTTCGCAGACAACGTTCTGTGGAAAAACAGTCTGTGGAGGGGTACTCTGTTCTTCGCAGTTTATCTGCAATTGAGATGAGTGATGTTGTTCTTATCGTTTTTGATGCGACAAAACCAATCAGTGAGCAAGATGTTCGCATTGCTGGTTATGTTCATGAAGCAGGGAAACCAAGTGTTGTGTTGATAAATAAATGGGATGAAAAATTGACTTCAAAAGACGAATTTGAAAAAGATTTAAAGGAAAAACTCTCATTTATGTCGTATTTTAAAGTATTGTATGTTTCTGCCTTGACTGGTAAGGGGCTTTCTGATATTATGCAAACGGTTGAACAAGTTTTTGAAAATGCTTCAAGAAGAATTACAACAGGCGTTTTAAATGATATTTTGCATGATGCAATTTTGAATTTTGAACCTCCATCAAAGGGTGGACGTAGATGTAAGATAATGTTTGTGACAGAGGCAACAACCAATCCACCTAAATTTGTGTTCTTTTGTAAAGAACCACAACTCATCAATTTTGCTTATGAACGCTATCTTGAAAATCGCCTTCGAGAAAAAGTTGATTTTTCTGGAACTCCAATAAAGTTGGTTTTTAAAGGTAAGGAGGAAGATGTATAATGGTATTTTTGTATCTTGCTATTGCACTTGTTGTTGGCTATCTTATAGGGAGTATAAGTTTTGCACGAATTTTCACTTGGTGGATTGCACGAAAGGATATTACGACTGAGGGTAGCAAAAACCCTGGCACGATGAATATTTTGCGAACAAGAGGTTTTGGTGAAGCAATTCTTACGCTTGTTTTTGATGCCCTAAAGGTTGGTGGGCCAGCCCTTGCAGCCTATTTTCTCTTCAATCATTTTTTCCCAGATTATGGTGATGTTGCTTACTTCGTAACCGCATTTGCAGGAATTTTTGGGCATTGTTTTCCAATCTATTACAAATTTAAAGGTGGAAAGGGTGTTGCAAGCACATTTGGAATGTTTTTGTTTAATCCACATTTGTGGTGGCTGTCCATAATAATGTTTGTTTTGTGTTTTATTTTATTTTTCTTCCTTGAGTATGGATTTATAATTTCCTTACTTTTTATATTTGTTATGACTGTCTATGGTGCTTGTTTTTATGGAATAAACAAAATATTGTGGTATCTTATCATAATTACAATTTTAATCTTGAATCTTATTTTGGTTCTTTTAAAGCATCGTGGAAATTTCAAACGCTTTTTTGCAGGAACTGAAAATAAAGTTGATTTCAAAGAGCGTGTCTTTGGTAAATTAAAGAAAAATAAGTCTTCAAATTTTGAGTCTAATTCTCAAGAAAAATCATCAAATGAAGATGAAAAATCAGTAGACGAAGAAAAAGAAAATAATGATGATAAAAAAGAAGAAGTAAAAGAATCCAGTGAAATCAACAAAACTGATGAAAATTCTCAAAATTAAAACTTAAAATATAAAATTTGAAAGGTTTAGTGGGAAAAAAAATGACAAGAGAAGAATTTTTTGAACTTGTTGAAGATGAATTTGCAGTAAAGCCAGATTATCCATTTAATAAAGATTTTGTAAGTGCTGTTTTTAGGCATAAATCAAATCGTAAGTGGTTTGCATTACTGATGCAAGTTCCAAAAAACAGATTGGGATTTGATGGAACAGAAAATGTTGAAGTTTTAAATTTAAAATGTGAACCACTTTTTAGGACAGCTATTTTGCAAAATAAGGGCGTCATTGAATCATATCACATGAACAAAATTCATTGGATTTCAATTTTAATTGAAGAAGTTGACACTCAAGTTTTAAAAACTTTGCTTGAAATCAGTTTCCAATTGACAGATGAAAAACCAAAACAAAAAAGAAGGAAAGAGTAGATTTGTCTGCTCTTTTTTTGTTATGTTTTTGATATTTTCATTTTTTATAAACGAAAAATTTATATTTGGAAAAATATTAATATTTCTTGCTTGGAATTATGTTTAAAGAAACAGAAGTGTTTAGAGAAAAAATAATGTTAAAAATAATGTTTTTAAAGAAAAATGTCAAAATTGACTTTTTTAGATAAACAGTTGTTAAAAGTTCTATATTTTTTTGTTTTTTCATAAGATATGTTATCTTTACGGAGGTCTTATGGAAAAATTTGAAATTTACGAGGATATTCGTTCTCGCACTAATGGAGATATTTATGTTGGTGTGGTTGGTCCTGTAAGAGTGGGAAAATCTACTTTTATTTCTGAATTTATGAAAAAACTTGTGTTACCAAACATATCAAATAAAAATGCCAGAGAACGTGCAACATACGAACTTCCTCAAAGTGCTGACGGCAAAACAGTGATGACAACTCAGCCGAGATTCGTTCCAAATGAAGCAGTTGCAATCAAGGTTGCAAATGATGTCAATTTGAATGTGCGTATGATTGATTGTGTGGGGTATCTTGTCAGTGGGGCAATGGGTGTAACGGAAAATGACAAACCGCGTCTTGTTAAAACCCCTTGGAGTGATACAGAAATGCCATTTGAAGATGCTGCAGAACTTGGCACAAAAAAAGTTATAGAGGAACACGCCACAATTGGAATTGTTATGACTACAGACGGGAGTGTGACAGATATTGAGCGTGTGAATTATGTTGATGCAGAAGAAAAAGTTGTTGCGGAAATGAAAGCGTGCGGAAAACCATTTGCGATGGTTTTGAACTGTAAAAATCCAAATTCTGCTGATAGCAAAAAATTGGCTCAATCCCTAAGTGAAAAATATGGTGTTCAAGTTGTTGCGATGAATGTTGCAACAATGAAAGACGAAGATGTTGACAAAGTGTTTGAAAAGGTGTTATTGGATTTTCCTGTTAAGAGTGTCAAAGTGACAATGCCAAAATGGATACAGGCACTTTCGTTTTCAAATCCAATCATAACAGAAATTGTTGCAGAACTTAAAAAGTTTGCACAAGATGTGCGAAAAATTGGCGATGCAAAAAAAGAAACAATAGTTTTTACGGAGAGTGAGAATTTCGATCCAATCACATTTTCAAATATCAATATGGGCGAGGGAGTTATTCGTTTCAATGTCATTCCAAAGGAACATTTGTTTTATAAGGTTTTGTCAGATGAGTGTGGCTTTTCAATTACAGATGACTACGAACTTGTTTCTTACATTAAAAATTTAGCAGTTGCAAAACAGGAATATGACAAGTTGAAAGATGCTCTTGAACAGGTTGAACAAAGTGGATATGGTGTTGTTGCTCCAAGAAAAGAAGAATACACTCTCAAAGAGCCAGAAATTGTTAAGCAAGGTGGAAAATTTGGTGTGAAAATTAAAGCTAATGCACCAAGTTTGCATATCATAAAGGTTGATGTTGAAACAGAAGTGACGCCACTTGTTGGAAACGAAAGCCAAAGTCAAGATCTTGTCAACTATTTGTCAGAGCGTTTTGAAGGTGATGCCGATGGAATTTGGGAAACAAATCTTTTTGGCAAAAGTTTATTTTCGCTTATTGATGACAGTATAGGTGCAAAGATTATTTCAATGCCTGTTGATGCACAACGTAAAATGAGAAAAACACTCGGTAGAATTGTAAATGAAGGAAAGGGTGGAGTGCTTTGTATTTTACTATGAAAACCAAAAGACATCTAATGATGTCTTTTTTTTTGAAAAAATAAAAAAATAAAAAATAAAAAAATAAAAAATAAAAAAATAAAAAATAAAAAAATAAAAAATAAAAAATAAAAAAATAAAAAATAAAAAAATAAAAAATAAAAAATAAAAATGACAAAAACAATAAAAATTTATAAAAAAAATAAGTAAAAATTACAAATTTTTAATATTTTTGTTAAATTTTTATGATTTAAAATAATTATTATTTTTAATGGATAAACTTTTTTTATGTATTTTAATTATCATGCAAAGGTGAAAAAACTTATTGAGAATGGCGAAGCAATTGGTTTTGAATTTCTGGAAAAATATCACAATATTTCCCCTTGCCTTTTAATTTATTTTAAAGATGGCTTTTCAATGCCGATAAGAGAGCATAGATTTTGCGATTATATTTTTTTGCTTGCAAAATATGATGTTTCCGAAATAAAAACACACAAAGATTGAACCTTGTGTGTTTGTTTTTTTGTTTTATAATTTTTGAAATTGAATTGGTGCAACAAAAAAATCATTTTAAGTTTTTGAAAAATATTCAGGGTGGTATATTTTAAGTTTATCAACTTCTTCATATATGTCGTCAAACATAAAAATTTTCAGGCTTTTGTGAACTTTTTCTCGTTCCCATTGTTTGATGTTGTAAATGTGGAATCCGAACGGTAAGAAAAATACAATTCCTTTGCAAAAATGTTTTATTACAGTGTCTTTTTTTATTTTTCTTTGTTCGTTAAATTTAAAAGGCATATATTTTTTTTTTCCATATTTATTTAAAGCTGTTTGATCAGGCATAAGCATTTTAGTTTTATTTACCATTTCTCTACATTTTTTTAAAAGATTATCTTTTTTAATCTGCTGCATATTCATCAACAAACTGCCTGAATTACAATACGATGGGCGTATCCAAAATCTTCCCATATAATCTTTGCAAGCAAGGAAATCATAATCATCAACATTTTGGTCATAAAATTGCTTTATGTCAGAACAACTCATTGTGTCAACATCCAAATAAATCATTTTATCAGGTAAGTTTGGAATAAAGTCCATAAGCAAACGAAGTAATGCAAAAGGTGTGTAACCATTATTATTGTTTTTTCCGTGCAGAAGTTCTTTTTTATAAGCATCTGTTAAGTCTATTTTCAAGACTTTGCTTTTTGGATTTTTACTTTTTACAATTTCATTAAGTAGGTTAATTTGCTGCTCTGAAAACGGTGCAAACACTGGGTTAATATCACTTAGATCCATTGTCAAGACATATATGCACAATTCTTCATTTGTGAATTTTGCAACAGACATTATGGACATTAAAAGCCCTTCAAAATAATTTCGGTTGCCACTGTAAACTATTGAAATCATTTGTTGCTCCTTGGTTTAAAATATCATTTGAAAAATTTGTTTTGACTTATGTTTGTCTTTTTCAAATAATAACATAAATAATTAATTTTGTCATTCATTTTTTCAATTTTTATTAATTTTATTTTTGTTTTTATTTTTAAGACAAATATTAAAGATTTATAATAATATTGTTTTATTATTATAAACTAATGCAAAATTGAATAACGCAAAAAACAAATTAAAAATTCATCTCATATGTTATTGATTGTTTATTATATGCTTTTTGTAAATAAATTTAGAAATTTGAAAAATTTTGTTAATGTAATAAATTTAATATTATTTCAAAAAGTAATGCTTTGAATAAAATAATTTTTTTGCATTTGACAAATATGGAATGAAAAATTTACTCAAAAAGAGAATTCCAAATTATGAGAATTTATTATGCCGAATTTTGAAACAATTTTTTATAAATATCAGTTTAAATTTTTGATTTTAAACACCACAACGCCATATTTTTCTTCGTCTTGTTTAGAGTAAATTGTCCTATAAACATGAACCATTTCTTCTTTTGTTTTGTTGGCAAAACCTAATTCTGATTTATTCAAATTGTTAGACATTTCATCAAAATTTTTGAATATAAATTTATCTAATATGATTGCATTCATCGATTCAGCTCTTGTAGGTTCTTTATAAAAAGTTATTATGTCGCCGACATTAAAAGTTTTGCGTTTCTCATCATTAAGTCTACCTTCCAAAGTTTTCTCTTGATTTTTTATTAAGTCGAAATAGATAGGGTTAAGGTTGAGAGTGTGTGTTTTAAAATTGTTTTTTCTTATTGTCCAGTTACGCCAAATATCGTCATCGGTGAAACTGTTTGACTCAAACTGATTTGCAAACTTTCCCCAAAATTTAATTGCACGAGGGTTTGTAAACTTACTTGAAAAGACAAATTCTCCATCAAAGAGATTGGCTAGTTCGGTTGCAAACCATATTGCATTACCATTCTTTCTATATTCAGGGCGAACATAGAATTCGGCAAAATTATATTGCATAAAAGAGAGTTCTCGTATCAGTGCAAACCCCGCTATATTATTATCCACAATAAAGTAGAAAGGGAATCTATCTTTATCTTCCCAGTAACAATCAAACCAATTATAAACAGGAATGCCTTTTTCATTAAATTTTATATCAGGATCAAATTCCGCAAGCTCTGTAAGATATTCATAGAAAATTTTTCGCATCTCTTCCATCTTAAACATTGGAACTATTTGAATTTTCTTCATAATTTACCTCTTTGATGTAATTATAGCACAAAACAGAATAAAATACTTTCAATTTTTAATAAATAGAATTAAACATATCTTTTTCTTGTAAATTCACACCAACTTTCTTATCTTTTAAGCAATCGCAATCAAATTTATGGTGGCGAAATGGTGACTTTTTGCCCGCTAATCTGCCCATGGTGACTTTTTTATGAAATAAAATTATCTAAATATTGATTAAATATCTGTTTTATTTTTGATTCTTCATTGCTACCGTTGGTTTTAAGTCTTAAAAGAGGAATGTTACATTTTGCAAGAATTGAATCTTTTAGGGAGTCTTTTATTAGTTGGTGTCTATTATTTTCGTGATATTTCACACCATCAACTTCAATTGCACAAACTATATCTTGGTTGACTTTGTCTTTTATTAAAAAATCCACACTACAATTATTTTGAATATAAGTCATTTCAGAATCATTAAATATCATTTTACTAGTTACAATATCCTTAATTCTGACTTGCTCTTGTACAGCAAATTGTTTATAAGGAGTTAACTTAATAAGTTTATCTATTAACAGTCTCAATAATCTTTCAGAATCATAATTGCTTCTACTTGAACTATTTATTAATAGTTTATTTCTTTCTGTTTCTTTAGATTTGTATAAGTAATCAAAAATTGATACGCATTTACTTTTAAATAAATTGTTATTCATCGATTTGTAACTAACGTAGTTTATCAAATCATGAATTTCTTTACCTTTGTTATTGAATAATTCTTCATTTGCTATTAAGATAAATTTTTTAATTGCTCGAGAAACAGTTACATTAATCATATTTGGATTATCAACAAATGCTATTTCTCTATTTGTTGCTTTGTTGTCAAGTACTGGAGAGAACATGATTATATTTTTTTCGCGGCCCTGAAATTTATGTATCGTGTCACATTCAATGTCCCTATATTTTTCTTGCAATTTATCAGCTTGGAGCCTATATGGGCTTATAATACCTATGTCTTTGTGATCTATGTTGACAAATTTATCATTGTGAAGAATTTCATCAATAGAATCTATTTCTCTTTGATTGTAAATCCCATCTATATCACCATTCTTAATCCTTCGCATATGATTTTCATTAGAGGTGAAATAAATACTTAAAGGCTGATTCTTATTATTAGTTGTGGCAAAAGGTATGAGTTGATTATTGTAATATTTTATGTTGCAAAACCCGATTATTGCGGGATCACATCTATAATGCTCCAAAAGAGTAGTTATAGAGTTTGGATACACTTTCATAAATGATGTTATTAAACTTTGTTTGTTGCTGTCAAAAGATTCGTCAAAACTACATGGCGTATTATATTTTTCTATTGGTGGAAGCTGTTTGTCGTCTCCAACTATTATGATATTTTTACATTTATTCAGCAATGGTATTGTGGATGGGATAGTAACTTGTGATGACTCATCAATTATGACATAATCAAACATGTATTCTGACTCTATTGATGACATAAAAGAAATTGCTGTAGAGGTAATAATAGGATATCTTTTGATGAACTGAGGAAACTTCTTCTTATAATCTTTTTGATTGAATTCTAATTTAAAATCAATATTTTTGTTTATATAAGAATCTAAATATTTTTTAGATAAAATCTTGTATTCTGAATTTAATTCATCTAATTTGTTCTCTTTTAGAAGATTTTTTATTTCCTCTAACTCTTTAGATAGTTCGTTTAATTTCAAAGTATAATACTTGTATTCAAGTGATGTTATAATTTGGTCTCGATTTTTTACTTTTACTAGGGAGTTCTTAAATCCATATTTAAAAATTAGTTTTAACCAGAGGAAGAAAGTAAACTTCTTTTCTTTTGTGTCTTCTTGGTATCTCGTTACATAATTGATTAATGTTTGAGAATTTTTAAATTTGTATTTATCTATATTTATTATATTTTCATAGTTAAACTTCTCATAATATTGTTGTTCCAATTTAATTGCTTCTATTTCTTCTTTTAAACTTTTTGATGTATTCTCGCTTTCAAAAAGTTTAGAAAGAAATGATAATTTTTTTAATGGTATATTTATATCTTCAGAGTCAGATGGTTGAAGATCTTCGGCTTTGTTTTTGAAGAATTCTGCCTTTCTTTCCCCATTTCCTAATGATGCAAAAAGAGTCTTGTATCCATTACTCTCTAGTTTTTCTTCTATATTTTCAATAGCAGTATTATTGGCAGAAATAATTGCAATACTTTTGTTTCTAATAATAAGATTGCAAATGATATTTAATATAGTTTGAGTTTTTCCTGTGCCGGGAGGTCCCTTTATTATACTTATTTTATTATTAAGTGCTGTTCTAATTGCTTTAAGCTGAGAATTATTAAAGCTAAAAGGGCAAATTATCTCACCCTCAGTTTTAATTTCATTGTTTGTTTTATTTATGTACGAGTACAACACGCTGGTTGGATCAACAATAAGATTGTCGTATTGTTCGTACATCATATTTTGTATGGTGTCAATATTAGATTCGCATGCACAAGATTTCCAATAGCTTATTAGATTTCTATCGCTGTCGGTAAATTTGTAAAATTCAATATCCTTTGAACTACAAGAAAAATTATATCCATTTTCACAAAACACCTTATATCTTTTATTTTTACAGTTATCCATATAAACGTCTATATTGACGATATCGGATTTAATCTTTCCTTGATATTTAACTTTATAATTCGAAAGATCGCAATGCCATTGTTTTTTCATAATAATCACATTTTCGAGTTTTGCATAAATTTTTATTCCATCTTTAAAGATGATACAGTAAGATTTGTTATCTTTATCTATATTACTGAGCCTGTCTGTTATATCTTTATATTCAGTTTCAGATTGTTTTTTAAACAAAATCAACTTGTTATTTATATCCATGAATTAATTATATCATGATTAATAAAAAATTGGAATTAAATAATACAAATTTTAAATTTATGTGCTATAATTCTATCATCAGAGGTGATAATTATGCAATGTTTTAAATGCCATAGAAAGATGTCTCAATGTAAAAGTGAATATGGGTTTTATTATTTTTGCTCTAATTGTGGGAGAACTTTTGAAACTGGAGGACAGCAAAGTTACAATTCTAAAAACTACAAATCACGTTTTGATTATGCAAAAAAGGAAGTAATTGATCTACAAAAAACTGATTCAGCCAAATCTAATGAGAAAAATATCGATGTTAAAAATGACGATTTTATATTCAAAATAAAAAAGGAATGTGATATAATTATATCAAGGTTTATTATGAACATAGGATTAGATTTCAAAATATAGTTATAATAAAAAGTATTGGGGTCTCAATTTTAATAGAGCAGTTAGAAGCAAATATTAACATAAAGTGTCATTTTTCTGAAAACGACAAAACTCCAAACACAGATGGCTTTTTTGTGTTAAGTAATGAAGTTTGTCCAGAAAAGGAATTTTATGTACAAATTAAATCTACAGAGGATGTAAAAGATTCTACTTTACTAAGATACAAAATTTATAAATTATGTTAACGGTGGGGTTACAGAAAACCCTAGATTTATATTTGCCGTTGATATAAAAAACGAAAAGTATATTATAAATACTTAAGTGATAAGTCCTTAAACGATAGTGAAAATGAAACCTTGACTAATATTGATACTTTTGTTGATATTCTTAATAAAATCGTTTTATCTTCCCAAATTAAGAAATTTCAGCTTGAATGAATCGATGTGGCGGAGTATCAAACTGCTTATGATAAATTGAATTCTTTTTGACAATGACTTTAAGAAATTAAAAGATAGCATTTCCTAATGTATGGAAATTTGGGATAGTATATAATAGAAAGAAACTACCTAAAATCGTTTTTGAGGAAATTAAAAAGGCAAGAGATAAATTTGGAGTCGGCACAAGCCCTTATAATTTTACATTTAGCGTATTCAAAGTAGAATACGGATCTAATCGAAGCATTTTTCAAGACTTAAAACTGCTTTTAAAGACGATAAAATTTCTTTGCCAATACACAACTACATTTCTTCTGGTGTAGGTACGAGAGACTGTATGGAAGAAGATATTGTTGGGTGGTAAGGCAATACATTTAAAGATTTAATAAATGAACAGATAGCTTTTATACCATTTATGCCTAATGATGCATTGTTTGAAATTATTTTTAATTTTTTTGATGATAAAATAATCTTGCAAAAGAATTAATATGACACCATATATAAAATCTCAAAGAGTATTAAATAACATTTTTTATGATTTTGAGATACAAAAAGTATAAGATAAATATGTTAACAGAGATAACAAAGATTACAAAGACACACAAGATAATTATTAGTTGCTTGCTCTTTTAATATATAAAAATTTGTATCCAACAGATTTTTCTAATGTGTTTAAACAGCAAGGCGTATTGTATTCTATATTTAATGAAGTCAAAAGAAATTTGATTGCTTCCAAAATGAAAGATTTAGACAGTTTAATAAACGAAAAGCAAAAAAAATATAAAAAATGCTAACCAAGTATATTTTAAATTTGTGGAAGAGCTAGAACTGTTTGTTCTCGGTATCACTCGTAAGTATTGTATTTCAAGTTCGTATTCATATTCAAACGAGGTAAAATTACAGGCATTGATGATGAATAAACGTCAGTATACATAAACGGCTATAGTTATTCACTCAAAGAAATTAATAGAACCATAGCGGTAAATAACTTGGGGCTTGATGTCTTCAGCAGGTTAAAAAATATTAAAAATCAAAACAATGAAGAGCAAGATCGAATTCAAAATGAAATTGCTCAATTGTCAAATGAAAAAATATTCTTTAACATGAGCCTTGGATTAAAGAAAGTAGGTGGCGACTTTTATATAATAAAAATGTTTCGGTTGAGTTGAAACCATTATGATCGATAATCGTATTTATCGGAATACGTTATCACATTGCCTTAAAATGAGATTTTTCATTCAATTTATTGAAACGTGCGAAAATAAATAATTATTAATTAAATCTTGTATTGTAAGCAAAATTATAAGCATTGCAGAGAAAGTCCGCTTATTAGTAATATAAATAACTTGGCTAAAACCCAGACAATTGAATTACTGTGTTTAATAAGTGAAAAATATAAGAAATTAGACGATCATGAGTTTACTATAACTATTCCCTCAGAATATTGTTCAGAGGCCATTGTTAAATTCTTAAAGGAAAAGAATATAAATAACTTTAAAAAAGACGACTAAGTAAGCCGTCTTTTTTGCTAAAAAATTGGTGCAACCGAGCAGATTTGAACTGTTGACCTATCGCTTAGGAGAAAAGAAAATTGATTGTTTTATCTTTTTTGGCGTCAATTTTGGCAATTTTAAGCAAAATTATTGTCAAAATCAGCCTTTTTCATTAAAATTTCACACCAACTTTCTTATCTTTAACACAATCGCCATCAAATTTATGGTGGCGAAATGGTGACTTCTGCCCGCTAATCTGCCCATGGTGACTTTTATTTAAATAACCAATCATAAATTCTTTTTACGAATTTATATTCTTCTTCTTTCACACTATAGATATGGTCATTTTTATTTCTTATTTTGTTTAATTTATCAAGCCATTCTGTTTTTTGATCTTTGTTGCCTTTTGTCATTGTTGGGTCTGAATACATTGAAACAAACAAATCTTGCCAATGTGATTTGTATAAGATTATTTTTCTATAATCACTTAAGTACATGCAATCCCATTCATCGACTTCTGGCTCGTTGTCAACATTTTCATAATCTTTTTTTGTTTTTAAGTTACGTGCATTCTCCATAACTGCCATAGGAACACCTTTCGTTTTCCAATTATTGCCATAGAAAGATGATAATTTTTCTTTAATTTCAGCCTTTAGTTTTGTTTCAATGTCTCCTATGAGAGTGAATGTTTCCGCATTAAATTTTTTAGTATTGTTTAATTCCCATTCTTTATAACCATTAAAAGTAATTTCTGGGAATTTATCTAATATATATCCTTGCAAAGTCCTCCAATATTTTATTCTTCCGCCTCCGCCATAAGATGTTTTCAAATCTTTTCGCTGTTCATCGGATAAATTTTTTATGGATTCAATTATCACATCAAAATAAGGTTGAAAATCTTCAAAGTAATCACTAATATTGTTTTTGTTATATAAATTGGCTTTTAATAAAATGCTAGTTATATCAGCTGCAATACGAATTATTGCATAAATAGAAAGGTTAAAAACCCATTTATTAATTTCTTCAGGTTCATTCCAGCCATTTTTATCGTTTTTTCTTATATAGTTGAAAACATTAACCAAAAGAGCAAAAATATTCTTTAAGTTACGCTCGTTATTATTCAAATCAAGAAAGCCCTTTTGATCTATATCGGTGCCCAAATATTTATTAAAGAACCCAGATTTATCCAAAGCATCTCTAATAGTATCAAGGGTTATACAACATTTGTCTGTTTTATTATTTTCGCCAATGATTATTCTATTAAATAGCGGGGAGTCCGTATTTTCGCCTAATTCCTGTGCGATTTTTGAAAATAGAGCTGTATTCCTGTCCGTTGGATTTTTCGAGTCCCATAATAAGTCTGAGTTTAAAGTAGTCCTAAGATTTTTCGAGACAGATTTTTGATTTTCGTTAATTTCCATAAATAATTTAACTTGTTCATTTTTTGCTAAATCTAAGAACGCTACAACAGGTATAGTATTTGTTTCTTTATATTCTGTGTTAGAATACCCATACAATCTATGTTGACCATCAATGATATAAGCAGATTTATATCTTTGAGGTAGGTGCAGTAGGCCGATTTTAGAAATAGAGTTACGATCTTGCAAACTAGAAAGATCAAAAGTTAATCCCTTTTTATTAGTATCAATACTTATAATAACAGAGTTAGGGAAAAAGCCTCCTTTATTAATAAAAGTTTCAATTTGTTTAAGCCTTGATTTTTTTATCAACCTTTGGTACGTAGGCATATCATTTTTATTAGCATCTGTTCTATGTAAAATATAGCTAATTTTTAGCAATTTTACTGGCTCGATAGAAAATGAATAATAGACATATCCACCCATTCTTCCCTGGATTGCAGGAATAACTTCATCTAAGTTTTCTATTCTTTGTCCAGAAAATAAATTGCCAAGCAACTGGAATTTAGAGGCTTTTCCAAGGTGTTTATTTAAGTTTGAGTAGTATTCCAATCTTTCATCGTTAATAAAATAAAATTTTAATGATTGTATTAAACTAAGATCTTCGTTTGAAATAGCGAAATTTTTTGTGCATAAAATAACTTTATATTTTTTGTTATTGCCGAAAATTGATTTTAATTCGTTTAAAAGATTGTTATATTTTACTTTAATTTCATTTATTAGTTTCTTAAAATTGCTTATCTCATTTTTGTTATTTGAAAATAAATAATAGCAAATAAGTATGGATTCACAGTCGGCAGAAATGAAACTGAAATCGGATATGTCCCTTACATCGTCACCAAATGAATGAGGAATGTTGGGAATTATATCAAACCCCATTTCACAAAACAATTGAAGAAATTCATTGTAAGCAAGCTCTACTTCTGGTTTCAAGATTTTCATTATTGCTTTATTTTTTGTTTTTGATGCCACTATGTAGCCATGTTGCTCATAATTAGAGATTTCCTTTTTTTGAACAGATTTTCTCAAAAACTTTTGCTTAGCTTGTGTCAACAACTTTTTTTGATCTAAGTTCAGATCGAGTAAATTTTTAAATGTTTCCATCGTTTTTCCTTTTAATGTTTGTGAAAAGATATTCTTCTATAGAACCTCTTTTTGCATTTTTCCCTCCAATCGTACTTGAGCGTGTTAAAGTGTATTTATAATCACCTTTATTAAAAATATTGTCTATAGTTTTATGGGCTGCATTTGTTAATATATAAAATGCTTTTTTTTCTTTAATTTTATCAATTAACTCGCCCAAACGATATTGGTCCTCCAAAGAAAACAAGTTTTTATTATATTCAATAAAACCATTATTATTATGAGAAACGGTGTATGGGGGGTCTAAAAAAACTAGATCGCCCTCTTGAATGAAATCTATAAACTTTGAAAAGTCTCCAGCAGACAGAATTGTATTTTGTAATTTTTGAGAACATTTCTTTAAGGAGTCGATATCTATAATATAATTCTTTTTATAACCATAAGGGACATTGTATTCTCCCTTACTATTGACTCTATATATTCCGTTATAAGATGTGTGATTTAAGTATATAAACTGCGCGGCTTTTTTACTATTATTTTTAAAATGTTTCTTTCTAACATCATAATAAAAAGTTTTATTATTTGGGAATTCCTTTAGGAATCTTATTACGTCATTTACATTGGTCTTAACTTCTTGGTATGTTCTTATTAAGTCTTCATTCAAGTCGTTTAAGAAAACTTTATCAAATGAAGAATTTATATTAAAAAAGATTGATGCACTTCCTAAAAATGGTTCATAATAATTTTTAAAAGTATGTCCATCAATTAATCTATTTATTTCATTTATCAACCAGCGTTTACCACCGGCCCAACGTAAAAAAGGCGTGATCATAATAATGCTTATAACTATAATAACATAAATTTGATTTTACTGCAAATAATATAAAGATATTTGAAAAAATTATTGAAGTTCAATATCGGTTTGAAATGGCAAATCTCTTTTCAATTTGCTCGCCACCGTTGTTGATTACTGCGCAATATCGAGCATAATTAAAGCCTTCGCTGTTCACGAGCAGCATTATGTCGCATGTTATACTGCAAAACATAATCACGTGCCAAACTCCGTTATCGTCAACATACATTTCGTTCTTGTATTGGGTGATGTTTTTATCATCTTCCAATAAGTGTTCGCGCAAATAAATGAAATCTTCGCGGCCAAGCAAAATGCTGCGCTCGATGATATATTC
Organism: uncultured Clostridia bacterium; assembly: GCA_947591785.1. Taxonomy (GTDB): domain Bacteria; phylum Bacillota; class Clostridia; order Christensenellales; family UBA1242; genus Caccovivens. Next base: position 9 of record CANQDK010000003.1, on the reverse strand, counting down.
TTGCTCTTT
>CANQDK010000002.1 GCA_947591785.1 uncultured Clostridia bacterium | reverse complement strand
AATCAACCCATGTTATAAAAATAAAAAATCTAAATTTTTTAATTTAGATTTTTATAAATTTTTAATTTTCAAATTTTAAACATTGAATTGTTTTTCTCTTTCGTAAATTATACGAGAAAGAAGTTGTCTTTCTTCTTTTGCTGTGAGTCTTTGAACAGCAACAGTTTCCTGTTTTGGTTGAAAATATTTTTCTTCAAAGTTTTTATATTCAAAATTTATTATGTTTGTTTTCATTTTTTCACCTCTATAATTTTATCCTATCATTCTTACAGGCAAAATTAAATACAAAAATTCATCTCCTTCAACAGGAACGATAACACATGGACTTGCAGGAGAGTTGAAACAAATTTTTACAAATTCGTCACTGTTTGCTCTTAAATTTTCAATAAAATATCTTGCATTGAAAGCAATCAAAAGTTCTTTTCCACTTGTGTTTACAGGAACATTTTCTTTAACATTTCCAAGTTCACTGTTTGAAGTTATGCAAAGATTTTTTTCTTTAACATCAAACTTAACACAATTTCCTTGGCCAATTTTTGAAAGAAGTGAAGCTCTGTCCAAAGCATCTTCAAATTGTTCTTTGTTTACAACACAAACAGTTTCATAATTTGCTGAAATAATTTGTTTATAATTGACAAAATCTCCTTCCAAAAGACAGGTTGTAAGTTTTGTTTCTCCTAAATCAATCATAAGTGTTGATTTTTCAACATAGATGTTTACAATTTCATCACTGTCATCTAATATTCTTGAAATTTCATTTAAACTTTTTGATGGAACAACAATGCTCATTGTTAAATTTGAAGTTATATTTTTCTTAACTTTTGCAAGACGATATCCATCAAGAGCTATTGCATTGATAACATTCTTATCAATATCAAAAAGCACACCTTTCAAGATAGGGCGACTGTCATCAACTGCAACAGAAAAAATTGTTTTTGCAATTAATGTTTTTAAATCCTTTTTTGTTATGCCGAAATAATTTTCACTGTTAATTTTCTTTAATGCAGGATATTCTGCAAAATTATAGCATTGAATAATTGATTGACTGTCGTCATATTTGATTATCATTTGATTTTTTTCATTGAGTTCAAGTTCAATCATTTCATTTGTAAGTTTTTTTACAAATTCTGTGATAAACTTTCCTGGAACAACAGCTTCGCCTTCTTCTTTGATATTTGCTTTTATTTTTCTTTCAATTGAAAGGTCAGTATCCGTGGCACTTAATGTCAACGTATCGTCTTCTGCAACAATTTTAATTCCTTCTAAAATAGGATTTGTTGGTTTGTTTGATATTGCCTTACTAACACTTAAAAATGCATCTGAAAGTTCAATTCCGTGACAACTAACAATCATGTTAAATCTCCTTTTTCATTACTTTTATAGTATATCACAAAAACAATCTAATTCAAAACAAAACAACATAAAATCAACAATTTTTTTGACTGCTTAAGAAAGATAAGAAATTTATCTAAACCAAAAATTTTCAACTTTCAAAAGCAGGAAGCCCACCATCTATAATGTTTTATTTTTTTATTATTTTTTAATTTATTATTATATTTATTATGTCTGTGGAAAAGTGGATAAGTATTTTTCAAAATTTTAAAATACAAAATATAGAAAATTTTTAATTTGAAAAGCAATATATGTTGTAGGTTGATGGGTTAATTTTTAAAAATTTGAAATGTGGATAAAAAGGCTTTTATTGTCCACTTGTCAACAAATTTTGAATGTTGTCCACAAGAGTCTGTGTTTTCTTGTTTATTTTTAAGTCTTCACTTATTTTATCTCTGCTGTGCATAATAGTCGTATGGTCACGTCCTCCAAACAGTTTTCCAATGTTTACAAGAGGAAGATTTAATATCTCACTGATAAGATAAATTGCAATCATTCGTGGCTCAACAACTTCTTTATTTTTTTTCTTTCCAATAATATCATTATAAGAAATGTTAAAATAGTCGCAAACAACAGAAATTATTCTGTCAGGAGTAAGGTCATTTTTAAGTTCTTCTTTTTGATTTTTAAAAATTTCTTCTGCATCTTCAAGTGTCGCAATCTTTTTTCCAGACAGAGTTGCAAGAAAATATACTTCAGAAAGTTTTCCTTCCAAATCTCTCACACTGCTATCAACATGTTCGGCAATATATTCAATTGCACTGTCATCAACATTATATTTTTCAAGCTGACTTTTTTTGTGAAGAATTGCAATACGTGTTTCAATTTCTGGTTTTTGTATGTCATGAATAAGTCCACTTGAAAAACGAGAACGTAAACGGTCTTCCAAAGTTGAAATTTCTTTTGGTGGTCTATCAGAACAAATGATAACTTGTTTATTGCTCATAACCAAATCATTAAAAGTTAAGAAAAATTCTTCTTGTGTTTCTTTTTTGTTGGAGATAAGTTGAATATCATCAACCATCAAAACATCTAAGTTGCGATATTTTCCACGAAATTCCATTACTGCTTGATTTTTTGTTGGAGAAGAAAGAGAGTTGATATAGTCACTCGTAAATTTTCCAAAAGGAACATATTCAATTTTTAGTTCAGGATTGTTTTCTCTTATAAAATTTCCAATCGCATGAAGAAGGTGAGTCTTTCCAAGTCCAACGCCACCATAAATAAAAAGAGGGTTATATCTTTTTCCAGGATTTTCTGCAACCGTTCTTGCAGCAGCATAGACAAATTGGTTACTTTTTCCAACAACAAAATTATCAAAAGTGAATTTTTCAACAAAAGGATTTTTTTCATCTTTTTTTACAACTGGATTTTCTTGAGTTTTGTTGTTTTTCAAATATTCAATCTCTTCATTTTGGTCAAGAACAACAATTTTTAAAGGTTTTCCAGTCACTTCAAAAGCACAATCTCCAATCGTGTCGATAAAATTTCTTAAAATTTGATTTTTTGCAGAAACAGATTGTGTTGCAATAACAAAATTGTCTTTGTCATCAATTTCAAGAGGTTTTATTGTTTTAAGCCAAAGCATAAAAGATACTGACGAAACACGTAGTTCCAATTTTTCAAGAATTTGTTGCCAAATATAAGAAACATCTTGCATAATTTTTTCTCCAATTTAACTAAATTTATTAAAACGTATAACGCAGAAATATTTTAAAATACTGAAAATAATTTGTCAAGCAAGTTTGTAATCTTTAAAAAATGTGGTAAAATGTTTTTATGAAAATACAGCAACTTGAAATCAAAAATTTTAGAAACTACAAAAATTTAAGAGTTATGTTTGATGACAAGGTTAATGTTTTTATTGGAAAAAATGCACAAGGAAAAACAAATCTCTTGGAGAGTATTTTTTATTGCTGTATTGGAAAAAGTTTTAAAAATTGTAAAGATAAAGAGCTTGTAAATTGGAATGAAGAACAAGCATCAATAAAAATAACCACACAAAAAAAATATCGTGATGTGAAAGTGGAAGTTTTTTTAAATAAAAAGACGAAGAAAATTATCAAAATAAACAGTATTCCAATAAAAAAAATTGGAGAACTTATTGGTGAAGTGAATGTTGTGTTTTTTTCACCAAACGAACTCAAACTTGTCAAAGATAGTCCTGAAGAAAGACGAAAATTTATGGATATCGACATTTCTCAGCACAATAAAAGGTATTTTTATCAGCTTTCAAGATATGAGAAAATTTTAGCAAATCGAAATAAACTTTTTAAAATTTCAAATTCAATGGAAGCACTAAAAGAAACAATTGACATTTGGGATAGAGCCCTTGTCACCTCAGCGAAGATAATAGCGTTTGAAAGAAAGAAATTTATTGAAGAAATTTTGCCTTATGCAAAAGCATCACACCTTTTTATAAGTGGAGGAAAAGAAGAATTAAAACTTGAATATAAGAGTGGTTGTGGGGTGGAGTTAGACGAAAAGTTTGAAGAAAATTTTTCTAAACTATTAAAAAAGAATCTTGAAAAAGATTTTAGAGTTGGTTACACCACAGTAGGAACACACAGAGATGATATTGATATTTTTCTAAATGGAATAGAAGTGAAAAATTTTGGTTCACAAGGGCAACAAAGAACGGTTGCTCTAACACTCAAACTTGCCGAACTTGAAAATATGAAAGAAAAGTGCGGAGAATATCCAATTCTTATGCTTGACGATGTTTTTTCCGAACTTGACACAGAAAGACAAGCACGGTTACTGAAATTTGTTGGAAGAACTCAAACCTTTATCACTTGCACAGATGAAAGGAAAATAAATGGAAAACTTTTCCATATAAGTGATGGAAAAATTGTATAAATGACAAAAATTCTAAAACTTTTGACTTTGATTAGAGCATAATTGTTTTGAATTTTAGATTGTTTCGTATAAAATAAAAGAAAACATATCGAGCAAAATATTTTAAAGGAGAAAGAATTTTTATGAGCACAATAGTTTTTTGGGTTGGACTTGGAGTTTTTTTCTTATTCTTGATAGTAGGTTTCTTAATTGGACTTTATAGGGGACTTAAACGTTCTGCCTTGCATATTTTGTTTTTTGTTGTAAGTATGGTTATTGCGTATTTTATAACAAAACCAATCACAAATGCCATTCTTGGAATACAAATTCCTGTAGATGGGCAAAACACAACTTTGTCAAACATTCTTCTTACATTCATAAATCAGTCTTTTGATTTGTCACAATATGGAAGTGCAAGCACTTTTTTGAAAAATTTGCCAATGGCTGTTGTTGCACCGCTTGTGTTTATCATTGTGGCTGTTTTGACATTTGCTATTTTTGATATTGCATATTTGATTGTTGCACGAATTTGGTTTAAATCAAAGAAAAAGGATTTTGCAAATTCAAAACCTTATCGTTGGTATGGTGCTGGAATTGGACTTGTTGAAGGGTTTTTGTTTATGTTTATTCTTTTTGCACCACTTTCATCCTTGACAAACACCTACACACAACTTTCCACACTTTCAGTTTCTGCACAAAATGTTGAAATTGAAAGCACTCTTCTTGCTGAGGAAGGAACAGGCGAAAAACTGCAAACAGTGCCAGAACTTTTGGAAGGATATGTTCCTTCTGTTGTTGACGAGATTGTGAAGGCATACAACAACAGTGTTTTTGGAAAAGTTGCAGGAGCAGGTGGACTTAATGATGCACTTTTTGACGGACTTTCAAGTTTCAAAATTGATGGACAGAGCATTCATATAAGAAAAGAACTTTTAAATATGGCAGACACCTATAACGAATTTGTTGTTGTTTATAATGATGTTATGGTTGATGACAATTTCAATATTGACTTGAAAGAATTGAAAAAAAGTTTGGAAAAATTTTTGAATAATGGAATTTTCAAAACCGTGGTTTGCGACACAGCAAAACAATATGTTTTGGACTATGAAACAAACGAAAAATTGCCAGAAATTTTGGACAAAGCACTGATAAATTTGCAAGAAAAAATCAAAACCGCCGATGAAGGTGACAAAAAATTTGATATGTTTGAGTATATTTCAGACGACATCTTGAAGATTGTTGATGTTGCAGACAAGGCTTTTGCAAGTGGATTGGCGGAAGATGTGAAGGCGATTGAAAGTTTTGATATTGACACAATTTTAAACTTGGCAAAAGAGCATAAAACTGATGTTTCAGAAATTTTGTCTAACATACTTGATGTTCAACTTGTCAAAGATGAATTCAAAATTTTGGGAGATTATGCTTCACAGAAAATTGCAGATTATTTTGCAAACGACAAAAATCTTGACTTTGGAAATAATTCAGACATTGACACCAGCACACTTTCCGAAACAATAACACAGGCTTTTGAAAAATTGATTGACTTGAACGACAATATCATTAAAATTTCCGATTTGACAAAAGAGGATGCGGACATAACAAAAACACTTCTCAATCTTGACAGTGCAAAACTTGTCAAACTTGGCGAAACTTTGGATTGGTTGAGAGAACTTCCAATTTTGAACTATGAAAAAACAGTGAAAGATGAGAGTCCTGAAGAAGAAGAGAAAGAAGATGGAGGTGCTGACAAACAAGGGCAAGACACTGGCAAAGAAAAGGTTGTTGAAGTCAAGGTTGTTGACAACATTTTGGCATTTTATGACATTTCACTTCTTGGTGACAAAGTTTGGGTTGAGAAAGAAGTTCAAGGTGGAGATGGACAAGAAAAAGAATTGTCACGCGAGGAGATTTCGACTTACACAGATTTCTTTACATTTGTTTCAAAACCTTTTGAAATGGTTAAAACTTTGGACATTTTAAATGCTGAGAGTTTGGATTTCAACACTTTGCTTGACAAAATTTTGCTTGGGCTGAAAGGTGATGATGCTCAAAGTATTGATGCAAATGAGTCCTATGTTGCCGACTTGTTGCTTCCATTCTATCAACTTGAAAAGGCAAGTTTTGCAGGGAAATCTTTGAAGACAATGGTTTTTGACGAAGTGATTTCTCAACTGAAAACAAACATCAAAGATATGGTTTCATTTGATGGACTTGCAACAGACAGAGTGTATGACGAAACAGCAGACAAGGCAAACATTGAAGAGTGGCAAAGTGAATTTGTCAAACTTGGCAATGTGCTTGTTGCCCTTGACAGTGGAGAGATTGAAGTTGAAGATGGCGATTCTCCAACAACAATGACATATCTTAAATATGTCATCAATGGCAAAGATATTGAAACACTTATTAACACAATTTTGGAAGAGAAAGGAACTTTGAAAACACTCTTTACTCCTGTGTTTGACAGCAAAATTTTTGCACCACTCACACAAAAGTTGGCAACAGAACTTGACACTGCAGTTGCAACTTTGACAGGAACAAATAATATTGAAAAAGCAAAACCAACAACAGATTTCTCTGTTTTGCGTGGTGACACTGCAAAGATTGAAAATGCACTTGACATCTTGGAAGAACTTTTGTCCTTTGCGAAAAACACAAGTGATTTTGAAAGCGTCAAACTTGCCCAAATTGGACATATTCTTGACCTTTTGAAAGAAAACGCAAAAGGTGTTGAAGGACAGAAAGGTGTGTTTGATTCTGTGTTTGCTCATCTTGTTTGGTATATGACAGGTGATGACATCACGGCGGACAACAAATATTCTTCAGACACTTCCTTGGAAGAAAAAGCATTCAAAGATGCAAAAACAATCAAAAATTATTTGGCAGTTGGCAATGCAAAGACGGGATATTATGAATATCAAAGTTTTGAAGAAACATTCAAAGAACTTGACGAAACAATGGCATTTTTAACTTTGTTGAAAGAAAAACTTGGTAGCAGTGTTGATTTGTCTGGTGCAGAAGGAATTGGAAAATTTGTGACAGGATTTGCAAATGCGATTGACGAGATGCAGATTGAAGAAAGTGTTGAAGATAAAGACGGAGCAAAAGCGAAAGTTCTTGAAAACACAAAAAAACTTCTTACAGCATCTGGAGAGAAACTTTGGGACTCAAGTCAGATTGAAACACAAAAAGAATTAATCAAGGGAACTGTGAAAAATCAAATAGCAGAAAAGCAGGAAAATCCTCAACCAAAAACTGCACAAGCACTTCTTGACCTTTTGGGAATCACAGAAGAAGCATAGAAAACAAATTTTGGTTTGAAGATAAAAAAATTTGAAGAAGGCAAAAAGAAAAGGAATGGAATTTAGGCACACACCCGTTATGTTGAAAGAAGTTATTGATGGGCTTAACATCAAAAGTGATGGAATTTATGTGGACTGCACGGTTGGGGGTGCTGGACATTCCTTTGAGATTGCAAAAAAACTGAAAACAGGGCATTTGTATGCATTTGACCGTGACCAAGAGGCCATTGATAAAAGCAAAAAAGTGCTTGCAAAATTTGAAAACAATGTGACTTTTATTAAAGACAATTTCAAAAACGCACCTCAAGTTTTGGAAAGTTTGGGAGTTGAAAAAATTGACGGATTTTTGGTGGATTTGGGGGTGAGTTCGCATCAAATTGATGCTGGTGAGCGTGGATTCTCGTTTGTGAATGACGGCATTTTGGATATGAGAATGGGGCAAGACGAAAATCTGCCGACAGCAAAAGAAATTGTCAACACCTTTTCACATCAACAACTTGCAAAGATATTTTCAGAGTTTGGTGAAGAAGAATTTGCAAAACAGATTGCACGAAACATTGTTGATGCAAGGCAGACAAAAGAAATTTGCACCACTTTTGAACTTCGCGACATTATTGAAAAAAGCATACCAAAGAAAATTGTTTTTTCGCGAGGTGGAGCATCAAAAAAGGTGTTTCAGGCACTTAGAATTTACATAAACAGAGAACTTGATGGACTCGACAAATTTTTGACAGATATGATTTCAATGCTTTCGCCACATGGACGGGGAGTTGTTCTTTCATTTCACAGTTTGGAGGACAGAATTGTGAAACAGGTTTTCAAAACAGAAAGCACAGATTGTTTGTGTCCGCCAAAGACACCAGTTTGCATATGTGGACACAAAGCAAGAGTTTTCTTGGTAAACAGAAAACCGATTGTGGCATCAGAAAAAGAGCAACAGCAAAACAGCAGAAGCACCTCGGCAAAACTGAGAATTGTTGAGAGAAAATCATAAAAAGCAAAGGAAGGAGAATATGATATATGGACAGACTTTTTGCTGAAACACAAACTGAAAAAGAGGTTGAAAAAAAAGAAGTCAATCAAATCTCATCAAACACTGCCATTGTTCCAAAAAGAAAGCAAGTAGATGAGAAAAATGACGGTGATTTTTCTTTTGAGAGCGAAACTTTTTCCGCAAACGAGAAGGGCGTTGAAACCGAGCAAAAACCTGTGGAAGATTCTCCAACCATAAAAGAATTGCAGGAGAAACATAAGGCAGAGGAAACGGCTTCACAGAGTGCTTATCTAAATTCGCTTGAAAACATCACGGTTGCGGAGTTTTTGAAGCGTGAGCAAGAAAAAGATGCACAAGAATTTGAAAAAGAAAAAAATGTTTTGATTGAAAATCTCTATCAACCAACACCACAGCAAAATCAAAAAACAAACATTGTTGCACAAGCAGAAAGTCAACCTTCGCAGTCGGAAACAGAAAGACAAAGCGTGGGCGTCATTGAAAAACCCAACTATGATTTATTGGAAGAGAACAAAAAATTTGTCAAACTGACAAGAAAGTCAAATGAGAAGAAAAAATCTTCAAAAAAACTTTCAAGCAAAGCGGCAGGGATTATGCTTGCGTGTGCTCTTGGGGCAAGTTCGGTTGTGTGCATTGCGAATGTGGCACTTATTGACCAAATGAGTGCAAATTATTTTGAAATTGGCGAAACTTACAAAGTGAATTTGGCGAAATATCTCAGAAAAATCAGCAATCTTGATGCCACAAAAAAGAGTATGGAATTTTTGGAAACCTATCCTGAGGACATTTTGGACGCAGGTGATGTGGGCAAGTTTTCAAATTGGTTTGACAGATTATGCAATTTCATAGCGGGGTTGTTTGGAGGTTGATTTTTGGAAAAACCCTACACCTTACATTCCTTGCAAAAACGGATTAAAGCCATTTTTTTGGTGCTGCTTGTTTTGACATTTTCGTTGGTTGTTCGATTGTTTGTTGTTCAAGTCATAGATGGAAGAAAACTTCAAATCAGGGCGACAGACCAATGGACGAGAGACCTTTCCCTTGTTGCACCAAGAGGTGGTTTTTTTGATAGCACAGGTGACAGTTTGGCGGTGTCATACACAACTTATGATGTTTATGTCCGCGGGAGAGAGGTTAAAGACCCACAAACCGTTGCACAGAAGCTTTCTAGTCTTTTAAATCTTAATTTTGATAAAACATTAAAAAAAGTATCTCGAAAAAACATAAGCGAAGTTCTTTTAAAAATGCAGGTTGAAGGGGAGATAGCGGAAAAGATTTACGCAGAGAATCTTGATGGAGTCTATCTTGCCGAGAATGTGGGAAGATATTATGTCTATGGAAATCTTATGACACAACTTTTGGGTTTTACATCTCTTGACAATGTTGGGCAAGCTGGACTTGAAGCGTATGTTAACTCCTACTTAAAAGGTGTTGACGGCTATTCTTATGTTCAAAGTGACCTTCAAGGCAAAGAGATTGGCGGAAAACTTAGATATTATGTCAGCGGAACAGCAGGCAACGATGTGACTTTGACTGCCAACAGCAAAATTCAAATCATACTTGAAAGGGTGCTTGAAAATGCCTATGTTCAGCAAAAAGCAAAGGGTGTGACAGGAATTGTGATGAATGCCAAAACAAGTGAAATCCTTGCCATTTCTTCAAAGCCAAGTTTTGACCTAAATGAGCCGCCACGAACAGACCTGCAAGCATTGTTTGAACAGTCAAAAATGAAAGCAGTCACAGATACTTATGAACCAGGTTCAACTTTTAAAATTCTAACTCTTGCTGCGGCACTTGAAGAAGGGGTTGTTTCCCTTGATGACCGTTTTTATTGCCCAGGATTTCGTGTTATTGATGGACAAAGAATCAAGTGTTGGAAAAGCATTGGACATGGCAGTCAAACTTTGACGGAGGCATTTGCAAATTCCTGCAACTGCTGTTTTATGGACCTTGCACTGCGGCTTGGAGTTGACAAGTTTTATGCCTATATGGAAAAGTTTGGGCTTGGGCAAAAAACAGGCATCACAATCAAAGGCGAAAGTTCAGGCATTTTGATGCCAAAAAAGAATGTTAAAACAGTTGACCTTGCAAGAATGGGCTTTGGACATGCAATTGCAGTGACGCCAATCCAACTTCTGTCAATTGTTGCAGGCATAACAGGTGGCGGAATATTGAAAACGCCAACAGTTATTAAAGAAATTAAAGATATTTATGGAAAAACAACCTTTAAACCGCAAATTTTGATGAAAAGAATTGTAAGTGAACAAATCAGCAAAACAGTCAACCAACTTTTGCAAAAAGCAGAGAACAAACAAAAAGATTTTTCATTTGTGGAAGGTTATAATGTTGGCGGAAAAACAGGGACTGCACAAAAATATGGCGAAAACGGGCAGATTGCACAAGGAAAATATATTTCAAGTTTCATTGGAACCTATCCAACAGATAATCCCGATTATCTTTTCATGATTTTGGTTGATGAACCGAGTGCAGGGGCTTATTATGGTTCGTTGGTTGCAGCACCTTATGGAAAAAGTTTCTTTCAGCAAATTTTTGAGTTTTATGATATGCCGAAAGATGATGACACTGTTGTCCTTGAAGAAGTTATCATGCCAGAAGTGACTGGATATAGTTTAGCCAAGGCGATTGTTCAAATTCATCAGGCAGGATTGGAGTTTGAAATTGACGGAAGCGGAGAGGTTGTTGTTGATCAACTTCCACCTGCGGGAACAAAATTACACAAAAGCGACACAGTTCTTTTGATAACATAGAATCAAGGCAAAAAATTTAGGCTTGACAATTAGATTTTATATGATATAATAAAAGCAAAGGAATTTGAGATGAAAACAATCGAGCAAAAGCAAAAAAGTATTTTAAAACTTGGAGTTATTCTTGGGATTTCTTCCCTTATTTTTGGTGCGGCTTGTGGAATCACAGGAATGACTCTTAAATTATATGGTGACAAGACAAATGAGAAGGTTCAGGAGACTATCGATGATATCACGATCGCAAACTTTGTTGCGGTTGGTGGTTTTGTTGCGGGAACTGTCCTTATGGCAGCGGAAGGAATTTTTGAAACTGCTGTTGATAAAAATTCGGATAGTGATGCAAGCAAAACTCAAACAAGTCAAACAGAGTTGCAAGTGAATAAAAAAGAAGTTAGCAATTCCGAAAAGAAAGACAATGCAAAAGGAATGGAATTATAAAAATAATTGCATACGAAAAATAAAAAAACTATATTTTGTATTTTATTTCTGTCCTTGTGAAAACAAAAAAACAATCTCTGCAAAAGCGGAGTTTTTTTGATAAAAAAGTTTTTGCTGTAAACAAAGAAAAAATTTGCTAAAAAGCAGAAGAATATAGTAAAATAAAAATATGTGGTGGACATATCTAATTATTGGTGTCGTGATTGGACTTGTATTGCTTCTTTGTTTTGCACTGGCAGTTGCAAGTTTTTCTTTTGATAACTATTATGAAAAATGGAAGGCCTTAAATCAAAAAAGAAACTCTTATGGCTTAACAACATTAGACTATGTTGAAGATATAAACGAAAAGTTTTTTGATGGAAGGATTAAAATTAAGCGATGTGCAGAATTTGAAGACCATTACAGCACAGGAACAATTGGACTTTCTGCACAGACAATGGGTTCAAACAGCCTTGCATCTTTTGCAATTGTTTCACACGAACTTGGGCATGCAAGACAAGATTTTACTGGCGATAAACTAAAAAAACATTGGAGAATGCGAAAAACAGGAAAAATCTGCGGATTGTTTTTTCTTCCTTTATTGATTGTTGGATTGGTGTTGACATCACTTTGGGCATTTTCTGTATTACCAAGCATGATTTATCTAATTATAGGCTTGGCGTGTGCAGGTGCAAGCTTTATTATCTTCCTTTTTGCTGTTATTTTGAAATACGAAGAAATCAAAATTGAAAAAGAGGCATCTGATTTTGCAATTGAATTTTTGAAAGAGTATTTGCTTGATATTGAAATCAAATATTGTCAAGAACTCTTAAAAAGTGCAAGATTAACATATTGGGCAGGACTTATTCGCACTCTTCTTTCTTGGACAATGCTCACAAGCAAGACACCAATGTTTAGGTAAGAAAATAGGTTTGAAATCTGCTTTAAGTTTTAGTTGTTTAAATTTTTAGATTTAAAGTTATAAGTGACATAAAGGATATGTTTGTTGTTGGAAATTAGCATAATAAAAATTTGTGTCACAAGAAAGGAATTTACAATAAAATTCTTGTGTCGATGTAAAAATTTAAAGATTTTAAAAAATTTAAAATAAAAAAGAAGGGAACAAATCCCTTCAATCTTTACTTATAAAACTTTTACAAAAATGAGCTTTTTCTCCATTTGGCATAGGTTCGCCAGTGCCTTGCGAAACATCAATAACAAGTTTATTACAATTACAGCCTTTTTCATTGTAAACGCAAGTTTTTACATTGCAACGTACGCCAGAGTTTAGTTCTTCTTTCATAACACCTCCATGAGATTATTTTCTGCAAAAATCGAAAAATTAATTCATTTTTTCACAATAAAGACATCTTTACAGCGTAATTTTTCAAAAATTTTCTATTTTGGAATATATTTTTTAAAAAAATCATATATAATGTTGTTAAAATTGTTGACTTTTCTAATTTTAGGGTTTAAAATTAGAGTGTAACAAAAAGATTACAAATCTTATTTAAAAGGAGAATTAGAGATGAAGGATATCATTAGTTTCTTTGAAAAATTGCCTCTTTGGGCAAAAATTGTTCTTGCATTGCCAGTTCTTGATATTTGCTGGGCTGTTTATCGTCTTTGCAGATCAATCAATAAGGGAAATGTTGTTGGCATCGTTCTTGGCATTCTTATGCTTTTCTTCTGCCCAGCAATCTTCTGGCTCATCGACATTATCACTCTTCTCGTAATTGGCAAGGTTATCTGGATTGACTAATTGTCTAAAAAAACTTCCCGAAAGGGAAGCTTTTTTATTGCCTAAATTTCTAATTTTAAGAAATTTTTAACTTAAAAGAGTTTTTGTTTAAAAAAGTTTTAGCTTAAATTGTTGTTTATTAAAGCATCTTTGACAAATTACCAAAAGATTTTTTCAGTCACATAGCCAACAAGTTCGTCTATTTTAAGTCTTATTTGTTCCATAGTGTCACGGTCACGAATAGTCACAGTGTTGTCTTCCAAAGTTTGAAAATCAATTGTAACGCAATAAGGAGTTCCTATTTCGTCTTCTCTGCGATAACGTTTTCCAATTGAACCCGCTTCATCATAGTCGCACATAAAGTGTTTTGAAAGAGTTGATAAAACTTCTTTTGCCTTTTCTGACAAGTTTTTTTGTAATGGTAAAACCGCAACTTTGTATGGGGCAATAAATGGAACAAAGTGCATAACAACACGCGTTTCTCCATTTTCCAAAGTTTCTTCATCATAAGCTTCACAAAGAACAGCCAAAGTGAGTCTGTCTGCACCAATAGCGTATTCCACAACAGTTGGAATAAATTTTTCGTTTGTCACAGGGTCAAGATAAGCCATACTTTTTCCGCTCAAATTTTGATGTTGTGTCAAATCATAAGAAGAACGATGGTGAATACCATTTAATTCTTCCCAACCTATTGGATATTTGTATTGAATATCGCAAGCAGCTTTTGCATAGAAAGCAAGTTTTTCATGGTCGTGGTAACGAAGATTCTCTGCCTTTAAACCAACATCTTTAGCAAATTGTAAGGCTTTTTCTTTTGTTTGCTCATAGATTTGCATGCTTTCTTCTTCGCGACAGAAAGTTTGATGTTCCATTTGTTCAAATTCAATAGTTCTTAAAAGGAAATTTCCAGGAGTAACTTCATTGCGAAAAGATTTGCCAATTTGTGAAACTGAAAAAGGAAGTTTTGCACGAGTTGTTCGTTGAACATTTAAAAAGTTGACATAAACGCCTTGTGCAGTTTCTGGACGAAGATAAACAACATCTTTTTCGCCGTCAATAGTTCCGCGAGAAGTTTCAAACATAAGTTTAAATTGTCGAATAGGAGTCCAATTAAAATTTCCGCAATGAGGACATTTTACTTTATGTTCATTAATGTATGCCTCAAGATTTTCGTTGCTCATTGCTTCAGCACTGACAGTTCCTTTGGAATGTTCTTCCACTAAATTGTCAGCACGAAAACGCTGTTTACAAGATTTACAATCCATTTTTGGGTCAGAAAATGCTTGCACATGGCCAGAAGCTTGCCAAACATTTGGATTCATTAAAATGTCTGCATCAGTTCCAAAAGAATTTGGTTCTTCCTGTATAAACCTTTTCCACCAAGCACGTTTAATATTGTTTTTCAGTTCAACTCCGACAGGTCCAAAGTCCCATGTGTTTGCAAAACCATTGTAAATTTCGCTTCCTGGATAGACAAAACCTCTGTTTTTGCAAAGATTGACGATTTTGTCCATTGTGACATTAGATTTCTTTTCTTCCATACAATTCTCCTTTCATTATGCAAAAGGGAAATAAAAAATCCCTATGCAGTTTGGCATAGGGGCGATTATAAGTCGCTGTTCCACCCTATTTCGTGAAAAATTCACCTCATTAATGTCTTTACGCCGACAAGCGATAGGTTCAGGAGTTGCCAATTCCGTCATCACCTTAATTTAGAATACAACAAAATTCAAAAAAATGTCAAGATATGAAAGAAAAAAAATAAAATTTTTCAGATAGCTCTTGCTTTTTTATTCCATATAGGTTATAATTAGATTTGCAAAAAGCAGAAAAGAGTAAAATTAAGTCTAAATAAGACATATAATAACGAGGGAGAAAAACATGATAAAATTACCTGAAAATTGGATGAGAATTTATAAAAGTATGGATAATAGCCTTTTTATACAGCTTCAAATACTTGCTTTTGACATAGCAAATTTTGATGTTTCAAGAACTTTTAAAAAAGAGGGCGGACATAGATATATCAGCAAAAACACATTTGATATGGTTGGAATGGATTGGGTTCCTTGCAAAAAAACGATAGAATTTCTTGAAAATGAACAAGAAATGAAAATAAGATTATTTTCAAAATTCGATAATAAGGTTTTGCCAAGAAAAGTTCTTGTTTTAACAAAGAAAGACGGAAAAGTGGTTAATGGTGCATATCATGACTTTGAACAAAATCCAGAAAAAGTTTTTAAATTTAAAATAACAGAAAATGGAATTATTAAAAACTTTAAACCTGTTGAAATTGACAAAAAACAAAAATCAAAATAAAAAAACAGCAAAAATTTGTTGTTTTTTTATTTTTTTATTCTTTTTTTTGATAAAAAAGAGTTTTATGAAATTAATTTTTAAATTTTTCCATATATTCTTCATAACTCATTTGTTTGTCTATTATTGTGTTTTCGTTTACAATGTCAATAATTCGATTTGCAACGGTTTCAATGATTTCTTGGTCGCCTGTTGCAAAAAGCATAGGGCCTTTGAAATTTGTCATGCCTTTGTTTAATGATGTTATGCTTTCAAGGTCAAGGTGGTTTGTTGGTTCGTCAAAAATCAAAAAGTTGCCACTTTCAAGCATCATTTTTGCAAGCATACAGCGGACTCTTTCTCCACCAGAAAGGACATTGACTGATTTTAAGCTTTCTTCACCAGAGAAAAGCATCCTTCCAAGCCAACCTCTTACAAAACTTTCTGTTTTGTCTTTTGAGTATTGCCTAAGCCAATCAACGATTGAAAGTTGGCAATTATCAAAAAATTCTCTGTTATCTTGCGGAAGATAAGAAAATTTTATTGTTTTTCCAAAACGTATTGTTCCACTGTCAGCCGTCTCTTTTCCTGTCAAAATATTAAACAATGTTGTTAAAACAAGTGAATTTGAGGATAGAAAAACAATTTTTTGCCCATGTTCAACCGTAAAAGAAAGATTCTTAAACATACCTTTTTTAGTCAAATTTTCAACTTTTAATATTTCTTTTCCAATTTCTTGTTCTGGTTTAAAATCAACATAAGGGTATTTTCTCGAAGAAGGCTTGAAATCATCAATAGTCAATTTTTCAAGTTCTTTTTTTCTGCTGGTTGCTTGTTTTGATTTTGATGCATTTGCTGAGAATCTTGCAATAAATTCTTTCAATTCTTTTGCACGTTCTTCTGCTTTTTTGTTTTGGTCTTTCCTTTGTCTTGCAAGAAGTTGACTGGTTTCATACCAGAAATCATAATTTCCAAGATACATATTAATTTCGCCGAAATCTACATCACAAATATGTGTGCAAACCTTATTTAAGAAATGTCGATTGTGTGAAACTATGATAACAATATTTTCAAAATCAAGTAAAAAGTTTTCAAGCCAACGAATTGTCTTAAAATCCAGATTGTTTGTAGGTTCATCAAGAATAAGAATGTCAGGGTTTCCAAAAAGTGCTTGTGCAAGAAGGACTTTCACCTTGATTTTTGCATCTAGAGTTGACATAAGTTCATAGAAACAATCTTCCGAAACTCCCAAATTTTGCAAAAGAGATTTTGCTTCTCCATCGGCTTCCCAACCGCCAAGTTCTGCAAATTCTGTTTCGAGTTCACCTGCACGAATACCATCTTGATCGGAAAAATCAGGTTTTGCATAAAGTTCATCTTTTTCTTTTTGAATTTCCATCAAACGCTTATGTCCAAGCAAAACCGTGTCAAGCACAGTTTCATTATCATACTTGTTTTGATTTTGTTCTAAAACAGACATTCTTTCCCCAGGTGTTGAAACAATTTCGCCTGTGTTTGGTTCGATTTCCCCAGTTAATATTTTCAAAAAAGTGGACTTTCCTGCACCATTTGCACCAATAATTCCGTAACAGTTTCCTTTTGTGAATTTTAAATTAACGTCTTTATAAAGTTTTCGTCCTCCAAATGCTAAAGAAACATTAATAGCCTGAATCATAATTTCTCCTTGTTTTTTGTTTTTGCCAATTTTTCTTTTGTTTTGAAATCTTGAATATCCTTCATTTTTTTCATTTTTTCATGTTTTTCAACCGATTTTTCAAGATTTTTAACGTCTTTTTTGTTGATTTTTGCTTTTTCGTTTTTCTTTTGTTTTTGATTTATTGTTTCCAAAACAGTTGTGTTTTTATGTTTTTTCTTCTTTTCTTCAATTTCTTTCACTTTCTCAAGATATATTTTTTTGTATCTATTTTCAAGATTTAGTAATAATGCTTGAGGCTCGATTTTGTCTTTGTATAATTCATCAAACATTTCTCCAAGAATAGGATTTAGATTGAATATTTCACGATATGCCTCAACTTCATCAAAATCTTGGGAGCGAAAATCTTTGAGAATTTGCTTTGTAAGGAATGTTCTCATATCCATATAAATGTTTATTTTTTGCAAAAATTCAGGTGAAAAACTTGATAAAATGTTGTTTTTAAGCAAATTTTTGCAATTTTTTATTGAATTTTTGAAGTGTTTTTTAATTTTTCTTTTTTCTTCATAAACAAAATCAGGCATAACAGAATTGTCTGCCAACTCGTTGAGAAAGAGCCTCTCTTTTATTGTTTCTTCATTGACATCAAATTCATCTGGCATAAAATCTCTGCCAAGATATTTGTATTGCTTGCCTAATTTTCTGTTTGTTATGTTGAGATAGTTGTAAACTTCCCAATTTGTGTTTAATTTTTCTTTTTTCATAAGATTCATTATAAAACAAAAGAGATTTTATGTCAAGAAAACTGTAAAATTCGTTTTTATTTTGATTTTTTATTTAAAAATTAATTAATTTTTGACTGTTTTTATTATTTTTTAACCAATTTTTTAGATATTTTTTCAACTGATTTTATGGGCATATAAATTATATTTAATAATTTTTGTTTTATTTGTCTTTTTGTTTGAAAAAATTTTAATTAATGTTATAATAAACTTGTCGAAAAAGCAGACAATATTTTTATCATTTAAAGACAATTTTGAAAAACTGAAACCATAAATTTTGGAGATTTTGTTATGAGAAAGAAAAAAAGAGGAGTTTTAAAACTTTGGCTTGCTGTATTGCTTGCGGTGCTTGGACTTGTTGCTATTGCAGGAACGACTGTGCTTATTATGTTTTTGCTTGGAGATTTTAAACAGAAAGTTGTTCAACCAGAGTCAATTGTTGTTGAAACAGGTGACGAGTTTGTTGATGGACTTGCCTTTTTTGATGAAAGCAAATCTTCTATCTCGGATTCAAACATGAAATATCATTTCAACACTTCCTCAAATTTCAGTATTGTTGTCACGACAACCACTGAGGATATAACTGAAAAAGATTTGACTTTAGAGTTGAATAATGGCGTTTTGAAAAACAATGGGACTTTAGAAAATAATTACATAATCATTCCTCAAAAAGCAGAAATTGGAAAGCCTATTGAAATAAAATTGAAAACGGACAGTTTAGGGAATATTGTTGGAGGATATTCAACATTCTCAATCAAATCTTCAAATTTAATGCTCTTACCAATCAAGGTGTCTGTTTCTTCTGATGTAGGAGTTTCAGAATTGCAATTACGTGTCGCAGGGAAAGAAGATGCTGAGTATGGTGGAGTGCAAGAGATTTTAAGAGGTGAATTTTCGATTGAAACACTGTTTAGTCCAGAAAACAGCAGAAACAATTTTGCCGATGTTGAACAACAAAAGAGAGTTTTTTTCTCAAGTGAAGAGACAAATATTGAATGCTTAGATGAAATGACTGGGCGTTTTAAAACGAAGGACATTATAGACGAATCCCGCGTTGACAGAATTACTGCTTACACATTTTCAAACTCTTATTATCAACATGTTGTTTTGGAAAGATTTAAGGAGTATGAAGGAAAAGAACTTGTAACACAAATAACGCAATATTTGGAACAAAACCGTGAACAATGTATTAAAAGTTATGTTGACATAAAAGTCATTTCTGAAGAAATTGAAAAAGCAAATATTGTGTTTAACAATAATCCTGAACTTAAAAAATTAAGTTTCAGTCCAACTATTGACAAATATTACAACCTAACTCTCAATTCAACGAGAGGTGACGGAAGTTTGAATATGTCAATAACTGCAGAAACAGGAAGAGATTTAAGTTCTTTGTTCGCAAATGTTGGAATTAAACTTCCAAAAGGTTCTCAATATAAAAACTTGTTGATATATGGCGGAAGTGTGATGAAAGTTGTTTCAGCAAATGGAAGAACATCTATCACTCGTGAAGCGTTTGACAGTAGTAAAAATTATTGGGAAGACTCAAACGCAGATTATTATTTACTTCCAAACACAGAACCTTCAATCTACAACAACTATTACTGGCAAATTGCTGACGGCAACCTTGAAGGAAGAACATTTGAATTGTCGTTGAATTTGTTCTATCAAGACTCTCAAGAGGGGAGCAAGTGGAATGTTTACTACAATTTGAGTGGAGAAGAAAATCTCGAACCTGTTTTGGAATTTGAATCAACAATTTCGGCTTTTGAGATTGCTCCGTCTTGGGCAACAAACTCTGCAATAAAGATGACGATAAATTATTCAAAAGATGGACAAATCAAGCCTGCATCTGTGGACTTGCATGATGCAACACTGCTTAATGAAGTCAGCAAAGACAATGTTTATCGTGCTGTAAAATTCTTCTTGTTTACAAGTTTGGAAATGGATTTGACGACAATATTCGATTGTAAAAATCCAAAAGTTTACGCTTTAAAAAATGAAATTTATGGGCTTCCAAAACCTGTTCTTGGCCCTGATGAAACCTATTCTTACAATCTCTATGAGGTTGAAGGTAATGTTTTGACAGCATCAAAAAGTTTGTCTGGAAATGTTTTTGTTGTTGCAGCCATTATCCGCACTGATGTTAATAAAAAGGCTGTTTTGACGGAACAAGGAGATTATAATATTATTGTTGTAAGCAGGCCTTTGCAAATTGAAATTGACAATGCTTTGCCATTCTTTAAATTTGAACCAACTTTTGAGTTTGACGCAAATGCAGATATAGTCACAAATGAAGAAACTCGTGAAAATTATATTCCTTCTGTTTGTGTTGATGAAGAAGGAAACAAAATTCAGGTTATAAAATTCAGTATGGCATTGCAAACAGACAATCCTGCAGTTGATGTTGTGAAGATTCGCAGTGCATTTAATTCAAATCAAGAAGGCACAGAGCGTCTTAAGGTTGTATGTAAGGATATAAACAATGTCGAAACAGATATTGTCGTTCTTCAAACGCCAGATGTGAAGATAAACGAACTTAACGGAAATGAAATTCTTGTCAATGCAAGTTTCTATATTGATGAGGAACAATTCTCTCGTGGTGGTGCAGAAAGAAAGGTTAGATTTGAACTTCAATATGTTAATGAATTTGGAGAAGAATTCTTTAAAGATGTTGTTAAGAGCGATGAACCTGATGTCACAACTTTGACAATTTACTATCCAGAAGTTGTTTCAATGAGTGGTGTTTATGAATCAGACATAGATGTGGACATTGATGAAGATTTGGTTCCTGATACTATAAAAATCATTGACGATGTAAATGAAGCAAGAATAGAATGGGGAAGAAGAAATTTCGTTGGTGAAACTCTGTCAGATATTCTAAATGATGAAACTGGGTTGAATTCCTTACTTATTTTCACTTTAAAGGATCAACATGGCAGGACAATTCAAGATAAAGCGGGATTGTATGATGTTCAATTCGTGGAAATACCGCATGAATCAAATTCGCCAGTTCTCAATTTTGATAAAGCCAATAAGAGAATTCAAGGATTTAATAGTGGCGAAAATGTTACAACAACTTTGAAGATTCATATTGTTGATAAAAACGGAGAAGTTGTTTACTTTAACAACAAAGAACTTTCCAAAGAATTGACTTTTGAAGTCACTTGCACAGGAATAGATTACATCACCTACGATGACACCTTAGAGGAAGTTGGTGCAGAAATAAGAAATGATAAATCAAGTTTCAAAAGAAATGAAATTAACGGAGTTCCAAATAATGGAAATGTTACCGTCAGAAAATATGCAACTGTTGGAAATGAAATCAGATTATCCAATTTGATTGATGTTTTCTTGGGTGGAGATGATGGGCAAAGAGTTGAAAATTTGAGATTTACTCTTTCAGATTCTTTCTACAACGGAATGAGCACAGATATTTTGAAACTTATTGGATTTGCAACTTCTGGAAATGTTGGTGAAGATGGAAAATTTGTCAATAAAACAAACACAGAAGATTCTTCTGCACCATCACTAAGGACTGCAATTCAAGGTGAAGTTTATGGAATTGTTTTCTATGGCTTTTTGCAATCGGCAACAACTATTGAATTTAATGTAACCGATATGAGCGAAAGACTTTTCAATATACAATTTAGGCTTGTTTGCTTGCAATGTGCAACACTATCTTCAAGATTCAATGTTTACGCTCAGGGTGAATATTCAGAATATTTGAAAACAAACAGTGAAGACAATCGTCCGCCAGCAATTTTTGCGGAAGAACAGTATCTTTTGGACGATTACATTCCAATTTCTTCTCAAAAGGGTGACACGACATATTCATGGTCCACAATTTTGAATGGAATGGTTGGAAAAGAAAGTGACTATTTTGTTTGCAACGATGGGCTTCAAATTGGCTCGTCAGAAATGTCTGGAAACTTCAAATTTTATATTCAGGTTGGCGAATTCTACAATTTGCAGACAGTTTCATTTACAATTTATTGTGGCCCAAACACAAAATACACACTTCATACAGACATAATTTTATATGTTAATCCAAACATAGTTTTGGTGCAACAAGTTCCAAGTGCAAGCGAAAATAGTTTTGTGAATTTGCAAGAATTAAGTGTTGCTCCAAAATTTGACATATATAAAGTGACAGGTGAAAATGGTTATCACCAAAAAGGCACAAATGCGACATCAAGAAAAACAGAATTTGAATATAAAAATGTCACAGGGACAGGACTTGATTATATAACATTGAAAACAAGCGGAACTAATGTTTTGTTTGGAGTCAATGAAAACAGCCTAAACATGAATCTGGGTGACAGAATTGAGCAAGATTTTGTTGTTGTGAAGAATGTATCCGCCTATGAAGATTATGTGAATATTGATGCTGTCATTTTGAAACAATATGGTGAAGAACAGAACATTATCAATGTTTGTGGAGAAGCAAGATTTGTCTTTGATATTGGTTTTGGCGAAAATGCTTACGAAATGGCTCAAAACATAATCAAAAAGAGCAGTGGAGAAGGAGCTGTTGAAACGGTTACTTTCAATAGAACTGAAACTCTTGTTCTTGTGTTTGGACAAGAATATAAGACTGCCAATGACTCATTCACTTTTGAAGAACCAAAAGGCAATTTAAGACTGGCTGATGGAAAAACTTTAAAAACATATTCATCTAAAGATTTCTTTAGTCCACAAACTGGTTCTGAAAGAAATATTGTTAGAGTTAGAACGATAATATCTGAGAAACTCACTGTTCTTATAAACATCAACGCAATTGTCAGTCAAATTGGTGACAAATTTGTTAAATATAATTACAATACAGAACTTGATACAGATTCGCCATTCAACAAATTCAACAATGTTGATTTTGCAAACCTTGTTGGAATCAGTGTGACAAATCTAGAAGAAAATGAAGTTTATCAAGAACTTCAAGCAGGCAAAAGACATAAAATTTTGCACAATATGGCAAGTGAGTCGGCTGATGACAAAGATGAAACTGGGAATTACTTGCCTGGGATATACTATTATGGCGGAGATTTCAATATCACATTGTCTATTGTCAAAGACTGTGTTGGTTATATTGATGGGCTTGCAAGCATAGATGAAGATAGATTCTTAGTAATAAACAATATTAAACAATCAGACGATATGAATGCCTATATTGTTGTAAGAGCGACAATTTCTGGCGTTGGAATGAACACTTTCTACTGGAATTACAGAATCAAAGTTGTAAGCAATCTTGAAGGTGGAAGTGTAAACTATCCTTATGCAAGTGATGTGGAATATCTCGACAAGGATTCTGTTTACTATATAGATGGTGCTTATAAAATCAATCTCCAAGAAAAACTGGGTGTAACAAACAGTAGATTTAAAGATGAAGAAACAGTTAGATTTGTTAATCCAGACTTTGGCGAAGATGCAGAAGTTAAGGTTGGATTCAAGATTCTTAGTGCTAGAATTGCTGATAACAGCGAACCTCTTTCAATCGTTGAACTTCAAACCATTGTTGAATCCTGCTCACTTAGACTTGATGGAAGTGAAAGTTCTTTGATTGGAAGTGACGAAGATTTTGATTTTGAAATAAAACTTAAAAACGATTCAACAAGGCTGACTCTTGAAATAACAAAATTCTATTATGTTGATGGAAATCGTGCTCTCAACACTGACATTTCATATACATTCAAATTTAACCAATCACCAAACTATAAAGCAACAGTGACTGTGAATGAAGCATCTTTGGTGGCAAACAACAATGTGTTCAAATACAGTGTCAAAGCAGGAAGCAGTGAAAATGTCTTTAATGTCACATTAAGCGAACTCAGTGGCACAAGCGAAAACTTTGAGCAAGCGTTCTGGGTTTATGCAAAGCCATTAGGAGAAGGACAATATGGAGATGCCTTTAAGAATGATTTAGTTTTTGAAGGTGTCAATGGTTCTGGTGTTTTGTCTTTAACACCACAAGATTTTGTTCAAAGAGATATGAGCTTTGAATTCTGTTTCTACACAATAAAGAAGGTTGCCTTCAAATTGATAATCACAGTGACGGGGCCTTATGAAATAACTGAAACAGGAAATGAACTTGTTGGTGGAGAAATTTATTCTTTGAGTGCTCTTTTGACAATCAAAGATATTCATGGCGAACCAATTCGTGATGCTGTGACAATAACATGTCTGGGAGAAGAAGCAAAATATGTTGTTATTGACGGAACAAGCCTAAAATTCGCACATTTGACACAAGACACAGTGTTTGAGTTTGAAATCACCATTGCAGGCTATACATTTGAAAGAAGTTTTGTTGTTAAGCAGAGTTTTGAAACAGACACGATATACACATATAAAGACTCGCGTATGATGTATGGCGGAAATGAATATGAATTCAATATAGAAAATGTTGAGGAAGAGTTGCCTTCCATTAAAGAAGATTCTCCATTTGAATATAGGGCATTTGTTGAAGGAAGTTTTGTTAAGACATGGAGAATAAGGCCAAATAATGTCGGAGAAGAGCAAGTTGTTTCTTTAACAATGACAATTGGCTATTTCAGTGCAAGCACAGAAGAGGAACTTTTCAGATTTACCTTAATTTACAACTACACCGTTCTTCCAAATGTTGATGTTAAGATAAACTATCCAAAGCCAAACGATGTTGAACTTGAGGACAAAAAAGAATATTTGTCAGACGGAGTCGAAATAGAGAACTTCTTTGGAACTCCTGCCGACTTTAACACAGAGAATCGTGTTGTTATGACAGCGATTAGTGATGAAGAAGGAAATTTTGTTGTTGAAGAAAGCGAATGCTCTTGGGAAATTAGAGTCAATGCAAACAACATAAACAATCTGGAATTGGGTTATGGTGACGGATTGATTTTGACAAATTCAGGCTCAGGGGAAGTTGTGCTTGCAGAGAATACGGGTGAAAACGCACCAATGCTCAACTTGACTTTCACTCTTGTTGATAAATCGAAAAATGGTTCAATTGATTTCATTGTTAGAGTCAATGGAGTTGAAAAGATATATCAAGTTGTTGTGCTGATTGGAAAGGTTGTTGATTTGAAACTCAACTCGCCAAATTATGTCGCATCAAAAGAACAATTCTATGCAGAAGATTTGAAAAAACAAGACGATGTCAAGATTTTCTCAAAGAATAGAATATTGAAATATGCGTTCAGTCAAACAGGTGCAACAGGCGGAAAGTATTATGTTCGATTGATAAAGAAATCTGGGGAAAGTGTTGTTGATGTGCAGACAGTTTCAATTGTTGCAGACAGTATAGAAACAAAGATACAGGATTTGCAAAAATCCTATGCAGACTATATTTACGATGGAACTTATGGAACAGAAGCTTTGGCAAAGACAGGTGGAGAGCGACTTGACACAATGTTGTTCTCAATGATACCGCAACTCACATCTCGAATTGTTGCTGTTTATAAAACCCTAACGAATGACATTGAAATCAATCTTGAAAAAGCGAACTTTGTTATCAAATTGCAAAAGCAAGTGAGGGGTTCTGATGGTTGGGAAAATTCAGGAGCAATTGCTCTTGCAGATAATGTCGAAATTAAAGCCGAAGACAGAACTCAAGAAGTGCAATATGTTCCAACATTATATAAAGTTGGAGAAGAAGAGGAAGAGATTTCAATCTCAAATTACAATTATGGTATTGAAATTCTGTTGAAATTCAGCATGAAATATAATAGTGATGCACTTGGGCCAAATGGGGATATGAAGAAGATTGAACTTAAAGCTCAAAAGAATAAATTCTATTCATTCCTTGACACTTATGCTGAAGAACTTGGCATTCTTGATGAAAATGGCGATGTTATGACACAATCGCGTATGCAAGAGATTGGTGCAAAATTTGATATACAAATTTATGGAGCATCAATTGCTTTGGCTCAAAATGCAGGTTCAACAGCAACAGAAAAAGCGTTGACAAACAGTGCTCTTTCAGTTCACAACAGATTAAGAACATCAGAAAACACAACTGCACTTGGTGCAAAATATCGTTACACAACAGGATTGATTCCTCGTGCAAAATGCACACTAAATGAAGATGGATTCATTGAAGGAAGTGATGACACATACACAAACAGATTGAACTACATCACCTTGACTGCTGTTAGTGATGGAAGTGACTGGACAATTTCAGCACAAGGTTCAAACAACAACGGAAACCATGTTATGCTTAGAATTGACTATGTTGTTGAATTGGGCGATGGAAATGTTGTGAGAGAAAGTCACAATTTGTTGTTCCTTGTTCAACCAAACACAACTTTGACTTTTGCGACAGACACAGAAAGTGAAACAAATTCGGCGATAACTGCACAAGAATATGAAGATGATGGAGCAGGACAACTCATTTCAAGCAACAGAGCAAATCCATACACTGTTGATTTCAATATGGTAAATGTTGAAAAATATGAAATGAACTTGTTTGGAAGAAACAACTATATTGCTGTTATGAATGTGTTGTTGCATGGTTCAACAGAAAACTCAATGAGAAATTTGACTTATAAATATAGAAACACAAGTGTTGAACTTGCTGGAAAGACATACAATGACAAACCTGCTGGAAGTGCAGATGTCACTGATGGAAGAAATAACACATTGGTTTTTGAATCATCAAGTTGGTCTGCAAATGATGACGGATTTACATCAAATTCCACATCGAATGCGGTAATACAAATAAAACAGTTTGAGTTTGGAAATGCCAATTTCTATCTTGAATTTGAAGACGAATTTGAATTTAAGATGAGATTCTATTTCATCGTAGTTTCAAGAGTAAACCCAATTTTGAGTGCTCAAGTGTCCGAAATTAAAGAGGGCGAATCTTTAGAATTTGGAGCAAGATACACAACCTTGCGTCAAGACTATGATGCAGAGGGTTATATGAAAGTTGGCTCATTTGATTATGAAGTTAAAATGGACAGTAATGTTTCAGATTCATTTATATACAAAGACACTATAACTGCAAAGAATAATAACTATATTTCTGTTGAAAACAATACAGGAACTGGTCTAACCGTAAGAATTGTTGTAATAACTGAAAAGGGAGAAAGTTTTACTAAAACTTTTGGAGAAGAAGCAAAATTGTCTAATGGAGGCAATGGAATTTATAAAGTCTTTCCTAGTGAAAGTAACGGAAATTGGTTTGGAGATAATGTCGCAAATCCAGAGAGAGAATCAATTAAAACAGTTGAAGTCTATTTGAAATGTGATGAAGGGACAGACAGATTGGGAACTTACACTGTCGAATATGGAAACGCTCTTAAGGAAGGCACATCTGTAAGATATGAAGAAGGAAAAATAGAAAATTCAAGTTTTAAAGAAAAAGGATTTTTGACAGGTTTAACAAAGAAGAGTCGACCAACAAAATATAATCAGCAAGGTTCTCCTTATGAATATGAAGATTACTTTACAATAGGTGATGCAGAAAGTTCACCAGAATTCTATTTATATGATGAAACAATTCAAAATCATGGTAATTCTTTGGTTCCAAGTGAAGGTGCTCAAGGTAAAAGTAAAGAATATACAAGAGTAAAACCGGTTTTATCAAATTACTACAAAAACACTGTTTCAGAACCAGAAAAAATTAATGGAGAAAAACTGTCTTATGTTTATCTTAGTGGAATGGATATTGTTGGTTTCCATTTAAAAAATCAAGATGATAAGAGTGTTGAAACTTATGCAATAAATGAACAGAATTTAGCACAAAGTTCAAATATAGCAAACAGTTCAACAGATATAAACGATTTGACGATTACAAAAATTACAATCGTTGCAAACGGAAAACAGATTTATGCAAGTGATAGTTTGTCTTTGAAATTTGTGACTAGTTCTAATTTTGCATATCATCAAAGAGGCAGTACTTCAACAAGTATATCTTATGGCTATGGTCTTGATAGTCGAACAGGAACTGAATTTACAATACCTGAACTTAGCGGTGATGTTTGGGGTGTTGAAAATGAAATGAATGTCACATTCAACATTACATTATCAAAGAGTGGCAATTCGACAACACTTCCTTTGTTCTACACATTGAAACGAAAGGATTTTGATGAAAATATCTTTGCTTCCACAAATTTGATTGATGGAGAGTATGCAACAAAAAATCATGGAACAATCTATAACGACACGCTTGAAGTTAGACTTGAAAAGGGAGAAAGTGTTGACCTTGTGCTTTATGATAAAGAACTTTATGCTTTTGAAAATGAAGATAAATCTGAAATGATTTATGTAAGAAAAGTGGCTTCCGCAGCAAGTAAAGAAGCAACAAAAGTTTATTATAGAAAGAGTGGAAATACCTTTACAGTGGTTGCTGATTGGACATCTGCTGACAACATTTATGAGCGATTCACACCAAGCATAATTTCTCTGTCAAACAAGAGAAGTTATGTGACACGCGAGTATGTTGGAATAACGAAAAATATGATGGAAAACGGTGCTGAGCATATCACAAAAGGACAATTCTATATTCTGGCTCTAAACCACATAGTAAATGATGTCGAAAGTGCTAGTGGAACAATTGAAAATCTTATTGAATATAATGGTGGTGCAATTAGTCTTGCCAGAGTAATGTCAAACGGAAAGATTGCTTACACTGCAAATTCTACAATTGTTGACTATACAAACAGTATTGATTTGCATATAAATCATGTCGAAGAACTTGGTGGACGCGATCATAAGACAACAAAACTCTATTTCTTGTATCAAGATAGTGGAAAGCTTTATAGATATGAGCAACCATTTGATATCTATCCACTTTACGCGTCAGCAACAACAAGTCTTTCAGATAACTCTATTGATGTTGCAGACTATATCGAAGTTTCAAGAGATGCAAGCAGAAAATATTACATTATTCCAATCAGTAGTTGGGGGAAAGATGTGACACTTAAATGCAATTCTGTGTTCACTTCTCGTAACGGAAACTTCTCAACAAACGACTTGTATAAGTTTAAATTTGAGGTAAGCAAAATCAGTTCTCAAGGATACGGACAGGCAAATATTGATGCTCGTGGGCTTATCACCACTGTGGAAGGGTTCTCGCTTGACACACAAACAATCACTATACATGTTTATATGAAAGTTTCTGGTGATAACGGCTTGTTTGAAAGTGATGAAACTTCTTCAACTCCAATTGGAACATTTGTTCTTCACTTTAGAACAAGCAGCACAACAATTGGAACTTCAAATTCAACAGGAATCTATAAGATTGATGATTCTGTGTTTGCTGTGCCAACTGGATATGCTTATGCTTACACCAACTCTTCCTACAATCCAACTTCTGCAAATCCTATAAGCACATCAGGATTGGAAGGAAAGGCATTCACATGTAATATTGGCGAAGAATTGAATTTCAGTAAGTTGTTTGATTCAACTTTGAAATCATATAACAACAAAAAATATAAATTGCTAAAAGACGGAAACAATGCAGTTGTGTTTAACAGTTCAAATGCACTGTTCAGTGAAGGTACTTGGAGATTTGATAGTGTTGGAGAAAGAACAATCACAATTGGTATCTCTGCAAAATCGTCAGGACAAGTTGTTGGCTATTTCACAGTAAAAGTTTTGGTTTGCGACACTGAACAAGAAAGTTTGGATTTCGCTTTGGAAAAGGGCTCAGCATTTGATTTAAGTCAAATCGATTCAACCGAAGGACTTACTTGGTATAAGAAAGGAACTCAAAACTCCTTAACCACACTTTCCAGTGGGCAAGATACAATTTCTGGAGATAATAAGTTTGCAAATGTCATTTATATCAATTCTTTGAGTCAAAAAATTAAAACTTATAATGTTTCACTTTACATCTATTCAACTGTAAACAAGAGATTTATTGCAGTTCAAACAGATGGCGTGTTTGCAGTTGAATCATTGGTAAGTAAGGAGTCTGGACTTTCTTATGAGTTCTGGGAACTTTCTGGAAATAAACTTTCCAAGAGAGTGAGAAGTGTCACTTTCTCTGGAAAATCAGTTGGAGATGTGGAAACAAGAAACTTTGTTATGATTGTCCGTGACAGCCGACAAGAAGTTAAAGATGTTCAAAAGTTTGAAATATCATTTAAGTTTGTTTCAAAAAGTTTTTCAGGTGAATATACTGAAAATGTCACTCTGGGTGAGGACAGAACGCTGTTTGCAGAAACGGTTAAGGACACGGTTCTTAAATGCTTAGAACTGAGTTCAAGCCTTGAACTTATCAGTGATTATGAAAGCGAATTTGAAGCTATCAAAAATTCCACAACCTTCCTTAGCATACAAGTGCAAGAAAATTCTGGTGCTTTGCAATATTTGACAGATGTGGTTATTCCAGCAAATATGAACAGCGTGCCAAGGACATATATTGTCACATACAGAACAAGTGCCAGTGAGCAAAATGTCACAATAAAAACAATTAGAATAGTGTTTAATTTCTCTGGAGAAGGCGTATGAATGCGTGGTTCTGGATTTTTATAGCATATATTGGAACAAATTTTCTTCTCTTTCTTTCAATGGTTTTCTTTGAAAGAAAAAAACTTTCCAGCATTATAAGTTGGATAACTATTTTGACTTTTCTTCCTGTGATTGGCTATCTTCTTTATATCGTTTTTGGAAGCGGGCTATCATTCCGTGTTAAACGAATGATTTCAAATCACAAACTGTATGAAGTGGAATTTGATGAAAAAATCGCTGACTTCCTTATTAATGACGACAAAACAAAACAAAAATTGAAAAGTGGCGATATGGGGTTGATTAAGTGTTGCTATAACTATGGTAACATAATTTGCCCAGGAAATGATGTAAAAGTTTTTTATAACGGACAAGACAAACTTAATTCTTTGCTTCTAGACATCGAAGCCGCAAAAGAAAGCATTAATATGGAATATTACATCTTTGCTGATGATGAAACAGGCAAAAAAGTTATGGACTTGTTGATTAAAAAAGCAAGAGATGGTGTGAAGGTTCGATTTATTTATGATAGTATTGGCTGCTTACACGCACCAAGAAAATTCTTTAAAAAGTTGGAAAAAGCAGGCGGGGAGGTGGCAGAGTTCTTCCCTCCTTTCGCCCATATCCGCTTAATAAATTTAAAGCTAAACTATCGTAATCATAGAAAAATCGTTGTTATTGATGGAAAAATTGCTTATACAGGCGGTGTTAATATCCGTGATGACCATATTGGAAAGGATAAAAAACTTTCACCTTGGCGTGATTGTCATGTCCGCATTATTGGACCTGGCGTTTATCAACTTCAAAACATATTCCTTAATGATTGGAGATACGTCAAAAAAGAAAATTTTGTCTTTAAAAAATATGTTGAAGAAGGGTATTATCCAAAGCCACAAATTGAAGGCGACACATTTTTGCAGGTTGTCACTTCAGGACCAGATGAGGCAATTCAATACACAAAGGAAGTTTTTATAAAACTCCTAACAAATGCAAAAAAGCAAGTTTTGATTCAAACTCCTTATTTCGTTCCAGACGAAGCATTTATTTCTGCTTTAAGAATTGCAATCGCAAGTGGAGTTCATGTGAAAATAATGATTCCTTCAAAGCCAGATCATCGAACAATCTTTTGGGTTTCTCTTTCTTATGTTAAAGAGTTTGTTGAACTTGGTGCAGATGTATATCTTTACAACGGATTTATGCACAGTAAGGTGATTGTTGTTGATGACGATAAACTGACAATAGGAACATGTAATATTGACCATAGATCATTTGGGTTAAATTTTGAAGATACAGTTGTTTTGTATTCTAAAAAAATGAACGAAGAATATCGTCAACAATTTGAAAATGATGTGACAAACAGCAAGTGTGCTGACCTTCTTTATTTTAAACGCCAACGATGGCTAACAAGATTTGCACAGGCTATTTTTAGATTATTTTCACAGATTTTCTAAGCAAAATAATAGAAAAATCAAAAATTTTGTATATAAAAAAATAAAAACTGCTTTAAATTATTTTAAAAAGCAGTTTTTTTGAAATAATCTCTCTATGAGAAAGAACAAAAAAGAACAAAAATATTTTGAAGAAAAAATTCAACAAAGCATGCTTTCAAAAGTTAATGCTCAAAAAAAAGAAAACGACAGTCAAAAAGACAACCAATTTACACTGAAAAATGAAGAAAATGTTGCATTTTCAGAAAAAACAAAAGTTCCACATTCAAAAATTTCAACAAAAACACAAAAAGACAGAAACAGAAATCGTCAAAAATCTATTGATAAAAACAGTTATCTGGATTTTGATAAAAAAAGTGAAGATGAAAGCGACATTACACAGATTCGTAATATTATTTTTTCAGAAAAAAATGAGAAGGAGCAAGAAAGTTCAATATATGACATTATTTTTGCAAATTTAATTGCTTTGGCAGGAATTATGTTGTCCGCCTTTATTCCAATTTTGAGTTTTGCTTTACCGATTTTATTTTATATCTATATTGAAGTTGGATTGTATGGCTTTATCATGCAAAAGCAACTTGATATTAAAACCAAATTTGAAAATTTGTTTGTTTCGCTAAAAAAATATGTAAGAGTTTTTTGCGTTTTTGTGATAAAAATGATTTTGATTATGTTCTGGCTGTGTATTTTTATAGTTCCAGGAGTTGTTTGTTTTTTGAACTATTGCTTCACCGCAAATATTCTTTTTGAAACAGACAATCTTGATGCAAAGGGGGTTTTGATTTTAAGTAAGGAACTTGTGAAGGGCTATCGTGCAACGATATTTCTTTATATGGGGATTGCTTTGGCAAGTTTAGCAGTTGCAGTCACTGCTATGTTCTTGATATTAATGCTTTTTGATGTCTTTTTTGTGATATCCCCAACATTCTATATAATATTCCTTATTGTTGCAATGATGTTGGATTTTATTTTAGTTGCTCTTCCATTGGTGGAAACAGTGATTGTGAATTGCTATATTGATGCAAAAAAGAACAGAATTCAAAGAAAACAGGCGTAAAACCAAAGATAACAGGCATAAAATCAGAGAAAAATTTAAAAAGATTATTAATCGAACTTTATTTAGTGGGCAAAAGTATGTTTTTATTTGGTTTTTTTTATAAATTTTTGTATAATTTTATTATGAGGTGCAAATGAGATACGAAGATTTTACAAGCAGAGATACTGCTTATAAAAATTTTGTTAAAATGAGAAAAAAAGTCCTTGACAGCATTGATGATGATTCCTTTGCTGATGTCTTTTCTAAACTTTGTGGAGATGCTCTTGATGGGAATTGTGTTGCAGAGGATTGCCTTGCATATTTCTTTAACAAAGGGATAGCCGATATAATTCAGCCAAATTTTGAGTTTTATATGTTTTGGCAAATTCTTGCTGGTGCAAATGGAAATGAGTTTGCCCTTGAAAAAATTGAATTTTTCTTAAAATCCGCACTTGATGAAATTGTTGACGATGAAAGAATTTTGACTACTGCTTTGAGAAAGCAGAAATTTACAGAACAAAATGCACTTTTTGTGATTTCTCATTTGTTGTGTGTTGGAATTATTGACAAACTTAATTATGATGCGGTTGACTTTGTCAAGATTAAAGAAACGCCATCATTATACTCTAATGAAAAAAACAGGCCTTTTATTGATGCTCTCAATCAGTGTTTACCAGAAGTTATCGATTATCTGATGGCATAATTTTAAAGCCCTCAGTGGAGAAGCTTTCAGCAAAAACACTAGAAATTGCAGTTATAATATTGTTGCAAAGTTCAAATTCTCCACTTTTCACAGACAAAATCATAAGTTTTAAAATTAAAGTGTTTTCAAGGGCGATTAAACTTAAAAAAGATAAATCTTCATTTTCCACACAGACAAATTTGTGTGGATTTTTATTGCCGAATTTGTCTTCAAGATGTTTTTTTGAAAAATCAATTTTTTGTTGAAGTTTTTTAGAGTCAAAAAAACTTTCAAGTCGTTTTAAACAAGCAAGCATTTTTTCTAAAATGATTAAAATTTCTGATAATAGCAAAGAAAATTCTTCTTCTTCAAGTCTTACAAAAACGAATCCTTTGTTTTTTAACATTTTTGAATAGGCTTTTGCAATTTGTTCAAAATTTTCTGGCATTAATTCGTCATTATATCTTTCCATACAATTTAATATGAGAAAAAGCATAAAAATGATAAAACCAGATTAAACAATTTTTTTTCACAAAATTTACGAAAACAAATAAAATTTTTGCAGAAATTTTAACAAAAGCAGAAGTTTATGCTATAATCAAAAAAGGAGGGGTTAAGATGGATTTAGTTATTTTAGCAGCTGGACTAGGGAGCCGTTTTGGAGGGGATAAACAAATAGAACATATTGACAAAGATGGAAATTTTATTTTGGATTATTCTGTATATGATGCTGTGAGGGCTGGGTTTAATAGAGTTATATTAATCATAAGAAAAGAACATAAAGAAATTTTTGAAAAAACCATTGGGAAGAGATTAAAAAAGATTGTAAAAGTGGAATATGCTTTTCAGGATATAAACGATGTTCCAAAAGGCACAAAAATTCCAAAAGAGAGAACAAAACCTTGGGGGACTGCACATGCACTATACTGTTGCAAGGACATTCTTTCTGATAGGTTTGCAGTCATCAATGCTGATGATTTTTATGGTTTTGAATCTTTTAAAATTCTTGCAGATTTCTTAAAAAGGAACAAAGATAATCAGTTCCTTTGTGTTGGTTTTATGGTTAAAAACACGCTTTCTGAGAAAGGGGCAGTTAAAAGAGGAATTTTGTCAATAAAAAACAACATGGCACAAGGGCTTGTAGAAAGTTTAGTAGAAAAAAGGGGAGAAAAATTGTTTGCGACTCCACTAAGAGAAAATTCTTGGCATGAAATTCCGTCTGATACTATGGCATCTATGACGATGTTTGGATTTAGTAAAAAGATTTTGGAACAAATTGAAAAAGAAATAAAAGAATTTTTTAAACAAGATGAAGAAAAATTGAAAAGTGGAGAACTTTTGCTTCCTGAATCTGTTGGAAATATGCTTGGAAAAAGTGCAACAATGGAAGTTATTCCAACACCTGCAAAATGGTATGGAATGACATATCGAGAAGATGTTGAAATAATAAAAAATTCCATTCAAGATATGAAAAATGAAGGGAAATATCCACAAAAACTTTGGAAATAAAAAATAAGCAAAAAATGCTTATTTTTTTATTTTGTTTTAATTCATTTTATTTTAATTTATATTTTAATAAAATTAATTTATTTAGTTTATTTTTTTATTTTTTTCTTATATTCTTTTGTTTTTAGTTTTTAATTTGGCTTTTAAGTTTTGAGTTTCTGTTTGGATTATACCTTAAAACACGCATACTGTTTAAAATTGCAAGAAGGGTGACTCCAACATCTGCAAAAACAGCCACAAGCATGTTTGTGATACCAAGAGAGCCAAGTGTAAGAAAAACCAATTTGACTAAAGCTGACACACCAATATTTTCAAATACAATTTTTCTTGTGTATTTTGAAATTTTTATTGCACTTATTATTTTAAGAGGGTTGTCATCAACCAAAACAATATCACTTGTTTCTATGCTTGCAGGGGCACCATTGATTCCCATGCTTATTCCCACATCTGCAACTGTAAGAGAAGGTGCATCATTGATTCCGTCACCGACATATCCAATTTTTAATTTATTTTTCTTGCAATCTTGAATATAAGAATATTTATCTTCTGGAAGAAGTTTGCCAATTGCGTCATCAATACCGATATTTTTTGCTGTTTTTTCAACAATAGACGGAGAGTCGCCAGAAAGCATAACTGTTTTTATGCCAAGAGTTTTCAATTCTTTGCAAGTTTCAATTGCGGTGTGTTTAAGTGTGTCTGAAAGATGAATTTCACCTATTTTATTTTCGTTTTCAAAAACTTCAACAGTGGTAGATTCCAAATTTTTGCTTCTTCTTCCTACAAAATATTTTTTGTTTTCAAACGAAAATTCAACGCCAGAACCTGATTTTTCTTTAAAATCCTTAATTTTTGGTAATTTTTTTGAATTTGCAGATACAATTGCTTGAGCAAGTGGATGAATGGAAAATTGTTCTCCAATTGAGGCTATAAACAGCAAGTCTTTTTCTGTTTTAGATTTGTCAAAACATTTCACTTTTTCCACTTGAAAATTTCCAGTTGTCAAAGTTCCAGTTTTGTCAAAAGCTATCATGTTTAAATTTGCACAAGCATCAAGGAAATTTGAACCCTTAATCAAAACTCCTTGTTTTGATGCGTTTCCAAGTCCAGAAAAATAGGATAGTGGAACAGATATTGCAAATGCACACGGACAGGAAATAACTAAGAATATAAGCCCGCGATAAATTGCGGTGTCAAAATTTTTAGTGACAGCCCAAACTATACCCCAAACAGCGATTGCAAGCAGAACGATTCCAAGAGTGTACCATTTTGTTATTTTTGAAATGAAAGTTTCCGTTTTGCTTTTATTTTCGGTTGCTTTTTCAACAAGATTCATAATTTTGCAAATTGCACTGTTACTATATAAACTTGTTGTTTTAATCACAAGTGCAGAATCAAGAACGATTGAGCCAGACAGAATTTCGTCACCCTCTTTAAGTTGAACGGGAACACTTTCACCTGTCAAGTTTTGCATATCTATAAATGCTGAACCCTCCAAAATAACACCATCGAGAGCAACTTTTTCGCCTGAACGCACCAAAATCTTGTCCCCAATTTGCACTTTTTCTGGCGAAACTTTTTCTGTCGAACCATCTTGATTAATGATATTTGCATATTCAGGTTGCAATTTTGCGAGTTTTTCAATACTTTTACGCGATTTTTTTACCGCAAGTCCTTCAAATACTTTTCCTATTGAGTAAAGTGCAATAACCATAAGTCCTTCCATGTTTTCACTTACAATTGACGCTCCAACAACAGAAATGGTAATCAACAAATTCTCATTTATGATTCCTTTAAAAAGAAGAAGGAAAGCTTTGATGTAAGTTTTATAGCCAAGAAGCAATGCACTTAAAACATAAAGTGTCCAATAGCACCAAAGTGGCATTTTGACAAAAAATATCACAAATCCAATAGCAATACCAATGATTAAAAATGAGATGTCCAAAATCAGCATTTTATCAATTTGTTTCTTTTCTTTTTCTTCTAAATCAACAATTTTTGCATTTGGTTCAATTTCTTTTGTCACTTTTTTTATATTTTCAAGCATAGTTTGCGTATTTTCACTATCAAAAGTCAGGGTGCTTTTGACAAATTCGATATGCACATTATTTATTCCGTTGATTTTTTTTAGTTCTTCTTCTAAAGTTCTTGCACAATTAGGGCAATCAAGCCCTTCGATTTTTACTGTTTTTTTCATTTTTTCTTCTCCAAAATATGTTGCAAACTGATTTCAAAAACTTCGCAAATATGCTTGTCTGCAAGAGAGTAAAAAACTTCTTTTCCGCATTTTCGACATTTAATTAAATCCATTTCTTTTAGATTTTGAAGCTGATGAGAAATTGCCGATTTTGTCATGTTTAAAAGCGAAGAAATATCACACACGCATAGTTCACCACAATCAAGGGCATTGATTATTTTAATACGAGTGCTGTCAGAAAGTGCTTTATAAAAATCTGCCATGCCAAGCAAAGTTTCGTCATCTTGCATTTTGTTTTTTACAGAAGAAACATTTTCTTTGTGAATTATATTGCAATCACAATTCACGCATTTACATTTTCCCATAAATATTTCCTTTTTCTTTGATTGAATGGATATTCAACTGTTTATAGTATAGTTGAACAAATATTCAACTGTCAAGCAAAAATTAAAAAAAATCTAAAATAATTTTAATTTCTTTATTAAAAACAGATTTATTCTACAAACAGATTTATTTATTTAAAAAAAATACAACTTTAAAGTAAGTTTTAAATAAAAATTTAATTTTTGAGCATTTTTATTGTTATTCTCTAAATTAATTTTAATAATCAAATGGCTAGGATTATGAATATAAAATAAATAAAAATATAATAAAAATAAAAAAGGTGAAAAATGAGAGTTTTAATTATTGGTTCTGATGGGAAAATGGGGAAAAAGATGCAAAGTCAACTCAAAAAAGAAAATATGGATTTTTTTGGGATTGATAAAGAAAATCGTCCTGAAGCGGAAAATTATAAGTGTGATGTTGTGGTTGACTTTTCAACAGCAGAATGTCTTAAAGAAAATTTATTGTTGGCAGAAAAGAAAAAAATTCCAATTGTTATTGCGACAACAAATCATAGTGCAGATAATTTATTTGAAATTGAAAAATCTAAAAAAAATATTGCTATATTTATGACATCAAATTTTAGTATTTTGTTTTCTGTTTTATTAAAAATGCTGAAAAATTTGAAAAATTTACAGGAAAACGACATTGTCGTCGAGGAAATTCATCATAAGCAGAAAAAAGATAGCCCAAGTGGTTCGTGCAAGGAAATAATCAAAGTTTTGGAAGAATGTGGACAACATCCAATAATAAATTCGCTAAGGGTGGGTGATGTTGTTGGAAATCATAGTGTATCAATTTATGGAAAAAATGAAATTCTTGAAATTTCGCATAGAGTTTTTGACAGAGATGTTTTTTGTCAAGGAGTTGTTAAGGCATGTAAATTTATAATAGAAAAAAAATCTGGTTTATTTAATATGAATGATTTAATTTAAAAAAATGGCGTTTTTTGCCATTTTTTTAAAGAATTTTATCAAAATTATTGTTTTTTTCAAGATATTTTGCTGGAATATCTAGAACATTATAAGCCCCACTGGAAAGTTTTGGTATCGCGTTTGAGTATGCATACATTATTTTTGCAGTGAAGTCTGGGTTGTTTTCCATTTTAACCGAAAATTCGAGTGAAGAGTCTTTGTCGCCAGCGAAAATGATTCCACGATGAGACATTTTTTGTTTTAATTTGTTGAGTTCTTCTTGAGAACAAACATTAACAAAAACTTTTTGGCCTTTGAAATAGTTTTCTGTTTGTTTAATTTCGTTTTCAATTTCTTTCAAATCTCGAGTGTTGTCAAGAGTTATAAAACAATGCCTTTCGTGTGTTTGTGTTGTTTGTGGACAAAATGTTGGATTACTTTTCATTTGTTGTAAAATTTTTTGATTAGGAACAGTAAATTGAATTGCATCGGCAATCCCTTTTATGTTGCGAAGTGCCTCGCTGTGCCCTTGACTTACACCTTTTCCCCAAAAAGTTTGAGGTGTTGTAGTGAAAATTGATTTTGATAAACCGCGAATCAGACTAAAAATTCCAGGATCCCAGCCACATGAATAGATTGCAACATGCCCACTTTCTTTTGCAACCTTTTCAAGATTTTGTTTGTGTGTTTCAATTTTTGCGTGGGTGTCAAATGTGTCTATCACATTGAAATGTTTGCACATTTGTGGAGTTTGCCATAACAAGTCTTCTTGAGAACCTCCACACATAAAGAGCACATTTATGTCATTCGAAAAATCTTTTGCTTTTTCATAATCGAAAATTTTTGTTCCATAAACACTTTCAAGATTATTTCTGCGAGAAAAAATTCCAATGATTTGTTCGTTATTTTTCTTTAATAATCTTTCAACAGCTTTTCCAAGATTTCCATAACCACATATTCCAAATTTCATAAAAACCTCCATAACTTATTTATAAATTTATATGACAGAAATACAAAATTCGGCAATTTTAAGTATGATTTAACGCAAAATTTCTATTTTTTTTATTAAAAATCGATTTTTTTATGAATATTTGTTAATTTTGTTTTTATCTTGCAATTGTGATATAATAAAACAAATGGAGAAACAGAGAATTTATTTTGTCATAGATATGAAGTCATTTTTTGCATCTGTTGAGTGTGCAGAACGTGGGCTTGATGCTATGACAACAAAACTTGTTGTTGCAGATGAAAAAAGGACAGAAAGCACAATCTGTCTTGCAGTTTCTCCTGCCTTGAAGGCACTAGGAGTGAAAAATCGTTGTCGTCTGTTTGAAATTCCAAAGGATATTGAATTTATCATTGCTCCGCCACGAATGAAAAAATATATTGAATATGCATCTGAGATTTATGGAATTTATTTGCAATATATTGATAAAAATGATATTCATGTTTATTCTATTGATGAATGTTTTTTAGATGTCACCGATTATTTGAAATTATATAATCTTCGAGCAAAAGAATTTGCGATAAAGTTGATGAGTGAAATAAATGAAAAACTCCATATTCCATCTTCGGCTGGGATAGGAACAAATTTGTATTTGGCGAAAATTGCTCTTGACATAACTGCAAAACACTCAAAGGACAGAATTGGATGGTTAAACGAAGAAAAATTTATAAAAACACTTTGGAATCATCAGCCATTGACAGATTTTTGGCAAATTTCAACAGGCACAGTCAATAGGCTGGCGAAATATGGAATTTACGACATGGAAGGCATCGCAAAAGCAGATGAAGATTTGCTTTACAGAGAGTTTGGTGTGAATGCAGAACTTCTCATCGATCATGCAAAAGGCAAAGAAAGTTGTTTGATGAGTGATATAAAAAATTATAAAACCAAAGGGAAGTCAATTTCTTCTTCTCAAATATTACCTCAAAATTATGGCTTTCAAGATGCGAAACTTGTTATGCAAGAGATGGTGCAAAGTGGTTGTTATGAGATGTTCAGGCAAGGTTATGTGACAAACCATTTACATCTTTTTGTTGGCTATGGCGACAATCGAAAGGCGGGTGCAAAGGGAATGCAAAGAATGAATGTGGTGACAAATTTATATTCAATAATTGGAAAGGTTGCAGATGAGTTGTTTGAAAAAATTGTTGACAAGTCACGTCCAATAAGAAGAATTGGATATGGGTTTAATCTATTGCCCGAGGAGTGTGAACAATATGATATGTTTGTTGACTTGAAAGAAATTGAAAAAGAGAAGAAACTTGTGTGGAGCATTTTGGATTTACAAGATAAGTATGGCAAAAACACCGTCTTGAAAGCGGTGGATTTCACAAAAAACGCAACAATAATCGAAAGAAACAACACTATTGGAGGGCATAGGAGTGGAGAGGAATAAAATGTCGCGAGAAGATAGAGCAAAGCAATTTGCTCCATTTGATGCTTTGAAAGGTTTGCAAATGGCATTAAGGAAAAAAGAATATGAGCATGAATGTGATGTGAAAAACAATAAAACCTTCAAAATTCAGCAGAAGCCCAAAGTTGATGAATCTTAATGAAATTTTAAAGATTAATCAAACTTTTTGAGCGGGTTTTTAAGATTGAGCAGTTTTTTTAGAAAGAGTTTGAGTTTTTTGATTTTATAGATTCTTTAATATGCTTCCTTTTTGATAAGTGAGAAAAAAGAATATAAAGTCCTAAAATCAACACACAACTTCCAATTAAAACTGTAAATAATGCCCAAGTTGGAATTTCAGTGTTAAACAAAATCAATTTCCCATCAAAAGCAAGCCGAATCTTTTCTGCAACATCACTTGGCACTTTGTCCACAGTTTGCAGATGATTTATAACGCCATTCATGTAATATTGTCGAAACAATATTGTTCCATGAGTGCTTGGCAAGAAACTTAAAAAGTCTTTTATTCCAACACCAAACTGTGAAATTGGCATATACGCACCGCTTATAAATCCATACATTGAAGAAACTAGGGTTGAAACCGCTGTTTGTGCACCTTGTGAAGAGATAAACAAACCAACAAGCGAGGACATCAAACTTCCAAACAAACTCATACAAAGAGTTGAAATTAGAAGCATTAAAACATCTGAAAATGTCAAAAAGAAACCAACGCAAGCAAGATAAACAAAACTAATAACAAGCACAATTACACAGATGAGAAACGTTGTAAAGAAATTTGAAATAAAATATGAAATAAGCAGAGTTGATTTTTTCACAGGGGTGATATTTAAGTCTTGTATAGATTTGTTGATTTTATCAATAACCATAATATTTGAACAAAAGGCGACAGTCACGCAGGAAACGGCGACAATTGAAGAAAATAGCCAACCACCGCAAAACGCTTCGATAGAACTTTTGCTTATTTCAATTCCTTTTGGCAAAAGGCTTGTTATTGTGTTTGCATACACGCCTTTTAAAAATGTTAGGAACAGCACAACAAGAATTAGTGGAGTTAGCAACGAAACAAAGAAAGTCATTTTGTCTTTAAAATACAACTTCACATTTCGATTTATAAGGGCAGAGAGTTTTTTTAGTTCGCTTTTCATAATGTTACCTCTTTTAAATCCTTGCCTGTAATATTTAGGAATACATTGTCCATTTTTCCCTTAAGCACTTCAAAATCATAAATCAATTTTTCATATTTGACAATAAGATTTTTTGCTTTGTTCATATCAGCAACTTCAATTTCAATCATTTTGTCGTTTTGAGTATAATCTATTTTGTCTTTTTTTAAAAGAGACGGTAAAGTTTTGTCAAATTTATATATCTTCAAAAAATCGTTTGCATATTTGTTTTTGAGATTGTTTGGCGTGTCATTTGCGACAATCTTTCCACTGTCGATAATGACAATTGTGTCTGCTTCGTTGGCTTCTTCCATATAGTGTGTTGTCAAGATGATTGTTAAGTCAGTTGTCTTTCTCAAATCTGCTAAAAGTTTCCACACCAAGATTCTTGTTTTAGGGTCAAGCCCAGTTGTTGGTTCATCTAAAATCAAAATTTGAGGATTGTGAATAAGGGCTCGGGCAAGGTCTATTCTTCTTCTTTGCCCTCCACTAAGTTTATAAAGTGGGCGATTTAAAATGTCTTGAAATTCCAGTTTGTTTGCAAGCAAGTCCAAATTTTCTTTAAATTTTTCCTTACTCAAATCATAAAGTTGAGCTTTGATTTTCAAGTTTTGAAAAACAGACAATTTTGAATCTAACATTGAGTTTTGGAAAACGACTCCAAGTTGTGGTTTAATTCTGGAAATGTCTTTGTCAACATCCATGCCATCAACATAAATTTTGCCACTATCTTTTGCCAATTCTCCACACAAAATGTTGATTGTTGTGGATTTTCCTGCACCATTTAATCCAAGAAAAGCAAAAAGTTCTCCTTTTTTTACGGTAAAAGAAATGTCATCAACAGCTTTGATTTCTTTAAAATATTTTTTTAGATGTTGAATTTCAATAACATTATTGTTTGTCATATGTTTTTCCTTTAATTATAGATTTCTTTTGCAAATCCCATGATAATCGTGTTTTATAAAAAATTCATTTTTACCGACTTTTATTATCAAGATTTGTGGGAAATTGGTATTTTTGACAAATTCTAAACCCTATAAAAAATTATAACATAAAACAAAAAATTATCAAATTAATATTATCATTTCTTGTAAGCCTTTATGCTTTGTTTGTTATCAATTTGAAAATGAAAGTTAAAAGTTTAAAAAATTTTTTATTTTTATGATGTCGTTTTGATTATTTAAAAGTTAAGTGATTGAACAACTTTTTATTTGAAATGTAATTCTTAGTGATTTCTTTATTGGTCTTTATAATACAAATAACAGCATTCTTTACAATAAAAAAACATATACTTGTGGGTTGTATATGTTTTTTTAATTGAGTTATTTTACTGACTTATTCTGCGTCTGCCAAAGCGAGTCCAGCAGGGATAACAAATCTATAAATTTCTGTGTCTTCTGTTGTTTCCTCGTTACCATCCCAGTCGAGATAGAGATAAACCACTTTTTTTGTTGTCTTGTTTTCTGACACATCAACTGACATGAAAGCGTGGAAATCTGTTTCACCATCTCTTGCCGTTTCATTTGTTCCGGCTTCTTCACTTTTCCAATCTGCAGGGTATGTGTCTTTAGAAACCTTTACAATAATGTCGTTGACGGAACGACCTTTTCCTGCGAAAGTAATGCAAACAACATAGTCACTGCCAAATGCTTCTTTAGTGTCGTCATCAGCTTTTGAAAGTTTAATGGCGTCAGTCATTTCATAAGCTGCTGTCAACTTATCAAAGTTGGTATCATCAGCATCGCTTGAAATTTTCTTCCAAGATGATTCTTGAACTGAAACATTATGTTCTCTATAGAATCCCTTAACTTTACCAAAGCTAACGTCTGGTTTTGCCCCACAG
Source organism: uncultured Clostridia bacterium (assembly GCA_947591785.1). Taxonomy (GTDB): domain Bacteria; phylum Bacillota; class Clostridia; order Christensenellales; family UBA1242; genus Caccovivens. The sequence goes on along the minus strand of CANQDK010000002.1, from coordinate 142,325 downwards.
CCAACCAAACCAAATGCACCTGCAACAGCCAAAGCAAGACATCCTAAACTTGTAAGCAATTTCTTTTTCATCCTTTTTTCTCCTTTTATAAATTTTGCAATCTAAATGCTATAATTAGGATAGCTCAAATCCCCCCGCTGTCAACAAATTTTTAAATAATTTCAAAAAAAATAAAAATAATTTTGCGAGATTTTATAAATTGATTACATTTATATTTTTTAACAAAAATAGAAAAATATGTGTTGAATTTACTTCCAAATTCTATTTGACAATTTATTTTGAGAATAAAAACACACTTTTTTTAGATATGTGTTCATCTAAAAACAACATTATTTGCTTGCGATAAAGTTAAGCACGGAATCTTTCGCTTTAAATAGTAAAATAACGCATTTGAGTTATGCAAAAACTTGACATAGTTTACACTTAAATGGTAGAATTAATATGTATTATTGATGCATAGTTTATTTAGCAAAACTGAGCCGTCATGTTGAAGTTGTTTTTTTAATTTTATGAGAGGTCTGTGATGAATGTTAATGAATTGAGATGTAAAAACTGTGAAGGCAAACTTGATATAACAACCTCTGTGAATGGCGTGTTGACATGTCCATATTGCAGAAGCAAAATGATTTTACCTAAGTCATTTTCTTCAACAAGGTCTAAATTAGTGGAAGGTGAACAAAATCTTGAAACCTTTCACTTTGATGATGCCTACATAATGTTCCAAAAGGCAACAGAACTTGAACCAGATGGGCCTGAGGGTTACTTTGGAATGGCTCTTGCAACAGCAAAGGTTCAGTATCTTAAAGATGTCACAAATGGGGAAGATGGAGTGAAATATCGCTTTCAACCTATTTGTTATGATGTCAGCAGTAATAAATTTGTAGAAGACAAAAACTATCTCAAAGCGATGGAACTTGCTTCGCCAGAGCAGAGAGCCATTTATAAGGCAAAGGCGGAAGAGATAGACTACATAAGAAACAAGTTTTTTGAACTTAAAAATTCTGGACTTGACTACGACACCTTTATCTGCGTGAAAGTTACCACTGAAGAGGGAAATCACACAGAGGACAGCACAATCGCTTCAAAACTTTATCACGAACTGAGAAAACTTGACTATAAACCTTTCTACTCGGAAGAGGAAATGAGTGGCAAAGTTGGTTCGGACTATGAGGCAATGATTCTCTATGCTCTTTATTGTGCAAAAAGCATGATTATTGTTTGCACAAATGAAGCATATTTGCAGACTCCTTGGGTTCGAAATGAATATTCAAGATATAATCACATGCTTTCCGAGGGTGAAAAGGAAGATGGGAGTATAACCTTTGTTTTTAAAGGTAAACCTGTTGAAAAATTGCCAAATGTTAAGGGAAAAATTCAAGGTATTGATTTTAACAACTATAAGGCACTTCAACAGGTGTTGGATTTTGTAGATAAATTTTCTTCTTCAAATATTCCAACAATTCAAAGAAAAGATTATGCCGAAATTCAAGTAAAGAAAAAGCAATTAAATAAACAAGCCATCAAAAAGAGGGATTTGGGAGATTTAAAGGGTAAAAAAGCCACAATTTCAGAACTTACAATGCTTAAAAATGCGGAAGATCTTTTGAAAAATGGTGACTATGTTCATGCTCAGTCTTTCTGCAATAGCATTTTGGGCATAAATCCTAGTCTTAGTGACGCGTATTTTATTTCATTCCTTGCTGAAAACAAATTTTCAGACAAAGAGAAGTTTGTGGAATGTCCAAAGATAGACGATTATAGTGTCTTTGAAAAGGCTATCGCAACACGCCATAAAGATGACAACTCGTTGTATGATTTGCTTGAGGAAAGAGTTAAAAAACATAAAAATCTTTCCGATTATGAAGAATATATTGCTTTGCCTGATTCAGATGATGAATCAATTGCAACCTTAACAAGTGTTATGTTTAAATCCGCATTGGAATCAAAAGATGAAACAGTGTTCAATAGTATTATCAGAACGATTAAGGATACCGACCTTTATTTAAAGATGAACACAGAGTTTTTACATATTCTTCCTGCCGAAAACCGAAAAACATATTATGACAACATTTTAAGCATTGATCCATCAAATCAAGAGGCTCTTTATGAAACTTTCTTAGTAGAGAATAATTTGTTAAACGATGATTTGATTTACGAATATTGCAGTAATATCGAAAATCAAAAGACGATTGAAGAACAAGTTTTTGCCTATGGCTATAACAATTATGCGGTTAAAAAACTGACAGAAATAACAATCAATAAAAGAGATGAATCTGGCAAAAGAGATATTGATAGTGCTTGCAGCATATTTGACTTTTTGCTCAGCATGATACCAAAGCAAGAAAACGAAATGTTTAAAAATACGGTAAACTCGTTTTTGGATTATCTCTATGACTTTGAAGACTTTTCAAACAGAGTGAACTATCGAATTGAAAAAATGGGCGAAGTGCAAGGGGCAGAAAATATAGACTATTTAAAAAAGGATTTTGATAAAATCGCTGAATATATCAATCTTGTCCTCTCAATTGACCCGTTTGACCATAATGCTTATTTTAACAGATTTTTGGTTAGACATAAAGTTGTTCAAGATGCAGATTTAATGAAGTATTCTGATGAACTTTTAGACGATGAAGATTATCTTTCAGCAATAAACACCTACACAGAAAAGTTTCCAAATGCTGAAAACTATTATCTTGAATTAAATAAAGCTGTGGCTGATTGTGCAAAAGTAAACAAATATATGGTTCCAACCATAAGTTTTGGATTTGATTCAAAACTTCACAAAAACGACATGCTACCGATTTACAAAAAAGCCTACGAAACCTTTAGTGAAAATTATTTAAAAGATTTAGTTAAAAGATTTAACAACAATTATGGGTTAAATTTGAAAACTTCCACTCCATCAAATATATGTAAGGGGCTGAAGAGTGCAACAGGGGAATTAAAATTGGCTTTAAATCAAACTTATCATGGTTCTCGTCTTCCAAGAATGAAAACTGATGTATTTGACAATCTTATAGCACTTGCAAACATTTTTAATCACAACGATATAGAAAAATGTTTAAAAGAATTGCAAGAAAGTGAAAATGATTATTATTCAGACAATTTTAAAAAGAAAAGAGAATTAATAGAGACACATAGATACGACAACAAACTAGATCGCACATATAGAATGCAATTTCTTAATGCATCTTTAATCAAAAAATTCTTTATGATAATTGGTTTTCCTTTAATAATGCTTTGGAAAGCTTTTGTATATTTTTTTGGCCGCGAAGGGTGGGACGAAACAAGGCCACAACGCTATATTCTTCTTCCTGCATCGTTTATTTTGGGTGCTGGCATAGTTGTTACGTTGATTTTAACGCTTTGTGGAAAATTTGATTTCTGGCTTGTCTATGCTGTCGGATTTATGGGTGATGATTACATATTAATTCCAATGCTAATTTTGTTCAGCATATTATTATTAGTGACTATTTACTGTATGGTGGCATATTATAGAGAGCCATATAGCGTCACAGTAGACAAAATAATGCTTTTCTTGCCATTCATAGCACCAGTTTTGATTTCTGTATGCTTGGGAATGATTCCTCTCTATCAAAGCCAAGTGTTTGTGGGGGAGGGCTACCTTTTGAGAATTACATCGGGGGAAGTTAGAACTTGTTATATCAGAGATGATGGTGATGTTGAAATTGAAATTCCAGAAGAACTTAATGGAAAGGTGGTAATAACAATAGACGGTGGCTGGATTCCAGGTGAAATGATGGAAAGGGTTACAAAGGTGACAATTTCTACAGGACTTACCACCATAAACAGTTATGCATTTTCAAGTCTCAAAAATCTAAATGAAGTAGTATTTAAAGATACGTCAACTGGTTGGCATGCTGGTTCAAAAGGAATTTATTATGAGTTGAAAAATCCTACTAAAATGGCACAATTACTTAAATCCGATTATAGGACTGAGACGTGGAAAAAAGATGTATAAAAAATATAAGATTATTCTAAAAATTCAAGTCTATAAAAGATTCAAGGAGGAAATATGAATTGCAAATTCTGTCAAGGTGAATGTAAAAAACAAGAAAACGGGAAATATAAATGTTTGTATTGCGGTTCGGTTTTTTCAGAAGATGACGTGATGACAGAGTCAGTTCACGTGAAAGAAAAATCTATAAGCGGTGGTGCAAGTGTGTTTGAAAAAAACATTGGCGGCATTCTTGAAATCACTTGGCAAAATGGAAACATTCTAAACTCAGGCTCGGGCTTTCTCATCAACAAACAGGGATATGCAATCACAAATACTCATGTCGTCACATTTGCAGATGGCAAGTCTTGTGAACAAGTTTGGGTGAAGATAAACAACACAAAAGTTCCTGCAGTGGTTGTTGCATTGGGTGACGATAGACACGGAGATGGCAGTGGTGTCGATTTGGCACTTATCAAATTGCAATATCTACCAAGAGGGGCTGTTGCACTTGAATTTGAAGACTTTGAAAAAGTTCGTATCGGCGAACAAGTTTATGTTGTTGGGAATTCGTTGGGTGCTGGAACTTGCATCACAAGTGGAATTGTCAGCGATAAGTCAAGAATTGTCAAAGGAAAACGACTTTTAATGACAGACTGTGCAATAAATGGTGGAAATTCGGGTGGCCCTATGTTCAACGAAAAAGGAAAAGTGATTGGTGCAATAGTTTCGGGTGTCACTGGTGCAGAAGGCATGAATTTTGCAGTGCCTTGCGATATCATAATCCAATTTTTGTCAAGTGTGAGAAAGACTATACCTATGTTCTAATTTTGCATGTAAAGGTTTACAGAATGTAAAACACTTGACTTTTCCACATCGTTTAGTGATATAATGAATTGACAGAATATTATTTTTCTAAAGAAAAATTTTTTAAGGAGAGAGTTATGTTAAAAAAAGAAACACAAGTGATTAAGTTTGAACAAAATCTTTGCAAAGCTAGTGTTGACGACAATAAGATTTTGTTTGTGAGAGTAACCGACCAGGTTAAAAACAAAAAGGCTATGTTTGAAGTTCCACTTACACATATCGCCTATGTCATCAAAGGTGGCGGAGATGGAAGAGTTTATAAGAGTGGAACTTATCCTGTTTTTGACGACAAGACAGAAGTTAAAAATTGGAAAATCGGCTCATCTGTAGACATAATCTATATGCCAAAAGACCCAAATGTTCCTATAAAGTGGGGGACAAAGGAAAAAATCAAATATAGAGATGAGGCAAGCAACAAAGTTATCAGTGTTGCTGCACATGGTGTCTTTGATGTTGTAATCGTTAATCCTGAACAATTTTTCAGAAAAGTTGTTGGTGTCAAAAAAGAGTTCAGCCTTGATGAATTCCAAGAAAGATTTAGTGCAAATGTTTTAAGTGAATTTACTGACAATTTCTTGAAAGTTGTTGATGAGTTAAAGTTGACGTATGACAAATTTGATGCAAACAAGAAAAAAATCCAAGAGAACACTGGAAAACTCCTCAGCAAAATTTTTGAAAACAGTTGGGGAATTGGACTTAGCAATTTTGTCATTGAATATTTGGGCATAAGTGACGAAGATAGCAATGCTGTCGAAGAAGCTGCTGCCGAAGTGAAGAAAAACGAGAAAGTCAAAGAGTATCTTGCCGAACTTGAAAGACTTGATGACAAACAATGGGAAAGAGAAAAATATCTCCGCCAACTTGAATTGGCAGACAAAAATGCATATTATGAAGTTTTGAAAATCATTGGCCATCCAAAAGATAACAAAACAGGTTCGTTCTGTTCAAACTGCGGAGCGGAAATCAGTGGCAATGACAAATTCTGTGCAAAATGTGGAAAGAAAGTTGGAAAAGACACAAATCTTTGTCCAAAATGCGGAAAGTTAAATGATAAAGATGCAGTGTTCTGTTCGTCTTGCGGAACAAAGTTAAAATAGGAGGTTTAAAATGGGCTTATTTAAAAAGAAAAATTCACAAAACAATACAAAAGACAGAGAACTTATAAGTCAAAACGAAAAGGCTATTGATGCTCTTTTAATTCTTGCCGAAAAAGATGAAAATTTGGTTGAAAAACTTAAAGAATTAAAGGAAAAAATTAAATATCTTGTTCCTTCTCCTGATGATAAGATTTATGATTTTGATGTCAAAATCAAAAGACATATTGAGGATATGAGAATTGCCCTTGTCAAATCAGATGGTGAAACCAGCAAAAAAGTTGAAAATGCTCTTGCAGATATTCGTCTTAATATCGCTGACAGAAACGCAAAACTTTAAGGGGTAGTAAAATATGTGGTTTTTTAAAAATAAATATGACAAAATGTCACGCGAAGAAGTGGTTGACGCCATTTGCAAACTTGAACAAGAAGAAAAAGAAATTGAAGAAGGTTTGAGTGCAAAACAAGAACAAATCAATCAGTTAATGGCAAAGGGAAAGGCTGAAAAAGAGAAAGATGTCAAACTTTTTTATGCAAAAAAAATCAACTCACTTAAACTTGAAAGAGAACAAAGTGTTCAGCGAGCAATGTATCTCATGTATAACACTCAACTTTTAAACAAACTTAAAACCGCAATAGATGACAATCAATTTTTTAAAAACACAACAAAAATTCCGCTTAACAAACTTCTTGCAGACCAAAAAGGGCTTGCAAAGTTTTTGAATAAAGCACTTGGAACAAAGACAAAGAGCGAAGATATTTTGACATCTGCTGACGAAGTTTTTAAAGAGGTTGAAGAGTCTTATGACAAGAATGAAAGCATATACGGAATGAGCGACCAAGATGATGCACTTCTTGCCATGTTTGAAACAGAAGAGCAAATTGACAATGAACAAGAAATGTTTTCAACTTCCGCCGAAACCAAAACGAGTAGTGATGAAAATAAATAAAGGAGAAATTTATGTCGTCTAAAAAAGAAATTGAAAAGCGTATGCTTATAAAACGCACAATAAACGAAATGGAGAAACAAATCCAGAAGCTTGAAAAACAAAAGCAAGGCTATATTGATGCTGGAAAGGAGGCAAAACAAAAAGGCCTTACTGCTCAATACAATCTTGCCTTAGCTGGTTTAAAAATGACAATTTCTCAGCAGAGAAGTGTTTATGAAATGAAGTTAAATTTTGAAATCACCTCTCAAATGAAAGATATGACAAAAATGACTTCTGACTTTCTTGCAGGCATGAGTGTTTTAAGCAAGGATATGATGAAACTTACAAAAGAATCCGACTTTAAGAAGGTTGAGAAGCAGTTTAATGAGGCAATGATGGGTGTCGAAGTTCAAGCCGAGCAGATGGAAGAATTTTTGGAAGAAACTCAATCGACTTTCTCTTCTCGCACAATGACTAGTGAAGAAGAACATAAAGAACTTGAAGCTGTTCTCAACAATGAAGCAAGCATGGATGGTGCGGTTGACAGTGAGATTGAAAAGGAACTTGAACAGTTAAAGAAAAAGATGTCTTAAAAGGGGAAATATGCCTGACATAAGTTTGTTAAATGAAACATTTGAACTTTATTATCGCAAAGCAAAGGAGTGTCACGAAAAAAAAGATATGCTTCTTGCAAAGCGATATTATTTTCTTGCTGCTGAACAGATGTTAAAAATGGCAAAGGCAAGCGATAATCAACTTCAAAAAGCAAGGTTTAGCAGAGCAAAAAGTTTAATTGAAATGGCGGAAAGCATTGATTTACCTAAGAAAGAAAAATCTGTAAATAAAGAAGTTGAAGCTCAGAAAAATGAAAAAATCTCCCTTGAAGAAGCATTAAGTCGTCTTGAAAATCTTGAGGGCTTGGGAAAGGTTAAAGCGAAGGTTCGCGACTGGGTTGACCAAATAAAAGTTTTTCAAAAGCGAAAGGAAAGAGGCTTGTCCGTTCCTGATATGTCATATCATCTTGTGTTCACTGGAAATCCTGGAACAGGAAAAACAACTGTTGCTCGTCTGATGGCTCAAATTTATTGTGCACTTGGAATCTTGAGTGAGGGGAGTTTAGTTGAAGTTGACAGAGGCGGACTTGTTGCTGGTTATGTTGGGCAGACCGCTGAAAAGACAAGAGAAGTTATCAAAAAGGCTCTAGGCGGAGTTCTGTTTATTGATGAAGCTTATTCGCTTGTGGGTGGTGGCTCAAACGACTTTGGACAGGAGTCTATTGAAACCATATTAAAGGAAATGGAAGATAAGCGTGATGACCTTGTGGTAATCGTGGCTGGTTATGACGGACCTATGGAAAAATTTATAAATTCAAATCCTGGCCTTAAATCTCGTTTCAAAAACTTTATTCATTTCGATGACTATGACGGAAAAGAATTATACAACATTTTCGTCAAATTTTGTCAAAAGAGTCAGTATGTTATTGAAGAAGATGTAAAGCATTTCTTACAGAAATATTTTTATTCTCTTTATCAAAACAGAGGTAAAAATTTTGGTAATGGAAGAGATGTGAGAAACTTTTTTGAAAATGTTGTTACAAAACAGTCTAAGCGAATTGCTCAAATGGATGAGCCAAGTGACAGCCAATTACAAACGATAACAATGGAAGATATTCCGCTTGAAGTGAACATGTCTAATGATGAAAAAATAGACAAAAATGAAAAAATTGAAGAGAAGTTTTCTTTTGAAAAAGAAGAAGAAAAAAATGAATATAAATTTGACTGGGACAACCTTCCAGCAATAAATTTTGATGACATCGCAGGACTAGAAAATGTGAAAGAAGTTGTCAAAGTGAAAGTTTTATTGCCTCTTCAACGCCCTGATGCTTTTGAAGGGTATGTTCGAAAAAGCGGAGGCGGGCTTTTGCTGTATGGACCTCCTGGAACAGGAAAAACCATGATAGCAGCTGCGATAGCAAATGAAATTGGTGCAAAGTTTTGTTCAATTAAACCTTCCGACCTTTTAAATACAGGAATTGGAAACACTGAAAAAGCAGTAAAATCATTGTTCTTGCAGGCACGACAATTTCCGTGTGCAGTTATATATTTTGATGAGATGGATTCAATTTCCTCAAAATCGACCAGGGCACAATATGCAAAACAATTGAGATCAGAGTTGTTGTCACAATTGCAAGGCATTGAAGATTACGGCAAAGAAAATAAGAATATATTATTTCTCATTGCGTCAACAAACAAACCATGGGATGTGGATAGTGCATTTCTAAGGCCAGGGCGTTTTGGAACAAGAATTTATATAGGATTGCCAGATGCTCCTGCGAGACAATACATGATAAACAGACGAATGGAAAAATTGAAAGAGAAAAAAGTTGTTGAGATAAGAGATTTTGACATTGAAAATGTTGTCAAAAATACAGAAGGCTTCAATGGTGCAGATATTTCTTCCCTTCTTGACAAAGTTGAGGAAATTTCTGCTATACGAGGTTTAAAAACAAATGAAAAATTTATTTGTAACGATGACTTTGTTGAGGCACTTTCTCAAACCACTCCTTCTGTTCAAAAAGAGGACATTGAAAAAATTCTAGAATGGAAAAAAGCAAACGGATAAATGTATAATGTGAAAAAGGGCGTAAATGTTTGTAAATTTTTTAAAGTTTGTTTTTTCTTTTTGTTAGGGGTTGACAAAGTTGAAATAAAAAAAATAGAAAAAAATTTGAAATATATTGACAATAAAAAAAGATTGTGATAATATATGGACATAAAAAGGGAGTAGTTTCCACAGCCGAAAGTGGTTGTAAGGCGTCAATTCGAACTTTTGTTCCGCTTTGCAAGAGCAATCCAAATGCTTTAACAAGACTTTTTGAAGAAATTCAGAAAGTCTTGTTTTTCTTTCTGAAAAATAAAGGAGAAAAAATATGTATTCAGATAAAAGTTGGAGAAAATCTTGTTTGAAAGCAGGAATTATTTGCAGTTTAGGTGCTGCCGTAATTGGTGCAGGCTCGGTTGGACTTATGATAGGTGGAGGCATTTTTTCATGGCGGGGACATTTAAACGAAGCAAAAGCGTATGACAACTATCGTTTAGAAGAACTTCAAAAGGTTCAAGAAAAATTCGATAATGGGGAAATATCGAATTCGGAGTTTGATGTGAGGGTGTCTTATATCAATGGAACAGAAGATTTAAGTGTTTTCCGCAATATTTGGGTCGAAGAAGGGCATAAAGATTGTTGTGAAAAATTATATAAAACCGCTATAAAAGACGCAAGCATTGGAGCAGGTTTAGTTTTAGCCAGCGTAACTTCTATAGCAGGTGCTGGCATTCTTGGAATGGTTGCTCGAGAGAACTTTAGAGATTTATAAAAAATAAATTTGTGTTTATTGTAAAGGATAAAGATATTTTGAATAAAATTTCGGTTGAATCATTTACTTTTAATTATTTATAATAACATATTTGCCTAAAAGGATAGAACTTAGCGATTTGTTTCTTTAGTGAGATTGTTAAGTTTTAAATTAAGAAAAAATTTGTTACAATTACTTAAAATTTGTTTCCGCATTTTGTGCAGAATTTTGATTCACGAGTGTTTTTTGCTCCGCACTCAGTGCAATATTTTATATCAGAATTTATTTGTTGTTCACTTTGTGTTTCAGCTTTTTCGTTTGGTTGTTTTCCTCTTATTCCATTTGAAATAGCACTTGTAACTTTCTGAATTGCAGGAGATGTTTCATCTGCAAGATAGTTTGTTGTCTCTCCAATAACTGGAGCAACCGTGCTTGCACCATACGCGGCTATTTCACGTGCATGAGCAAAAAATGATGCATAGACACCATAAGCAAACATACCTATGCCGATAGTTAACAAAATTCCTCCACCTATAAATAAGCCGATACTTGAAGAAAATCCTTGACCTACTGTTGGAATTCCAGGCTCGGTTTTTTCAACTATTTTGCCCATTGATGTGAAACCAAAAATCAACAACACAATGCCCACAATACTGAAAACAGCACCAACACCCAACAGGACATATCCAATTTTTTGAAGTTTTGTTTTTACCTTTTGATGATTTTCTTCGTTAACGTAATTTCCATTAAGTTCTGCCATAATTTTCTCCTTTATTTGTCTATTTGAACAAATTTATGTCCACATTGCCAACAGAAATTTGCAGTGATTTCGTTTTTTACTCCGCACTCGCTGCAATACTTGACCTTACTTGTTGGCTGCTCGTCATTAGACTTTTTAATTGATTTGGCAATGCCTGCCACACCCATAATCACGCCTGCAGTTAAAAGAGCATTGCCTATTTTTGACCTTGTTGACCTTCTTTTTCTTGAATTATTTGTTTCGTTCATAGAAACATTTTACTATATTTCAGTTTATCATGTCAAGAAATTAATAATTATAATTTGTATCAACTGAGCACAAAGTTTTTTTTTGATTTCTTAGTTTTAATTTTATATAAATGTTTAATGTTGTAAAAACAATTCGTTTTAAAGTAAAGCCACCATCAACTGCAATAATTTACTCTGTTTTTAAAGCTTGCTTTGTCCGAAAGCAAATACTCAACTGTATTTGCAAATTCTTCTGTTATAGCGGAAAACCGTAAGGATAAAATAAAAACTCTTAAAGATTTAAAAATTTTCAACCTCTCTTTGGGCGTTTGCGATTAGCTCTTTTGCTTTTTTAATTCTTTCCTCATAATCTTTGCTCATAAAGTTCCTCATCAATATCCTTAAAAACATTAAAAACAATTTTTAGATTGCTTTTTGTTTTGCTTTGCCAATCTCGAGCAGTTTTAATTGCAATTTCACAAGCAAGTTCGTTTGGAAAAGAGTAAACACCTGTTGAAATACAACAAAATACTATACTTTTTAATCCCATTTCTTTTGCTTTGTTTAAGCAATAAAGATAACAATTCGCCAAATCCTGCTTATCTTTTTCGGTTACTTCGCCAAAAATTTGTGGCCCTGCAACATGAAAAACATACTTGCATGGCAAGTTGTATCCGCTTGTTATTTTTACAAACTCGTTATCATAATTTTTTTGTTTTTTAAGCCGAGCAAGTTCATTTCGCATTTGAAAGCCGCTTGCACTCATAATCACATTGTCAATACAATTATGGCATGGCACAAAACAACCAAGAAATTGGTCGTTTGCTGCGTTGACAATGGCGTCTGCTTTGAGTGTTGTTATATCGCCCTTAAAAAGCGAAATATTGTTTTTATATTTCAAAGAATTTATGTCAACAACACCTTTTTCTATGCTTTCAGTTTTCAAAAGTTCATCTTGCAATTTATAAAAATCATCTCCCAAATCCATAGGCGGAAGCTGATTACAAACGCCACGAAACAGGCGTCTATCTTGTAGGTAGTCGCCCGTCGGCTGAATTTTCAAATTAAGTTTTTTTGCAAGCATATTCAAAAGCTTGTCAATTACTTTTTGTTTTTCCATTTTCCTCACATTTATTAAGATTAAACTTCTTTGGCGGATTGCCAGAAAAATCGGCAAGCACAGCTTCTGCGTCCTCAATGTAGAAAACTTGCAAAATAGGATTGTCCGCTGTTTTGTATATTGATTTTACAAGTGGGCTTGCATTCAAACACTTTTCTCTTGTTTCGTTGTTTGTAACCCAATGCACTTTTCCACGAATGCGAAGCCATTTATCAAGTGTAGAAACGCTTATTTCCAAATATGGATTTTTTGTAAGCTCTGCATACACATCTTTTTTTTGCACCTGTGCAATAGAACAAATTGCCTTGCTCGTGATACATCATTTGAAAAGGCCTAACTTTTGGCTTTCCGTCCAAACCTATTGTAGCACAATATTGCACAGGATTGTTCTCTAAAAATTCAAAAACTTCTTGCATAAGCACTCCTTATTTATTTTGGAAGAAAAATCCTGCGGTCATATCCAAATAGTTTTGACCAGAATATTTTGGATATTTTTTTGCAACCTTTTCTTTGAATTCGTTTGCGTTTTTGCAAGTCAAAGCAATTTTCTTTAATTGTTCAATATAAGCAATTTTTGTTTCAACATCTTTTAGATCTTCTGGTGTGTAGTGAGAAGTCAAAACCAAATCATAACCTTTTGCAAGATAATCTTTAAGTTCGGCAATAATTGCGTCTGCGTGTCCACTTCCCGCAACAATAGAATGACAATCATGCCCAAGCATGTGTGTGTAAATTGCATTTATTTCTGGAATAACAATGTCAAAGCCTTCCGCTTTATCAATAATGTCAAATTCAATACCACCAATAACATTTTTGCCATTTTTCAAAAAGTTTGTTGTTGTGTGAATAGAATTATCAAAAATCTTTCCAAAAGCAGTTGTAAAATTGTCAATAAGTGCTTTGCCACCACCACTATGTCCATAAACATCTGCGTGCTTTGTGGCATATTTCTTTGCATTCTTTAAAAATGTTGCGCCGGCAGCGTGATAAGAAATCAAAACGCCTGCAACTTTCATTTTGTTGTCAGTAATATATTTTTCAAGTTCTGTGTTATTGTCAAAGAAGCAAGGGCTTTCAATCACAACAACATTTCCATTCTTTTCAAGCAAGAACACTTCGTCATCAATGAAATCGTTTGTTTTGTATGCGTGAAGTTTTACTTTGCCAAAATCATAAACAGCCATTTCTCCTTTGTTTAATTTGATTTTTGTGTAATCAGTCTTTTTCATAAAAAATCTCCTTTATTTTGAACTGACAGGCTTGACTTTTTTGCTTGTCAGTGATATTATATCACCATAACTTACAAATTGTTTCTACGCACTTTTTTGTAATCTAAATTACTTTTTGTAAGTAATAGGAGTAATATATGTTAAGTAAAGAAGAATTGCCAGATTGTCCTGTTGCCACAGCGGTTAATCTTATAGGAAATAAGTGGAAGCCGCTTATTATTCGCGATTTGTTGAATGGCAAACAAAGATATAAATATCTTCAATATGGCATAAAGGGAATAAGCGCAAAGGTTTTGACCGAAAACTTAAAGCAACTTGAAGAAGACGGACTTGTTAAACGAGAAGTGTTTGCAGAAGTGCCACTTCGAGTTGAATATTCACTCACAGACCTTGGCGAGCAAATGCGACCTATAATCAAAGCCCTTGCCGATTGGGGAAATGAATATAAAAAGCAAGCACCTAAAAAGATTGATTAAAATTTATAGATACATGATTTTCTAACTATAAGAAGAATTAAAATTGCAAATAAAATAAAAAAGGCTTACGAATTGTAAACCTATATAATTTGCAAAGCTTATTTCCTTATAAATTTTTCATCATTTCTGTTTGGATTATCTTCAACATATCGTTTAACACTCATGTGCAAATCATATTTATCACGCAAGGCAGCAATTTCTTGCATTGTAGCGGAAGCATGATGTTTGTCAAGCGCTGCTTGGCTTTCCCAACTGTCAATAAGCAGCACGCTTTCTTTATTTTCCAAAGGCAAAAAATATTCATATCTTAAATTGCCTTTTGTTTTGCGAATTTTTTGGGCAATTCCGCTTTTAGTCATTTCTTCTGCAAACTTTTTTGCGTTCCTGTTTTTGCCTGTGTATAAAATGTTAATTGTTATGCTCATATCCACCTTCTTTTAGTAATGTTTTAGCGTTTGTAGAATAAATCTTTTTTGTTAAGGTTTTATATTTTTCGTTGTTATCTAAATGTTGTTTCTTTGCAACGATTACTTTTGCTGGCGAGTGCGGATAATCACTGCCATAAACAATTTTATTTTTATCTGCCACCATTAAAAGCATATCCAAAGCCACAGGCTCTGGATCGCCGGCAATATCAAAATACAAATTTTTAAATTCCTCTTGCAAATCTACAACTTCCATCATACCAAGCGAAGCGAGAATTCCTGAAACGCCTTTAAATCTTTGCAACATATAAGGCAAAAACGAGCCCGTGTGTGGAACAACAAATTTTATGTTTGGATATCTTGTCATAATTTTGTTCGCTATCATGTTTAATACCGCACGAGTGGTGTCGGTTGGATATTCAAATATGGCAGCAACCGTTCCCGTAATAGGCGTTTTAGGATATTCTGCGGCTCTTTGTGGATGGATAATAACAAGCGCATTGTTCTTATTTAATTCTGCCATAAAATCATCAAAAGTGGGGTCGCCAAGATATACGCCAAACGCGTTTGAAGTTAGTTTAACACCAGCCGCACCCAACTTTTCCACCGCATATTTATATTCTTTAATTGCACCTTTGACATCTGGAAGTGGGACAGAAGCAACAAAAGCAAACTTATTTGGATATTCTTTGCAAACTTCACTTAAAGATTTGTTAACTTGCCTATTGGCCTTTGCGCTCTGCTTATTATCTCCATTATAAAGGTGTGGAGTTGGCGAAGAAAGAATAGAAAAATCTATTCCTGCTTCTTTCATAAACGCAAGGTGGTCTTTTGCACTCCAATCTGGCACTTTAAAGCCATCTACTTTTAAGGGGTCAATGCCAAGAGTTTTTAATCCGTCTAAATATTCTTTTGTAATAGCATGTGTGTGAAAATCTACAACCATTAGTTTCTCCTTTAAATACTTCAAATCCAATCTGCAACTTTGTCTTTTGAAGAACGGACAGAAGCACCGCGAATTGCAAGACCGTTTAAAACTTCTGCACCTTTACATATTGATTTTAATTGATTTGGTATGTTTCCAAGTCCTGAGCCTTCGTGTGTTGTGAAAGGTCGCACAATTTTGCCATTCCAATTCAATTTTTCAAGTTGTGTAAGCATAGGCTGTGGCAAATCTCCCCAATAAACAGGCACACCAATATAAACAACCTCGTAATCGTCAATAGAAGGCAAAACTTTAACAATTTCTGGGCGTTCATTTCTTTCTTGTTCAATTTGTGCCTCTTTAATGCAAGTGTTATAATCCTTTGCATAAGGCTTTTTTCTTTCAACTTTAAAAAGTTCTGCACCTGTCAAATCCCTGATATATTCAGCAATCACTTCGGTGTTGCCTTTGTCAATATAGCCAACCGCATAATTTTCATCTGCTCTTGAAAAATAAATCACAATACTTTTTTTGTTTTTTAAATCTGTCATTTTTCTTCTCCTATTTCAATTTGTTATATTGTTTGTCGTCAACAGGCTCTAACCACTCGTTTGATGTTTTTGTTCCCGGCACTTCGATTGCGAGATGAGAAAACCAACTGTCTTTTGCCGCCCCATGCCAATGTTTGACATTTGCTGGGATATTCACACAATCGCCCGGCTTTAATTCAATGGCTTTTTTGCCAAATTCTTGATAATATCCCCTGCCGCCAACACAAATAAGAATTTGCCCGCCACCACTTTTTGCACGATGAATATGCCAGTTGTTTCGGCAGCCTGGCTCGAAAGTTACATTAAAGATGCCTTGTTCTTTGCAAATTGGTGCAAGATAACTTTGTCCAACAAAATAATCTTTAAAGGCGTCATTTGGCTCGCCTATTGGAAAGAAAATTGTGTTTTGATAAATTTCTTTCTCTGTTTTGGAGTCAACTTTTTCATTCCAAACATCTTTTACAAGTCTGAACACTGCCCACGCCTTTGGCCAGCCAACATAAAAAGCGCAGTGTGTGATTATGGCTGCAATTTCTTTTTTGCTAACTCCATTGTTTTTTGCATTTTGCAAGTGATAAATTAACGAACTGTCTGTTATTCCAGACGACATAAGCCCAACAACAGTGATAATGCATCTTGTTTTAAGGTCAATGTCGTGATTATTCCAATTCTCGCCAAAAAGCACATCATCATTGAAATGTGCAAAGTCTGGGGCAAAATCCCCAAGTTGTTTTTTGCCTGCGTCTTGTGTTATCTTTTTCATATTAACTCCTTTTTACTATTATCTATATGATAACATACTCGCAGTGAATTTGTATCAAAATTTTGCAAACTTTTCTTTTGTGGTCGTATCATCATCCAATTTTGTCAGATTTATACCCTTAACGCACTTTTTATTGTTTTGCTTCCATTATTTTGTCGCCTTTTTGCAAATTTCCAATAAGTAATGGCGAATTTGGATTATGCTTTTTCATATTGTTTAGCACAATTTGTTTATCCATGTTTGCATAACAATATTTGCATAAGTGGTCGCAAGTGTTGTATGTGCCAATATCTTGTCCTAAAAGGCAATTACAGATTGCGCGAGCATTTTTCCTTTTTGGTGGATTTAGTTGTTGCCCTGTGGCTTTTTCAATCACTTCTTTTGTTTGGCAGCCCGAAATGTCAACACCAAACTTTTTAAGTGCGAGCCTTCCCAACAAGAACGAATTGTAATGACATTTTCACTTGCAATTTTAACCAATGCTTTTGCAAGTTCTTTTTTTTACAAAATATTAACCTATATAATATAGGATAATTATATTACTATTTGTAAAATTTTCTAAAGAATTTTTCTTAGCCTTAATGTGAACATATTTAATACCGCTTTGCATAGAAGCAAAAAACTGTCTTTTTTAACATTTTTCACGAATTTTTGCAATAAAGTTTTTAAATCATGAAAAAATGTGTTATACTCCCTTTAAGGGAACAAAAAAATGAAAAAAAAGATACTTAAAGCAGTTTCAATATTTATGCTCATTATAATTTTTTTGGTATCTTTGAATATGGCGCTGTTTTTTCAGGGGAGCACTGTATCATTTGAATTTTTTGAAACGGGGCTTGCAGAAGAAAAGCCTAATTATCCAATCTCTCACGATGGACGAACATTTTATGTGGCGGCAGATGGGAAAACTTTTGAGGATCCCGAATTTAACTCCCAAACAGGCTTGTCGGAAGATGACCCAGTTAACATTGACTGTATTAGGTGGCTTACTCGTGGCAGTAAGGAGAGAGGAGACCTTCCGTTTTTCAGACCAGGTGACCAAATCTTGTTGAAAAGAGGAGATGTCTTCACAACCAACTTGGAAATATATGACTGTTATGGAGTTGAGGGAAACCCTATTACTATTGCCTCTTATGGCGACTCGGATAAGAGACCTGTTATTGAAATAAATCAAAATGCTGAAAATCTTACTGACCAAAGCGGGCGTTGTGCTGCCGTTAATATTGTTCGTTGTTCAAACATTGTTGTTCGAGATTTGGAAATAAGCGTAATTTGGGGTAGCCGCAAAAACACAGACGAATGTGGTTATGGCATCAATGTTAATTATGACTACGAAGATGGGAAAACGGAGAAATATAAAAATGTTTACATAGCAAACAATGTTGTTTATTCTAATAGTTTTTTCACCAACTTTAGCGGCATAAATGTATCTCAAATGGCTACATCATACGAAGGGTCGGCAGATGATTTTGTTTTGAAAGGTCTATATATAACAAATAATCATGTTTATAATGTAGGAAGAACAGCAATTGTTGTAGGCGGATGGATTTCTGACTCAATTAATGAATACTATGGCAATCAAGTGAAGTTTACAATATTTAATGATGTTCATGTAGACAACAATTTAGTGCATGATGCGGGTTGTATGTGTATTGTTGTAGAGTCAACGACTGGTTGCACCATCAACCGTAACTATGTTTATAATGGCGGGAAATATCAAATTGGGACTCTACTTGAAAGTTCGACTGACTCCCCTATGGAGGGTCAAGGCGGCATAATGGTTTTGTCCGTGAATGAAGCCGAAATAAAATACAATGAAGCGTTTGATTGTTTTAGACAAGGTGGACCTTATGATGGCACAGCAATTGATATCGATTTTAACTGCATGAACATTGATGTTTCCTACAACAACTGCTATCATTGTGATGGTGCTGGAATTTCTACTATGGCTTGTGCTAACAGCAAGATAACGCATAATCGTGTTTGGGACATTCGTTGTTGCTCAAATCAATATGGACAAATTTCCGTCAGTGACTATCTCCCTTGGGGTGGAGAGGATAAGTCTTGGAAATATTTTGAAAAAAATTCGGAAGATTTGCTGTCCCTTCGCAATCTAGAAGTTTCTGACAATCTCATAAAAGCCGCGCCGGTGCATGGACTCAATGTTTCAAACGAATATGTAAGAAGAGGAATGTTTGTTGCAAGAAACACAAATGGAGTAAAAAAGTGGCATGGCAATTCTTTTGTCGATAATCATGTTGTATATACCGGCTCTGGCACAAACTTTTTCTATAACCTTATTGAGGACACCGTCTCCGACTCTGGAGTAGAAGCAAGTTGGGGAAAATTTGCAAACAATAAATATTATTCAGGGAATTTGTCTTCTTTTATTTGTGAAGATGTTACTCAATCAATATATGATATAAATTACATGGATGGGGCTTCACTATGCCCGAAAAGTTACAAGTTTATAGATTGGTTAAGCCGTGACATAGGCTCAACCTTTCAAAAATATATTGCCGTAAATCCAGGCAAACCGACAAATGCAAAAGTTGTCTTTAAAGAAGGAATGTTGCAGTTGTCGTGGGATGCACCAAGTGAAAATATTTGGCATTACAATGTGTATAAAGTGAAAGAGGGTGAAGAAATAAATTATTGCAAACTAATTGGACAACCTGAAGGTCCTGCCTTTTACTTTACGCCAGAATGTAAGGGAGAATTTTATATAGTTATTCAACCAGAGGACAATATGGGAAATCTTGGCGACTTGTTAAAAATTAAAATTAAACTTAATTAAAAGCGAATAAAATATGCTTTTTGTTAAAAATAATAAATTAATGCAAAAATAATAATTAGATTTTGCCGGTTTTATTTTGATAAAAAAACAAATGTGTTATAATTTAAATAAGCAAATACGCAAGGAGGAGTTAATGGAAAAGAAAATTAACTGGAAAACGGCGATATTATATATTATTGCAAGCTTGTCGCTTGTAATTTCAATAATCACATCAATAGTAACCGCTGTTTTTATAAATGGTAAAGACGATCCTGTTTTACCACCTTTACCACCGACAGAAGAAACAAATCTCTATGTTGGCTATGACAATTATGTTTGGAATGGAACTCAAAGGACAGATGCTTATATAGCACCACAGGCGCAGGAAGACGAGGTGTTTGAAGACACACTTGGCGTGACAGGTGAAATGAGTAGTTTCTTTGACGGAGAATATGTTGATTTGGCACAAAATCACATTGCCCTAATGTCTTATTACAAGGAAAATGCCAATGTCGCACTTTACTCTGGCTTGGAAATAACAGATTTAACATTTTATGCCAAAACATCGGGAAAATTGTCAGTCGGCACGTCAAAGGTAAGTGATGTCGTCAACTCTCGCAAAACGGGAGAACCATTGACGGTTGATAACGCACAAAACTATTTTGTCGTTAAAGGCAAAACCACAATCCACTTTAAAGAGCCTTTGGAACTTAATGAAGACGAAACAATTGTGCTTGGTGGAAATAACTCAGTTTCGCTTTATTGCTTAAAAGATGTTCCTGTTGATGACGAAGTTGGCAATTTTACTTTGCTAGATAACAAGGCTCACGACGAAGTTATTGCAAGTGGAGAATATGCAGACACCCTTGCTATTCAAGTCAAAGTTAATATTGTTGAATGGGAAAGACCTGTTTTCAAAACAATGGCTGAAATAAGAGAAAAGCAACCAAATAAGGAAGATATATCCAAAAATTATCTATCTTGGGGCGTAGGTAAACCGATTGCATACAAGGATTTAAGATTGTTTGCTGGCAAGAGAATAACAAGAATTGATGTTCCAGTTATGACGATAACGTTGCCAGATAAGAAAAACGAGAAAGCGGATGGTGTGTTTACAGTATCTGTTTTTAAAAACACAAAAGAAGGGTTGGGAAGTCGAGCAATAGAAAAACACGAACTCAAACTTAATTGGTATGTCGATGAAAACGGCGGGGGATGGGTTGATAAGTGGATAACCTTTGAATGTAATATTCAATTGGCAGAAGACGAAACTTTAGGTTTTGGAGGTCCTAGCGACAGCGTTATTTTTGGATGGGATGGAAAAAAAGATGATGAGCCTCTTAGGATTGTTTCTCCATTTTCATGGCAATTTTGTGGAGAAGGCGAAAATTGGGGCGGCGTTGGCGACGGCTCAATATACATGGATGTTTATTACACAGAATTTAGGAACTTTGAAACTCAAGTTGAACACTTGGAATCGCTTGAAGGCGAGTTAGTTCAAAAACAAAAAGAAACGGAACTTAAAGCAAAATTGGGCGGAAAACAATTTTCAATTTTAGGTGACAGCGTCAGCGCATACAATGGCTATTCAAACAATACAAAATACAACTCTACTATAGAAAACAATGCTTATACTTATTGGGACGGCTACGAACTTAATCGAGTTTGGAAAACCTGGTGGTATAAAGCGCTTGAAACGACGGGAATGGAGTTGTGTGTAAACAATTCCTATTCAGCAGACAAAGTTTCTGAATTGGCTCAAACAAGATGCCTACAACTTCACGATGACACCCACGATGAGCAACAAACTAAAGATGTTTACCCAGATATAATTGCTGTGTATATGGGAGCAAATGATTATAATTGGAGTATATCAGTTAGTGATTTTGAAAAGGCTTATAGTGATATGCTTTCACAACTTAGGCATAAGTATGATGGTGCAGATGTGTATTTGTTTACACTTTTACCAAATTTTGCAGAGCATTCAAGACCAGAGTCTGACCTTATTGCATACAACGAAGCAATAACACGCCTTGCAAGACAATATATGTGTCATGTTGTTGATTTATATAACGACAGCGGAATAAACTCTACAAATTTACCTTTCTATTTCGTATCTTCAGAAGATGCCATGATTCATCCAAATGAATGGGGAATGGATAAAATTGCACAATGTTTCTTTGATGCTGTTTACAGAACATATTGCGAGCAATAAAAACTTTAACATATAGCGAAAGCAAAAAAAACGACCGAGAAGGTCGTTTTTTTGTGTCAAAACCGTTATGATTTTTTCGGCGGAGGCGGATATGCATAAATGTTTCTTACAAAAACATTGACAAAAAAAATTTATTTCTCTTACAGACATTGCAAAAATGAAAAATCCAATCGCACCAGCAGATGTTGTTAAGAATTGGTTTAGGACTTATTCAGCAATAGAATATATGGGATTATGGGAAAGGTTTTATAATCCAGATGTAAAAGTGGTCGAAATCGACCAGTTTTTATCACAAAGTGGCGCACACTCGTTTACTCTTTCTCCAAAACAGTGGATAGAAAAAGCAAAGAAGGGAAAGTGGAAACTCTCACTTGGAACGGCGAAACTGCTGAATAATTTTAGGCTCAACTGCCGGCTGAACAGTTGTCCCCCACAGGCGTGACACTGCAAGACAAAAACAGTTTGGATAAAAACAGTTTGAGAGTCCACAATCAATTTTCACCAAAAGCCCTTTCATGGGGCTTTTTGTTTTTTCGCAAATTGTGATTTTGTTTGGGCTCAGTTTTGAAAAACAATATATTTTGTCAAAAATATTTAAAAAATCTTAAATAATTTTGCTGTCAATCACCTTTTTGCTTGACTTGTTTTTCTCAATGGATTAAAATAAGAAGACTTGGAGATGTAAAAAAAATGAACGCATGGGATATTATCAATTTGGTGCTTGGCAGTTTTTTCGCAATTTTGGGGCTGTATCAAATTCTTTACATCATTGTTGGCTTTTTTGTGAAAGAAAAAACTCCTCCCGCAAAAGTCAACCACACCTATGGAATTTTGATTGCCGGCAGAAACGAGGAGAAGGTTATTGGACAACTTATTGACAGCATCAAAAAGCAAGACTTTCCAGCAGAAAATTTGAAAATTTTTGTTGTCGCCGACAACTGTAGCAAAGGTGACAAAACCGCGGAAATTTCAAAAAAAATGGGTGCGGTTGTCTATGAAAGATTCAATTTGGAAAAAGTCAGCAAAAGCTTTGCTTTGGATTTTTTGTTGAAAAACATTGCGACCGATTTTCCAGATTATAAGCCGGACGGCTGGTTTGTTTTTGATGCCGACAACCTTCTTGACAAAAATTATGTCAAAGAAATGAACAAGGTTTTTGATTCTGGCAAAAAAATTATCACGTCATATCGAAACTCCAAAAATTTTGGAGACAGCCTTTTCACCATGGGTTCATCTGTTCATTTCATAAGAGAATGCCGATTCCTTCACAACCCGCGAAACTTTTTTGGCTTTTCCACTCACATTTCCGGAACTGGATTTTTGGTTTCAAGCGAAATTTTGAATTTGCAAACTGGCTGGAAATATGGAAAATTGACCGAGGATTTGGAATTTTCTTGCGACAACCTGATTAAGGGAAACAGTGTCGCCTATTGTGACAGCGCAATTTTTTATGACGAACAGCCTGTGACGTGGAAGCAGACCTACAAACAGCGTTTGCGATGGCAAAAGGGGTCCTATCAATGTGCTTCTGCCTTCCTTTTGAATTTGTTCCTGAAATTTTTTAAAAACTTGAATTTCGCGTTTTTCGACTTTTTTGTGTTCTTTTTCCCTATGCCCGTCTTTTCCGCAAGTTGGGCAATTGTAAACTTTTTTGTGTCAGTTGTGCAAAGCATAATCCAGATCTCGGCTGGAGGAGTTGCCGGCACAATTTTGTTGAACCTTTTGATTTCAACACTTTCCACTTTCGCCTTGCTATATTTTGGGCTGTTCCTCTATGGCTCTTTGGCGGTGATTCGAGATTGGAAAAGAATCAAAGCGACAAATTGGAAAAAATTTGTTTCTTTGTTCGCCTATCCAATTTTCATGATCACACTGATTCCAATTTGCTTCATCGCTTTGTTTAAAAAAGTGGAATGGGTGTCAATCAAACACAACGTTTCCACAAACATCGACGAAGTTCCAGATTCGACAAAAACCAAAAGAAGGGCTCAATGAGCCCCTCTTTTTTTTGCAAATTTTGCGGAGTTTTTTTTCAAAGATTTTGCCTAAATAATTCAAAAATTTTGCATTTTTTCCGCAAAAATCGCGTTTTTTTGAATTTTAAGGCGTTTTTCCTGCGCCCCATGTTTTTTTATTATTTTGCTTCATAGCAAGCGCTTGCAATCCATTTGCCTTCCACAAAATCTTTGCCCAAAACAAGAATTTTGTCATTATAAACTTTGATGTAATATCCTTGTGAGCCTTCCAAATATTCCCCTTTTGGGACATAGAAACTGGTGCAAAGATTTATGTGCCAGACGACTTGTTAGAAGAATATAAAACTCAATATCCAGAACTTGATTTGCACGCAATAAGCGAATATGAATAAGATAAAGGCACCGAGCAAAATTGGTGCCTTTACATTTTTTCTGCAAAAATGATAGCATACAACACTATCCGTAAATGACCGATATTTACTGACATTTTTGGCTTTTTCGTGCAAAAATTTTCAACAAATTTGCAAAAAATTTGCAATTTGGGCAAAAAAAGGCCAAAAATAGCCCATTTTTTGATAAGATGAAATCAAACCCTAAATAAAAGTTTTTTTGCAAAATGAAGGTCTATTTTGCAAGAAAATTTGTAGCAAAAATTAAAAAAATGTAGCGACATCAAAATCGCTACATCTCCCTAAAATAAAGGGATTTATGGTGCCCGTGACGCGACTCGAACACGCAACACTCGGTTCCGAAGACCGATGCTCTATCCATTGAGCTACACGGGCAAAATTGGCAATTTTTTGAAGGAAAAATTGCAAACCCTAAATATGTGTTCCGAAGACGAATGTGATATCCATTTCACCACGAGAGCAATATCTATTTTGTTTGTGCATCACACGATATTTTAAACAACCCACGAAATTGTTTCTGGAGATTTTATTTTTTTATATTAAGAAGATGTGCTTTAAATGACAGTAAAAGTTTTAAACAAGAGATTTTTAAGTAAGAGTGACAACTAAAAAAACACTTGAATTATAATTTATTTACAAAAAAAAGTCAAATTTATTTGAAAATATCTCTCTTTTCTTGCTTTTTTTTAATTTTAGATATAAAATAAAAATTGAATAGAATTGAAAGAGGATTTTATGAAGATTAAGAAGAATATTTTTGTTTTTATAATTATTGGTGTTATTATTGGTTATTTTGGTGGTGTGGCAATTTTTTACTTCACAAAAGAGCCACCATCATTCCTTGATGCTTTCTTAGCAGATTATGCTTTTGTTGGAATTGCTGTTGGCTTTGTTTTGGCATTAGGAATTTTTTGGCTTATTAATCCGAAGAAGGTTGACAGCAGGCCAAATGCAAAATCAACTGGTAAAACTTCAGATGGGCAAGAAATGGATTTGTCCTTTAATGCAAAATGGTTAAAACCAGAGGATATTCCAAAACAGTTTGGGCTTATCGCAACAACATGGAATCAGCTCCCTCAGTTGAAAAACACTGGAATTGTTTTTAGAAATGTTATGGAAAATGGAAAATACCAAATTGCGATGAAGGACGAGTATCATTGTCTTATCATAGGAACAACAGGTTCAGGTAAAACTTCCATATGTTTGATTCCAACAATAAGAATTTTAGCACACACAGCTGAGAAACCTTGTATGGTGGTATCCGATCCTAAGGGAGAGCTTTATCAAAAGACAAGCAGAATTATGCAAGATGAGGGATATCGTGTTATTACTTTGGATTTGCGTGATCCATTTTCGTCAACACGTTGGAATCCAATGGAACATGCATTTGACATGTATCACAAAGGCAAAAATTGTAAAAATAACATAAAAAAATGCACAAATGGTGCAAAGCCAAAAGAATTTGGTTTTAAAGAAATTCCTGGTGCGAAATATGGTAAGGAATGGTTTGGTTTTGAAGGCATTGCATATCCAACTGAAGACGAATTGAGGGTTGCTGTAAACTCGGCAGAACAAGTTTATTGTGCTCAAGCACAAAATGAATTAAAAGAGATTTGCAACACAATTGCTCCAAAGTCAAAAAATGCAACCGATCCAACATGGGAAGAAGGTGCTCAAGACTATTTGTATGGTTGTGCTTTGGCAATGCTTGAGGACAGTCTTAATCCAGAACTTGGCATGACAAAAGAAAAATTCAATTTCTTTAATCTCTATAAGATTGCAACTTTTCGTGACCCTGATGCAGACGCTCCATTTGACACTGTGAGAAAATATCTTTTGGAAGGGCGAGATGAAGCAACATCAATTGTTCAAAATTTGACTTCGGCAGTCATCAACAACGCACCAAACACAACAAAATCATATATGGGTGTTTTGAACGGAAAAATTTCTTTTATGAATGATATAGGAATTGCCTATTTGACTTCACAGAGCGATATAAATTTTGATGATTTCACAAGTAAACCAACAGTGCTTTATCTTGTTATTCCAGATGATCGTGAAGAAAGACATAATCTTGCGATTTTGGGAATATCGCAACTTTACAAGAGATTGGTTGATAAAGCTCAATCATATCCAAGCAAAAAATTTCCACACCATGTTTATTTCTTGCTTGACGAATTTGGAAACTTGCCACCAATTCCAAAATTTGACAGTATGATAACAGTTTCTCGTGGACGAAACATTTTATTTGAAATGGTTGTTCAGTCATATACACAAATGGAAACAAAATATGGACAGGACACAGCAAAAACAATTCTTGGAAACTGCAATGCACAGATTTTCCTTGGAACTGATGATCAGCCAACACTGGAGAGTTTTTCAAAACAATGTGGTGAAGTTCAGCTTATTCATGAAGAGGCAACAATTTCTAAAAATAACAAAAATTATGAAGAAAAAACAACTCAAACCAGTGTTCAACGTTCAAACCGTGCACTTATCACACCATACGAACTGGGGCAGATTCCATTTGGAACAGTTATTGTTAAGTTGTTTAGATATAATCCAATGAAATTGCAAGCGACTCGAAATGACCAAGTTCCGCTTTTCTATGTTAAAAATGCCCAACCAGCCATTGGAATAATGAAAAGCTTGGATACTCAAAAAGTTTATTATGATATAAAGATGAGAAACAAGAAGATACTTAAATCAACCAATCCATTTGATTTCTAATAATTTAATATTGATATTAATAAAAAACACACAATTTTGTGTGTTTTTTTTAAATTTTTATAAAATTTTATTTATTTTTTGCAAAAAATGTTAGAAAAAATTATAGAAAATAGAATTTATGATTTGATTAATTTAGAATAAAATTATTGATTAATATTTGCATTATTTTGTTGAGTTTCGATTGGATTTGATTTAAAAATACTTGCCGAAACAGATAGAGCAAGGATTATTTCTGCAGGGTAATAGGTTACAAGACAAAGAATATCAACGATTGGAGGTAAATGTGCAAAAACATTTAACAGGAGCATTAAATCAGAAATAAAGAACAGAACACTTCCAATAAGAATAAACCAAGCCACAATATTTTTAAGGGTAATTAAATTTGATAAAGCTTTTCCCACCATAAGAGAAATTATAAGGGCATAAACAATACAAATAATTTCCATAAGAATACTGCCAAAATCAAAAATTGGTGCAAGCGTAATTAATAAAAGTGAAGGAACAAATATGGCAAGTCCATAGCAAAAATCTTTCCAATTGATTTTAGATAGAAAACAATAAGAAGTGAAGAAGAAAATATGGCCTATTGCAAATAAGATTGCTCCACCGATGAAATGAATGTTTAAAACAATATCACCAAGCATTGCAAAAGTAAGCCCACATAACAGGAGAATTCCAAATTTTAAATTTAAAATATGAAATTTGAAAGCAAAGAACAGATTTGCAGCACCAAGGATAACAAACAAAGCACTTGTTACAGATTTTATCCAAAGTGCATTAACAGGGGTGTATATTCCATAATAAATGTAAAGAGCATCACCAACTAAAATTAATAAAATTAGTGCTAAATTTGTGAAAAATGCAATTTTTTTCATTTTATTTTCCTTTTTTATGGGCTTTTATTTCAATTTTTTTATTTTTTATTTTATTTTATTTTAAAAACATCTTTATAAAGAATCTCTTAATTTTATTGTAAGGTTGATATCTAAGAGGAATGTCAATCCAGTTTCTTTTTTTGACAACACTTTTAAAATGTGAGAAGGTTTCAAACCCATATTTTCCATGATATTGTCCTATTCCACTTTCTCTCACTCCGCCAAAAGCAAGGTGATTGTTGGCAATATGCATAATGGTGTCGTTAACACAGCAACCACCAAATTGATATTTTTCCAAAAGTTGTTTTTGAAATTTTCTGTTTTTAGTGAACACATAAAAAGCAAGAGGATTTGGATTTTTCATGACAATTGAATCAATATCGCTTATAGTATTGAAAGTTAAAATTGGCAAAATTGGAGCAAAGATTTCTTTTGACATGCATTCGTCTTCCAAGGTTGCATTAACAAGTGTTGGTTCGATTTTTAATATTGTTTCATCTGTTTTTCCGCCAAAAATAAGTTTTTCTTCGCTTATCAGATTTTTTGCGAAGTCAAATTGTTTTTGATTTATCATTTTAGGATAATTTTTATTTAAAATTGGATCAACACTGTATTGTCTAATAATTTCCACCTCCAAAGCTTCTATTAATTTATCCTTAATGTTTTCCTGACATATTATATAGTCGGGAGCAACACAAGTTTGGCCAGCATTTAAAAATTTTCCAAACACAATTCTTTTTGCTGCAAGTTCCAAGTTTGCGGTTTCATCAACAATACATGGACTTTTACCGCCCATTTCCAAAGTTACAGGAGTGAAATTTTCTGTGGCTTTTCTCATTACAATTTGCCCAACACGCGTGCTTCCTGTGTAAAAAATGTAATCATATTTTTGTTCAAGAAGGAAATCTCCGTCAACTTTTGAATTTAAAATAATTGTTGTTGCATGCGTTGGAGCAAAACTTTTAGCAATGAGTTTTTCAATAACTTTGCTTACATTCACAGAGTTTGAACTTGGTTTTAAAATTACTGTGTTTCCTGCAGAAATGGCATCAACCAGGGGCTCAATAGCCAACAAAAATGGATAATTCCAAGGGCTTACGATAAGCACAACTCCATAAGCACTTGCCTTTCGGTAGGATTTTGAAGGAAAATTTGATATAGGGCTGTAAGCATATTTCTTTCGTGAAAGATGACGAAGGTGACGAAGCATAAACGAAATTTCACTTAAAACAAGTCCAATTTCCGTCATATAACTTTCAGTTTTACATTTGTTTAAATCTTTTTTCAGAGCCTCTTCAATTTCAGGTATCATTTCTTTAATGTTTTTGTAAAGTGTTTTAAGAGCAAGTTTTCTCATTTCTAAGCTGATAACAGGATTGTCAGCAAGAAATTTCCTTTGTGCATTAAGTTTATCAATAAGTTCATTATTTCCCATATTTTACCTCACGATAAATTTCTTCCAATTGTTCCGCTGTTAAAAGTTTTGGCACAGGATATAAAGGATTTCCTTCTTTTTCTGCTGTCTTTGCAAGGGCGGGAATATCTTCTTCCTGAATTTCTTGAATTGTTTGACTGATTCCCATTTTATTGTTCATATCTTCAATTTTTTGAATAAAAATTTTTGCACCTATTTCGCAAGGGGTTTTTTCTTCAAAAAGCCCACTTAAAACACCAAGTTTCCATAATTTCTTATATATTTTCTTTCCATATTTTTTCAATACATAAGGAAGAATGATTGCGTTTGCAAGACCATGAGGAATGTTGTATTTTCCACCGAGTGAATGAGCTATTGCATGAACATATCCCACATAACTTTTTGTGAAAGCAAGCCCAGCCAAGTAAGATGCTTTTAACATATTTTCTCTTGCAGTAAGATTTTCTCCGTTAAAGTATGCAACTTCAAGATTTTCAAAAATAAGTTTTATTGCTTGAACGGCATTGTCGCGAGTTGTTTTTGTGGTGCTTCGTCCAATATAGGCCTCAATTGCATGTGTGAGTGCATCCATTCCAGTTGTTGAAGTGATATGTTTTGGAAGTCCTATTGTCAATTTTGCATCAAGAAGGGCGTATTTTGGAATCAATGGGAAATCATTGATTGCAAATTTATGTCTGGTTTCGTCATCTGTTATCACACTTGCCAAGGTTGTTTCACTTCCCGTGCCTGCAGTTGTTGGAATAGCAATCAATGTTGGAAGTTTTTTTCTAATTTTCAAAATGCCTTTCATTTTTGAGAGAGATTTTTTTGGTTTGACAATTCTTGCACCAGTTGCTTTAGCACAATCAATAGCAGAGCCACCGCCAAAAGCAATGATGCAGTCGCATTGATTCTCTTTGTATAACTCAACAGCTTCTTCAACATTTTTAATGGTTGGATTTGCGACAGTGTTATCATAAACAAAGAGAGATATTTCATTTTGAGAAACTATGTTTTCCAAATCGGCTGTCAAACCAAGATTTCTTATACTTTTATCTGTGACGAGTAAAACGCTTGTTTTACCCAAATTTTTTAGAGTTGTCACAAGTTCGTCATAATCTTTTAACAAAACAGGTTCTCTATAAGGTAAAATTGGAAGAGCAATTCTTAGAGCGATTTGATAGGCTCTGCAATAAAATTTTTTTAAAATGTTCATAAAAAACAACTCCTTTTTTTAAATTTTATAAATTTGATGTAACAAATTATCTTATATAAAAATTGTATGCAAATATATTTTAACAAAACAATTATAACATTTGCTTTCTTAAAAAATCAACTACAAATGCACTATCGTAAATATTTAGGACATAAAAATTAAAAATTTGACAAACAAAAAGTGATTTTTTATATAAATTTAAGACAATTTTAATTTTTAAAGTTTTTAAATCAAAAATTTTATTTATCGAATTTTTCACATAGTTTTCTTTTTAGGCATAAATAAAAAGAGAGGGCTTATATGAAAGGTGTTGATAAACAAATTTTTAGTTATATTGATAAAACAAAACCAAGTGCAATTGCTGAAATTCAAGGAGGAGAAAAATATTCCGACATTCAGGGAATTGTTGAATTTTATGGTTTAAAGCAAGGAGTGTGCGTTGTTGGAGAAATTGAGAACCTTCCAAAAACAAACACAGATATTTTTGCAATGCATATTCATGAAAATGGAGATTGTCAGGATAATTTTTCAAAAACTGGTGGCCATTATAATCCAACAGAACAACCACATCCAAAACATGCAGGAGATATGCCACCAATCTTTTCCAATAATGGAGAAGCATTTTTTATGTTTTATACTGAAAGATTTTTGATAAAAGAAATTATAGGAAAAAGTGTTGTAATTCATGAAATGCCTGACGATTTCACAACTCAGCCAGCAGGAAATTCGGGACAAAAAATTGCATGTGGAATAATTCAAAAATTTGATAAAAACCAAAATAAATAATTAAAAATATATCAAATGAATAATCAAAAAGACAATCAAAAAAAATAATTAAAAAAATTTAAAAAATATTTAAAAAAAATAATTTTTAAATAAAATAAAAATTGATAAAAATATTTCAAAATTACAAAAAAACGCAAAAAAACACGATTAAAATTATAAAATTTTGATTTTTATTGTGTTTTTTTTTAATTTATGATATTCTTTTTATATGGTAGAAAATAAATCGATTAAAGCAAATGTTAAATTTGTTGGCGAAGTGAATGGAAGAAAAATTATTGAAGAAAATTGCAAAAGTCTTGTGATAAATTATCTTACAGAAGTTTTTAATGAATATAAACAACTTGAACCGACAGACAGATTGACAGCATATATAAAATTTTTTGTGGACAATTTTTCTTATGATAAAAAATTAAGAGATGATATTTTGTCTAAAAAATCAAAATATATGGATTATTTTGTTGAGCAATTTGCACTTGGAAAACAAAAAGAAATCAAACCATTCAATGCTGAAAGTTTTAAAGAAAAAGAGTTCAATCTTGCAAGACTTTTTCAAGAGAAAAAAGGTGTTTGTCAGCAATTTGCACAAGCGTTTGCACTTTTAACTTTGATTGACTATGTTCACACAAAAGATGCTCCGCTTTCGCATTATGTTGGCTGTCGAATCGAAATGAATGGAAAAAAAGTTGGACACGCTGTCAATGCAATAACTTTCACTGGTGAACCAATTATAATTGACATTTCATCAATGATTCATTGTAAGGAAAAAGATTTATCACAACCAACAAACGATTTTGGCCCTGTTTATTTGAAAGACTATATAAAAAATCTTTCAAAGGGCGGAAATAAACTTTTATCGTCAAATAATGAAGACGGCAACAATATGATTTCTTATCCAATTTATGCAAATGTGGGTGATTATTATAATTTTCTAAATTTGCCAACAAAGGAAGTTTTAGAAAAATATAAATCAAAATTAACAACAATTCCAATTCCAAAAATTGCTTCTAACAAAAAACAAAATAGGCAAAGCGATAAAAAATAATGAAAAAAGATGAAAAAATCATCTTTTTTTTGAAAAATTTGCATTTTTTTTGATTTTTTTAGGATTTAATCCAATTTTAAATTTTTTATTAAAGAAATTCTTTGTGTTTAGGCATAGTGTTTTAATTTGTTAAGAGCATCTTGTAACATTTCTGTTTGTTGATATGCAAGTCCAATTTTAAGGGCTTCATAGGCAGGCATAAAACCAAGTCTTCCATTTTTCAATATGTTGTCAAACATTTTTCTATCACCATTTATATTTATATGGAAGGCTTGACTTGAACCGCCATGTTTTCCAGACTGTTCTTTGTCTGTGTAAAATTCCAAAAACTTTAAATCGGCAAGAATTGGGCCGTTGTCAGATTTTAAAGTTATGATTGTGGGTTCGGTTGTGTTCATTTCAACTTTTGCTTCAATTCCAGTTCTTTGTTTTAAAGCACGAAGCACAGCATCTATTGGCGATTCAAATTTGTTTATCATATCTCCAACAAGTCCCAAATAGTTTGGATAATCTTCCTTGTCTTTTGGTCGATACCCACAAAGCACATAGGTTTTGTAATATGCTTCATTTGATGGTGAAACTTCTTTTTCTTGAATTGTGAAGATAAGGTCAACAGTTTGTCTTCCAACATTAAAAACTCTACCTGAATTTTCGACAGCCATTCTTATTCCATTTAATCCATCGACATTTCCCATAAGCATTAATGTTCCATAAGAGGCAATATGTTTTACTTTTTGAAAATCTCCGTTTTTTATTGCGTTTCTCAGTTCTGTTGCATGATGTGAAAAATTGCTTGTAAGTTCGGGATTAATAAACTGAAATGGTAAATGAATTTTCCTTTCAAGTAGGACATCTAAAATTTCTTCTCTATTACCTGTGATAAAGTGAGTGACATTATATTTTTTGCATATCTCAAGAACATCTTTGAGCCATTCATCAAAATTTGGATAGTCTTCAAGATAAACAACTTTTATTCTCGAAAGGTCTCCACCACGTTCAGCAATGCTTAACAAAAGCATTTTTTCACGAAAAATTGCCAGAAGAGGATATCTGCTTGAGCCTATTTCATAGCAACTTCCTATTCCAATCACAACTCTGTCATAAGAATCGAGTAATTGCATAACAACATCAATATGCCCTTTATGAGATGGGGCAAACCTGCCTATAAAGAGTGCAGTTGTCATAAGTGACTTCTCCTTTTAGAAATTATAAAAAATCTCTATAAAATTTGTCAAGTATTGTAAAAATTTTGCTCGTTTATTTTGTAAGTTTTATTTTTTGTGATAAAATAAATTTATCAAATAACATTTTAACTTGCACGAAAACTTCTTTGGGAGAAAAAAATGAAAAAGTTGATTTTTGTTCTTGCGATTAGTTTTATGTTTTTTGTGTCAGGGCTGACTTTGACAGGTTGTTTTGGACAATCAACGTTTAAGATAACCGTTGATAACAGCGCTAGCCCTGTTTTTGTTAACGTCCTTTTAAATGAAAAAATTGATAGAGTTTTGGACGGAAATATTGTTGATTCAAAAAAAGTTTACACTGTTGATAAATTTTCAAATATAACTGTGGAATTGAGATGTGAAGAAGATGGTTATGATTTATCTAGAATTTCAGTTTTAGTAAATGGCAAACAGCAAAATCTCAACTATAAGAATTATGATTTAAAAAGTGGGAAAACACTTTACGCCAATTTCCTGTTTGGACGTGTTGCAGACAACTATGATATTATTGTGAGTGGTGTTAAAAGAATTTCGACAACTTTTACATTTCAAAAACTTTATAATGAAGAAACCGATTCTGAAACAGATAAAAAATTAAAATTAACAGAAATTAATTTTGAAAATGAAGAAGATGGGAGTTATAGCAATTTTGGAACTCTTCTTTCTGGTTCAACGGGGAAGAGTTTTACGCATGACTATGATGGTGTTGAAACTGACGCCGCATTAAACAAATATCGTTGTTTCAGATTAAGATTTAAAGATGGTGACATTTTTACAATTCCACAAAACAATCTTAGTGTGGAGAATTCTCCATTTGTTCTTCAGTCTAAAGATGGAGAAATTAAGATGTCTGTTTCAGGGGTTCATCAAATAGGGGCTAATGGACAATATGTTTACTATGTTGTTGATATGGGAGAAAAGATTTCCCAAAAAGACGAATGGATAATTTCTGTTGATTTTAGTAAAATTGAATATAGAAAATTTGTGGTTCATAAGCCTGACGAAAATTTGGTTTGTGAAATCACTGGACTGCCAGATGAAATAACATATTCTGAAAATTTCAATTTTACTGTTAAGAAAGTGAATACTGCTTTTGCAAACTATGACAAATTGGCAGTTTATATCAATCAAAGACAAGTTTTACCAACAGAAGAAAAGGAAGATTCCTTGATTTATAACTTCAAGGCGAGAACTCCACAAAGCTGGTGTGATGATATCCAAGGTGAAATTTATGATGAATTTAAGATTAATGTTGTTGGAGTCACTCTTGAAAACACTCACAAATTGACATATTCAGTTGGAAGAGAGGATGAAGAAAAATTAAAGGAATCTTTTAATCCAACTTTTAAAACGATAAATGGTGAAAATGAATTAAAACCATATTTATCCAAGGACTCAGATGGAACAATTTTCACAAATGAAGAACTGACAAATGCAATAGTCTGGAATTTTGAATATGACAGTTATAACAGTGCATATATGTTTGGTTACGATTTATATGACTATGATATTTCAATTCAAGTTGCACAAGAGCCGATAAAGAAACTTCTTAATGTGAAAGAAGTTCTCAATGAACAAACCGCTAATTTCACAACCAAAGAAAATGTTTCGTATGAATTGGGAAATGGATATGTTTTTAATGCAATATTTAATAAATCGACTGGGAAATATGACAATTTTTATATTAAATTTGTGACATCTAAAGATACAGACTTTATATTTGATAACTTTGTTAGATTTAAAAAATATATCACATTGACCAACACTGTTAATAGTAATATTTTAGTTCCTTACACAAAAGTTTTTTATGCAACTAAAAATTTTGAAACAGATGATGCGGAAGCGGAACCGATTTATAAAGAATTAAAAAATGATGAAAAAGTGACATTATCTGTCGTAGATGGGCAAATAATCTATTTAAGATTTTCAATTCTTGCAAGTAGATATGGCGGAGATTTCCAACTTATTAATTCAAGAGCTGGATATGTCGTGAACATGGAAGAAAACGTCCTTTCCAATGGTAATAAGGAAGAGTGCTTCATGTTTATAGTGAGCAATTATCAATGTGGGGAATCGAAGTCAAATGCAGAAGAGTTGGTGTTTAAATACTTAGGAATGGAAGATTGATATTAGAAAAGATGGAGAAAATCCATCTTTTTTAGAGTGAGAATTTTATGAAGATTAAAAGAATAGTAAAAACAGAAACATTTTTAATTTTCTTTTTAAGGTTGTTTGAAAAATAAAGTCATTTTTTAAAATTTTAATTAAAAAATAATAAAAATTATTTGCTTTTTAATTTAAATTGTTTTATCATATTGAAAGTAGGAGAAAATATATGAGCAGAATAAAAAAATTCTTTGCTGATTTTAAAGCTTTTATTTCAAGAGGAAATGTTCTTGACCTTGCTGTTGGTGTTATCATCGGCGGAGCTTTCAGTGCAATTGTCACAGCTCTCACAAACAAAATTTTGATGCCATTAATCAATTGGGCACTTGCAGGTGCAGGTGGACTTGAAAGTGCTTACACAATATTGGGCGAACCAGCATATCTTGATGAAGCTAAACAGGTGATTGACTGGTCGCATACAATCTATATTGATTGGGGTGCATTTATCACAGCAATTTTGGATTTCCTTCTCATTGCACTTGTGCTTTTCATCATTTTGAAAGTTGTTATGAATGCTCGCAATTTTGCAAAAAAGACGGCAGAAGGGCAACCAACAAAAGAAGAAAAGAAAACTTTAAAAGAACAAGGTGTGAATATGCATGACCGTGAAGCAGTGAAGAAAGCCACACTTGAACTTCGTGAAAAAACAAAAGAAGTTCCACCACCACCAAAGCCAACACAAGAAGAACTTTTGACTGGAATTTTGGAAGAACTTAAAAAGCAGAATGAAACAAAATCAGCAAAATAAACAAACAAAAAAAATAAAGTGGAGAAATCCACTTTTTTTATTTTTTAAGACGTATTAATAAAAAATAAATAATTTTTATAAAATTTGTTGACAATTTGGAATATTTATGATAAAATGCAAGAGCATCAAATTTATGGGGGTGTGGCTCAGTTGGTAGAGCATCTGCCTTGCAAGCAGAGGGTCAGCGGTTCGAATCCGCTCATCTCCACCAATAGTGGTTTAAGAACGCAACATACACAATATGTTGTGTTCTTTTTTTGTCAAAAAATGGGTTTGTGACTCATTTTGTGAAGAAATTATCGTCAAAATTATCGTCAAAATTGGGGTATAAATTCGCCATTGTTTTAAGCAATGAAGTAAATTTAATCTAAATAAAATGCTATTTGTAATGTGCATCAAATTATAAAAAAAATAAAAAACAGCAAAAATTTGCTGTTTATAATTCAAATTGTTTTTGAGTTCAAGTTGTTTTTTTGTTCATATTTTTAAATACAAATATTTTTAATTCAATTTTTAGATTCAAAATTTTTGTTCGATTTTAGATTTGATTTGCTTTAAATTCAAAAATATTAGATTAGAAAACAATTTATAAATTTATTATTCGTGAGCGTGGAATTCTGTCATGCGGATATTGTTGAGTTTGCGTTGTTCTTCTGCAACACTTGAAATCAAATCTCTGACTTGATATGGATTTTTGATATTTTGAAGGTGGAGTGTTGGTTTGCTTTCATCACTACTAAAAACGGTGACAGTTCCGTAGTTAAACATTTTTCCTAAGAGAGTTTGGCGAAGGTTTATGTCGCAGATGCGGTATGCGTTGATTTCGTCAACCATGTTTGAAAGGAATCCAACATTAAGGAATAGTTTAACCCATGCACCAGGTTTCTTTACAAGGCTATATCTTGTGAAAGACAAAGGCAAGCCGAAGAATCTTTTTCTATCCTTCCATAAAAGTTCTGCATCTGAACCATATTTTGATTGAATACTCATAAATTTCCTCCTGAACGAATTTTGGAATGGTTGAATTTTTGTTTGATATAATTTGAAGAGCATGGTAAAAAAATCACAATTCCCTAACACAATATTATGATACAACAAAAATAATATAAAATCAAGAAAAAAATGATTAAAAATGTCAAAAAATTATAAAAAAAATGAAATTTTTAGCGAAAAATTCAAAAAAATAGGTTCTTTTTCAAAATGTTTTCAAATCGGATTAGGTTTAAGCAAAAAGAAAAAATCCCCTAAAACAGGGGAGTTTTTCAAAACTGCAAATTATTTGCCACAACCACAGCCATTGCCGAAGCCAGACAATAAAATCAAAAGGAGCAGTGTTTCACAGTCAATGCAGATTTGCCCGCCTTTGAAACCGCCGAATCCACCACCGCAACCGCAGTTTTGTAAGAGCAAAAGAAGGAAGATAAGAGAACAGCAATCGCAACCGCCATTGCCAGAGCAACCATTTCCAACTTCGCTACAATTTGAGCCTCCAAAAAAGTTCATTTGTGCCTCCTAAAAAATTTCTTATGTACGACTTTTCGTGCAATCGTTTGCACATTATCAATTTATTTTAAAGTTAAGAAAAGTGTGACAAAATTTTCAGTGTGGTTTTTATAATTGGTTTATAAATGGTTGGTTTATAAATGGGAAGTAATATATAAATATAATAATTTTACAATAATATAGAGCGAGAAACAAAATATAGAATGAGAGAAGAAGTGGAGGGAGTGGCGGTATAAATTGTTTGTTTTCACATATAATATGTTTAGTTTTTCAGTGATTGCTTGAATTTGGAGGGGAGTGTTTCTGCAAAATTTTTACTTGTAAAAAAATAATTGAAAAAAGTTTTGTTTTTTAGATAAAATGTTTGACAATACCCCCCCCCATTATGCTAGAATCACTTTGAAAGTGCAGGAGTAACAAGAAAAAAGAAATAAATTGAAAATCACTGCATAAGAAAAATTTAGGAGGTTTTATGAAAAAGATTTTATCAATTTTGGCTTGCTTTTGTTTTCTTTTAGTGGGAGGGATTGTTCTTACTGCGTGTGGTGAACCAAAACTTACAGGAATTGAAATTGACGAAAGCACTCACACAACTTTTGTTGAAGGAAATACATTCACAAAAGAGAGTTTGAAAATCAATGGAGTTTATGACAACAAATCTAAGAAGGCTTTGGAAGAAAAAGAATATGACAAAGTGACTGCAAGTGCAGTTAAAGATCAAACAACTGTTACTCTTGGCCAAGAATTTCCAGAAGCTGGAGATTACACAGTCACAGTAAGTTATGAATTTGACAAAAACACAACATTCACAAAAGAATATGTAGTTACCGTCAACTTGAAACAAGAAGGTGGTGTTGCCCTTGTTTCAAGCGAGGAAGAGCTTAAAATAGCACTTGAACACTACGAATCTGCAAAATTGACAGGAGATGTTGTTTTGTCAGATACCTTTGCTGTAAATAAAGAATTTACTCTTGATTTGGACACTCATACAATTAAAAATGAAAAAGATATTTATACTGATGTTGAAGATCACTCACAAGACAAATGGTCTCTTATTTCTGTCAAAGAAGGCGGGAAATTGACATTGAAAGG
This sequence comes from uncultured Clostridia bacterium, assembly GCA_947591785.1. GTDB lineage: Bacteria > Bacillota > Clostridia > Christensenellales > UBA1242 > Caccovivens. The sequence goes on along the minus strand of CANQDK010000002.1, from coordinate 103,477 downwards.
CACAACAGGTGAAGTTGTGGCAAAGGAAAATGATTGCTTTGCTGTTGATGTTGATGGCGGAGAATTGACAATCGATGGTGGAAAATATAGTGGAAATGGACATACAATTTATGTTTTCAAAGGAATTTGCACAATCAATGGCGGAGAATTTGACATTCAAACAGAAGATAAGACTTTTGTTTTGAACTGCCTTGATGCAAATTATCAAAACAAAACTGCAAAGATTATTGTTAAAGGCGGAACATTCAAAGGATTTAACCCAGAAAACAACAAAGCAGAAAGCGTGAATGGTGGAATTGATTATCTTGCTGATGGTTACTATGTTGAAGACAGTCAATCAACTTATACTGTAAAGAAATATGAAGATGAAAAAGCACATGTAAGAACAGAAGCTGGCCTTAGAGAGGCTCTTACTGCTCCTAAAACTCAAACTGTTGTTCTTGACAAAAATATAAGTTTTAACACTTCTATGATTCAACTTGATAGTGTAAATAGCAACATAACTCTTGATCTTAACGGACACACATTAAGCACAGACTCTAAAATTGTTATTTGCTCAGGTGCAACATTGACTATCAAAGACACACAACAAACAGGAAAAATTGTTTCTACAAACCAAACTGTTGCTCTCTTTCTTGTCGGTGCTCAACCTTTCTTTGAAGATGAAGATAGAGCAGGACATCTTGTGATTGAAAGTGGAGAATTTGAAAGTGTTGCAGAAGTTGTTTTGGTTAGCAATGGAACTGCCGAAATCAAAGGCGGAAAATTCAATTCAACAAATAGTAATCATTGGGCTTTGAATATATATGACAATGCAAAAGCTATTGATAGGACAAAAATTGAAGTTACTGGTGGGGAATTCACAGAATTTAATCCAGAAACTCCAAATACAAATGACAAATCAACTTATGTGAAACAAGGTTATAAGGCACAACAAAAAGGTGGCGAAGGCAACGTTTACGAAGTTGTTGCTGAAGAAGAATAATAAAACTTTCTAAATAAAAAAAATCTTTGCTTAAAGCAAGGATTTTTTTATGCTCACATTTTATTGACTTTTTTATAATTTGTGATATAATGTATTAAAATAAATTGAGAGGGGTTCTATGAAAAAATTCTTTACAATTTGTGCAACCTTATTTTTTACAATTGGACTTGGTTTGATGCTTACTGCCTGTGGCGGTGGCGTTTCTGAATCTTTCAGGGACTATGCAAAAAGTAAAGGTGTTTCAACAATTTTTAACACTATGAAATATGAAAGCATTTCTGACAATGAAAGATTGATTGCTTATTTCACATTTGATAAAAACGACAACAGTCAACAATTTTCAGTTAGACAAGACAAAGCGGTTGGCTCACAAACCGTTGTAAGACAATGGTATTTAAAAAACGACATTATTTATTATAGTAATTCTCAAACAAATCAAAAGAAACAAATGGCTTTTTATGAGGACGAATGGCAGGACATCAATTTCTTGTTTGATATTCATCGTGATGCTTTTCCTTATGTTAATTCAGAAATTAAAGAAATGGAAAAGATTGGAAATGAAAACTCCTTAAAAAAAGTTGTTGAAGATGATGAAGTTAATTTTGAAATTTCACTTAAAGACTTGACTAAAAAGAAAACTATCAATGTTAAGTTTATCAACAAAAAAATTGCTTCTATCACAAACAATATTGAAGAATACAGTGTTGGCAACCGTAAAATCACAATTTCAACCTATTCTTCTGAAATAAATTTTCCAAGTTTTGCAGACTATGAAGATGGTTCAATCATAACTAAAGATGATTTTCTAAACTATATTTCAGGAAAGGAAAACAATTTCACTTCAACAGGCTATTCGATTTATTCAAAAGGTAACTTTGAATTTAATGCTCAAGTTGCTATTGAAGGGGTTTCAAAAGTTGCCTATCTCACAGTTTCAGACAGCACAACCGCAGGTGTGAGCAACGAAGAAATTTGGTTTGAAAACGGATTCTTGTATTATCAATATGACGAATCGCAATTGACTCATAAAATCTTTAATGAATATGAAAGTATTGCTTCTGGAAACAACTCTCCAATTCAAAGAGCAAAACAGGCTCTTGAAAAAGCATTATGTTATAAATTAGGCTCGCTGAATGTTGATTTTGAAAATTTTGATATTGCAGAATACATCAATATTTATTCAATTGCTCACCCTTACGCTGAATTGAAAATCCAGAGAGAAAGAACTGACAACACAAAAGTTTTCACTCTTACATTCACTGAAAATGGACAGGTATTAAAAAATGTCATAACTTTTGTTAATGATGAACTCGCCAAATTTGAATCCTATAATAGAGAAAACGTTCTTCTCCTTTCAATTAGTCCTTTGACAGGGCGTGTTCCAACTTTAATGAATACTGCTGGTTTTGACAAAGTTGAAGAATAAATTGAAGAATAAGTTGTAAATTTAAAAGAGGAGTGTAAAATTCCTCTTTTTTATGTAACTTTTGCTTTTTTATTTCATATTTATATCTTGTTGTCTTTCTTTTTGATTTTGGCTTTGGTGGTAAGTTTAACTCTTTAACTTGTTGCAACAATACGTTTTTTGTTGCCATTAAAAATTATTTGAGATATAATATATTAATTCGTCTGCTTTAGGAGTGCTTATGTTTAAATTACTTAAAAATTTAAAAAAAATTGACTATATTTTTATGCTACTTATTTTGGGATTGGTTGTCTTTCAAGTTTGGCTTGATTTGACTTTGCCTACCTATAGTGAAAAATTAGTCAACGGTATTATGGGAAAAATCAATATGAACACCATTCTTGTCAATGGTGGGCTTATGCTTGCTTGTGCTTTTGGCAGCCTTGCAAGTGCTATCTTGGTTGGTTTCCTTGTCGCTAATATTGCCTCACGTTTGACTTACAATTTGAGAAGAAAAGTCTATGACAAAATTCAAAATTTTTCTCTCGGAGAAATTAATAAATTCTCAACCGCAAGCCTTATAACTCGAACAACAAATGATATTATGAATATTCAATTCTTCATCGCTATGGGACTGCAAGCTCTCATTAAAGCTCCTATCATGGCGATTTGGACTATCACTAAAATTGTCAATGTCAGCTGGCAATGGACTACCGCAACTGCAATTGTTATTTGTGTCCTTGTGCTTATGGTTTTGATTATCGTTTGCTTCGCTGTGCCTAAATTTAAAAAAATCCAAATTATGATGGATAATATCAACCGTGTCACTAGAGAAAATTTGACTGGAATTAGGGTTATTAGAGCTTCAAATGCTGAAGAATACCAAAATGCAAAATTTGAAAAAAGTAACGACGAAATCACTAAAACCACACTCTTCGCAAACAGAGTTATGGGAATTATGAACCCTGGTATGAATCTCTTGATGAGTGGACTTGGCCTTGCTATAAACTGGATTGGTGCGTATATCATCAAATCTCCGCTCGAAATCGGCTCAATCACAAAATATATGTCTTTCTCAATGCAAGTTATCATGGCTTTTATGCTCTTGATTATGATTTTTATCCTTATGCCTCGTGCCCTTGTTTCTGCTAAGAGAATTAACGAAGTCCTTGACACTCCAAACAGTATCTTGCCTGGTAAGTTTGTCGATGATAATCCAGATGGAAAAGCGTGCGTGGTTTTTGATAATGTGTCCTTTAAATATCCAGATGCTGACGAATATGTTTTGCACGACATTTCATTCACTGCAAATGAGGGAGAAACTGTTGCCTTTATTGGTAGCACGGGAAGTGGTAAAAGCACTTTAATAAACCTTATTCCAAGGCTCTATGATGCCACGGAAGGCAGAGTTTTGATTGACGGTGTTGATGTTAGGGACTACGAACCAAATTCGCTTAACAAAAAAATTGGATACGTTCCACAACGAGGTGTCCTCTTTCGAGGAACTGTCAAAAGCAATGTAAATTTTGGGGACAATAATGCGACTGACGACACTGTTGCAAATGCTCTCTCCATTTCTCAGGCGTCAAATTTTGTTTCCCGAATGGAAAAGGGAGTTGATAGTTCCATTTCTCAGGGAGGAACTAATGTTTCTGGTGGACAAAAACAACGACTTTCAATCGCACGTGCGGTTGCAAGACGCCCTGAAATATTCATTTTTGATGATAGTTTTTCTGCTCTTGACTATAAGACTGACAGAAAACTTCGTTCTGCTTTGAAAAAACATACTGAAAAAGTCACAAAACTGATTGTTGCACAAAGGATTGGAACAATAAAAGATGCGGACAAAATTATTGTTCTTGATAATGGGAATATGGTTGGTATTGGCACTCATGACGAGCTGTTAAGAAATTGCCCTGTTTATCAAGAAATCGCCCTTTCGCAACTTTCAAAGGAGGAACTGTAATATGCCAAGAATGATGCTTTCTGAAAAAACAGAAAAAGGTTCTTTCAAAAAATCAATGAAAAAACTGCTTTTATATTGCAAAAAATTTTGGTGGTGGATTGCACTATCAATGATATTTGGTGCAGTTGGGGTGACTTTTCAAATTATTGGCCCAAACAAGATTCAAGATCTTATAACATTGATTGCCACTGGGCTAAATTCATCTGGAGTCGATTTGGCTGCTGTTGGAAAAATTGGAATTTTCCTTGTTTGTATATATGTTGCAGGGGCAATACTTTCATATTTTCAGCAGTTTATCCTTACAACAGTGACGCAAAAATTATCAAAGAAATTTAGGCATGATATCTCTCATAAAATCAACAAACTTCCTCTTAACTATTTTGACACAAATATGTTTGGCGATGTTTTAAGCCGTGTAACAAATGATGTTGACAGGGTTGGGCAAAGTCTAAATGAAAGTATAGGAACTCTCTTCCATAGTGGCTTGCTGTTTGTTGGTGTTTTTATAATGATGTTTGTAACAGACTGGATTCTTGCATTGACTGTTATAGGTGCGACAATAATTGGTTTCGCTTTCTCACTGATTTTTATGACTCGAGCACAAAAATATTTTAATCAAAACCAGAAGAATCTTGGGGATTTAAACTCTCATATTGAAGAAGTTTATTCTGGACATAACGTTGTGCAACTCTTTAACGCAAAGGAGCAAACAGGAGAAGAGTTTGATAAAATAAACAAGCGTCTTTTCACAAGTGGTTGGAAATCACAATTTATTTCAGGTGTGATGGGGCCAATTATGGGGTTTGTTGGAAATTTTGGCTATGTTGCAGTTTGTATTGTTGGTGCAATATTGGCTTTGCAACGTGGAGGAATTGAATATATTGGCATAATTTCCGCATTTATGATTTATGTTAGACTGTTTTCAAATCCTCTTTCTCAAATAGCACAATCTTTAACAAACTTGCAGGCTACATCTGCTGCTGCAAACAGAGTTTTTGATTTTCTTGAAGAGAAGGAACTTTCAGATGAATCTGGAAAAACTCTTGTTCTTAATGATGTGAGAGGAGATGTTGAATTTGACAATGTTGTTTTTGGCTATAATGAAAACAAAATCATAATAAAGGACTTCTCAGCGAATATTAAGGCGGGAGAGAAAGTTGCAATAGTTGGCCCAACAGGAGCAGGAAAGACAACGCTTGTCAATCTGCTTATGAGATTTTATGAGGTTAACAGTGGAGATATAAAAATTGATGGTGTTTCAACAAAGGATTTGACTCGTGATAATGTGCATAAGCTTTTTGGAATGGTTTTGCAAGACACATGGCTGTTTGAAGGAACAATAAAGGAAAATTTGCGTTATAACACAGAAAACGTAACCGATGAGCAAATAGTTGATGCTTGTAAAAAGGTTGGAATTGACCACTTTATACAAACTCTTTCCAATGGGTATGATACGGTTATTGACGATGCGGTAAATTTGTCTGCTGGACAGAAGCAACTTCTAACAATTGCAAGAACTATGATTGAAAATAAGCCTATGATGATTCTTGATGAAGCAACAAGTTCGGTTGACACAAGAACGGAAGTCCTTTTGCAAAAAGCAATGGATAAGGTAATGGAAGGGCGAACATCGTTTATTATTGCACATCGTTTGTCAACAATTAAGAATGCAGATTTAATATTGGTGCTAAAAGATGGCGACATAATTGAAAGTGGAAATCATGAAGAATTGTTAAAAGCTGGTGGTTTTTATGCAGATTTGTATAATAGTCAGTTTGAAGAGGTTTAATTAAAGGAATCAAAAAATAATAAAAAATTAATAAAAAAAACGTAAAAAAAGCAAAAATAATGATTAAAATAAGATAATTTTCACAAAATATCGAAAAGTGGAGGTGAAAATGAGATTCTTATTTTTTGTGTTTGGAGTGCCAATGATGATTATGTCTTTCTTTCAAGCAATTGATGCTTTACCATTTGTTCAAGATACAAATGTTTGTATTGATGGGCAAGAGATAATTCTCACAGAAGAGCAGAAAGTGGAGTTAGGTTCACAAATAGAAAGCCTTTTTGAAGGTTCACATACGTTGCCTTCTCTTGCTGTAATGTTTGAAAATGATTTTCAAGAAAAAACAAAGGAAGGGACTTTTGTCTATTTGAAATTTGATAGGCAATACTGTATTAATGATTTACTCTTTGACGAACTTGTTTTTGAGGTTATTCCAGATTATCAAGGTTTTAACCTTTACAGAGGGAATAATGGCATATATCAAGGCAGATGTATTTATATTGATTTGATAGATAAAAACATGCAACCTCTTTATGATTATATTCAAACATTAAGAAATCAAACTGAAGATGTTTCTAAAAAGGAAAATATTGAAGTAAAGACAGATTTAATTGACAAAAATATGCAAGATGAAACAATCTAAAAAATAGAAACATTTTAAATAAAAGAAATTTAATAAATTTAGTTTTGTAAAGTTTGTAAAAAAATAAAAAGGCAAAACTCTAATTATGGACTTTGTTCTGTTTGGACTTTTGTCTTTTTATTTTGCTCGAGGTTTTTTTAAAGGTTTTATATCAATGATATTTTCACTCATTGGAGTTTTTTTTGTTGCAATAATTTCTTGGAAGCTTATGCAAGTTTTTCTACCTTTTGCACAAAATTATGTTGGGAATTATGTTGAAGAAACAATATCAGTTCTTTTTAATGGGTTATTCCCTGGACAATTTACTAGTATTGAAAAATTTGGAGAAGTTTTAACAGCGTCAAAATTTGGAGAATTGTTTGGACTTTTAATTGCAAAATTACTTGGAAATATCACTTTTGATGGCACATTAACAGCAGGACAAATATTAGCTCCTTCAATCTCAAAAGTATTGATAAAGATTGCTTTATTTATTGTTATATTTATTTTAATCGAGTTAATTTTAAAATTTTTAAAATGTTTTATAACTAAAATAGTAAAAAAATGTGGGCTTTCAATTGGAAATCGTGTTTTAGGGGGTGTTGTCGGCTTAATTAAAGGAATTTTTGTTTTTGGAGTTCTCTTTTTTGTTTTATCTATGATTTCAAATTTGATTATGAGTGAAGGATTGTTGCAGTTTATTAAAAGTGGAGAAATTTCAAATTTTCTTTATGAAAGCTTGCTTTCAAAAATAATTCCAATTTTTTATTAGTTTAAGTATGTATTTTTTTTAAGATATGTTTTTTACTTTAGGATTTTACTATTAATAAGCAATAAGATTTCTATAATTAATCAATAAATAAGCAATAAGAAGATTCTTCAACAGGTGGAATTTTGTCATTTTTGTTTTTTAAATTGTCGGTTGAAATTCTAAGCCAAACCATAACAATAATTTCAACAACGATTGCAGTTATAAGAAGGACAATTAAAATTATCGCTGTAATTTTGAAAGCAGACATTTTCTTAGTGTTTTGTTTCAAGGACAACTCTTCAGTGCTTTTTTCTTGATTAGATTTATTAGAAAGAAGAATTTTTATGTTTTTTTGTGATTTTTCATCGCTGTTTTCTTGTGGAATGTTGTTTTTTTTAGTTTCAGTGTCTTCAACAATTTTGATTTTTATTTTCTTCTTTTCGTTTTGATTTGACAATTCTTCTTTCATATAGTTTCCCTTTGAGAATATTGTAACATTTGAGCGTAGGATTTGCAACAAAATTTTTGACAAAAAAACGTTGAATAAAAAAGGAAAGGAAAAAAGTGGTTACCGTAAACAATCTTAACTCTCCATAATTTGTTAATAAATTTATATAAAAAAATGAAAAAAATACAAAAAAACACGCAAAAAAATCAAAAAAATGCGAAAAAAAATGATTTTTCTTAAAAAAATACATCAAAATTGATTTTATATCAAAAATGAATGCCGTGAAAAATCCTCCCAGACACATATAAAGAAAAATTTGGGGTTGATTTAATGCTTCGTAAAGCATTTATTTAAACAACCTTTTCATTAGATTTGTTTTTTCAGGTTTTTGTGTGTATTTCACAGATATTATATTCCCAGAAAAACTGACATCTTTATTTTCAAGATCAAGTTTTGTAACTTCCATATTGTTTCCAGAAATAACTATGTTTGTTCCTCCAAGTTCCACTACTGCCTGAGTGTTGGTGGAAGAAATTACTTTTGTTGCACCTTTTATAATTATATTTTTTCTGTCTTCAATTAAAATCGTTTCCATTTTTCTCCTTTTGCTTGCAAAATTGCAAAAAATATGGTAAATTTTATTCAAAGAAATGTATTTTCTTTACTTATACTATATGAACAGAAAAGAGATTTTAGTAAAAAAAAGTAAAAAACTTATTTCCACTTTGCAAGATTGTGGGTTTACTTTTGCTGATGTAAGAAAAATGTTGAGAAATAAGGATATACGCGTTGACGATGTTGTTGTTAAAGATGACATATCTTTATCTGTTGGGCAAAAGGTTATTTGTTATTATACTTCAAATATGCTAGAAAAAAAATATGAAAAGGTTTTTGATGATGATGATTGTATTATCGTTTTCAAGCATGCGGGCATAGAAACCGATGGAGATAATGGTTTGGAAAAAATTCTTCAAGCAAGAGCTGTGCATCGTCTTGACAGGAACACAGAAGGACTTGTCATCTTTTCAAAAAATGAAAAAAGTGAAAAAATCTTAAAAAATGCAATTAAAAATCATAAAATTCACAAATTTTATATCACAGAAGTGGTTGGTGAGTTTGATGTGGATAAAACATTTAATGCCTACCTTTTGAAAGACGAAGAAAAATCGCTTGTTAAAATTTTTGATAAACCTACCAAAAACGCATTGCCAATCAGCACAAAAATTAAAACTTTGAAAGTTGGAAACGAAACAAGCTTATTACAAATTGAACTTTTAACAGGGAGAACTCATCAAATAAGGGCTCATCTTGCTTTTCTCGGATTTCCTATTGTTGGAGATGGTAAGTATGGAAAAAATGAAAATAACAAAAAATTCAAATTAAATCACCAAAAACTGTGCTGTTTTTGCTTAAAATTTGATTTTATTGGACTTGAAAACCTAAATAATAAAAAAATTGAAAAATATCCAAATTGGTATGTTTTTTAGATATTTTTTCGACAGTTTTTATAATGTGAAAAAATATATGAAAAAATGAAAAATAAATAAAAAATCAATTTTTTTACAAAAAAATGATGAAAAAATCAAGAAAAATATTAATTTTTTGATTTTTTTATTAATTTATTTTTTTTAAAAATATTGTAAAAAATAAAAATTTTTAAACCATTTTTTCGTGTTAGAAATCCTAAACAAAAATACTTTTTATGTTCTGCGAATTTTTCTTTAAAAAATAAAAATTTTATGGATTTGTTATTTGCGAAAATTCCTTTATATTTTATATAATTTATTTTGTATTTTTATTTGATAAATTCAATTCAAAAGTGTTAAAATAAAAATATAGATTTAAAGGCTAACACTTGCAAAAAAATTCTCAAATGAATCAGTGAGGTTTTTATGAAAAAGTTTTGTGCTGTTTTAATGTCAGTATTCACGCTTGCATTGTCAGGTATGCTTATGGCGTGTTCATTTAAAGGAGTCGAAGCAAAGTTCACACAAGATGAATTGGTTGTTTATCTTTCTGATGACAAAACTGTGGATTTTGGAAGTTATCTAAATGTGAAAAATGCTGATATAGGGCAGATTGATTTTCAATTTTCAGATGGGACAATTTTTGACAAGGTTGAAAACGGTTTTAAGGCAAAGAAATATGGAACAACAAAAGTTTTTGCAACATACAACAAAAATTCCCTTGCATCTATGAATGTTGTTGTTGGCAAACCTTTTGAAGCTCCATCAAACTTTAAAATGAGCATTGAAAAAGATGAACAGGAGAATGAAATTGCGGTTATTACGTGGGATGAAAGTTTTGCAATGTTTGAAACTGATTCCGTTGAGGACAAACCTACTTTTGCTAAAACATATATAATTGAAGGGCAAAAAATTTTACATAATGCGGAAAATCCAGACGAAACTGAAGGAACTTCCGATTTTTATAAAGAAGTTTCTGCAGAAAACGATGAAACTCCAAACAAACTCGTTTTAACAGAGATTGGAGAATATCATCTTTCTTTTAAAGCGAAAAAGTTTGGACATTTTGATGATAGCGAAGTGGTGACTCCGTCAACTTTCTTTTTTGGATTTATGCCTCAACTTACGATTGAAAATGGTGGACTTAATTGGAATGGAGAGACAGGAGAATTGTCGTGGAGCAGTGTTGTTGCTGGCGAAAATGCAAAATATAAAGTTCGCATGAACGGAATTGAACTTGGTGACTATCAAACAGAAACCACTATGGATTTGTCAAACTATTTTGATGAAATTGAACAGGGACAATCGGCAGAAGTTTCAGTTGTTGTTTATGATTCAACTGGAGAAAAATGGGCAAGAGAGAGTGAAATTCTCAAAATCAAAAAACTTAACACTCCAAACGTTTCATATAATTTTTCTGCTGTTGAAGGCGGACTTTTTAAAGTTGTTACTGATGAAAATGCGGATAAATATGTTTTCACTGCTTCCACTGATGTGAACTCTTCCGCCTATGTTTTTGAGAAAAAGGAACAGACAGAAATTTACACTGATTTACCAAACCTTGCATCTGGTGAATGGAAATTGTCTGTTGTTGCTGTTAATTCTAACAAAGGCTCAGCAGGAGAGTTTTTCTATCACAGCGATTCTGTCGAATTTGAAAAAATCTATAAATTGCCAAAAATTGAAACTGTGACAGCAAGGGAAAATGATATTGATGGAAATTTGATTAATTTAACATTCACATCAAATGCTCCTCTTGTTTCAACAAAAATTGGAATCGACGGACTTGGAATTGTTGGAGAGGGATTCTCTCAAGGTGCACAAACTGTTGAAACAAGTTTGAACTTCAGTGAAGTTGGGAAAAAGCTTGTAAAATTGAAACAAATTCCTGTGCAACAGGACAACAATATTGGTGAGAATTCTGTTTTTGTTTTAAACTCTGCACTAAGTGAAGAATTGACTTTTATTAAACTTGCACAAATTAAAGAAGGCATTTTGCACAAATACAAAGATGAGAAATCTGTTTTCTCTTTCAAGGCTGTGGAAAATGCAACCAATTATGAGTTGCAAAGATGGAATGGAGAAACTTTTGAAAAGGTTGATGACTCCCTTTATACAGTGAAACTTTTAGAAGAGGGGCAGGTTGAAATCGAACTTTCTTCCCGAATTGAAGTTGCAATATTGCCTGTTGAAGAAGCATACAGATTGCGTGTGGTTGCGATTGCTGGAGAAGAAAATTTTGTTATTAAGTCATCAACAGAAAAATCCTTACAAATTTTGAAAACTCCAACATCAGTTTCGCGAAGTGATGAAACACAAATGTTATACACATGGGGGCAAGTTGAAGGAGCAAATGAATATCGTCTGGAATATTATGAATTTTTGACAGATGATGGCAAGCCAGATAAGAATTCTTTTGAAGAATGTGTTGTTGAAAATGGGCTTCCTGATAAAAAAATGACAATTGAAACTTGTTCGACAAACAATTTTACTTTTTCGCATGAAGGATATTTCTATGTCGAAGTTTTTGCAATCAGCAATAACGAAAATGTCACCTTGTCTTCTGGAGGACTTAAACAAAAAATTTGCATTGCGAAAAAGATTGAATTTGAATATGATGCAGAAAACTTTAAGTTTGGATATGATGAAAGTTTGAAAGAACAGGGCATGACAAAAGCAACAGGATATTTTGTCGAACTTAAAAACCTTAACGACAAAGTGACATCTGTTGATGCTTATTCTGTTGTTTCAGATGATATTTCAACAAAATGTGCAGAAACTGCTATTGTGGAAGGTTCTGAAAGTTTAAAACTTGTGTTGACAGAAGGCTTTGACAACGAAGGAGCTGTTAAACTGAAAGTTCAAGCAAAAAATACAGATTCAAGACTTTATTTGACAAGCGAAATTGTTTTGCAAGTCACTCGTTTGGCAAAGGTTCATTATGCAGACATCGAACTTGACAATCGCACGGAGAATGTTACTATCAGAAAAAAAGATGGTGTCAGCGAAATTGTTGTTTCTCAAAATGGTAGACTTCTTTCAAACACAAGTGAAGACACAACTATCAAAATTATTGACGAAGAAGGAAATTATGTTAAATTCTCACTCAATATAAATTTGAAAGGTTCAAACATAGATGGAAATTACTTTGATATTGGACAGGAAAATCAAGATTCGCAAGAAGTTTTGACAACATTCTTGGAAAGCGGTGAATCAACTATTGATTTTCAACGCTTGTCAACTCCAACAAATTTTGAATATAATAATGGAAAACTTGTTTTCAATCATGAACAATCAAGTGCGACAAAATATTATGTTGTTGATATTGTTTGTGTGGGAGTGAATGGGGATTCAAAATCCTACACTGTTCGATTTGACACTCAAAGCGTGTCTGTTGATGGATATTCTCATGATTTTGGGCCTAAAGTGGATTATGTTGAAGAAAGTGAAGATAATAAAATTTCAATCAACATTCAAAGTTTCATAGACAAACTTAACCAAGTTGAAGATTTAAGTGCAGAATTTGCACAAGCCGATTCAATCAAATTTCGTGCTTTTGCTTATCAAAACATTGAAAGAGATAATGATGATTCAAAATTTGTTCAGATTTCCTCTTTGTTTGCAAAGAGTGCAAGTTCTGAAACAACAATAGAAGTTAAGAAATTTGACGAAGTTGTTCCAACATTCAGTGCTGAAGGACAAACATACACTCTTTCTTGGAATTCTGCCACGGTTGGCGGAGAGGCATTAAACAGTCAACAACTTACAAATGTTGAATATGAGATTTATTTGCTTAATGAAAAAGGTGACGACACCTTGATTGGTAAAGTTTCTGCAAACACATTCACCAATTTTACAAGCGAATATAAGGAAGCGGAGAAATTTTTCACATTCTATATTAAAGTTTCGCACCCACAATTCTTAACATCAAATGAATCATCTTACGTCAAGATTTACAAACTCAAATCGCTTGATAAAGTGACTTTGACAGACTCTGCTCAACTTTTGTATAACGCTCCAGAGGCGGATTATACAAAGGCGGTTAAGGTTGAAAGTTCTGGAAGAACAATAAGTGAAGATAAACTTTCAGGCAGTGTGGAAATTGACGAAACTGGAACAAAATACGATTTCACTATTCTTGGTAAAAAACTTGAGCAAAGAGAAAATCCTGAACAAGAAGAGCAAGGAAAACTTCTCTGCACAACCTATTACATTGACAGTGAGGTTGCATCTTGGACTGTGAAAGAAATGAATGGAGAAGATGTTAAACCTTCAAATGATGAAATCAATTTTGCAGGGAACATAGTTTCTTGGAATCCTTATGGAGTTGAAAAGAATCTGCCATCTTTGGAATATGTTTTAATCTTTAAAGATAGTTTAAACAAAATAGTAACATATAGGACTGAAAATACAAGTGTCAACTTGACAGATGCAGAAGATAAAAATGCTCAAAAACTCCTTGAAGATTTGAAAGTGTTAAATGCTGGAGAAATCACAGTAAGTTTGTCCGCACATTTAAAACCATATTCTGCTGTTGCAGGGGATATTTATTTTGCAAAAGCACAAAAACTTTTGAACACCGAAGATGAAGGTGTGGGTGAATGTAATCATTACATATACAATGCATCTGCAAAAACTCAAAAGCTTGCCATACCAGAAATTGGTGGGTTGGAATATGTTTATGATGATTCAAATCCGCTTAATGCACAATATCCTAATGTTAAGATTTCTTTAAAGGGAGATTACAATCAGACTGGAACGTTTGAAATTTATCGTGTTGCATCAACAGGAAGAGAATTTTTGCGTAAGGAGAGTGTTTCAAAAGAAATCGAAACTTACAGTTTTACATTGGAAAGCAGTGAAATTGCAAACTATCTCTCTGTTGAACATGATTTAATATTTGAAATTTTTGCCGTAAGTGAAGGAGATAATGCTCAAGCCTTTATTCCTTCTTCAGCTTTGGTTTTGACACTAAAACGTGCTCATGATTTGGAAGCGGTTGAATTTAAAGAAGAACAAATAGGTTACAGCAAAGTTGTGAAGTTTTCATATAATACGGAATATGCTCAAGAACTTGCAAAAGGCGTTATTTTAAAGGTTGACATTTTCAATAATGATGCGTTGTCAAGTGTGAAAGTTACAAAAGCGTTCTTTGTGCCTTTCTCTGGTGAAGAACTTGGAAGTGAGGGGCAATTTGAATATGATTTAGGCGAAAATCAGGCTTCTTGGTTTAATGAAAATCTCTCTTCTGGTGGAATAATCAAAGTCAGTGCCTTTGTCAATAACAGTGCGGAAAATTCAAGATATTTTCTTGCTTCTGTGGGTGGCCCACAAACAAATCCTTCTGGAATGAAGGAAAGCGAACCTTATGAAGTGCTTGCAAGTGTTGGCGATGAAAATATTGTTCGAGCATCAAATGGCTTTAAAATCACTGGTGGGAAAGACAATAAAGTTGCGTATTTTGTAAAGAACAATGCTGAAATAAATATTGTCAAAGCAAATGCTGATGGAGAATTTGTCTTTGATGCTCCTGACAACTGGGAAAATGGGCAATTCAATTTGAAGGTTATGGCAACGCATGAAACAGAAGTGATTTCAACACAAACAAAATACTACGTTTCTTCAGTTGAAAAAGAAGTTTCATTCACGATGAGAAGAATTGAACGTGTTGATTCGGAAACTGTTCAAATTGAGCGTCTTGATGATGAAATGTCTCTCATTTGGAAGGCTGTGGATAATGCGGAAGGTTATGTTTTGAGAATCTACAAACTTTCAAATGGAGAAAAGGGTGAACTTTTATACACTTATGAAACCGACAGCTCTTATGTTAATGATAGTGGCAGAGGCGGAAATTATGTCAAACGCAAATTATTTGACATTTTTGGCGAATCTTATGAAAACTTGATTGGTGCTGGAAAATTCTCTGAATTAGAATTGCAAAGTGGTGATTGTGATGTTTGGTTTGAACTCGTCACAGTTGGTGATGGGGAAAATTACAACAATTCACACGATTGCACATTCAGTGCTACCATAGTTGGAAATCCAATTGAAAAAGAAGATGTGTCAATTTCAATGGGAAGAATCTATCTTTCCAACCTTAAAGAAGGACAAAAATTGATGTATCGTTATATTGTTGTTGAAGGAACTCAAATAAGGCCAATTCAGGCTTGGAGAACAACGACTGTTCTTAATTCAACTTCTGTTGTTCTTGAAATCGATTTGAAAGAAGAAATTTATCAGGCTTTCAATATTGAGATTGTTATAATTGGTGAAGGGCCTGCATCACATGCAAATTTTGTGTTGGATTCAATGCCATATTCTTCTTATGGAGAGTTTGGTTTCTATAAAGTCAATGATATTTTAGATATTCAATATAATCCAAACAATCCAGATGGAATAACATTCACTTTGGACACTCTTGACGATACAAATTTCCTTTATGTTGGGCAGAACGGAAACAGTTTGGACAGAAATGAAGTTGTTTCAATCAAATTGACAAATGGAGAGATGTCTTCTTCTGGATTGGGAGTTGATTTCAGGTATTCGCTTTTGGATATATTGACAGCCTTAAATGAAAAAGTGGGGAATATTGAATTGTCCGCAAACATGAGTTTGACATTCTGGGCATACAAAGAAAGCACGGAAGAAGCTCTTTATCTTGCGTCAAAGCCAAAGGAATATAAATTTTCATATATTGAAGATATATATTTTAAAGAAGTTGTTAAACTTGGAAAAGATGCAGCATCAAAAGGTGACGGAACAGTTCAAGAAGATTTTGTCAACACTTATGTTTTGTTTGATAATAAAGATGATGCTGATAAAAGCGGATTTATCACTTCAGGATTCTATGTCAAGTTAAAGCAAGGCGAGTTTATTGATTCTGTTTTTGTTTCAAAAGAAGAACTTCTTGCAAATCCATATTTTGGAACAGACACCTTTGCAATTAATCTTGTTGAGCATGTTTTTAACAATAAAAAACTTGAAGGGCAGTCCGGAATGTTTGAGGTAGAGTTTGCAAAAGTTGCCACAAAGGGAGATTTGTATTGCGTTTCGGAATGGATTTCAACCGACAAGAATGGCAAAAAATTCCAATTTAGTCGTTATAGAAACGTTTCTTCAATCATAATTCGTGGAGGAAATTTGAGTTGGGCTGGTGTTGATGCTGAGCAATATTATGTATTCTTTGTTTCCAACATTTTAGACGAAAGTCCAACATCGTGGGCATATATAAAGACAAAATCGACAACAGTTGACACTTCAAAAATGCCATGTGATGAAACTCGTATTTTTGTTGCAGTGCAGGCAGTTTGTGAAGATACAAACAATTTGTCAGTTGTTTCCTCTGCACGCACTTATTATGGTGGAGTTGATGGTGAACCTATCATGGTTAGACGAAATCAAGTTAAGGAATCAGTTGTCAATCTTGATGATAAAGGAAGGCTTTATATTGATTGGGATAAAGATGGAAAATTCTTCAATTTATTGACAAAACAGCCAGATGGAACAACAAGTCTGTCAATGATAGCAGAAGAACTTGCAAGTGAGAACACAATTTTTGAAGAGCCATTCACATTTACTTTGAAAGATTTGCTTGAAGAAAATATGCTCTATCTTAGACTTAGATTCACTCCAATAGGAGAAGATTCCGATGTGAAAGGATATTCTCGCTCTTATGATATTCCAATTGTTGAACTGATGTCGAGCCTTATTGATTTCTATTCACAGAACGCAAAAGGAAATTTGAGAGATAGAATTGAAGAATTGGTTGAGGCCACAACTTTGGGTTCAAGCAAGGCGACTCTTATGAATTTTTATGAAAGAATTGAAAAAGCATCAAGAGGTTTGGGTGGGCCAGCACTGTTTATTGATGACTGTCTCAACACTTTACAAGCAGGGAAATATAAGTTGGAATATTGTTTGCTTGGAAATGCATTTTCGCTTAATTCTTATATGTATAGTTATGAGAACGCAAAAGGGACAAATGAGATTTTCATTAATGAAGAGCCAGATGTTACCATACAGATTGACAGAACAAAATCTCAAGAATACACAACAGTCTTGAAAGTTACTGTGAAAAAGAGCAAGGTTTGGACTTATGATGAGATTTCATCAGGTTATGTCCAAAAAGATGCCGAAGGCTATTACATTAAAATTGGAGAAGCATATTTCAGTTTGATTCAATCAAGCGGTTGGAGAATACAATGTTTATCAAATTCTTCCAGTTTCTCGACATTGAGTGTGACTGAAAATGGAGATAGTTTGGAATTTTATATAAATTACAACAGTGGAGAATCTTTGCTTGGGAAATTTGAAAATGAAATTGAAAGATCCGCTCCAAAAGAATTCCAAATATGTGCGATTGGAACAAAATATTCATTATCCAGCAAGTCGGAAATGTTTTTAATGACTTTGTTGGAACTTAAACAATTCCAAATTAGAGATGGACAGTTCACATGGCAAACACAACAAAATCGCGATACTTATGTGATTTACAAACAAACTGGTGCTGTTGAAGATTCAAGAAAAGTTTCTGGAGATTTGGCAAACCCAGTGTTCTCACTCAGTGGAATTGGCTCTGATGGAGCAGGTGCTGGTTCTTATGAATACATACGTTTCCTTTTGATTGGTGGTGTTACTGGAAACACAGTTTATGTTGACAGTGATATGCTTCAAGTGAAAAATGTCTTTAAACTCTATTCTCCAAATTTGGAAAACAATCTCGGAAAACTCTACATAAGAGGCAATGAAGAAAACCGAAATGCACTTGCAAACAGCTATTCTGACACAGACAAATATGTTTATAACCTCTATAATGACAGTTCAACTTCTGGGTTGACATATCTGCAAATTTGTGATGAGAAAGAATATTTTGGCTTTGAATATGAGGTTGGTGTTGTTCCTGGACTTGAACCAAACAGTCCAGAAGGCATCTTCAAGGCAACAGAATTTTCTGCAAAGATGTTCTATGCAGAAAGTCTTGGTTCGTCTGCAAGTTTTGTAAAAGGCGAAGCCGAAACAACAAGTTCGTATTATATCAAAAATCTCAAATGTGTGGACTCTAAAACAGGTGAAGAAACATCAGGGAATATTATTGTCAAGAGTGATGTTGGTTCTTTGCCAGCAATTATGCTTGATAAGATTGATGAAGAATCTTTGAAAATTGAAAATGGTTTAATCAATTTCAAGCCTGTGAGTGAACGCAAGATGGACGAAACCTCTTACACAATTCCAACTGATGCTCTTGATGTTTATAGAATCAGGATTGAGAGATATAAGACGAGCGATGTTGAAGGAGCAGACACTAGAGTTGGCACAGAAAAAGATATTGAAACTTTCTATACTTCTGCAAAATCAAATGGAAATGTTGTTTTTGATTTCCTTAATTTGAAGGAAAATCCAGAACTTGACACTGAAGATGTTTTATACAAAGTGTATGTTCAAGCAACAGCACTTCAAAAGGGTTTGAGTTCAGTTCCACTTGTTGAAGGCGGTTATGCTGGGGGAAGTGCAAAATACTATAATTACAACTATGGCATTTTGATGAGCGAACCTGTTGTGTTGAAGGGAATCAAGAGAATTAAACCGATTGATGAAAACAGTTTGAAAGTTAATGAAAATGGTTTGTTGACATGGACTTACAGGCCAAGTGAAACATCTGTTGCAGGAGAAACACTTAGCCCAGATAATATTGAATATTACTATAGATTTGTTGTTGCAGACGTGAATGGAAATGAATATTCGGGCATAAAAACAATCACAATGGAAGATGGGGTTTACACCATAACTTTTGAGGAATCTGGAGATATACCTGTTGGCACAAACAACCTGCAAGTTTATGTGACTGTTGGAGAATTTAATCCAAATTCGCTTCTTGTAAATTCTGTTGCAAGAACAAAGGAATTTACAAAACTTGAAGGCGTTTATGCAACCAATTTTGAAGTTATGTCTGTTTCAGGGGTTGAGTATTTGTCATTTGAGAGATATTTCTCTGATTTTAGTAATAAAACCAACACAATTATTGCTCATTTTGAAGATCTAAACATGATGAACGGAGCAGTCACAAAAGACGTCACATTTACAAACAATGAAAACAAACTCTATATTTTCAAAAACAATGTCAATTTGGGAGATGTTTCATGGCCAGAAGGTTATGTTCAAGATTATGTCATAATAACCAAAAACGACATTTCAAAAGTTTGGTTTGAAGTTCGATGTGAAGGCAAACTTAACAGTAATGCAAGCGAATCGTTTATGCTTCACAGGACAGACGTTGAAGATGTGAATATTGTTTGGGACAGTGTTAAACAAGAATTCTCATGGAACTATCAATTTAATTCATTCAATTCAAAGGTAAAAGCAGAAAAGTTGAAATATGTTTATTCTGCAAATGAAGGGTGCTTGCTTTATGGGATTGATGGAGATTTTGAAAATCCTTCAGATAAAACTGTGACAAAAGGAGAAGTCTTTGAAATTGCAGAAGATGACAGGGATAAAGATTATTTGAAGATTGTCAAAGATGATGAATACTTCTTTGTTAAACGCTCAGATGTCACAAGAACAATTGAAGACGACATTGAAAATGGTGTGATAAAAACACAAGATTTTGATGGAAGTGTTCTTGTAAAAATTCTCGAAACGCAGGGAGATTATTCTATTGTTGAAATAGAAAATGTGCCATACAGAGTTGCTACAACTCGAATTGAAAAACCAACCTTTGTTATTGAAGCAACCTATATTATTGGTGATGCTCAAACTGTGAGAACATACAACTCAAAAGAAAGCAGTTTTAAACCAACAATAATTTCAACCGTGAAACTCAAAGTCCGTGTCAAACTCAATCAAACAAGCATACAAAGTGACGAGAAAGAATATTTTGATGAAAATGACGAAGATGGAAATGGTTCGCCAGACAGCATTGAATTCAATTTGTTTGAAAGTGGGCAAGGAACTGATGAAAATCCATATATAATCACAAATTCAACGCAATTTAAGAACATAAAATATCGATTAAGCAAAGAATTGACTGAATATTCTGAAAATGGGATACAACATAGAGATTCCTCTAAATATTATTTCTCAATTCAAGTTGTTGATGGAGAAGAACTTGAACTTGGGAGTTTTTCAGGAGTGCTTATTGATGGAGTTTTTGATGGGGTTTTGCGTGGAAATGGCACAACGATAACCTACACTTCAACAGATGTTGTTGAATTGAAAGAAGAGGACACAATTTCAATTGAGGCTTCAAACAGTGCAATTTCAAATGGAAGCGGAGGGCCATTTAAGTTTAGAAATGTGACAGCATTGTTTAGAGAAATAAAACAAGATGCAGAAGTAAGAAATTTGCATATAAAAGCACATTTTGAAAAGGAACAGTATGTTGATAATCATTCGCTTGTTTCAGGACTTGCAATTATAAACAATGGAACAATTGACAGTGTTGTTATTGATGAATTCAGCACAAATTTTGTTGGATATATTGCATCAAACACTTTGATAACAATGTCTTACAGCGGAATTGCTTCTATCAATCGCGGAACTTTAAGAAATTGTGTGTTTACTGCACAAACAGAAATTGTTGAAGAAAGGGCTCAAAACATTTTCATTGCAGGGCTTGTTTACACAAACTACTCTACAATTGAAGGTGGCGAAAATTGTAATACATCAATCAGTTCAAGTTTGAGTATTCATATCACTCGTGCTGGAAGCGGTGGAATTCAAATTGCGGGAATTGCAATCACAAATTCAAACGGAAAAATAAATGCACGCAACAATGCTTCCATAAGTGTTCTGGCAGATTCTTCAAGCAATTCCATAACATGTTATGCTGGTGGCGTTGTTGTCCTTCAAAAAGGAAACTTAGACTTAAGCACTGACAGCACAACAACACCAACTGTCACAGGAATTTACAATGCAACTGTTGATAAGATTTATGCAACAAGAAGGGCAGGTGGCTGATAGAGAAAATTTATTAAAACAAAGATTTAAAAACTTTGTTATGAATAATCAAAATCGAAAAAGAGTATAAATAGGATATGAAAAAAGCCTTTTATACTCTTTTTTTGTTTGTTTTATGTGTAAGTTGTCTAATGCTTTGTGGCTGTGGAGCAGATGTTGTGGATTATTCAAAAATCTATGAAAAAAACGCTTTTCGCATAATAAGACAAGCGGACAATTCGGGCAAAATTGTTGTTTCTTATATCTTTCCTGTGAATTCGGCAATTTTATCTGAAAAAGGTGTCAGTGAAGAGCAAATAAAAACATATCGACTTTTTCTTTCAACCTATGTCAATGCACTTGCTGAACAAAACAAAGAAAAAGCTGTCGAAGGCGTGAGTGTTGAAAAAGTTGCATATTTTTCTGATGTTGACGGAATTGGTTTTTCTATTTTGTTTGATAATATTGAAGCTCAACAAAATTTTTTTGGTAATGAGCCAAATCAGGAGGAAGATAAAAATCAAGAAACTCAAAAGCCAGTTCAAAGCGGATTTTTTATAAAAAAAACTGAAATACAAACAAAATTTCCAATTTCATCTGTTAGCAGTGCAAAAAATTTAAAACAAATAAATATGCTTGCTTTGACATCATGGGCAAAGTTTTTAAATTTGAGCGATATATCTGTTTTCTCAGGTATGTTTGATGAAAGTGTTTTTATTTATGATTATGCAACCAAGCAAACAGCATTGAAATCTGATGTTTGTTATGATGATGCAAATTTTCATCATAATGTCTTTATTAAATCTGAAGCAGAGATTGAAAATGACAATAAAATAAGTTTTTTTACCGTCTATCCAAACACTCCAATTTGGTATGCTCTAGCAGTTGGAATAACCCTGATTGGAATGATTATAGTTTATTTTATTTTAAAAAATAAGAAGAGTCGAAAAACAAAAGAAAAATAGAAGGAAGAAAAATCAAAAATCAGAAAAAACAGAAAAAAAGAAATAAAAAATTCAGGAACAAAAAAATAGAAATAAGATATAAAAATATAAAAAATTAAAAATCAAATAAAAAGTTGTTGATTTTTTAGAATGATGACAAATGTTATAAATGGTTAATTTAAAGTTGAGTATTTTATAAAATTAATGTTGAACTTTTTTAAATTAATGTTGATTATTTTATAAACTTTAAAAATTGAACGATTTTAATTTAGGGTTGAATATTTTATAAAATTGACAATTCAAAGTTGATTGTTTTTAATTTAAAATTGGATATTGTAGAATTTACAATTAAAAATTTAACATTTTTAACTAATTTTAATTCAAAAAATAATCTAATTTTTAAAATTTTTAATAAAAAAGGGCTTTTGTCCCTTGTTTTTTTTGCCAATTAGTGCTATACTAAACAAGTTATAAACATTTTGTGAAGTTATATTTGGAAGTCAGTAAATATGCTGTTTCAAATGCCTAAACATATAATGAAAAGTTTAGAAAATATGAATTTTTCACAAAAAACTGAAGATAACAAAAAGGACTTTAATTTTATGGAAAATAATGGAATAAGAAATATTGCTATTATTGCTCACGTTGACCACGGCAAGACTTCGCTTGTAAACGAACTTTTGAAACAAGGGAATGTTTTTCGCGATAATCAAGTTGTTGAAGATAGAGTTATGGACAGTAATGCTCTTGAAAGAGAAAGAGGAATAACAATTTTATCAAAAAACACTTCTTGCTTTTATAATGGTGTTAAAATCAATGTTGTGGACACTCCAGGACATGCTGATTTTGGTGGCGAAGTTGAAAGAGTTCTCAAAATGGTTGATGGCGTTTTGTTGGTTGTTGATGCTTTTGAAGGGCCTATGCCACAAACAAGATTTGTGCTTGAAAAGGCATTGTCTCTTGGACTTAAAGTTATTGTTGTTGTCAATAAAATAGACCGTTCCGATGCTCGTGTTAAGGAAGTTGTTGATGAAGTTTTGGAATTGTTCCTTGAACTTGATGCAAATGAAGAACAACTTAACTCACCTTTTGTGTTTGCTTCAGCAAGACTTGGAGTTGCTTCTGTTGATATGAATAAACAAGGCACAGATATGAAACCGCTTTTTGATACAATTTTGGAGCATATTCCAGCACCAAAGGGTGATGAAAATGGGCCTCTTAAAATGCTTGTTTCTGCCGCTGAACACAATGATTATGTTGGAAAACTTGCAGTCGGCAAAGTGGAAAGAGGCGTCATTAATATTGGACAAAATGTTGTTGTTTGCAACTATCATGATGAAAGCAAGAAAGTTCGCTCAAAGATTGTGAGTCTGTTTGTGTATGAAGGCTTAAAGAGAGTTCCTGTGGAAAGTGCAAAAGTTGGAGAAATAGTTTGTGTTGCAGGGCTTGAAGATGTCACTATTGGTGACACTATTTGTGATGAATCAGCTGTTGAGCCAGTTGAATTTGTGAAAATTGCAGAGCCAAGTGTTGAGATGACATTTATGGTTAATGACAGTCCTTTCGCGGGAAGAGAAGGAAAATTTGTCACATCTAGACATCTTCGTGACAGATTATATAAAGAAGCAGTTAAAGATTTGTCTTTGAGAGTTGAAGATGGCGACACTGCTGAGAAATTTAAAGTTCGAGGGCGTGGCGAAATGCATCTTTCAATTTTGATTGAAAATATGCGTAGAGATGGATATGAATTCCAGGTAAGCCAACCAAAAGTTCTTATCAAAACCATTGATGGTGTGAAATGCGAACCTATTGACAGACTTTATCTTGATGTTCCAGAAGATTGTGTTGGAGTTGTAATGAACAAAATGGGTGTCAGGAAGGGTGACCTTCAAGGAATGACACCACATGGAAACAGAATGAGAATGGAATTTTTGATTCCTTCAAGGGGGCTTTTTGGATTTAAGAGTGAATTTTTGACAGACACACGAGGAGAAGGAATTATCAATTCAATTTTCTATGATTATATGCCTTACAGAGGAGAAATTAATCGCAGAGATTATGGTTCTCTTATTGCTCATGAAGAAGGAAAAGCGATTGTTTATGGGCTTTTCAATGCACAAGAAAGAGGTGAACTTTTTATTGGTGCAGGAGTTCCTGTTTATGCAGGAATGGTTGTTGGTTCAAATCCAAAGGGCGGAGATATTGTTGTCAATGTCTGCAAGATGAAGCATCTATCAAATATGAGAGCAAGCGGAAGTGATGATGCTTTACGTTTGACACCACCTCGCAATATGAGTCTTGAAGACTGTATTGAATTTTTAGGAGATGATGAATATCTTGAAGTTACACCAAAATCTATAAGAATACGTAAAATCATTTTGGATCACAATATGAGATTGCGTGAACGCGGAAAAATGTTACGCGGAGAAATTTAACCCTTTTTAGGGTTATTTTTTTAATTTTTTTAAAAATGTTCTTAGTTTTTAAATAAAATTTGACAAAGTTAAGAAATGTTTGTTATACTATCCGTATGAAAAGCACCGAAAAACAAGAATTAAAGAAACAAATCAAACGAATTGGACTTTTTTTGCTTATTGTCTTAGTTCCTTCTCTTGTTGTTTCTGTGTTGCTTATATGGGCGAAGATTCCTATGTGGGCAAATATATTGGTGCTTGTTGTTATGCTTTTTGTTTTGTTTTCCATATATTTTTGGATTTTCTCTAAATTTGATAATCGAAAAAAAGAGCGTATGAAAAATAAGAAGGACCCTTTTGCAGAATAGGGAATGCAAAAGTGACTTAATTTTAGGAGGTGGACATAATGCCTGAATACAAAATATTGCCAAATAGTCTTGAAGCGGAACAAGCACTTCTTGGTTGTATTCTTGTGGACAATGAGAGTCAAAGAGAAATTTTAAGCGACATTATGCCAGAAGATTTCTATAGCGAAGCACATAAAAATATATACAAAAGTATGCAAGAAATCTTTGTGAAAAGCATTCCTGTGGATTTTGTTACGCTTGTGAATCAACTTGAAGTTGAGAAAAAATTGGAACTTGTTGGTGGAATTGAATACATAACAATGCTGACAAACTGCGTGCCATCGGCGGCAAACTATCAACATTATAGAGATATAGTCAAAGACACTTCCACAAAGAGAAGAGTTATCCTAACTTCTCAAAAGGTGATAAACAATGCTTTTGAAACAACAGACGGAAGTGAAGCATTGAGATATGCAGAAAAGGAAATTTTCAATTTGTCGCAAAAAGACATGAAAACGGATCTCGAACAGGTTGGACGTCCTGGTGGTGCAATGGCAAATCTATTGAAACAAATTTCATTTCTTGCTGAAAATAAAGGAAAGATGCGAGGAATTCCAACTGGGTATGCAGAATTTGATGAAATAACGAATGGACTTCAAAACAGTGACCTTATTATTTTGGCGGCACGTCCAGGTGTGGGAAAAACATCGTTTGCAATGAACATAGCTGTTAATGCTGCACTCAATATGAACAAAAAAATAGCAGTTTTCTCTTTGGAAATGTCCAGAGAACAACTTATGGCAAGATCTCTTTCTTCTGTTTCAAAAGTTGAATTGAAGAAGATTTTAAATGGTGACATTTCAAATGATGAATGGAAGAGGGTTTGGACAGCAGAGAAAAAACTTTCAAATTCTGGAATTTTTATCGACCCTTCGGCAGGGATTTCGCCTTTTGAAATTAGGACAAAATGTCAAAAATTAAAGTTGACAGAAGGCTTGGACATGGTTGTGATTGACTATTTGACTTTAATGAATTTGAACAGTGCAAATGAAAAGCATGAAAAGAGAGCAGAAAGCAGAACTCAGGAAGTAACACAAATCACAAAGACATTAAAACAAATGGCAAAAGAATTAAATGTTCCTGTTTTGCTCCTTGCACAATTAAACCGTGGACCAGATTTGCGTGAAGATCATCGACCAATTATGGCAGATTTGAGAGAGTCAGGTTCTATTGAACAAGATGCGGATATTGTGTTGTTCTTATATAACCCAGCAAAATATAATGATGCGAAATTGGAAGATGAACCTGGAACAGTTTATCTTAACATAGCAAAGCACAGAAATGGACAAACGGGAGAGATTAAACTTCGTTGGGTTGGAGAATATACAACTTATCTTAATCCTAAGGAAAAAATTAAAGTGGAGGAGAAGGAAGAGGAATGAGAAAAAGAGCTACTTGGATTATAATTGTTATTGTATTAATTGGTGTTGTGATTGGAGCTGTGTTTTTCAATATGTTTGTGCCAAGAAATACAGAAGAACTTGCACAATTAGTCTATAACATAACTGAAACAGGCTATTTAAGTGAAACAAATTCATCAAACACCACATTCGATGCTTACACATTTAAATTGATTTCGTCAACGAGCCAAGTTTCATCACTGGACAAAGCAAAAATTACAGATTATAGAAATTTCTATGGCGGTTGTGAAATTGCTGGACAATTTTTCCGTAGGCAAATTGTTTTTTCAAAATATACAAAATCCTATTCAAAAAATTTGAAAAAAATTAAAGATAATTTTAACAAAGCAAGCCAGAATGCAAAACAACTTGAAGCATTTATGGCAAATGCTTTAAAAGCCTCAAATGGACAAGCATATTGGGAGAAAGAAAGTTGGGAGCATTGTCATAAACAGTTGGAACAAATGATGAAACAGACAGCTGATGCAATGTTTGCTTTAATTGAAGTTTACCAAACTTGTGTTGATTCAGAAATGCTCAACAATAATTTTACAAAGGTTCTTTTTATGGCATTGCAGGATTGTATTCAAGATATAAAAAAATTAGATGTGACAACTGAGGGTTCACAATTTTTGAAACTTACGGCAAATTATATGACAACGGAAACAGAAAAGAAAATAATCAAATATAATTTTGATACTTCTTTACAAGGAAAAATAGACAAAATTTTGACAGATGCTAATGGCAAAAACACTAGTGAATATCAACAATTTCTTAATGGTTCTATTGCATAGAGGAGAAAGGTATGAAGAAAAAATTTAAATCTTTAATTCTGGTTTTAGTTCTTGTTGTTTGTGCATTTTCTTTGGTTGGGTTGTCTGGTTGTGGAGAAGTTTCAATAAAGGCCTTGGGACAAAAATTTGAAGAACTTGACCAAACATACGCAGACTGTTCAACAACATCATCGATGATCTTTTCTGAAAACACAATAACAAAAGTTAGTCCAACTTTTAAAACAAAATATTATGTTTCTTATGGAACATCAGTTGATAGTGCCACAAAAACTGCTTTGGCAGATAGTTTTTATGGCGAATTGGAGTCAAGATATAACTTTATTCTTGCTGTTGCAAATGACTTTATTGATGGAGATGCTAGAAAATTGATATTGCAAATTCCAGAAAAATCATTAAATTCAGCAACAAAAGAGGCGTTAAAACAAATTAATGGCAATATTTCAACATTAATTAATTATTTTCCAACATTCATTTCAGAAAGATATGACATGGTGGAACATTTTAAAGACTATCCATCTACAAGCACAGACGATGCAAAATCAATTGTAAGAATTTTTAAACAAACTTATGGAGAATTTGTTATCAGGAGCGTAAACATTGCAAATTCTATGGCAAATGCACTTGAAAGTTCTGGTATTTTGGATAATTTTGCAAAAACAGGGACTTTGGCAGACACATTGATTTATAGAGATTATTTACGTGTAAAATTGTTGCCAATATACACTCAACTGACATTTTCAGAAGTACATGATAAGATGTTTTGGGACGATAAAACAATTAAAGGAGATGCAAAAGTCGAGATTGATAAACTGCTTAAACTTGTTGGAGATGAAAGAGGTATGTTCCTTTCAGACTTGAAATCAACTTTGATTGATGATGATTCAAAATATGTTGAAACTGATAAATTGGCAGATATAATTAAAGTTGCAAACAATTTCTTTGTAGAACAAAAATCATATATAAAAGCCGTGAAAGGAATAAAAATTAAGACATGGGCATCTTCAAAATATAATGGAGATATGAAAGCCTATATTAAAGATAACAAACTTGTTGAGGTTTATCTACAAAAATGCAATCAATTTTTATCTTGCACAGTTAAAGAATTTTTAAAGTATATCAAAGGCGAACTTCATATTTAAAGTATCGAAATAAAAAAGAATATTGTAAAAATAAAAAAATAGTAAAAAAATATAAAAATTGATAAAAAAATTAGAAAAAAAACAATTTTTGTGAAAATATTTTGTAAAAAATAAGGAATTGAGGATAAAAATGGATAATAAAAAATTAGCAGATTTACTTTTTCCTGATGTTAAATTGACAGTTGAACAAATTGAAAAAAAATATCCAAAAAGAAAACTTAAGCCTGGAGCAGAGGTAACTCGTTTTGCTCCAAGCCCAACAGGATTTATGCATCTTGGTGGTTTTTTCCAAGTTTTGATTGACTATAGCATTGCAAAGCATAGTGATGGTGTTTTCTTTTTAAGAATAGAGGACACTGACCAAAAGAGAGAAGTTTCTGGTGCTAGTGCAGTAATAATGGACATATTGACAGGATATGGATTTACTCCTGATGAATACGAGTTGAAAGGTGGGGTAACTGTTGGAGAATATGGCCCATATTATCAAACAGAACGAAAAGAGATTTATCGTGCTTACGCAAAAAAACTTGTTTCTGAAGGTAAAGCTTTTCCTTGTTTTTGCAAAAAGACAGATGGGCTTGCAGATGTTGAACTTAAAAGACAGAAAAATTTTGCACAGGGACTTTTAGAAGAAAAAGACCCTTGCAGGAATTTATCTATGGAACAAATTGAACAAAACATTAAGGAAGGCAAAAAATTTGCAATAAGAATTAAATCCAATGGAGATGGAAAAAGAAAAATAAAATTTAATGATGGAAGTCGTGGAGAAATTGAAATTTTGCAAAACAGTAAAGACGCTATTTTGCTTAAAAACGACTCGTTGCCAACCTATCATTTTGCACATGCAATTGATGACACTCTTATGGGGACAACTGTTGTTGTTAGAGGGGAAGAGTGGCTTCCTTCATATCCTCTTCATGCAGAAATTTTTGAGGCACTTGGTTTTAAACAGCCAAAATATATTCACACTCCGTTAATTTATAAATTCAACGAAAAAGGGAACAGGAGAAAGTTGTCAAAGCGTAAAGACCCGGAAATGGATATGAGATATTTTGAAAAAGAAGGTTACGACAAGACAGCTGTTGTTGAATATTTGTTAAATTTAATAAATTCCAATTTTGAAATTTGGCGTAAAAACAATCCAAATGCGGATTTTAGAGAATTTCCATTTGATGGATTTAAAATAACAACTGTGACACCAATTTTTGATTTTAACAAACTAAATGATATTTCAAAAGATGTTATTTCAAAACTTTCAGCAGAACAATGTTATGAATATTTGCTAAACTGGGCAAAAAATTATTCTATTGAAAATGTTGAATATTTGGAAAAGCAAAGAGAATATGTGACAAAAGTTTTAAATATCGACCGTGAAAAACCAAAACCAAGAAAAGATATATATAAATGGAGTATGTTTTTTGAACTTTTTGATTATATGTTTGGTGCACCAAAATCTTTTGAAATTGACGAAAGCGAACGCAAAAACTATGAAAAAGTGTTAAGAAATTATAAAAATTATCTTGTTTTGACGACAAAAGAAGATTGGTTTAATAATGTCAAAAAGATGGCTGGTGAACTTGGATATGCAACCGATAATGCAGATTTTAAGAAAAATCCAAATAAATATTTAGGAAATGTTGCAAAGGTGTGTGAATATATCCGTATTGCAATAACAGGTAGAAAAAATTCTCCTGATCTTTATGAAATTATGACACTTCTTGGAGAAAAAGAAGTTTTAAGAAGAATTTGTGCAATTGTCTAAGTTTTTTATATTTTAAGAAAATTTATATAATTAAAAAAATAAAGAAAAAAGATATAAATTAAATAAAAAAAATAGAAAAAAACAAATTTTTCGCAATTTTTTTCAAAAAAATCAAATATTTTTTTGCACGGAGTTATCGATGGAAAAAATAATTTTAACAGGCGATCGTCCAACTGGAAATTTGCATATTGGACATTATGTTGGTTCTATTGCAAACAGATTGAAATTGCAAGAGATGGGTGATTACAAAAAATTCTATATTATGATTGCTGATATGCAGGCTTTGACTGACAATGCAAATAATATTGATAAAGTGAAAAATAACATCATACAAGTTGCAATTGACTATCTTTCTGCTGGGATAAATCCAAATAAAGTTGATATTTTTATACAATCTCAAGTTCCAGAACTTTCAGAGATAACAATGTATTTTATGAATCTTGTGACAGTTGCAAGATTAAACAGAAATCCAACAGTTAAAGAAGAAATTAAACAAAAAGATTTTAATGCATCAATTCCTGCTGGCTTTTTGTGCTATCCAATAAGTCAAGCATCGGATATTTTGGCTTTTGGAACAACACTTGTTCCAGTGGGTGACGACCAATTGCCAATGTTGGAACAAACTCGCGAAATTGTCAGAAGTTTTCATAATGTTTATGGTAAGGAGATTTTTCCAATGCCAAATGCACTTTTGCCAGACAGACAGGCTTGTCGAAGACTGGTTGGAATTGATGGTGCTGCAAAAATGAGTAAAAGTTTGGGAAATTGTATTTTCTTGAAAGACGAACCAGAAGTTGTTAAACAAAAAATAATGAATGCATACACAGATCCAAACCACATAAAAATTTCAGATCCTGGAAAGGTTGAGGGGAATGTTGTTTTTGAATATCTTGATGCCTTTTGTAAAGACGAACATTTTAAATTATATTTGCCTGAATATGCAAATTTAGATGAATTAAAAGAACATTACCGCCGTGGTGGACTTGGAGATGTGAAAATTAAATTGTTTTTAAATAATATTATTCAAGAAATTCTTGAACCAATCAGGCAAAAACGAAAAAAACTCGAAAATAATATTGATGAAATCTATGAAATGCTTTTTGAAAATTCAAAAAAAGCAAGCCAAGTTGCTTCTCAAACACTTCAAAAGATGAAAGAGGCTATGGGGATTGATTATTATAAATTTTTAAAAAAATAATGAAAAATTGTTGTTTTTTATTAAAAAATGCAAAAAAAATGCATTTTTTTATTTTTTTATATAATTTTCCGTTTTTTAGAATAATAAATCTAAACGAAAATAGAGAATTTTAAATTTTATAAACTTTTGTAACTTGTGGTTTGAGATTTTTATTTCAAAATGATAAATTTTGGCTTTTTCGATGTGAAATAATTGCTTAAATTAAGGAAGTAGATTTTTGTAAAAGAGCAAAAAAGTTGTAAAAAATAATGAAAAACATAAAAAATTAGTAAAAAAAACGCATTTTTTTCATTTATTTTTAAAATTTTACCATTTTGTCCGTTAAAAACGAAAAAACAACTAAATTGTTTTTGGAGCTGGTTTTTCTTTGAAGGCTGTTTAAAATTTTCTTTTATATATATAATAACTTTAGATTTTGTCGATTTTATTTGCGTTGACGGTTGAAAAAATGATATACTCTTTATAGAGTATTCTAGGTAAATTTTCAAGTTTCCTAAGAATTTTTAGAGAGGAAAGAATATGAAGAAAAAATCTATCTTTATGTTTTTAGTTTTTGCTTTTGCATTTTGCGGAATTTTTCTAAATGTAAATTTTCAATCGTGTAACGAAGTCACTGCCGATGGTGGCAATGCTGATATATGGAATGGCAAAACGGATTCCAATTCCTTTACCAAAGATGGTGACACTTATTACATTCACTCAGCAGGTGGACTTGCTTATTTTGCAAAAACAGTTCAGGGAGATGGGAGCATTTACACCTCTTATTCTGGCTCGACAATTATTCTTGAAACGGATATTGATTTGGCTGGAATGGAATGGACAAGCATAACTCCAAATGCTTCTGGAAGTTTCCAAGGAACTTTTGATGGAGCTGGACACTCAATTTATAATATGAAAATCACTGAAGCTGTGAATGGAAATTATGGATTTTTTGGTTCTGTTGAAAATGCGACAATAAAAAATCTCCATTTGAAGAACTTGGATATTAAAGCTTCTTCTGGAAAGGTTGGTGGAATTGTTGCAAGTGGTTCTGGAGAAATCTTAAATTGTTCGGCTTCTGGAACTATCAGTGGAGGGGATTATCTTGGCGGACTTGTTGGCTATGCATCTGGACAACTTTCTGTTTCCAAATCAAAATCTTCCGTAACTTTGAAAGATGGTAAAAAATCTGTTGGTGGACTTGTTGGTTGTGCATCAGCAGAATTGAATTTGAATGTTGTTGCAAACACGGCAAACTTATCTATCTCAAGTGGTGATCTTGGTGGGTTGGTTGGGACTATGAGTTCTGGTAGTGTTAATCTTGCATACAACTCTGGGATTTTGACTGGCTCAAGCGTTACAAATATTGGTGGTTTGATTGGAAATCTTTCTGATAAAATCTCAATTACTGAATCTTATAACGGTGGAGATATTGTTGCTGGACTTGACGGCGGAAATTATGGTGGTTTAATTGGTAACATGGCTTCCTCAACAGAGCAAGAAATCAGTTATTCTTTCTCCGTTGGAGAAATTAGTAGGGTGTCAAAAAAGAATAAAATCGCAGGTGGGAATTCTGAGGAAGTTGATTTGTCAAATTCTGTTATTGGTTATGATATAAACAGTGAAAATGAATATGAAAAGAATTTGAAAAAATACGCAAAAACTCCAGAATTTTACATAAATTTTTCTTCTTGGGCAAACCCTTCTGCTCCACTTGAAGTTGAAGATATTTTGTGGAATATCGGAGAAAATGACAATTGGAATGTTAGGACTGGTTTTAATAATGGTTATCCTTTCCTTGTTGATTTGGAAAAATTGTCATTTGATAACACTTGGACTGGAAATGTGACTTCTCTTGTTGGAAGCGGAACTTTTGAATCTCCTTATCTTGTGAGAACCGCTGAAGAACTTGCGTTTGTTGCAAAAAAATATAATTCACAAACTCAAACAGCTGGGCAATATTACATGCTTACGAGCGATATTGATTTGACTGGAAGAACATGGCAACCAATTGGTGCAACAAAAAACTATGCTGGATTTAATGGCGTGTTTGACGGAAATGGACATACAGTTAAAGGAATTTCTTGTTCGCTTCAAGAGAACTTTATCTATGTTGGCCTTTTTGGAAAAGTGACTAATGCTGTTATTAAGAATTTGACAATTGGAAATTACTTAAAAATGAACTGTGCAGAAGGTGTGAAGCCTGGTTCTTTGATTGGTGCAACAAATGGCAACACTTATGTGATAAATTGTGCAGATAATTCGGGGCTTGATATTAGTGCAATTGGTGTTAAGGAAAGCGGAACTGTTTACACTATTTATGGAACAAACACCCTTTCAAATGGCAACATAAAGGTTGACGGTTCGGTGCAGATTTCTGGTTTTGAAACTTTTGTTCGTGGGGGTATGGCTGGAAAAACTGCTGGATTCTTCTATCAAATTTCGTCTGGAAGAGACTCTAACACAATTGATGAACTTATTGCATGCGACTATCGTGTTTTGGTTGATGTTAATGGTGAAGTTTTAAGGCCTGTAAACACATCTGGTGGACTTATTGATAAATCGTATCAAACCGTTTTGATGCCAAAAGGAATTCAACTTCTTGGAAAGTCAACTTCAAGTTTCTTGATTCGTGAAGATGCAACTCTTTCAACCAAGAGTCCTTACAAATACATAGGGGCAGGTGGCGTTTCTTGTGACGAAAACTTCAAACTTTTATCAACTCCTTCAGTTAAGTTGTGTGCAGGACTTGAAGCAGTTTGGAGTGATGATGACGAAGTTGAGCCTGATCCAGAAGAACCACCAGTTGATCCAACAGAGCCTCTTCCTGAGAATATTAAATTTAAAGTTATTTACAATGCTTATGAAATTGATGTTTTCAATGCTGTGACAAACAATTCTGCTCCATACAGAAATCAAACTGTTGATGGGACAAGTTCAACTATTGAAATTGTTGATGGACAAATTGTTGTTAATTATGATTTGAAATTTGCTTCTTCCTTAAAAGCACAAAAAAGCCTTTATGCTATAATCAAAAATCCATGTTTTAACAGCAAACCTTTAAGAAATGGTTTTAGTGTTGATGCACTTTACTATAATTATAGCAAATCGTCACACTCGTTTATGAATCCAATTTCGGAGTCTTCATTGTTGATTTCGGATACGGTTGTTTATGCGAAGTGGAAAGGTGATGTGGCAGAAAAGAAAACAGTCAGAGTTGATTTTGTTTCAAGCAGTAAAGAAATCAGTGCAAGTGAAGCAATCGCAAGCCTACATGTCACAAAGCAAGGAAAAACCGCAACCACAAGTGAAGTTGGTATTGTTGGAACAACTGGAAGTTTTAAATATTCTTCTTCACTTGGAGAAAGTAAGGATAATTGGGTTCAATTTTCTTTGGAGTTAAATCCAGGATACAAACTTGAAAATCACATGATTTTAAGTTCGTCTGTCTTTAATGAATCTCGTGATACAAATTTTGGTGTTCTAACAACAAACAGTGTGGCTTATTTTGATGATGTTGCTGATTTCAATGATATAAAGTTTTATAACTTTGTTGCTGATTATGAAAACAGTGGCACAGGTGATGGAACTTTGATTATAACCATAACCGTAAGTGCAATAATTTATGTTGACAGCCTTGATATTAGCGAAGATGTTTATCTTGGAACTTCCCCTTTACAAAACTTTGTTGTTGAAAAGAAATCTGGAGATAGTGGTGAATATTATCAATCAAATCTTTATGTTTATATAGAAGAGCATTGGACAGAACTCTTTACGGCGGTAAACGCAATTACAAAGGATCAAGCAGACGTTCTTGTTGGAGCAAGTGGAGCAAAGGTAGGTGTGACTTGGGGGACTGGCTCTTGGATTTTTGTCTTTTCTGGTTCGACAGAAAGTGGCTTGCCAGGTTTTGCTGTTGACTCCTATCAAACTAAATCAAAACTTTATTTGCGATTTGGCACATCAGACTACTTTGAATATGAGAAAACTGGAAGTTCTGTTGTTTTAAGGAGAGTTGATGAAACCCTTGAACTTGTAAAGACTTTGGTTACAATTGAAAATAACGAGATGAAATATATTGCTGGCAACTCTTTCAGAACCGTTGTTGCAAAAAAACAATTTGATGAAAAAGCAATAAGCCAATGCGGTTATGAAATGTCGAGTTTTTCCTCAGCAACAAGGACAATGCTTGAAGGGAAAATAAACATATATGATGCTAGGCCAAATTTAAATAGTGCTGAGTCGCTCTATATTGATTTTGATGGCATTTATAGAACAGAAACTGATGCAAAATATTATGGTTATTTACGAATTATAACATCTTACACTAAGGCTGCTGTCACATTTGAATTTAAATATTTAAATTCCACAACAAAAGAGTTTGGGGATTTTGATAATGAAAGATTTAAGCCAACGATTGTAAGAAGTTTGTCTCCTGAGTCCTATTCTATCGCTGAAGATGGAACTGTCACTTTTGTTGTTGAGTCATCGCGTTATTATAGATTTTACTCGGATTTGAGTGGAACGGATTCAGTTACTTTTGGAAATAATGCGGGAATTGGAAGTTACAATATTTTTGTTACTATGCAAAGTGGCGAATTGGTTGATGATTTTAATAGAGTTATCAACAGTGTATATTTTTACTCAACCGAAGTTACACCTGGGCAAATTTCAGATGGTGAATTTATTCCTGGCAGAACAACAATAGATTATTTAAACTATTCTTACAAGATTTCAATGAAATTCTATCATGAAGATTATGGTGGAATTGAGGGGCTTCGTGCAGGAACTTATAAAGTTTCAATTGTTTGCACTGATGTCTTCTATGGACTTAATATTGACTCAAAAATTATTCAATCGGAGTCTATCGGTTTGCCAACCGAAGTTTCGAGAGAAGATTTGGTTGATGCCCCAGATGATGCAGGTATCACAACTGAAGTTGAAAATCCAACAATATTTGTGAATAACAAAAGAACATTAAAATACGACACAGCAGTGCAAGTTGTCACAAAAGCTACGACAGAATCTCAAAATTTCTATGGGTGGTTCTTTAAAGGTGATGATGCCAGCGAAGATGAAGTTATTTTGAATAATAGGAATGTTGACGACAAGAGATTGGTTCTTTCACAGATTGGTGCAAGGCTGATGCCGTATGACAGAACCATTATAGACTTGTATTCACTTTATTCAAATAAAACTGTTATTTTGCAGATTGATGATTCTGCGATAACAAAAGACACTTTGAACGGAACTGAAAGCAGTGAATATTTCAATGGAACTGAACTTTCTGCATCAATTAATAATGTAAGAAGTTGGGCTTATAGATATGGTTCAATAACACCTATCACAATTAATATTACTGGAAGAAAAAGCATTGCATATTCTTTGGTTGGATTCAAAATTTTCGATTTTGAAGGAAAACAATACGATGAACAACTCGGCTTAAATCCATTTAGCACTCAGTTCTTGAAAGAAGGTATTGAAAACGGAACTTACGCAAGCGGAGAAGATGTTCAAGTTGAAACCTATCTGCTTAGGCCAATCCTAGAAATACGAACGGTTACTGTCAATTTTTACTCTGGAACAGGAGAGAGAAATCAATTTGGAGATGGAAAAAATGGTGTTGTTCGTAATGTTAATGGAGATATAACAACAGAAAATAAATACACAATAACACAAACCTTTGGCACAGATATTCATTTAAATATAATAGTTCCTCTTGAAGAAGAGTTGACAGTTGAACAGTTGTTTGCTTCACGTGATGGCTACACTTTGCCAGACACATATTATTGGGCTTGTAAGAATGGTGCAGTTGAAATATCTGTTTATGGCTCTGATTTGAACTTGA
This sequence comes from uncultured Clostridia bacterium, assembly GCA_947591785.1. GTDB lineage: Bacteria > Bacillota > Clostridia > Christensenellales > UBA1242 > Caccovivens. The sequence goes on along the minus strand of CANQDK010000002.1, from coordinate 66,229 downwards.
ATATGGACGTGTTGACTCAAGGTTTTGAACTTTCTTTCTATCGCAATTGGAACAATCAAAAATTCCAAATTATTTTCAATAGTAATGGTGGAAGTTATTCGGATAGGACAACCGCAAAATCTGTTGATGTCTTCTATGAACTGCCATTTACAGATGTTGATAAAGTTCCAAAAAGCACAGATTTAACAAATCTGGGACACGAACTTATCGGTTGGAGTGTCATTAAGAATGAAACAAGTGATTTCTTGTTTACAGTTGATGGAAATTTAAACAGAACAAGTGCTGCGTTTACAAGCAATAAATATTTCGATGCAGTTGGCAACTATGTTGTTAATGGCAACCTTAATGTTTACGCAATTTGGAGTTCGGCTGAATTTGTTGCAAGAATTATGTTTAATGGTGCAACATCTTTGACTGAAAAAGATGTTGATGTTGCAGAAGCAAACATGGAATATAAGGACTATACTGTCACTTATGGCGACACTTTTGAAAATTTGAAATCCAATAGTGATAAGATTGGAATTGAGGCAATAAAGCCAGCCAGAAATGGATTTAATTTTGCAGGATTCTATATCCTTGAGGGAATAAATCTCTATTCTGTCACAAATGCAACAACTTTTGACAACTCATTGCCAACATTTGCTTTCACAGGTGATATAGCAGTTGTTATTTATGCCAGATGGACTTTTGATACAACACAATTTATGCTTGAAATTATTGATAATGCTCAGCAAAAAGAATATTCGGGTGTTGAACAGAAATTCTATTTGGCAGACTACTTTTCAATTGGAAACTATAATGAAAATGGTTTCAATATCTCTGTTGATGACAATACTTTCAACATATCAATTGATGAGAATTTGTTTGATAATGTAACATTGTCTTGGACTTTAAGTTCAACAGATGTCAGTGTTGAAAAAGATAGTTTCTCTATGCTCAATGTTGGGCAGTGCATCGTCACACTTTCTGTTGTTGTGACTGATAATGCTGAATTGCTTAATCTTGGAACTTTGTGGACTGCATCAATTGATTTGCAAGGAATATTAACTTTGGCGGAATTGAATGTTGTCAGAGATGAAACTAATCAAACATATTATATTTACAATGCATCAAGGATAATGAAACCTTTTGTTGATAGTGAAATTTATGAACAAATTTCAAAGACAAGCGAACTTCAAGATTTTGCAAGAGTAATTCGTTCACTTAATACTGGCGATAGAGAAATTGCTGCAGATGCAACTCCAACTCAAATCTATGAATACATAATGCTTAAATATTTCTATCTTATGTTTAATAATGGTAGTGTTTATAGAACATACAAACTTTGGACATATAATGATTTTAAAGAATTTGCTCAAGGAGAAGGAGCCGCTGAAAAAGAACGCTTGATAGAAGCTTTGAGTTATTTCGATTATTTCAATCACGAAAATGTTGGAAAACAAATTTCGACAGATTATGGCAAATTCTTCAAAGTTGTATCAAATGTGAATAATGTTAATATTGAAGAAAGTGTCAAGATTGAAGAAATTGTTATCTACACGAAAGTTGGAATTGATTTGTATCCAAGCCAAAGCACAATACAAAATCTTAGAGTCTATCTCACAGCAAACGATGGAGTTCTTGAAAATTACAATCTCGCTGTTGAAAGTGAAACAGGACGAAGGTATGTTGAAATCAAGGATTGTGGATTTGTTTTGCCAGAAGTCTTGACAAAAACAAACAATATTCCTGAATCTGAAAAGAAGAGTTATTATTCTTCTTTATATGAAAAGAGAGAAGTTAATTTTGTTCCAAACACAACTGGAGAAAAGGTTGATTTTGACGGAAAAACTTATTACAAACTTGAGCAAACTTATCAGACAAGAGCACTCTATCTTTATGCTGTTCTTCACACTTCAAATGCAGGTGTTGCAGAGAAAGATTCAAACTTTGCTTTCACAACTTGCCATAGTGGAGAAAAAGATTTTGAGTATAATGATTTCCTGTATTTTGACACAATTGATATTGGGTATCTCGTAAATGACAGAATACAGTCTATTTTAGGGCAGTTCCGCGTTGTTTTGACTGAAGAAGACATTTACACTATCCTTGGAACTGGTGATGTTGCACTTCTTAATGTTGGAACAAGAAGTCTTTCTTCTGATGGCTATGACACTGTGTTTAAAACTATTGATGGAGAAAGAGAACAAGGATTGCTTTCTGTTGAAAGTGTGACATATCAAAAAGAAGGCGAAGAAGAAAAAACTGTTTCAGGTGTGGATATTCCAAAAAGTGGTGCTTACACTGATTTAGATGGTGTTGTCATTTTTGAAGTTGTCACAAATGATGCAAACGAAATCTCTGTCATTGTAAACAAGAATTTTATCAAAAATGTTAAGATTAGGGCAAATAATGAAACTATTTATGATGGTTTTTATGGACTTTATAAATGGGTAAGTGATTCAATATACACCATTGACGGAACAATGGCAATGTATGAAAAAGATGGAACAACTTTCACTTACACAAAAGAGATGATTGAAGAAGAATTCAATAATGAAGGCTTGACTATTTTAAATAGATTTGCAGTTTACACCAACTTTGTTCTTGTAACTTACAATCTCAATCTTCAAATGTATGACACAGAAGAAGTGAGCATGCTCTCTTTGGGTGTTTCAACAAACATTGATTTGAGAATTCCAAGTGTTAAAGGGCTTGTTTGCACTTCTTTGAAAATTTTGAGAAATGGAAAGGACACTGGAGATGATGCAGAGATGCTCTTCCAAGGTGAAAATGGTGTTTTTGTTGGCTATGGCGATGCGATTTTCAAACCAATAACTCTTTTAGCAACTTGGAGACTTGATGAATTAGATTATATTCAATATCTTGATGAATTTATAGGTGCTGTTGGCACATTCTCAAGTTTGAATATTGATGATGTTGTTTATCTTTTAAATCAAAACGATGATTTGTTTGACTACACTTATGCTTGGTATAAACGTGATATTTCTGGAAGCGGACAACTTGTTTCATCTGATGAAATTTTGACTTTGGAAGAACAAGGTAGTGCAAATGAAAGTGGAACATACTATATTCTTATAACAGCAACTTTAAAAGAGCAATATCGAAATTCTCTTCAAAGTCCTGATGAATTTGAAGTTTCTGAACAAGTTGACTTTACATTGGAATTTAAACAAAATGAAGTCTATGAAATTATTGTTCCAGATGCACAGGAAGGGGAGTTTAATGGGCAAGACTATTTGAAGTCACCTTTTGATGATTGGTTTAATGTTACAGTTAAGTATTATGTTTACAGTCAAGAACATGAAGATTATGACAGAAATAATGGCGAAGAAATTAATTTAAAATACATAACAACTGGTTCGATTTACTTCCTTGTTTATAATCAAGCGGAAGAAGAAAAAGCTGACGAAATTGTCAATGTTGGTTCGTATAGAATTGACTTGAAATTCCAAGATGCAAAATTCACATTCATGGAGGGTGTCAAAGAAGAAAATTCGTTCTACTTTAAAGTTACACCACATGAAATTGCTCTTACATCTGACACCCAAATTTCTCTTGGAAAGAAATTTAATTCTGAAGAACCAGAAGAACTCGCGTCTGTTTACGATGTCAGAGTGGGAGACTCTTTCCTTGAAACTTTGTCACTCAAATTCCGAAGAGATGAAGGTGAAGATGTTGGTGAATACAACCTTTACTTGACAGGAATTGAAAGTAAAAGAAATTTCATGAAGAACTACAAAATCACTTTCGATGGAGAAGTTATTTTCCAAGATGGAATGATTCTTGCTCCAAGCGAAAGCGACACTCCAATTGGAATTTTCACAATCACAAACAGTGGAACATTACGTTTGTTCTACACAGAAGTTGAAAATAATGTTTTACAAAAAGATTTTGTATCGGGCGGATATTCTGTTTCTGTCGCTGTTGGCGAAGATGATAAATTTGTTTTACAATTCAGTTCAACTGCAGGAACATTTACTGTTGAGATTTCACTTTATGATGAAACTCAAAATGCGGTAATCTCCAACGAGAAAATTCTTGATTATTTGAGACAAATTGTCAATACGATTGATGCAAAATTCTTTATGTCAAACAAAATTGAACCTGCAATCAACAGTGGACTTTATTCTTATGTTTTTGAATTAGATGAATCTTATGCTGATGTAAAGAACATTTCAAATTATTATGCAAATGTGACAATGGCAGAAAATTGCAGATTTGAAATTTTGCAGAAGAAAATTGTCCTTGAAGAATTGTTTGGCGATAATCTTGATAAATTGCAAAAAGTTTATGACAACACTCTTTATGCACAATACAGCATCACAACAGGTGAACAAATTGAAGATTTGGAAGGCTTCAGTGGGGTCTACATCTATGCAACATTTGACACGGTTCATGCAGGTGAAAACATTGGTGTTAACCTTATGCTTGCAAACACAGAAGATGTTGCTGGTGATGGAACAGGCGAATATAATCTTGGAAACTATGCTCTTTCATCTGTTCGTGGCTACGGTAAAATTTTGAAGAGAGATGCACAACTTTCTCTTAAAATGGAAGATTCATATATTTATGGACAACTTTCAGAAAATCAACTTAGAAATGAAATCTCAATTTTAAGTTTGGAAGATAAAAATGGAGATGATGTTAAGGGCAGTATGCTTGTTGCAGGCTACTACCAACTCGTTTATTCGATTGCGTCATTTAATGGTGTGTCAATTAAAGAAAGCAAAGACACTATTTACACAAATGATAATGGAAATGGAACTTTCCTTCTCAAAGGGGAATACACAGTTTTAGTAAATGTTTCTTTTGAAGATTTCAATATCACAAATGCAACTGAAAATGTTTTGAATGATTATCCAGCATTTAGCGTGACAACAAAAGAAATAAATTACATGGTTCGCGATGGATATATCAGTCGAACATTGAGAAAGGCAAAAGAATTTGAAAGCTATGCAGAACAATACATTGTTGCCGAAACTGGCGATGAACTTGAACTAATTTTTGTGCTTACTGACGATGTGGACGAATTTATCGCAGAAGAATATTATTCAATAAGCCTTCTTAATGGTGGAGAAAAGACTTTTAAGATGGACTATGTGAGTGGAAGTATCAGCATTCAACTCATAAGCAACAGTGGACTTGAAAGAAATAAAGGTTTCTATGTTATGCCAGCAGAAGAAACTTTGTTTGTTAAACTTGTAATGCCAGAAGACATCACTTATGATGGGAAATTCTATGGCTTTGTGACAGAAAATATGATTCTTGATTCTTCACAATCCAAAAAACTTTCTCTCAATGAAGTTGATGTTGCTGTTTCATTCGTTTTAATGGAAACAGATGGCTCTGAAAATGAAGTTGCAGAAAATGAATTTGTTTTCTCAAAATTCCAAATTGAAATTGTTGGAGCATCTGAAGAAGATGCAGGAAAAGTTAAAAATGCTGGAACTTATAAACTTAAATTAGATGCAAGTGTTGCTGATAAGAGTTATGGAAGCGTTTTGTTCTATGATGAATATAAACTTGTTATAAAGAAGAAAGTCATCAATGTTGATGATTTGGAAATAAAGAAATTCTATGATGGAAGAACAGATGTTGAAGTTAATGTTGATGAATCATTCCTTGCCGAAGGCGATTCTTTGACTTTGTCAGGACAATTCTCAGATCCTAATGTTGGAGATGGAAAGACTTTGCGTTTTGTTGGAATGCAAGGGAATGCTTTGGCAAACTATGAACTGTCCGCATCACAAACAACTGGGGATATAAAACCTGCACAAGCCACAATAACTATTGACGGAGATAAACTCAACTACATCTATGGTGACATCAAACATATAGATGACGGAAATGCATATATTGGACTTAACTTTGTTGTTTATGACACATCAAACGGAACTTTGGAATCCAACAAACTTCCTATTTCTGAAAACCTTTATACTTTAAATATAAGTTTGTCTAAAACTGATGGCGAAGGTGCAATCTATTCTGCATTGGGCTATTTAAGAACTGGAACATACACTTTGACAGTCACAGGTGCTCCAAAAATTTCTGGCACTGTTGCAAACTATGAATTCCAGAGTTTTGAAAGACAAATTGTCGTTTCTCCTTATGAATACCAAATTGTGTATAAGGAAGATGGAGAAATTACAGTTGAATATGGTTCAAGCCTTATTCAAGGTGATAAATATACTTACACTTTGACTGAGGACAAAGCACCACTTGCTGAAAGTCTTGAAATAGTTTTACAAAGAAACGATAGTTCACCTGAAGTTGGTTATTACAGAATAATTGGTGTTGAGTGTTCAAACACAGACTATTCTTTGAGTGTCAACGATAAGAGTGTGCAAGGTGCTTTCCAGATTATAAAAATGCAATCTTCTTTGATTTATGTTCTTTTCGCTGATGGGACTAATGAAGCAACATTTGAATATGATGCAAAAGTTTATGATCAAATTCTTATTGAAAGCAAAGATGTTGAAGCTAAAACAAAATATTACTTGGTTGTAAAGAATCAAGCGACAGGAGATAAAAAAGAATTTGAACTTGCCTTCTTTGTGAAAGAGTTGGAAAATTATGTTCTTTACACTGGAGAAGTTCGTGATTTTGTTGCAACAGGAATCAACTTTGTTGCTCAAAACAGTTCTGACAAATTTATAAACAGAGTTGGCTCATACTTGATTTATGCTGGAACCACAACTTCTGGAACAAATGAAGTTCGTCTTGGAAAATCTGCAACAGAAACTCAATTTGCTTTCAAACTTAATGTTGCACAAAAGAAGCTTTATTTCAAAAATGAATATAAAACATTGCAAGAAATGTTCACAAATGCTCCAGCAATATTCTCTTATAGTCAAGATATTCTTGAAGGAATCATAAATGATGAGCAAGTTGGGGTTCAAGTGACATTCCTTACTTCTGGAAAACAACCTGCTGTTTATGTTGGTGAAGAACCTTATTCTATCAGTGCTGTTTTGACAGGTAAAGATGCTGGAAATTATGATATTTCATCATGCACAACAGTTGATGGCGTGGAAGTTAAGGGTGTCATTACAAAAGCACCTGTTGTCATAAATCTTGATTCAGATGCAATGGTGTTTATTTATGGTGACGAAATCAAACCTAATTTGACATATCAATTTAACAGCGAATTGACTTTGTTTAACATTCAATCCTATATGCTTGCAAGACGTTTTGAAATTGTATATACAATTTATGGCGAAAAATCATTAAGAAGCGAAAAATATATTGTTGGTTCACACGATATTGAAATTATGCTTGAAAGTGATGATTTCCAACTTGTTGGATTCATTAAAAACGGAGAGAGAATTGAACTTGGAAAAATTACAGATGGTTTGACAATTGTTGAAAGACAACTTGAATTGGAAGAGCTTGAAATTCCTCTTGCAAACATTTTCACAAAAGCTTACGACGGAACAACTGATTTGAAAATCTTTGCTGATGATATGGAAAGAGAACTTCTCTTTAATATCACAAATAAGGTTGAAAATGATGATGTCACAATTTCTAACGCAGAGTTTGCTTCTGTAAGTGGCGATTCAATTAAGATTAACTTTACATTAAGTGGTGATGATGCAAACAACTATGTTGAACCAAATATGTTTGGAAGAATCATCTCAATTAAAATTCATATTAATTTTGTGAACACTGAAAGTGAAGCAGAATATAGGCTTGGCGGAAGAGAACTCTTGTCAGATGTATCTTATCCATTAAAGAATCTGCAAAGATTGACAGATAATGCTGTTTCAAGCGAACAAAAGAATGAAGGTTCATTCCCAACTCAGTTTGTTCCAGCGACTATTCCTGTTGGAAAAGAGTTCTTATACTGGACAATGGATTTTGATTTCTCAGACAAAGGAAATGCTTCTGAACTTAAAGAACTTTTAACTAATTTGAAATATCAAATTTCTGGATTTACAACAATCGAAGATGAAAACGAGCCAAATAAGATTAAGGTTGTTGTTGGAAATGATGCTAAGACTGTAACATTCTTAAATCTTCTTGTTGGAGATGACTCGTATAGAGAACTTGGCTATTCATTTAAGGATAAAACTGGAATGGAAGATGAAGAAAACAAAGTTGATGTCACATTCACTTCAGTATGGGAAACAATAAAGCAAAATTTGAGAGTCTATATTGTTGACGAAAATGGTGATGAACTTGTCTCAGGAAGCGGAGTTGTTGAAAATCGTGGAACATTGACTGTTGAAGTTCCAAGTTTAGAAATAAACGAAAACAATATTACTGAATTTAATGGAAAGGTTGAGTATGGCCAAAGTTTTTCTGTGACAGTTAGTCCAGCAAATCACTTTGTTCTTGATTCTTTCTACAATGGTAAATCGTATCTTGAAGCTGGCGAAAATGTTGTTATCTCTGGAAATAAATTGACAATTTCAAATGTTAGCAAAGATTTCACAATTTACGTAAGAATGAGATACCAAAAAGTTAATGTTGAACTTGAACTTCCAGAAGATGCAACAATGAAAGATGGCAATTTTGTCAAGAAGGCAGAAACTGAGAAAAATATTTATGAATGGAAAACTTCTTATGACAATTTGGAAAAATACACTCTTCAAGATTTGGCTGAAAATATAGAGCGTGATGGCTATGACATTAAAGGTTTTGATGTCAATGGAACAGAGTATTTGTTTGAGGTTGGCGGGCAAGAAATGGATGAAAACCTTAACAAAACTTTGGGAGAACTTCTTTCAGATTTGGAAGATGATGCCGAATTGACAATAAAGCCTGTTTACGACATTATTACTTATACAATTACATACTACACAAATGAGGGTGTTTGGGTTGATGAAGAAAGCGTTCCAAAATCTTACACAACTGATAAAGGTGTGATTTTGCCAGGAGAAGATTCTATAACGAAGGAAGGATATACTTTTGGTGGTTGGTTTACCGATTTTGAATTCAAAGAAGAAACTTTGAAGGCAGAAATTGGAATTGGTGAAGTTGGTAATATTTCTCTTTATGCAAAATGGAACATTATTAAATCAAACATTGAAATCACATATCAAAATCTTTCTATAAGCGATGTAAATTTCGTTCTTGACGAAGAGCCTCTTGGAAATCTGTTTGTTGAGAGTGAAGAAGGTGGAAAAGTTGTTGCAACAGACATTTCTTATGGCACAAAAGTTACATTTAGAATGTTGGTTAGCGAAGATTTCTATCATCTTGACTTAGAGATATGGAAAACTCTTGAAACAAAATATGGCGAAGGTTTTGATGTTACATTCTTGAACGAAGCAAAGAGTTATGTTGAAATTTCTTTGACTATGCCTGCTGAAAATGTTTCATTTGAAGTGATTGCAGACTATATTAAATTTAAAGTTTCTTACAACACAGAATTATTGTCAGTTGTTGCAACAGATATGACAGATGACAATCAACTTGCTGAAATATCTGGTTCGGTTGACATTATTAAGGGACACAAACTTAAACTTGTTGTCACACCAGATAGTGGTTATGAAATTACAAATGAGATTGATTTTGTTGGGCAAACTTCTGGGCTGACTGTTTCAAAAGTGGTTGAGAACAATGTTTTGACTGTCGAGATTGAGGGAATAAGTGAAGACTTGGCAATAACTTTCCATATAAACGAATTGCCTGTTGAAATTACACTGAGATTTAGCGATAATAAAGCGGTTAATTCTGTAAAAATTAATGAAAAAACATATTTCGGTGAAGGTTTGTCGGCTTTACCAAAAATTTCTGCAATTGCTGGCTCTGATTTTAGCACAAGCATTTTTGTGAAGTATAATTTCGGTTATGAATTTTCAACTGTTTCTCCAACAAATTGTTCGGCAGAAAAAATTAACGTTGATAAAGATGGCTGGGTTGAAATTTTGATAAGTGGAATTTTGAAATCTGGTGAAGTTCTGATAAGTTCTAAATATGTTAAATTTAATATTTCGCTTGTTGCTGTGACATTTGACTCTGTTGGAGAAGAACAAGTTGCAAATAATAAAGCATATTTTGGAACAAACACAAACTTGACAAAACAAGAAATAGATTTCTTGAGCGATGTAACATTGACTGCAACCAATGGTGAGGAAGGCTACGATTTTGCTGGTTGGAGTTTGAGTCGTCAAAGCGGACATTATATTAGCAATGCAAAATCATATTCTTGCACATTGACAGAAGAACTTTTGACAAGTGCTAGTTATGATGTTGAAAGCAGTAGTTATATTATTTATGCGATATTTACAACAAAGACTGTCAATATCAACCTTGATGCAAGATTGTATTATAAACTGTTTGAAGAATATGAAGCAGATGAACCTGAAAAGGTTGAAGAAGTTTATTCAACAATGCCTGCTTTGAATTTTACAAATGCACGCGGAGAAAAAATAACTTCAGTTGCTTACAATTTTGGCCTTGACCTTAACTTTAATGTTGAAATTCCAGATGGCTATTTGTATCGTGGATATGGCTATTACAAAACAGAAGGAGATGCTCAAGAATTTGTTTTACTTGGTGGCGAAACAACAAGCGGAAGTCAAATTTCTGTTGAAATTAAGAATGGAGAATTTGGTGTGGGTGTCAATACAATTTATGTTGTTTTGATTCCTCGTGCAACACAAATTCAAGTCAACACAATCATTGAAGTTGAAGGCTTTAGAGAATTGGACCTTGATGTTGGAAAAGTTCAATTAACAAACAATGAAGGTGAAACGGTCAACAAATATGGCTATGTTGAAGGAACTTTGGTTCATTATGAAGAATATCCAACTGACAACACAAAGCAATTTTCAATTATTGCTTACACATCAAGTAAAGTTTTCATAAAAGTTGAAACAGAGAGAGCTGGATATACTATTGACAGAGTTGAAGCAATTCTGTCAATGCAACAAGAAGGTGTTGAAAATCCAGAAGTGTCGAAAATTCTTGAAGCAGCGGATTACAGCATTTTCTGTATTGACAAACTTATTGGTGGTAAATATGTTTATGTGACAGTTGTGTTCAAACCACTTTTAAATATCATTGACCTTGATTTCTACAATAATGGTGACAAGGCAGAAGGTGGGGCTTTTGAAGTGATTCCATTACTTGGAAATGAACATAAAGTTTGGACTTCTGGAAGCGATTATTCTGCACTTTCTGTTCTTGCTTACACAGACAGCCACTTCGATATTGTTGCTTATGTTCGTGCAGGTTTCACTGTTGACTTCAATCAAGTTAAAGGTGAGCTGAAAGAATATTCAATTGTTGACAAGAACAGTATTGAATATCATGAGCTTTCAATCGAAGAAACTGGTTATGTTGGCAAGGTGACATTCAGAATCAACGGTGGCGTTGAAGAATTCTTGGGAAGAAACCATATTGTCATCACATTAGGTTCAAGCAAATATACAGTCGTGTTTAAGAATGGTGATAAGACTCTTGCTCGTGTTGAAAATGTTTCATTCAATGAATCAATTAATTTGTCAAGATTGAATTCTAATAATATTCATGAAGATCCTTCTATAAAATATGTTAATGGTAGATTAAATCTTGTTCAAAGAAAATCGGGATATGTTTTCATGGGCTATTTCACCAGCCAAAACGGAGGCGGAAAACAATACATCGACTATAATGGAGATGTGGTTGGAAAGTGGCTGGAGAATGGATACGTCTATAATAAAGTTACGAATTTGTTTGAATACAGCGAAAATCTTGAAATTGATGATGAGGGAAATTTTGAAATTTCTGTTTATCAATATCAATCATATCAAAAAACAAGAATCAACATTAGCATTGTTCCAAGCGAGAGTTTAAACTATACTGCACAAGAAATTATAAGTGGAGTTGATTACACAAATTCTTGGTATTATGAAGCATCTCCACATTATATGGAAGTTTCGTATAACACAGATATTTATTTCACGGCTCCAAAAATCAATGGCTATCAATTCTATAAATTTGTAATCAAACAAAGAAATGGCAATGGAGATTGGGTTGCTGACGTTGAATCATTTGCAGAAAATCTTCCATGGTCAACAAACAATAAAGATAACTATGTTGAATGTCAGGTTCAAATCATATATTTTGCACAAGTTGACATAAGAATTGTTGGCGGTGAAGTTGAAGAAATTGCCATAGAACAAGAACCAGTCACCGACTCCCAAGGGAAGACGCTGTTAAAGAAAGGCTTTGTTATGACTGGCGAAAAATTCACCCTTACTGCAAAATTAAAACAGGGTTATACTTTCTTGAATTGGAATATTCTTTCAGATGGTGGCGTCACTTCGTTAGACAATCCATTGCAAATGCGTGCAATTGTTCGCAGAGCATCACTGGTTCTTAATTTGGAAGGTGATAAGGTAACTCTCGGCTTTAATGACTACGATACAAAATTTGGTCAAATCAGAGAAATGTATTCACAAGTTATTAATGGCGAAAATTATTCTTATGTTTTAGGTTCTGGCACTGGACTGGCTTTCGTGAAAGAACGTATTAGAGTGGATGTTAGAGTTGGCTGTGATGTCACTTTCGCTCTGACTGTTGATGAAGGATATTCTGTCAACTGGGGTGAAAGAAAAGATGTTTCATATTTGGGTTATGACAAAAACATCAATAGACATCTCTTCTCACTTAAAATCACTGCGGAACATGCAAACGAAACAAACAATGCACACGAAAAGGTTGTTGAAATTGTTCCAATCTTTGAAAACACATCTTTTGCAATCTATATAACAAACAGTTTTGTTGATAAAGATATTATACAAGATGCACTGGATGGAAATGATGTCAATGTTGCTGGTGGGGCATTATTCAATGGAGAAATGACCAAATTCTTCTCAGTAAGCAACAAAGGGCAGGTTGCCTTTGACACTGTATGCAATGAAAGATATGCAATCAGCAGTGTCACAATCTCAAACATGGGGCAAAATTTCACGGATATGAGTCAGTTCTTCACAGAAGACGGCAAAATCATTCTTACAAGAGAATTTATTCAAGCAAATGGAATTCAAGGAACGATATATGTTCACATTCAATTCACAAGATTATTGTGGGAAAATGAATTTAATGATGAAGAAGAAATATTGTTTAAGGGCGAAGGAACATATAAAAATCCATATAAGATTAGTTCTGAGAAAGAACTTGCTCAGATGATGGCATTGTGTAATAAAGGCATGTCAAATTCAAATGAAGTGAAATATAATGAATGCTATTGGGTGGTTGTGAATGACATTGATTTAGGAGAAGAGTTCTGGACACCAATTGGCACAAGAGAACAATTCTTCAATGGCTATTTCAACTTCAATGACCATTCGATTTCAGGCATTGGGCTGGCAATGGAATATAATCCAATCAGATATAATGGATTGTTTGGTGTTATTGGCTCAAAAGCAACGATAATTTTAGGAAAAACATCGTATTGGTATCTGTGGTTGATTCTTATAATTTTGTTGCTGTTAATCTTAATTATTGTTGTTTTAATTGTCGTGAACAGAAAGAAGAAAAAAGAGAGAGAAAAACTTTCAAAACAGTAATTATTAATGTTTAGAACAATAATAATAGCAATATTTGATTAAAATAGTGCAATAATTCTATAAAAAATTAAATAAAATAAAGCAAGGAATGTTTATGAATTTGTTTCTTGCTTTATTTTTTTTAGGAATAATTCAGGGGTTAACTGAATTTTTGCCAGTCTCTTCTTCAGGACACTTGGTTTTGTTCTCAAAATTATTTGGAATTGAAGAGAGTCTTTTTTTCTCAATTTTGCTTCATTTTGCCACACTACTTTCAATTTTAGTAATTTTTAGAAAAGATATTTGGGAAATGATAAAACACCCTTTTTCACAAAAAACAATTCAAATTGCTGTTGCAACAATTCCAACTTGCATAATTGTTCTTGTGCTTATGCCCATTATAAAAATGTCTTTTGCAGGGAAACTGTTACCAATATGTTTTGCTTTATCGGCTTTTTTACTCCTTTTTGCAGAAAAATTTAACAATAAAAATCATAAAACCAAAGATTATCCTGATTTAAAAGAGATTGATTACAAAAGTGCTTTTTGGATTGGTGTTGCACAAGGATTTGCTGTTTTTCCAGGGATATCTCGCTCTGGTTCGACAATAAGTGCAGGATTACTGCAAGGAAAAGATAAAAAAGAGGTTGCAAAGTTTTCTTTTTTAATGTCAATACCTGTGATTTTCTTATCGCTTATAATGGAAATTTATGAAATTGTGGCAGGCAAGGAAGTTGTGAATATTCAAATTTTTCCAACAATAATTGCATTTTTAGCCGCATTTTTAGTTGGTATTTTTGCAATTAAGGTTATGATTAAGTTGACTGAAAAAGCAAATTTAAAATGGTTTTCATTATATCTTGCAATAATTTCGATTGTCAGCGTGTTTATTATTTAAAAGAAATTGCAGTTTGTTGTTTAAATAAATTATCATTTTTACTATTAAAAATAAATTATCATTTTTATTATTAAAATAAAAAAATAAATTAACATTTTTATTGAAAACTTAAATAAAAAGTTATAAATCTTCTCTTCATATCAATAAAATATGTCAGGAGATTTTTGTGAAAGAAAATAATTTTTATAAAGAAAAATTTTCTAAAATAAAAAATAAAGAAAATAAAGATATTAAAAATATTGAAAAAAATAAAAAAAATCAAAAAAAATTGCTGAAAAAATCAAAAAATTGTGGCAATATTGAACAAAAACAATCTTATCAAATTGAGTTTTATAAGAAATCGGTTGAAGAATCGCTACGGTATTATGATTCAAATGTTAATGGTTTATCAAATGAAATTGCGGAAAGACGACTTCCTGATGCAAAAAAGAAACTTATTCAACCAGAAAAAAAACAAAGTTTTTTTGTTAAATTTTTTGCACAAATCAAAGAACTCATGGTGCTTATTCTTCTTGTTTCAGGAATCCTCTCAATAATTATAGGGATTGTTGAAAACTCATCAAGTGAAATAGTTGATGGTGCTATTATATTGGGTATTGTTGTTATGAATGCTCTTTTTGGAGTTTATCAAGAAAGAAAGAGTGAAAAAGCAATAGAAAATTTAAAAAATTTAACGCAACCTGAAACAAATGTTTTGCGAGAAGGAAAAATTTTTAAATTAAAAACTTGCAATCTTGTGTATGGTGATATTGTTTGTTTGGAATCTGGGAGTATTGTTCCTGCAGATTTAAGACTTGTTGAAACAACAAATTTGAGAATTTCGGAAGCATCTTTGACTGGAGAAAGTGAAGCTGTTGAAAAACATGCAGATTTTGTTTCGGGGAGAAATCTTGTGCTTGCCGAAAGAAAAAATATGGCTTATGCTGGCAGTATCGTTGAGAGTGGACATGCAAAAGGAATGGTTGTTGCAATTGGGCAAGAGAGTGAAATTGGCAAAATCGCAAAAAGTCTTTCAAGCACGAAAAAAGATTTGACTCCGCTTCAAAAGTCTATTCAAGGTGTTGGGAAGGTGCTTACCTACATCATTTTGCTTATGGCAACAGTCACATTTATATTGGAATGTTTGGCGAACCCTAACCAGATTCTTCGTGCATTTCTAACTGCTGTTGCAATTTCCGTTGCGGCAATTCCTGAAAGTATGCCTGCAGTTATCACAATCATAATGAGTCTTGGTATTGCAAAGTTATCGCATCAAAAAGCAATAGTAAAACGCATGCATGCGGTTGAGACTCTGGGGGCATGCGATGTTATTTGCAGTGACAAAACAGGCACAATAACACAAAATCGAATGAAAACTGTTGATTTTTTTACATTTTTTAATGAAAAAAGTGAATATTTTCAAATTTTTCTTAATTCCATGGTTCTTTGTAATGATGCTAAAATGGGAGAAAAAGGTTGGGTTGGAAACTCAACAGAAGTTGCTCTTGTCGAATTTGCAAATAAAAAGGGTGTGCAAAAAGAAGCTTTGGATATAAAATTTCCACGCATAGATGAAATCTCTTTTAATTCAACTCGAAAGATGATGTCCACGCAAAACCTTGTCAATGGTGAAAAAATTTGCTTTATGAAGGGAGCTCTTGACAGAGTTCTTTCACATTGTTCTTATTATTTAACAGAAGAAGGTGTGTTTCCACTTGAATCAAAAGTTAAAGCCGAGATTCAAAAACGGAACAAAAAAATGTGTGAAAACGCTTTGCGTGTTATAAGTTTTGCTTTTAAGAAAACAAATAACTTGAAAGAAGAAGAGTTTGTGTTTTTAGGATTGTGTGGCTTGCAAGACCCACCAAGAAAAGAGATAAAGAGTGCAGTAGAAAAATGTCGTAAAGCAGGTATGCGACCTGTGATGATAACAGGTGATTACAAGGACACCGCTTATGCAATTGCAAAGCAGGTGGGAATTGTTGCAGATTTAAGCGAAGTTATGTCTGGGGAAGAAATTGACAAACTATCAGATGAAGAATTTTCAAAACAAGTTGAAAAAAAGAATGTTTTTGCACGTGTTTCACCAGCACATAAGGTGAGAATTGTTGAGGCCTTGAAAAAGAATGGGCATATAACTGCAATGACAGGTGATGGAGTTAATGATGCACCAAGTTTGAAAAAAGCTGATATTGGAATTGGAATGGGCAAAACAGGGACTGATGTTACAAAAGATGTTGCTGATATTCTTATAACAGACGACAATTTTGCAACAATTATTGTTGCTGTTGAAGAAGGGCGAAAGATATATAGCAACATTCAAAAGACGATAAAGTATCTTTTTTCAGCAAATATGGCAGAGATTTTGTCACTTTTCTTCTTAACTATAATTTTTCCAGGATTAACATTTTTGCTCCCAGTCCAAATTCTTTTTGTCAATCTTATCACTGACAGCCTTCCAGCAATTGCATTGGGGGTTGAACCTGTCGAAAAAGAAATAATGTCCGAAAAACCAAGAAATAAAAATGAAGGACTTTTTGGCGGTGGTATGGGACTTTCGCTTTTTGTGCTTGGATTGATGCAAACGATGTTGACGATGGGTGCATATCTTTTTGGATATTTTGTCCATAATGAACAAGTTGCCATCACGATGGCTTTCTACACACTTAATTTCATTCAGCTTTTCTATATGTTCACGGCAAGATGTAATGGTTGTTGTTTCAAAACAAATCCATTTAAGAACAAATTTTTTACCCTTGCGATTGTTGTTGGATTCGGGTTGCTGGGATTGATTGCTTGCACAAACTTACGAAACATTTTGGGACTTGAACTTTTGAATTTTTCTTGTTGGTTGGTTGTATTTTTATTCTCAATTTCCATCATATTTTTTGGAGAAATATATAAATTAATTGAAAAACATTTTGGGAGAGAAAGAAAATCTTAATTTTGACTAAAAATTAAAAAACTCAAAAAAGTGGCAAAAAAAGGTGATTTTTTAGAAAAAAACATCAAAAAATGCCATTTTTTATTGTTATGGGTGAAAAATAGGGTATTGACAGTTGGTGAGAAATATGATATAATTTCAATGTAAAGATTAAAAAATCTCAACACGAGGGGAGAAAATTATTTATGAAAAAAGATTTAGATGAAATGACGATTGAAGAACTTTGTCGTGAAAGAAACACTTTGCTTGACAAACATGAAAGGTATGAAAAGATTGGCTCTGGTTTTTTGAAAGCAGTTGTTGGTGCATTGGGACTTGCAGTGGTTTCTCTTGGGATTATAATAGGTGATATAATTTTTGAATGTGTTGATAAGAAAAATATTGATAAAGAAAATGAAGAGGGACTTTCCACATACCTTGCGACAAAATACCAAGAAATAAGTGACAAACTTGATGCAAAAGAAATTGACGTAAGCGAATTTTCAAAATTGAAAGAATTGGCTGACAAAACATACAAAGAAGAGTATTACACCGTCTATGCACCAGAAGAGACTAAGGTGAGATATCAAACTCACTTGGCTCAAGATTTTGCACTTGACGTAAGTGCGTTTTCGATTTTTGGGGCTGCTGCAACAACTGGACTTGTGGCTCTTGGGACAAGCATATATTGTGACAATAAGAAAAACCAAGCTGAAGAAGATTTTAAAACTGTTTCAGGTGAATTGCATAATGCAATACAAAAATTGTGAACAAATAATTCTCTAATACTTTATAAAAATTAAAAATCTTGATTGTAATGACGAAACTTTTTAACAAAGCGACTATTTGGAATAAATAACAAGAAACTTCCATTTTGTGTGGAAGTTTTTTATTGCAAAATTTAAGTGGTGGGCGAAATTGGTGGTTTTTATTCTTGTTTTTTAATACTTATTGTGATATAATTAAACTATGAATTTGACAGAAATTTTAAAAAATCAAGATTTTTTTCAGGAACTTGTAAGAAAGAAAGAAAAGGGTATTTTTCCAAATGCCACTTTATTTTTCTGTGAAGATGAAGTGACAGCAAGAGCGGTTTTAATTTTGACAGCCTTAATGCTTGAATATCCAACTTTCGATTTAATGAATGAAAAAAGTGACGAATATGTGCGTGTCAAAAGTGGAGTTGATTTGGATATAAAAGTTTTTCCAAAAGGCGATAAAATTCTTGTTGCAGATGCTGGAGAAATTGTGACAGAGGTTTTTGTTAAGCCTGTAAATCTACCAAATAAAATTTTTCTGCTTTTTGATTTTGATGTTGCAACTGAAGAGGCACAAAACAAACTGTTAAAAGTTATAGAAGAACCACCTCAAAATGTTTATTTTCTAATAAGTTCCAGTTCTCAAGATAGAGTTTTGCCAACTATACGCTCAAGATGTGAGAAGATAAAGATAAATCCATTACCTATTGAAGAGATAAGAAAAATTTCAACAGATGAACTTGCAAATGTTCTTGGAAGAGGTTATATTGGTAAAACTTTGGAGTATGCACAAAAGGATGAGTTAAAGAATTTATCAAATTTTGCAATTTCTTTGTTCACTGAAATGAAGAACAGTAAACAAGTTTTAAGATTTTCAAAAAAATTCTTAGAATATCAAAGTGAAAAGGATTTGATTTTGCAGGTTCTTGCACTGGCGATTGAAGATATTGTAAAAATCAAGTGCGATAGCGAAAATCTATGCAAATTACAAGATTATATTGTCGACTTAAAAAATGTTGAAGCAGAGTTTTCAGTGAGAGCCCTTTGCGGAATTTTTAATTTAATCACAGATTTAAGAAAAAAAATTGAATTTAATGCGAATCTTACAATTTCAATAGATAATTTTCTGCTAAAAATATTGGAGGTAAAATACTTATGCAAATAGAAACAGTTGGAGTGAAGTTCAAGAATGGAAATCATGTCTATTCTTTTTCTCCTAATGGAATTGAAGTTCATAATGGGGATTATGTTATAGTTGAAACTGACAAAGGCACAGAACTTGGAGTTATTGTTAAAGAGAAAGAAACAATTGATGCAAGCGAACTTGTTTCTCCGCTTAAAAATGTTCTGCAGAAAGCAACCAAGGATATGGTTGAAAAAGCGGAAAAATATGATTTGGAAGCGAAGAAATTTCTTCCAACTGTAAGAAACATTGTGAAAGAATTTGGGCTTGATATGAAAGTTGTTCAAGTTGAGGCAAGTTTTGATAATAGTAAATATATTGTAAATTTCACAGCAGAAACACGTGTTGATTTCCGTGAATTAGTTAAAAAATTGGCGGAAACTTTAAAAAAACGAGTTGAACTTCGACAAATTGGAAGCCGAGATGAAGTGAGAATGCTGGGAGGCTTTGGCCCATGTGGAAAAGTTTGTTGTTGTGTTCAAAATATGGGAGAATTTGATCATGTGTCCATGAAAATGGCAAAAAATCAAAATTTATCTTTAAATCCAAACAGTATTTCTGGGCTTTGTGGGAAGTTGATGTGTTGTATTGCTTATGAAAATCCAACTTATCAAGAAAGTTTGCAAATAATGCCAAAAATTGGAGCAAATGTTAGCACAAAAGATGGACAAGGGACTGTGGTTTATAATGATTTACTGAATAGAAATGTTGATGTCAAATATGTTCGTGGTGAGGACATCGAAATAAAAACTTATCCTTTGGAAGAAATAAAGTTGAAGAAGGAAGGAAATGTTCAAAGATAACGATGAAAAATTAACACAATTTTTGCGTGAAAATGAAGATTTAAGATTGGAAGATTTGCAATGCAAGAATTTAAAAATCTTACAAAACAAAAATCTTTACACTTTCACAAGTGATAGTGTTGTTTTGGCTAATTTTATTCGCACTCATACAAATGATTCTGCTGTTGAAATTGGTGCTGGAAGTGGAGTTATTTCTATTCTTGTTCAAGCAAAAAATCCTATAAAAAAAATTTTTGCTTTTGAAATACAAAAACAAATGGCAGATTTAGCAAGAAAGAATGTTGAAATAAACAATTTGCAAGAAAAAATTGAAATTATTGCTGACGATGTTAAAAATTTTGATAAATATATTGAAAAAGGAAAATTTGAAGTTGTATTTTCCAATCCTCCCTATTTTAAAACGACAAATTTTGTTCAAAATGAGGTAAGCAAAATTGCAAAAGAGGAAGTTAGTCTTTCTCTGGAAGATTTGGTAAAGATTTCTTTTGCGTTATTGAAAGATAAAGGGGTTTTTTATTGTTGTCATATTGCAGAGCGTTCGGCCGAATTAATTTCTTGTTGTCAAAATAATGGTTTGACTGTGAAAGAAATGTTTTTCACTGAGAATGGAAAAGGGAGGGTAAAACTTGTTGTTGTAAAATGTGTTAAGGGAGCAAAAAATGGTGTGAAGGTTTATCCTAATCTTATCACAAATGAAGAAAATGGTGACTATATTGCAACATTACACACAAAATATTTTATTTAATTTTTTAAAAATTAAAAAGTCGCTTTAAAAATTAAATTTTGTTTCTACATAATTTTGCAAAAAAGACAAGCCAAAATTGTTCCAATCAAACTGCATACAAGTGCAACTGGAATTGCATACAAAAGTTTTTTCACTTTTGTTTGGGAAATATAAATTGTTGCAACATAGAAAATTGTTTCGCTACATCCCATAATCACACACGCACATCGAGAGATGTAACTGTCCGCTCCATAGGTTGAAAAGATTCCTTCCAATATGCCATAACTTCCACTTCCCGTAAAAGGCCTTAAAAGCACAAGTTCGACAAGTTCGGTTGGAATTCCTAATGCGTTGAAAATAGGGCTAAGAAGTGAGGCGAGAAAATCGGTGATTCCGCTGACACGCAAAAGAGCAACAGCAATAAGAATTGATGCGATGAATGGGAAAATTTCAACAACAAGTTTAATTGCTCCTTTTGCACCTTTAACAAAATAGTCGTATGTGTTAATGCGTTTAAACAAACAATAAATGAAAAGGAAAATAAAAATTATTGGAAGGATATATTCACTCATAGAAAATCCTTAATATTAAATTTTAAAGTGGTAAATATAAAATTTTTAAAAAAATTGATAAATTCTAGAAAAAATATTAAATTTTTCGACTTTTTTGTCGTTTTTTTATTATTTTTATGATTTTATCCACTAAGCAAACTAAAGTTATCCCTAATATTGTGGTGCAAAATGTGACAATGAGAGTTGGCAAAATTATATCTGCTGGATTATTTGAACCTGCACTTGTCCGTAAACCAATCACGGTTGTTGGAAGAAGTTGAATGGAAGTTGCGTTTATGACAATAAGCATTATCATTGCAAAATTTGCTTTTCCACTTCCATCATCAAGTGCTTGCATGGATTTTATACCCATTGGAGTTGCTGCGTTTCCAAGCCCAAGCATGTTTGCGGAAATATTTAAAGCAATCAGTCGTTGTGTTTCTGGATTTTCAACACGGAAAATTTTTTTTATTAATGGCCTAAGCAGTTTTGCAAGCTTTTGTCCAAGTCCGCTAGCATCAACAAGTTCGATAATTCCAAGCCAAACAGCATACACTGCACATAATTCAATACATAAACTTAATGCACTTGTTGATGCGGAAACCATTTCTGATAAGACGGCACCGGGGTTTGTGATTAGCAAAACAAGAATGCTTGAAAGCATCATAATAATCCAAAAAGAGTTCATATCAATATATGTATGCGAAAAAAGTCGAAAAAAGAGCAAATGTTAAAAAAAATCATGTAAATTATTCAAATTTTTATTTGAAAAATAATAAAAATATTGAATGGCAAATTAAAACTTTGACATTTAGTGCAATTTTTGTTAAACTAAAATAAATTTATTTTAAGGACAGAAATTAAATGAAACTATTTGATGCACATGCACACCTAACAGACGAAAAATATAAAGATGATTTGGCGGAAATCATAAAGAATTTTGAAACCAATAATGTTGAAGGTGTTATTTCTGCAGGTTTTGATTTGGAATCTTCGCAGGAAGCTTTAAAACTTGCAAATTTAAATTCCAATATTTTTGCAACGGCAGGCATACATCCAGAAAATGTTGTTTCGGATTTTTGTGATATAGTTCAGTTAAAAGAAATTTTGAAAGAAGATGATGAAATAGCAAAAGAAAAATTTTTTGAAAGAACGTGCCATCAATTTGAATTATGCTTAAAAAAAATTGAAAAAATTTGTGAGAACAAAAAAGTTGTTGCAATTGGAGAAATAGGACTTGATTATCACTTTTTTGATGAGTATAATGAAGTCGAAATTGAATTTTTTAAAGAACTTCAAAAATTTGCCTTTAAAAATCAAATCCAACTTGCAAACAAACTAAAGAAGCCTATTGTTGTGCATAGCAGAGATGCCATGGGGGACACTCTTAAAATCATAAGAGAAAATCCTGTAAACAGGGAAAGTTTACTCCATTGCTATGGTGGAAGTGTTGAAAGTGCAAAAGAATTGATTAAGCTTGGATATTCATTTTCGTTTGGTGGTGTTGTGACTTTTAAGAATGCTAAAAATATTCAAGAGGTTGTTCAATTTTTACCAATTGAAAAAATTTTGTTGGAAACGGATTGCCCTTATTTAAGCCCAGAACCTTTCAGAGGAAAGAGAAACGAACCTAAAAATTTGATTTATATTGCTGATAAAATTGCAAAAATAAAAAATGTTTCAATTGAAGAAGTTGTTGAACAGACAACAAAAAACACAAAAAGACTTTATGATATTAAAATTAAAAAATGAGAAAATTATGAGTGAATTTGTTTTTAAAAAGAAATTTGGACAAAATTTTATATCAGACAAAAATCTTCTTAAAGCCATTGTGAACGATGCTGGCATAAATGAAGATGACTTTGTTTTGGAAATTGGTGCAGGTGCTGGAAGTTTAACGCAAGAATTGTCAAAACAAGCAAAAAGGGTTTTGTCTTTTGAAATTGATAAGGATTTAAAAGATGTTTTGCTTGGTATGAATTTAAAAAATGTTCAATTTGTTTTTCAAGATTTTATGAATGTAGATATGATGGAAGTGGAGCAAACTCTTTTTGATGATAAAGAAGAAAAAGATTGCCTTTCTCAAAAAGAAACAAAAGAAAAACAAAAAAATAAAAATAATGAACAAAAAATAAACAAAAGCAAATCTTGTGAAAGCCATGGCTTCAAGGTTGTTGCAAATTTGCCATATTATATCACAACGCCAATTATATTTAAGTTGTTGGAAGAAAGTGAAAATTTAATGTCATTGACAATTATGGTTCAAAAAGAAGTTGCAGAGCGGGTTTGTGCAAAAGTTGGAAGTAAAGATTATGGCGTGCTTTCCGTCATGACAAAATTTCATGGGACTCCACAAATCACACGAATAATTGGACGACAAAATTTTTATCCAGTTCCAAATGTTGACAGTGCACTTTTGCATATAAAAATTGAAAATTCTCATAAAGATATTGAAAAAAAAGAATTTTTTGAGTTTGTTAAGAGATGCTTTTCAATGAGAAGAAAAACGCTACTTAATAATCTTTCATCAAAATTTCCAAAAGAATTTTTAAAGGAAAAACTTGATGAAAAAACATTATCAAGAAGAGCTGAAACATTTTCTTTAGAAGAATTTTTAAGTATTTATAAATTATTAAAATAATAAAAATTACAAAAATTTTATAAAAAATCAATAAAAAAACCATAAAAAATATGGTTTTTTATTATTTTTTTAGTTTTTTTTAATTTGTCTTAATATAAAATTAATTTTGCTATACTTGTGGAATACTGCTGTTTATTGCTGTTGCGGTTGGGTATATTGGCAAGTTGGACAGTCCTGGACATGCACTTTGTTGTGGTGCTTGTTTACATGGTGGCAAAACTGGATAGCCATAAGATGGAACAAGAACATCAACTGTGCTGACAACTTTGACGATAACCTGTATGCAACCTGTAACGGTGAATACATTTGGTGCTGTGAAAGTGCCTATTCTGCTTGAGAATAAACCTGTGGCAACAATATCAACTGGAGAAAGTGCTGGCTGTGGAACAAACAAAATTACTGATTTGTTGACAATGAGAGTTGACAAAGCGGAGCCAAGTGTTCCATTTGCATCACTGTATGTTATTGTAATTGGAATGCTGAGTGTGAAAGAAACATTTGCATAATTTGGACAACTTTCTAATCTGTCAACCACAACATCGCTTATTGTTGCAACTGAACCTTGTGTGTTTTCGGCAGACACGTATGTAAGTGGTTGCACAGGGTCAGCTGGGAAGAAGTCTGTTCCAGTTAAAATAATGCCAGTTTCTGTGCTGGAACAAACACATGCATCAAAAACTTTTGTTGTTTGAATTAAAATTTTTTCACATATTCCACTTGTCACATTCCCACATATTGGTCCAGGTCTGTTGGGATTTGTGTTGTTGATATAAAATGACATTTTAAACCTCCTTAAAGTCCATACATTAATAAAATATGAAGAGGATATTTAAAATGTTAATTTTTTGTTAAAATTTATGAGATTTTTATTTTCTAATTTTTTATCTTTATTATTTAAATTTATATTATCCAAATTTATATTATTTGAATTTTTTTATCTAGATTTTGATACATTTAAAATTTATAATTTTATAAAACTTAATATTTTTTATTTTTTAAGAAATGTAACACAAAATGGTTTTTCTTTTAAGTCATTTAAAGTGATTCCGTTTGCAACGCATTTTCCGTCTTGATTGAAAAGGCAGTGTGCATTGCATCCAATTTCTATCGTTGCACTGTCGCGTTGAGGTGCATATTCAGGGGGAGTGTCTGTGAAAATCCATTTTGTTTTATCAACTGGCGGTTTGTTTCCTTTTTCATATTTTCCACATTCAGCATTTTGCCTAACTTGAATTTCTTTTGCTTTGCAGGTATATTTATCATTATATCTGCAACTTGTTTTTCTACAACGAATATCCATAAAACCTCCAAAAATACTCTCTTATGCTCCATATATTTTTTCCTTTTCTTGACAAAACAAACATAATATGATAAATTTATTATAAATTAAATATTTTATCAAAAGGAGCATAGAAAATGAAAGTTGTTCTGTTGAGAGATGTTAAGGGAACGGGCAAGAAAGGAGAAATAAAAGAGGTTGCAGATGGTTATGCAAAAAACTTTTTAATAAAAAATGGATATGTTCGCATTGCAGACAGTTCCGCTTTGAGTGAAAATAAAATACAAAAAGATGCTCAGGCATATCATAAGCAACAAGAAATTTTGGAAGCAAAACGAGTTGCAAAACAAATTGAGGGGCAAAACATCTTGTTGAAAATTAAATGCGGAGAAAATGGGAAAACTTTTGGCTCTGTGACTGCAAAGGAAATTGCAGATGCTTTTGAAAAGATTGGAATCAAATTGGACAAAAAGAAAATCGAAATTAAAGAGCCAATAAAAGCTGTTGGAAATTATAATGTTTTGGCAAGAATTTATCCAGAAATAACTGCAAAATTTGTTGTTACAGTTGAAAATTTGTAAATGCTAAAAATTGAAAAATCTTTGAAAAAATAAGAAAATTTGATGTTTTTTTACAATTTTTCTTATTTTTTTTGTATTTTTTCTTTTTAAATGAATTTTTTGTATAATGTTCCTTAATTTTGTTTTTTTGATTTATGGATTTTAAAATTACATAAGATTAAAATAAAAATTTTTTATAGAAAAACATCGCAATATTATTTTCTTTGAAAGATAATCTTTATTTCTTTATATGTTTAAAACGGCAATTTATAAGAGTTGTTAGTGAACAAGAAATTTGATTAATGAGATTTCGCAGTTCTTCAATTTCTTGCATTTCCAAACCTCTTGCAAGTTCCATTGCTATTGATGTTGCAAATAATACTAAATCTTCATCTGTTTGACTCATATATATTTTATATTATTATATTTTTATAATTGTTAAAATCATCTATAATGAAACAAATATAATGAAACAAATTAAAATCAAAAGGTGTTTTTGAAATGTCTATTTGGATAGAGATTAAGAATGAAAAAATTGAGTTTTAAAACTTTCAACAAATCAAAAATAAAAAATTTTTAAAAATTTTGACAAAAATGTTTGACTTTTGCTTTTGATAGGCATATAATAATGCTAGCACTTGCAAGTCGAGAGTGCTAGCAGATTTGTTTAAAGGTTTTAAATTTATGGAACTTTCCGAAAGAAAAATCAAAATCTTGAATATTGCTGTTGAAGAGTTTATCAAGGATTCTGCTCCAATCACAAGTGGTTCTGTCAAGGATAGCACGGCACTTGGTGTCAGCACTGCAACACTTCGTGCAGAACTCAATGCTTTGGAAGCTATGGGATTTTTGAAACAACTTCACACTTCGGGTGGACGCATTCCAACTGCACAAGGCTATCGTTTTTATGTTCAAAACATGCTTAAAAACATAAAAGCAAGCAATGCTGAACTTGAATCTGTGCGAAAACTTATTGAAAATCGCACTCAAAATCTAAGCGAAATTGTCAGTGGAATTGCAAAGCTTGTCAGCAAAGCAACCAACTATCCAACTGTTGTGCTTGTCAATGGAATTGAGAATTTAATTTTGCAGGAATTTAAAATTGTTCCATTGCTTGGAGAAAAATGCTTGGTTCTGATTGGAACAAATTATGGGTATATCACTCAGCAACTTGAAATTTCTGCTCCTGCAAAAAGTTGTGAAGATGCTTCAAATTATTTGACTAAATATTTCAAAGGCGAAAGTGTTGGTTTTTTAATTGCAAACATAGAGCAATTTAAAAAAGGTATGAGCGGAGAAATTAAAGCTTTTCAGGCAGTGGTTGACAATGTTATTTTGGGGCTGTCAAGATTGAATAAACAAAAACTTTTAAATGTGCAAGCGGAAGGCATGGCTGATATGGTTGACAGTTCTGCTGATGAAGCAAAAAGAGTGCTTAAAACTCTAAACAACGAAAATGAACTTATTGAAGTTTTGGATAGCGATGATAAAGAGATTTCAGCAGTTATCGATGACGAAAAATGTTCGGTTGTGAAAGCACCAATTCTGGTTGGCGGAAAACAAGTGGCTTCTATCGGTGTGTTTGGCCCGCAAAAGATGGACTATTTGAACATTGCTTCTGCACTGAAAGTGGTTGTTGAACAACTTGCAGGAGAAAAAGGAGAATGAAAGTGACAAAGAAAAATAAAGAAATAAAAAAAGACAATTTAGAAAACCTTAATGACTTTGAAGATAATTGTGAATGTGAAGAAGAATGCTACTGTGATGATTGTTGTGAACATGGAGAGAACAAAAAATCTCACAAAAACTGTGGCTGTAAAGGAGAATGTTCCTGTCCGCCAGAATGTGGTTGCCATCGTGGAGAAGAATGCACTTGCGATTCAAAATGTTCTTGTCGAGATAAGGAAGGGCATTGCACCTGCGGAGACGATTGCAAATGTGAAAGCGAATGTTCTTGTGAAAGCGAAGTAGAAGAAAAGAAAGAAAGCAATCAAAAGCAAAGTTTGGAAGCAGGAGAATATTTGGCGATGGCACAACGATTGCAAGCGGATTTTGACAACTATCGCAGGCGTGTTGCTGAACAGCTTGAACACGAACGGCAAGAGGGTGCAAGAAGTGTGATAGAAGTGTTCTTACCTTGTTTGGATTCCTTCAAAGAAGCAAAAAAGAGTGTGACTGATGAGAATATTTTGACTGGAATTAATATGATAGAGAACAAAATTCTTGATGCTCTCAACAGTTTAAAAGTTGAAAAAATCAATTCAATTGGACAGCACTTTGACCCACATCTTCACAATGTTATTGCTGTTTTCAAAGATGAAAGCAAAGAAAACGACACAATTTTGGAAGAATATCAATCAGGTTGGACTATGAACGGAAAAGTTATAAGGTATGCAAAAGTTGTTGTAAATAAATTATAAAAAAATAATAAAAAAGTGTTCAATTTAAATTTGAATTTTAAATAAAAATAGAAAATTAAAAATTAAAAAAATAAACAAAAATTATGTAAAAAATAAAAAAGGAGAATAAAAAAATGAGTAAAATTATTGGTATTGACCTTGGAACAACAAATTCATGTGTTGCAGTTATGGAAGGAGGAAAACCAACTGTTATCGCAAACGCAGAGGGGGACAGAACAACTCCTTCAGTTGTTGCTTACACAAAAGAGGGCGAAAGACTTGTTGGTAAAGTTGCAAAAAGACAGGCAATTATAAATCACGAAAACACAATTCTTTCAATTAAAAGAGAAATGGGAACAAATTTCAAAGCAAAAATGGGTGGAAAAGAATATTCTCCACAAGAAATTTCTGCAATGATTCTTTCAAAACTTAAAAGTGATGCTGAAAGTTATTTGGGCGGCCCTGTGACACAAGCAGTTATCACAGTTCCTGCTTACTTTAATGACAGTCAGCGTCAAGCAACAAAAGATGCTGGAAAAATTGCAGGACTTGATGTTTTGAGAATTATCAACGAGCCTACTGCAGCAGCTCTTGCTTATGGACTTGATAAAGGTGAAAATCAAAATCAAAAAATCTTAGTGTATGACCTTGGTGGTGGAACATTTGATGTTTCAATTCTTGAAATTGGAGATAATGTTTTTGAAGTTCTATCAACAAATGGTAACACAAGACTTGGCGGAGACGATTTTGATAATCGTATTATTGACTTCTTGGTTGAAGAATTTAAGAATAAAAATGGTGGTATGGATCTTTCACAAGACAAACTTGCTATGCAACGTTTGAAAGACGAGGCTGAAAAAACAAAGATTGATCTTTCATCAAAAACAATGGTTAATGTTTCAATTCCATTCATAACTGCAGATGCAAATGGGCCAAAACATTTGGAATGTGAACTTACTCGTGCGAAGTTTGATGCCATAACAGAAGATTTGGTTAAAGAAACTATTGAGTGCTGCGAAAGAGCCCTTAAAGATGCAAAACTTTCAAAATCACAGATTGATAAAGTTATCCTTGTTGGTGGTTCAACAAGAATTCCTGCTGTTGTTGAAGCTGTTAAATCATACACTGGAAAAGAACCATTTAAAGGCATTAACCCAGATGAATGTGTTGCCGTTGGTGCTGCAATTCAAGCAGGTGTTTTGGCAGGAGAAGTTAAAGATGTCCTTCTTCTTGATGTTACACCACTTTCACTTGGTATTGAAACTCTGGGCGGAGTGTTTACAAAACTTATTGAAAGAAACACAACTATTCCAACAAAGAAATCTCAAATTTTCTCAACCGCAGCTGACAATCAACCTGGCGTTGATATTCATGTTTTGCAAGGCGAAAGAGAGTTTGCTGCTCAAAACAAAACTTTAGGAAGATTCCAACTTTCTGATATTCCACCTGCACCAAGAGGCGTTCCACAAATTGAAGTTACATTTGATATTGATGCAAATGGTATTGTTAAGGTTTCTGCAAAAGATTTGGGAACTAACAAAGAACAAAACATTACAATCACAGCTTCTTCAAACTTGAAAGAAGAAGATATCGAAAGAGCCATTAAAGAAGCAGAAGCACATGCTGAAGAAGATAAGAAGCGTAAAGAATTTGTTGAAACAAAAAATAATGCTGACAACATGGTTTACTCTCTCGAAAAACTTTTGAAAGAAAATGGCGATAAGATTTCTGCTGAAGACAAAAAACGTCTTGAAGACGAAATTGAAAAAGCAAAGAAAGAATTTGAAAGTGATGATATAGAAGTTATCAAAAAGGAACTTGATGAACTTACAAAAGTTTCAAACGAAGTGTTCACAAAGATGTATCAAAATGCAAATCCAAACCAAAATGCAGGCACAGGTGATGCTGGCAATGGAACAGGAAGCGGAACTGATGGGAATGACCCAGATGTGACAATCGAATAAAAATTGAATGAACGTTAAGTTTTGGCATAAGTTATGAAAATTATTTGCAAAAAACAAATATAAAATTGTAAAATAAAAACTATGAAAAAACTTTTGATTGTAGATGTTCAAAAAGGATTTTTGAACGATAATTGCAGCTTTGTGGCAAACAAAATTCAAGATTTGGTGGATAATGGAAATTTTAACCAAATTATTGCTACAAAGTTTGTCAATAGAAAAGAAAGTCAATTTGTGGAATACTTGAATTATCAGCGTTTTTTGACAGATGATGAAACTGAAATCGCATTAAATTTGCCCAAAAATGCAAAAATTGTGGAAAAAACTTCATATTCCTTAGCGGGGGGGGAGAAAATGATTTTCTAAAACTTTTCAATAAAGGAGATGAAGTTTTTATCTGTGGGCTTGATTATGATTCTTGTGTTCTCGCAATTTGTTTTCAACTTTTTGACAATAAAATTCAACCAAAAATAGTGCTAGATGCTGTCGCATCGCACTCAAAAAAGCCAATGCCAAAGGCTGTTTTTGAAAAATTGTGTTGTAAAAATTTTGGCAAAGAAAGTTTGATTAAAAAACTATAACATAAAAATAAAAGGCAAAAAAATATGGCAGGAAAGGACTATTATGAAATTTTGGGCGTAAATAAAAACGCAGATGCAGACGAGATTAAGTCGGCATATCGTCGTTTGGCAAAAAAATATCACCCTGATTTGAACAAAAGCCCAGAAGCCCCAGAAAAATTTAAAGAAATAAACGAGGCTTATGAAGTTTTGGGTGATGAGAAAAAACGTGCAAACTATGATCAGTTTGGTTCTGCAGATGGGCCACAATTTCAAGGCAGTGGTTTTGATGGAGATTTCTCTAATTTTGGTGGTTTTGGCGGATTTTCAGATATTTTTTCAGACATATTTTCTGCTTTCGGTGGTGGAAATGGGCGTGGGCCTCGTATGCAACAGCGTGGAGAAGACATAACAATTTCGATGCGACTTTCTTTTGAGGAAGCAATTTTTGGTGTTGAAAAATTGATTTCATTTAATAGAGTTGAAACTTGCTCAAAATGTAATGGAACTGGTGCAAAAAACGGAAAAGAATTTACAACTTGTCCAGATTGTAAAGGTGCTGGAAGAGTTAGAATTCAGCAAAACACAATGTTTGGAACAACAATTAGAGAAAGTGTTTGTCCAAGATGCGGTGGAACTGGTAAGATGATTAAAGAGCGTTGTGAAGAATGCGGTGGAAAAGGGTGTAAGCGAGTCCCTGCACAAGTTCGAGTTAAAGTCCCTGCAGGCATAGACGATGGGCAAACAATCCGTATGAGAGGCGAGGGAAATGCTCCTGCTGGGCAGGGCGTTTCTGGTGACTTGAACATAAAGGTTACTGTTGGGCAACATTCAATTTTTAAACGCGTTGGAACAGATCTCTTGTTTGATTTATATGTTCCGTTCACAACATGCCTTTTGGGTGGCAAAGTTGAAATTCCACTCACCAAAGGAACAAAGATTCTTGAAATAGAACCTGGAACACAAAACGGAACGGTTATGCGTGTTAAAGGCAAAGGAGTGAAAGTCCTTAATCGTGAAGCGTATGGAGATTTGCTTGTGACAATTAAGAGTGAAATTCCAAAAAATCTTGCAAAAAAAGGCAGAGATTTATTGAAAGAACTTGAATCAAAGTTTGATGAAAATGATTATCCAAAAGCAAAAGAATTTAAAAGCAAAATGAAAAATTCTTAAAAGAGCATCAAAGCTCTTTTTTCTTACAAAAAAATTATATCAAAAGGATTTAATCCAACAATTTTATATGTGAAAAAAGTTAATAGGATATGTGAAAAGATTAATAAGAAAAAAGAATTTATAAAAATATCTTGCAAAAGAAAATTTTGTGTTGTATAATATTTCTATGGGAAGAGGAAAAAATTCTAAAACTGCTGTAAATGACTCAGAAAAGAAACAAAATGCTGTTGAAAACACACCAGCAAAGCCTACGCAAGCAGTGATGGAAGATGTTGAAAAGATTGAGAAAGAATATCTTGATATTTTAAACTATGAGCGTAAACAACGAAATGATTTGCTTGGAAATTTCAAAGAAAACGAATATGTGATTCCAGACAAAATTAAGGAAATCCTCATAAAAGCTCCAAAACAATTTGGAGAGAGTGATGAAAAGGTTGTTCGTGTTTCAACAAGATTGGGAGAATTTATTTTAAATTTTAGAATAGATATTGAAATTGATGAAAGTTTCTGCAAAGCGAAACTTTATATTATTGAAATGGAAAGCAACTTTGACGAAAGCATTAAGCATGAAACATATCTTGATGAGCTTCTTGAACCTTACAGTCTTGATTTTAAAAATCATATATTTGAGCGATGGAATATAAAGCGTGACGAAAGTCAAATTGAAAAAGAAGATTCTTTGAAAAATCTCCTACGTTTTCAAAAGGAAGAGTTCATGTTTTCGCGTGAACTTTACGATGTTTTGGGACAATTATACATTGTAAGAATGCTGGCTTTACTTGAAAGAATGGGAGAAAAAGGAGCAAAGATTCGTTTTGATTTTAAACGCTTGATGGGAAAATATCTTGAAAAGGGCATGGATTTTTCTCATGATTTTGCAATGCAAAAAAGAATTCTAGATATTCTGTTGATGAAAAGTGGAATGTTGACTGAAATACTAAAAGAAAACGAAGGTATTTCAATTTTGAAAGGCTACTACACACCAATAAAAAACATTCGTGATAAAACCTTCACAACAAACATTGAGGCTTCAAATCTTAAAAAGGAAGAGAAAAAATCGGAGAAGTCATCAACAACTTCGACAAAGCCAAAAGTCAAAAAGACATCTCCAGTGAAGAGTCCAAAAACTTTTGTTTTTGATATGAAAACATATAAAGCACCATCATTCAGTCCAACACCAATGACTCCTTTATCAAGGACTCCACAATCTCCAAATAGAAATTCTCAGGCTTCACCTTCATCAGAGAAACCAAAAGAACCAAAATCTCCTAAAATCTCAATGCCAGATAAGACAGCTGATTTAAGCAATGATGAAAAAGAATACCAAAAACTTATGGAAAGCGTTGCTTCTGCAAAGAATTCTTTTGGTGATATGGAAAAAGGTGAAACAAAGAATAATGCTGGTTTTACTTTTGATAAAGGTAAAACGAGTGATTATTTTGAAGGTAATGTTCAGCCTTTAAAGATGGAACAAACAAAAATTGATTTGGGGAAAGCATTTAATAAATAAAAAAAAATAAGGTTTATGCCTTATTTTTTATTTTCATATTCTTAATTTTGAAATGTTTATTTGTTTTTAGAGTTTGTTACAACAAAGCCACGTTTAAGTCCATTTTCATTGTTCTTGTCAATGCATACTGACAAAACAGAACTAAATGATTCATATAATGTTTTTGCTCTTCCCATTCTAAGAGAAGTGTTTGGGTCTGTGCTTTTCATAATTTTATCATATTCATTTGAGAAAAATGTAAAATCTGGGACATACACTTTATCACCGATGTTTTTAAGACTTAACAGTAAGCCAGAATCACATTGGTCTAGAAATTTTTTGGAAGTTTTGATAAATTCATTGTATTGGTCAGGATTTGTCATTCCTGTTGAAACCAAAGTGTGAAAATCGCTTTCCCCATGAAGCAAAGCTACTATTCCATTAAGATTATCAACAAACATTCCAATTGGAAGAGCAGTTTTGTCTCCGTTTTTTAAAATTGTTACTCCTGGATGATTTTTATTGGATTTTTCAACAATATAATCAGACATTTTCATTTCTCCTTTACTTATCATTAGTTTCTCAAATTATAACATAGATTTTTTGTTTTGTAAATAGCATTTTGAAAAAAAATGAATATTTTTTTGTTTTTATCTTACTACTAATCCAAACGGTGCTTTATGAAAAAAAATAAAACAAATTTGAGTGTCAGTGCTATAATTTTGCTTGCAAGTGGATTGGTTTGCAAAATTTTGGGAGCACTTTTTCGTTTCCCACTGACTTCATTTCTTGGGATTGAAGGGATTGGTGTTTTTCAACTTGTTATGTCTCTTTATCTTTTTGCACTTGTTATCACTTCTGGAGGAGTTACAACAAGTCTATCAAAACTTATATCCTCTGCAAGAGCAAAAAGTGACTATTCAAAAATATATATTTTTTTATATCGTGCGATTTTCATTAGTGTTGCAATTGGAATTTTTATAGGAGCAATTTTTCTTTTATTGGGGAAATTTATTTCTGCTTTACAGGGTGTTGATGCTTATTCATCTTATATGCTTTTCATTTTTCTCTTACCACTTGGAGCAGGGCTTTCCGCATTGAGAGGTTTTTTTCAGGGCTTTGAGAATATGCTTCCAACTGCGATAAGTCAAGTGATTGAGCAAGTTTTTAAATTTGCTTTCGGATTGCTTTTTGCCTACTACTTTTCCAAATTTGGAGGCGGAAAAGGTGTTTTTGGAGCATTTGTTGGGATTGTTTTTAGCGAACTTATTTCCCTGCTTTATCTTTCAATCTATTTTCTTATAAAAAATAAGAAACAAAAAAGAGATGTCCATAGAAACTTAAATATAAACCAAATTAATAGAAATTTAGAAAGAAGTCGAAATATAGAAAGAAATAAAGAGATTTTGTTTGCACGTAAACAATTTGATAAAGCAAATTTCACCTTAATGCTTTCTGCTTCAATCTTTCCGCTTGTAAATGCATTCGATGGACTTTTTATAGTTTCAAGACTTGTCCAAGCGGGAATGACGCAAAGTCTTGCAACGGAACTTTATGGATTGCAAACAGGGATTGTTGGTTCGATTTTAAATTTTCCGCTTATAATTTCAATTGCAATGACAACAACTCTTTTACCAAATATTTCATTTCTTTTTTCACGTGGAAGTGGTGGCAGATGGGTTGTTGAAAAAGGACTTAAAATTTTGCTGTTTTTCATTTTGCCAACAACATTTGGAATTGTTGCACTTTCTAGGCAACTATTTACACTATTTTTTCCAAATTTGAGTCCAAAATTTTTAGATGTTGCAAATGGACTGACTTTTTATGGCGGATTTTCGGTTGTTTTGACAGCATTGATGCAATATTTTGTTATGCTTCTGCAAGCTGATGGAGAATTTGGGGAAATATTGCTTTATTCAATTGTTGGCGGAACTTTGAAAGCGTTGATTTCTCTTATTTTTTCTGCAATTCCGACTTTCAATATATATGCTCTGGTTCTTGGAAACATCATACTTTCCAGCACTGTTGCTTTGTTGTCACTTATGAAATTGAAAAAGAGAATCTTCTTTTCATTAAAGTTTTTTGATGTTTTTGATTTGCTTTTTTCGTGTTTTGTTATGTTTGTAACGGTTTATTTTTTCATCAAATGCAACTACTTTTCCGCTTTTGCAAACATTATTGTTGGAATTATAATTGGGGGAGCGGTTTATTTGATTTTGACAACTCCTTTCTTAGTTAGGTTATTGCCGAAATTAAAAAGAAACAAGATGAAAAATCATGAAATTCCTTTGTAAAAATGTTTAAAAATTTTATTTGTGTCAAACATTTTAGTGGAGGAGAGTATGAATAAGCAAGAGTTTGTTTCAGTTTTAGCAAAAAAAACAAATCTGTCAAAATCAAAGTGTGATTTATTTCTTCGCTGTTTTAAAGAAACCGTTTTTGATGTTTGTTATAAGGGTGGAGAAGTTGTTTGGAGAGATTTTGGAAAATTTTTGTTAAAAGAAAGAAAAGCAAGGAAATATCTAAATCCACAAACAAAAAGATATTATATTGCATCACCTAAAAGAGCGATTGCCTTTAAAAGTTTCAATAAAATGCCTGAATCTTAATTTATGGACTCTTAAGAAAAGTAAATTTTCTAGAAGAATAGAACATAAAATTTTTAGAGGAATGGAAGCAAAAGGTTTGCCAACATTCTTTTTTTGTGTTATATTTTTGTTATGAAAATTGCAGGCGAGGAAATTGAATTACCATTAATCTTAGCTCCAATGGCAGGAGTCACCGATGTAGGTTTTCGTGCGGTGGCAAGTTTTTTTGGTGCAGATGTTACAGTGAGCGAAATGTTGTCTGCTCGTGCAATGTTTGCAAATCCAACAAAAACACAATATATGACTTTAACAACAGAGCAAGAGAAAGTGAAAATTGCACAAATTTTTGGACACGAGCCAGAATTTATGCAAATGGCAGTTCAAAGTCCACTGCTTGAAAAATTTAATTCTTTTGATATAAATATGGGTTGTCCAGCACCAAAGATAATTAAAAATGGCGAGGGTGCATCTTTGATGGACAATCTCTCTCTTGCAAGCAAAATTATTTCCACTTGCAAGAAGGCAACAACAAAACAAGTGTCAGTAAAATTCCGCAAAGGCTACAGAACGGAAAATTTTCTTGAATTTGCGAAGATGTGTGAGGATAGTGGTGCGGATTATGTGACTTTTCATGCAAGAACCGTTGCACAAGGATATAGCGGCACTGCGGATTATGATGCTATTGCAACCGTGAAAGCAAAACTTCATATTCCAGTGATTGGAAATGGAGATGTTTTTGATGAAAAGAGTTTGAAATTGATGTGTTCAACAGGAGTTGATGGTGTTATGATTGGCAGAGGAAGTCTTGGGAAACCATGGATTTTTGCGGAACTATCAAAAGACAAAATCAAAAATTATGATAAAGGGTTCTTGGGCATTGAAAATATATTTGACTCTAAAGGAAAAATCACAAATTTAGCAAAATTTCAAACTGTGAAAAAGCATATTGAGATTTTGCGAGAAAAATTTGATGAAAAGTGGCTTGAAAACTATATTCGCAAACATTTTTTGTGGTATGCGAGAGAACTTTCGATGACAGCATCAGTGAGAAACAAACTTGCAACGTGTGATAATATTGATGAATGCCTTAAAATACTGCAATCTTCATGGGGAATTTCAAAGGATTAAATTTAACATCAAAATTTTGAAAAATGACTATTGACAAGCATTGTTATTTGTGATAAAATTTCCCTATAAAAAGGGGAGATAAAATGACAAAAGAAAAGAAATTGGAAAGAAAGTTTAACAGAAAAATTGCGAAAATTGAGAAAAAAATGACAACTGCGTATCAAAGAAGAGATATGTATGTTATGGACATGTATGATATACAACTTGGTGTGATTGTTGATAAATATTTAAGCAAGAGAGCAAAATACGAGAAACAACAGGGCTATCAGGTGGATATTGATATTCTTTGTCCAAATGGCAAGATTAAAGTGGATATAAGAATTCAAAATCTTGACATAAATGAACAACGAGATTTAGACACATATAGAGCTTACTATTCAGAAAGTTTGTCAGATTTTAAACTTCCAGACAAGAAAGAAGAAAAATCACAAAATATTCCAACAAATCAAAACTCTCAGCAAGGAGAAATTCTAAAATTCCCTGATATAAAAAAGAATAACGAAAAAAATGGCTTTGGCAAATAAAGTTCAGCCATTTTTTCTTTTTTTGATAACTGCTTGAAAACATTTTGTTTTTTTTCGTTAATGGTGTAAAATATACTTAATAAGTGGGTGTGTATGAAAAGAACAATAAGAGAGTTGAATGATATTAAAGGAAA
The DNA here is from genome assembly GCA_947591785.1 of uncultured Clostridia bacterium. Classification (GTDB taxonomy): domain Bacteria; phylum Bacillota; class Clostridia; order Christensenellales; family UBA1242; genus Caccovivens. Next base: position 28,490 of record CANQDK010000002.1, on the reverse strand, counting down.
ACGAGTGCTGCTTCGTTGTGACTTTAATGTGCCACTTGACAATTGGGGTGACATTCAAAATGCTAACAGAATTGATGCCGCCTTGCCAACAATAAAATATTTGGTTGAAAAAGGTGCAAAACTTATTGTTTGTTCGCATTTGGGAAGGCCGAAGGGATATGACAAATTCCTATCATTGTTTCCTGTTGCAGTTTATCTTATGAAAAGTTTTCCAAATAAAGTCAAGTTTTGCAGTAAAGTTTTTGGACCTGAGGTTGACCTTGCCATTTCAAAACTTAGAGATGGCGAAATTTTAATGCTTGAAAACTTAAGATTTGTCAAGGGTGAAGAAGAAAATAGCCCTACTTTTGTCAAAGAACTTTGCAAAATATGCGACATTTATGTTGACGATGCTTTTGGAGTTGCTCACAGAAAACAAGCATCAAACTATGGGGTTGCTCTTAAAAAGCCAAATGCTATGGGCTTTTTGATTGAAAAAGAATTGGAAGTTTTTGATAAGGCATTCAAAAATCCTGCTCATCCGTTTGTTGCAATTTTTGGTGGAGCAAAAGTTGATGACAAACTGAATCTTATAAGCAATGTTTTAGGAATGGCAGATGTTATTCTTATTGGAGGCGGAATGGCATACACATTCTTGCAGGCAGAGGGTGTGAGTGTTGGAAACAGCATTTGTTCGCATGAACTTGTCAATGATGCAAAAACTATACTAGAAAAAGCAAAAGAAAAAGGAATAAAGGTTTTGCTTCCTGTTGACCATATTGCAGAATGTAATGGGAAAGTCAAGACTGTAAGACAGCCAGAAATAGAGGGCGAGTTTGTTGGTTTTGATATTGGACCAAAAACAACAAAGATGTTCCAAAGTGAAATTCTTAAAGCAAAACAAATCATTTGGAATGGACCACTTGGAAAATATGAAGATAAGAGATTTAGAAAAGGGACAGAAAAAGTTGCAAAGGCAGTTGCAAACAGTGGAGCATATTCTATTGTAGGTGGTGGAGACAGTGTTAGTGCTGTTCAAGAAGCAGGAGTTGCTGACAGAATAAATCATCTTTCAACTGGGGGTGGAGCGAGTTTGAAACTTATGGAAGGAAAAATTTTGCCAGCAGTTGAAGTTATTGATTCAATTTGAAATATAAAAATATAATAACAATTAAAGGAGAGCATTATGAAAAAACTTATTATTGCAAATCTCAAAATGAACACAACTCCAAGCGAGTTCAAAAATTATGCTATGACAATCGCAACCAAGGCGAAAGGTTCAAAAAACAGCATTATAGTTTGCCCACCATACACGCATTTGGGAGTTGCACAAGAATTTTTAAGTTCAAGCAAAGTTGCTTATGGTGCTCAAAATATGTCTGCGGAAGAGAGTGGTTCTTTTACTGGAGAAGTGAGTGCAAAAATGGTAAAAGACCTTGGTGCAGAGTATGTTATCGTTGGACATAGTGATGTCAGAAACAAATTTAAGGAAACAGACAAGACAATCAACAAGAAAATAAAAACAGCACTTGCCAATGGGTTGAAAGTTATTTTGTGTGTTGGCGAAAGTTTGCAAACGAGAGAAAGTAAACAAACTCAAAATTTCATACGAAAGCAAATTGACGATGATTTGAAAGGGATTTATGAAAACGAACTTGAAAGCGTTATCATTGCATACGAACCTGTTTGGGCAATAAGCACAAACAAGTCAAGTGCAAATAAGGGCATAACAAACAAAGATATTTCAAAGATGGTTGAAGTTATAAGGAAAGAAATTGAAATCCAATTTTCTACGAAAGCATCTAAAAAAATCACTGTTGTTTATGGCGGAAGTGTTGGATTGAACAATTATAAAAAGATTCTTTCAAACGAAAGCATCGATGGTGTTCTTATTGGTGCCACAAGTTTAGATGTCGATGCCTTTTCAGTTATTGCAAGAGAGAACTATTAATATTTACATTTAATTTCATGCAGAAAAAATCTTTTTACTTATGTGAAAAGTTAAAGGGACAAGAATGAATCATATTGCATTGTATAGGAAATATAGACCAAAAACATTTGATGAAGTGATTGGGCAAGACCATATCACTAAGACTTTGCAAAATCAAATTATGAACGACCAAGTTGGGCATGCCTATCTTTTTACAGGAACAAGAGGGACTGGAAAAACAAGTGTTGCGAAAATATTTGCAAGGGCGGTGAATTGCCTGTCGCCAGTTAATGGTTCTGCGTGTGGAGAGTGTGAAAATTGTAAAAGACTTGAACAAGAAAATGATATAAACATTATTGAAATTGATGCAGCAAGTAATAACAAAGTTGATGACATTAGACAAATTCGTGAAAAAGTGAAATTTATGCCTGTTGGTGCAAAGTATAAAGTGTATATTGTTGATGAAGTGCATATGCTTTCTGACAGTGCTTTTAATGCTCTTTTGAAAACTTTGGAAGAACCACCACCATATATTATATTCATTCTCGCAACGACTGAAGTTCATAAACTTCCACAAACAATACTTTCAAGATGTGTTAGGTTTGATTTTAGACTTGTCAGTGTTGACGAACTCTCAAAACATCTTGCAAAGGTTTTTGATAAAGAAAACATAACCTATGATGCAGACAGTTTAAAAATCATTGCAAATGCTGGTGAGGGAAGTGTGCGTGACACTCTTTCAATCGCAGACAGTATTTCGGCATATTCGCAAGGGCAAATCACAAAAGAAAAAACATTGCAGGTTTTAGGCACAACTGACATAAATTTGACGCTTGAATTTTTTGATAAAATATATGATAAAGAACTTGGTGAGGTTTTGTCCTATATTGATAAGATAGAAAAGGAAGGAAAAAATCTGGCTGTTTTTGCAAAAGACCTTTCGCGTCATGCAAGAGATTTGCTTGTTTGTAAAAGTTGCAAAAACGCAAATGAAATCTTAAATTTAACAGATGATGTTTTTGAAAAATTTTCGTCACAAGCAGAGAAATTTAATGAGAAAGATTTGATTAGATATATGCAAGTCTTTTCAAGTGCGGAAAGTGAACTTCGCTACACACTTTCAGTAAGATTGCTTCTTGAAACAACTTGTTTGAATGCCATTCTTGGTTTTGATGCAAAAAAAAACTGAAAATTGAGGTTGACAAGTCGAAATTGTCAGCAAATAATGTTTGGGGAAAGGTTGTTTTGTATTTGAAAGAACATCACAAGGTTGCATTGCATGTTGCTTGCGGTGACATTACAAATGCTCAAATTGAGGGCGGTGAACTTATTATAAGAACAAGCGATGCTTTTTTGGTTGATGTTTTGGAAAATGGGAAAAGGGATATTGAGTCTGCACTTAGATGGCAAGGACTTGACCTTACTTTTAAGGTTGTTAAATTTGAAAGTGCAGAGCAGAAAATTGAAAAAGACATAAAAAAAATTAAAAATTTCTTTACAACAGTCGAGATTGAATAAGATTCAAGATTAATAATAAAAACTAAAACATATAAAAAGGAGAATAAAAATGGGATACGGATTTGGCGGTGGCTTTGGTGGACAAAATATGCAAGCTCTTATGCGTCAAGCACAAAAGATGCAAGAGGATATGAAGAGAATTCGAGAAGAAATTGACGCAACAGAATATAAATCAACAGTTGGCGGTGGAATGGTGGAAGTGACTTGCCTTGGAAATAAGACAGTTAAAGCTGTCCACATAAAAAAAGAAGTTGTTGACCCTGATGACGTTGAAATGTTGGAAGATTTGGTTGTCAGTGCTTTCAATGATTGTATGAAAAAAATTGCAGAAGATGAACAAAGAAGACTTCCAAATTTGGGAATATGATAGATGAATGATTTTGAAGAACCAATTGAAAAGTTGATAGAATATTTTAAAGCACTTCCTGGGGTGGGCTATAAAACAGCACAACGCTATGCCTTTTTCATTATTGAAAACAGCAAGGAGAAAGCTGAAAATTTTGCAAATGCAATCTTAGAAGTGAAAAACAAGGTTAAATTGTGTCGAGAATGTGGAAATTACAGCACAAACGACTTGTGTAAGATTTGTGAAAAAAGGAATAATCAACTTATTTGTGTTGTTCAAGAACCAAAAGATATTGTTTCAATGGAAAAAGTGAAGAGTTATGATGGTGTCTATCATGTTTTATTTGGTTGTATAAATCCGCTTGAAAACAAAGGGCCAAATGATATAAAAATAAAAGAATTGCTTTCTCGTGTTCAAAAAAACAATGTTAAAGAAGTTATTATGGCGACTAATCCAGATGTTGAGGGAGAAGCAACAGCAATGTATATTGCAAAATTGTTGAAGCCGTTGGGCGTCAAGGTGACAAGACTTGCACAAGGGATTTCAATTGGCAGCGACATTGAATTTGCTGATGAAGTAACATTGGAGAAGGCGTTGAAAAGCCGACAAGAAATTTAACGCACTATTGTGCGTTTTTATTTTATTAATCAAAAAGCACGAAAAATTTGCTTTTTATTTTTTTTTATGATAAACTCAGTTTATAAAAAAGAAATACTTGGAGATGATTTATGAACATAAAAGAGGAAATTTCAAAACTTATTTCAGAAGCGGTGAAAAGTTTGAAAATTGATACAGATGGACTTTCTGTTGCATTCTCAAACAGGCCAGAACTTTGTGAATATCAATGTAATTTCGCAATGATGTGTGCAAAGCGTTTAAATGAAAATCCATTAAATTTGGCTGAAAAAATTGTAAAAAACATCAAAAAAAATGAAAATTTTGAATTTTTGGCAGTAAAACCAGGTTTTATAAATGTGAAAGTTACAAATAAAAAACTCTCCGATTATTGCAATGAAATTTCAAATGATAAAAACTTGGGTATAGAGCAAGTTAAAAATCCGAGGTTGGTTTTCTTTGATTATGGCGGTGCAAATGTTGCAAAAGAACTTCACGTTGGCCATTTGCGTTCTCCAATTGTTGGAGAAGCTTTAAAGAGAGTGCATCTTGTCAGAGGTGATAGGGTGCTTTCTGATATGCATTTGGGTGATTATGGACTCCAAATGGGGCTGACAGTTTTGCAACTTAAAGAAGATGGTTTTTTGAATGAATTTTTTGAAAAAAATGAAAAAACGCAAAAAAAATGTGAAAAAAATGCAAAAAATTGTGAAAAAAACATCGATTTTTCAAAAATTTCACTTAAAAATGTTACTTTAGATGTTTTAAATGATGAATATCCAAAGGCTTCAAAGAAAAAAGATATTGATGAAAATTTTAAGAAACTTGCTGATGAAGTCACATTGTTAATTCAAAGAAAAGTTGAACCTTATTACACAATTTATCAAAAAATTCGTCAACTTTCAGTTTTGGAGATTTTAAAAAATTACAAACTTTTGAATTGTGAGTTTGATTATACTTTTGGTGAAAGTGATGCACAATCATATATTGATGACACAATAAATATTTTTGTTGAAAAGAAACTTGCACGCGAAAGTGAGGGGGCTCTTGTTGTTGATGTTGCGAGAGAGGGAGAGCATATTCCAATCGCAAAGAAAAGTGAAGATGAGCCACAGCGTTACAAAAACCCAATGCCACCAGCAATAATAAAAAAATATAATGGAGGTGATCTTTATGCGACAACAGATATTGCAACTGTTGTTATGAGAAATGAAAAAGATGTTCCCGATGAAATTGTCTATGTGACGGATAAAAGACAAGAAACTCATTTTGAGCAAGTTTTTAGGTGCTGTAAGCTTGCAGGAATTTCTCCAGAAAAACAGAAATTGATTCATATCAGTTTTGGAACAATGAATGGAAAAGATGGAAAACCATTTAAGACTCGTTCAGGTGAAGTTGTTCGTCTTAAAGATGTTGTTGGACTTCTTATCGACAAAGCAAGCGAAAAACTTGCAGCAAATGGGATAAAGGGAGATGAAGAACTTGCACGAAAAATCGGTGTCGGTGCAATGAAATTTGGTGATTTATCAAACACTATTGAAAAGGATTATGTTTTTGATATTGAAAAATTCCTGTCATTTGATGGAAAAACAGGCCCTTATATTCAATATACTATTGCACGAATCAACTCTATTTTGCTTAAAGCAGGCTGTGAAACAACAAGATCTAAGGATTTTATGGTTGATATTAAGACAAATGAAGAAAAGAATATTGCTCTTGCAATTTTAAAACTCAATTCTGCTTATCAAATCTCGTATGATTCCTATTCTCTCAATAGTCTTTGTCTTGCCACATTTGAACTGGCAAGTGCATTTTCAACTTTCTATAATAATTACAAAATATTGTCAGAGAAAGACGAGAAGAGAAGAAAAGAAATGCTTGCAATTTGTATGTTGGTTAAAAGTTGTCTTGAAAAGGCACTGTGGACACTTGGTATTGACAGTGTTGAAAAAATGTAAAGAGAAATCCTGACTACTTGTATGCTAATGCTTTTTTTAAAATATCTCAATCATTTTTAAATCTCAATCAATAGTCCAAAGCTGACAGTCACGCAGAACCGGTTACAGTTGATGAAACTAATCAATCAAGTTGATAAAACCAACCAATCAATGAGTAAGTTGTTTAGGATACTTATTTATATATATTAATAAGGTGCTAGATGGCTTATAATATTGAGCGAAAAAATATTTGAAAAAAATAAAAAATTTTTAAAAAGGTCTTTACAAATTTAAAAAATTGTGTTATGATATGGACAGTTAAAACAACTAAACACACGGAGGTGTTATTATGAAAGTTACAATTGGTGAGATTTATAGAAATCGAGTTACAATTTTTACAGCAGATGAAAATATTACTGGAAAAAGCTTCCCAGTTAAAGAAGCAAACATTGAAGATATTCAAAAAGTTAAAACACCTTTGACTCACGAGGAAAAAGAAATTTGGAGTTCAAGAATTTTAGGAAAATAAGTTTAAACCATTTAAAAAGTTTTTTGATGGTAAAAAATTGAAAAATATCGAGAAAAATCGATATTTTTTTTAAAATTATTTTGTATTTTCTTTTCTTTGTGATAAAATAGTGTTGAATATGTGATGTGGAGTGTCTATGAAAGAATATCAATTTTTGTATCCAGCAATTTTTGTCAAAGATGAAGAGAACGGCTCTTATCAAGTGATTTTTCCAGATTTGAACATTTATACAGACGGCAAAAACCTTTCGCGTGCATATCTTTATGCGAAGGATTTGTTGAGAGTTTATTTTTCTTATGCTCTTAAATATGAAACGGATTTCAATCGTCCAAGCAAATTGGAAGAACTGATACCAAAATGCAAGAAAAACGAAACTGTTATGTATATTGATGCTGTTGTAGAAGCGGAAGAATAAAATACTGAAATTTGCGAAGATTTTCCTCTTCGCTTTTTTTTATTTTAACACGCGAGATTTAAAGTTTTCAAAAAAAGTTGTGATTGTTTAAGGTTAATTATTGCTTTTATGCTCTTATTTAAGACAAATTAAAATTTTTTGTGAAAACTCTTGACTTACCTTTTGTTTGTGTGCTATATTATTTGTGACACTACCGCTTGCGGGTGTTAGTTTTTTTGTTAGGAGAAAAATTATGGCAGCACCAAAACGTAAAATTATCACTTTGGAATGCACAGAATGTCACGAAAGAAATTATTCAACTGAGAAAAACACTTCTGCCAATGCTGAAAGAATTGAAATCTATAAATTCTGCCCAAGATGTAATAAACGCACAAAACATAAAGAAACAAAATAAGTTTTGAAAGGGGTTTTTGTATGTCTAAGAAACAAAAAAAACTTAATGCTAATCTCAATGAAAAAGAAGATTTGACAAAAGATCAAATTTCTCAAGGAATTGTTAAAGACACTGATTCAAAGCAAAAGGATTCTAAAAAAGATACTAAAGACAAAAAGGTTAGCGATAAGAAAAAAGACAAAAAAGACAAGAAAAACAAAAAAGAAAATAAAGGCGGTCTTGTGAAAAAGACTAAAGAAACCATGTCTGAACTTAAAAAAGTGACTTGGCCAACTTTTGGTGAAGTTGTCAAAAAAACAGGCATTGTTATTGCTTTTGTTATCATTTTTGGACTTTTCTTGTTCGGGGTAAACACCCTTCTTGCTTATTTGGTAGGACTTTTGATTGTTTGATTATAAAATCAGCAAAAGGAATTTAAGGAGTTTTATTTATGGAATACATCTATTCAAGCGAACCAAAATGGTATGTTCTTCACACTTTTTCTGGCTATGAAAACGTTGCAAAAGAAAATTTGGAAACTGTTGTGAAAAAGTTTAACTTGCAAGACAGAATCTTTGATATTATTATTCCAGAAGAAGATGTTATTGAAGAAAAAAATGGAAAGAAAAAACTTGTCACAAGAAAAAGTATGCCTTGCTATCTTTTAGTAAAAATGATATATGGTGATGATTTGTGGCACAATATCACAAACACACGTGGCATAACAGGATTTGTTGGCCCAAAAGGGCGTCCACTTGCTCTTACAGATGAAGAAGTGATGAAAATGCGACTTGAAAAGATTAAGGTTGAAACTGACATTGCTGTTGGCGATAAGGTTGAAATCATTGAAGGGCCTTTGGACAAGATGATTGGAACTGTTGTTGCTGTCAATGCAGAAGCTGGAATTGTGACTGTGACTGTTGAAATGTTTGGCAGAGAAAATAATGTTGAACTTTCATTTGAGCAAATTCACAAGGTGCAACAATAATTCTTATTTTAAAGAATGAAAAAGAGAAAAAAGTCAAAGTTGACTAATAACAAACTTATTTAATTGATATTTTTTGAAAATTGCAAGATTTTCATTTAATATTGTCCGTTATGACATTAAACTGACAAATCATTGTGGGAGGATTAATGCCAAAATCCGTTCACCACATTAGGAGGTAGAAAATGGCAAAGAAAGTTAAAGCAGTTGTAAAATTACAACTCGAAGCGGGAAAAGCCACTCCAGGACCACCAGTCGGTTCTTCTCTTGGACCACATGGAATCAACATTGGAGCGTTTGTTAAGGAGTTTAACGATAAAACCGCATCTCAAGCAGGATTTGTTATCCCTGTTGTGATTACTATCTTTGAAGATAGATCATTCACATTTGAGTTAAAAACTCCACCAGCAGCAGTGCTTATTAAAAAAGCTATTGGGCTTGATAAAGGTTCTGCAAAACCAAACAAACAAAAAGTCGGAAAAATCACAAAAGAGCAAATCAGAAAGATTGCTGAAACAAAAATGCCTGATCTTAATGCAGAAAGCATTGAAAGTGCTATGTCAATGATTGCTGGAGCTGCAAGATCTATGGGCGTTGAAGTGATTGACTAAGGAGAAAGACAATGAGAAAAGGTAAAAGATATGTAAAATCTCTTGAAGGTTTCGATAAACTTGCTTCTTATGATGTCACAACAGCAATTGACAATGTTTTGAAATCTTCAACAGCAAAATTTGATGAAACAATCGAACTTCATGTTCGCTTGGGTGTTGATGGACGTCAAGCAGACCAACAAGTTCGTGGTGTTGTTGTTCTTCCAAACGGAACAGGAAGAAATGTTAGAGTGCTTGTTATTGCTCGTGGTGATAAAGCAGATGAAGCAACCAAAAATGGTGCAGATTTTGTTGGTGCAGAAGAAATTGTTGCAAAGATAAACGGTGGTTGGCTTGATTTTGATGTCTGCATCACAACTCCAGATATGATGGGTGTTGTTGGAAGAATTGCAAAGATTCTTGGCCCAAAAGGCTTAATGCCAAACCCAAAAAGTGGAACTGTGACAACAGATGTTGCAAAAGCAATCCGTGATGTTAAAGCAGGAAAGGTTGAATATCGTTTGGATAAGACAAACAACGTTCATGTTATTATTGGAAAGAAGAGTTTTGGACAACAAAAACTTCTTGAAAACTTCCAGACAGTTATGGACGCAATTGTAAGAGCAAAACCTTCCGCATCAAAAGGGCAATATATTAAGAGTGTGACTCTTGCATCAACAATGGGCCCAGGTGTTAAGGTGACATACAACATTTAAGTTTAGGGGCGGACTGGTGTCAAAAAATCCAAAAGCTTTTTGGTGAACGCAGATGGTTTACTCTTAAAGCAGATATGGATTTTTGACATAAAAGTCTGCCTTACTTTATTTAATTAGATTTGTTGTAAATTTGTTTGTTAAAGTGCCAAAAATACAGATAAAAACAGCAAAAGAATTTGTTTTAGACAACTTTTCGACAATAAAAGTGCTTTTATTCTTACATAGATTTTTGGAGCTTTCGCAAAATATTTGTAAATTTCGCAGACTTGTGAGATTTTTGTTTGACTTGCCAGGTGAGTTTGCGTTAAAATATATATGTTATAATACAAACAATTTAGGAGAAGACTTATGAAAGTGAAAAAACATTCAATGCTTTTTAAAGGAATCGTGATGGTTGTTGCTTTTATGCTAACCGCACTTTGTTTTCCTGTTAAGGAACTTGTTGCTCTTGCAGTAAGCGACACAGACACAGATTATAATTTCTTGACAATTGGTGATGGCAAGAAAGAAGTTGAAACTGTTGTCAATAGAGGTGGAGAATACACAATTCCTGATGCTTATATTGGCGGAAACACAAGCTTAAAAGTTGGAGATTCATCTATAAATGAAACAGACTCTGATAAAAATGAAGATGGATATGTTATCACTGCATCAAGTGTTAAAGTTTCTTTCAATGATGAAGTTGATGATAAAGGTGTTTTAAAAGAAGTCAATTCAAATGGCGGTGAAAAATTTACTGCTGATAGAATTGGAACTTACACCGTGACATATTCTTATTCATATTACGCTCAAGATGATGAAACAAAAACAATTTTGACAAACAGTCATCAGCTTAAAGTTAAGAGTGTTCTTTCTTCGGCTTCATTTGATTTAACAGACCCAAATGTCATCTTCCCAGATGTTGTTGACCTTTCTGTTAAGGGAGCAAAAGAAAAAGTTGAAGACGTTGAAAAGCCAAAAAATGTATATCTTCCAACTCCAAAAGTTACAGGAGAAAATGGCAAAGAAATCGCTGTGAAACTTTATAAATCATTGGATGAAGCAAAAGCAGCAAATGAGGCAGACTTTGTTGTTGTCACAGCAACAGGTGGTGTAAACAATTCTTCTTTTGAAATTTCAAAAGAAACAGAAGGCACTCGTCTTTATATTGATGGTTCAAAATTTGAAGATGATGCCGAAGCAGCAGTAAAATTTGGTGCAGGCACTTACACAATAAAATATTCTTATTATACTCGTGCTAAAACTGGAGAATCATTAGGTGAACCATATTTTGTGACATCAACAACAAAATCATTTAAGGTTTATAATGATGAAAACAACCCATACTACAAAAACTTTGACGATATCAAACTTGAATTGTCAAAATCTTGGGTTGATAATGGAAAACGTGGTGAAGAAAGCACTCTTCCAACTGCTATTGGTGTAACACCAAAAGATGCAACACCTGCAGGAGAAGAAATTGCAGTTTCTTACAAAGTTCAAGTTCGTTTTAAAGAAAAATATGGAGATTCAAGTTATACTCAAATCACACCAGAAGATTATCCACCTGTAACCGATGAAGACGGAAATGAAGTTGATATTCTTGAAGAAGATGGCGAAGGGAACTATTATCTTGCAGACCCAACAAAATTCACTCCACTCAAAGATGGATACTACACATTTATCTACAAAATCACTGACTTCTATGGACATGAATATGAAACACCTGAAGGCGTTTACAAATTTGATGATGTGAAAGATGAAAAAGACCCAACAGTTGTTCTTTATGATGCATCACAATATGCTGATGTTGAAGATTATGAAGATAAAGAGCATAAAGACGAACACGAAAAATTAAAAACTTATGCAACATCAAATGGTGTTATTGTTTATGCTATTGGAATGAATGATAATGTCACAAAGACAAGCGAAGCAATTCAAGGTGTTCCTGCTGAAAACGAAAATAGTAAGGTTAGATTGACAAGAAAAATTATGCGTGGTGCAGAAACAATTCTTGAAATCAACGAATACAACAAATACAACCTTGTTTTCAATTATCGCGATTCATCTGCTTATAAAGCTTATCAAAATTTCTTGACAAACAATTTCCTTGTCAGAAAAGCTGTTGCTGAAGATAAATCTCTTAGCGGCACAACTGTTGACGATAAAATCAAAACAGACAAAGATATGTTACAATGGCTTCAAAAACACAATTATTTGATTGTTGTTGATAATGCAAACGCAGAAAAAATCTATGAAATCTTCAATGCTGAAGGAAATCAAATTTTTGATGACATTGACAGTGTGAAGAATGCCGGAGATGGTATTGAAGCAGGAGATGGACATGATGAAGCTGTTGCTGAAGCAAAGAAAAATGCAGCAATTGCTTGGCTTAAATCAAAAGCTCCTGAAGTTTTAGCAAAAGGTTTTGCTTATATTGACACAGACAAAACATTTGGTGCTGACGAAGCAGACGATGGAACAGGAAGAGATAATTATTATATCCATTACATCGCAACTGATGCTGCAGGAAACACAACAGATGTTCCTTATGACATAAGCATTGTGCTTCTTGAAACAGAAGAACAAGCACCAGAAATCAGATTCTCCACAACACTTCAAAAAACTTATCTTCCAAATTCAGTTGTGACTTTCAATGTTCCAACTGCAACTGACAATCGTGATGCAGAAATGCAAGTTGTAACACTTTATCGTTTCTTGGACGGTTCAAATAAACCTATCAAAGTTAAGGGTAAAAACACAGACGAAGATGGGACAAATCTTAAAGGAATCAACCTTTCTTCACTTTGGACAGATATAAATGAAAAAATGTCAAAAGGAATGTTCTTGACAGACATTTATAAGGCTTACCATGAAGTAGCAGCCGAAGTTGAAACTGAAGATGGTTATATTGATTTAACAGATTCAACCGCTTCTTCTTATAGTATTGATTTAAGCGAATGCAAAGATGCTCTTTCACTTCAAATCTTCTCTTATGTTTATGATGATTGTGGAAATGTTGGAATTTATGCTGAAACAATCTCAATTCTCAACTCAGAAGATAATGCTGCTCCAAAATTCATCTCAGCAACAGGTATGGAAGATGTTGAATATCTTCAAGACGAAGATATTGAACTTCCAACAATAACAGTTCAAGACGATGCGATTGGATTTGTTGATTATGAAGTTAAGTTGTTCCACATTGAAAAAGACGGAACTGAAACAGAATTTGATAATGTTATTGACACAAAAATTTTAAGTCGTCGTGTTTGGGAACAATCCAAATCTGGTGAACTCAAATTGTATGCTGGAAAATTTAATGCATCAGCATCTGGAAATTATCAAGCAAGAATTTCTATCATTGATAGCAAGAAAAACACAATTGTTTATTTCGCAAATTATTATGTTAAACCAAGAGTTTTAGGTTCTTCAATTCAAATTGAGAAAGGAAGCATTTCTATTCCACAATCTGTAGAACTTTATAAAGACACCGTTTTTATTCCAGATCCAACAGTGACATATTCAATTAAAAACAGCGTCACATACGACATCTTCAAGGCTAACAGTGAACTTTATAAGAAAGAAACTGCAAGTTCAGATGAAAAATCAAGATATAACAGCACAGATTATGTGATTCTTGGTGTTGACAGCAATGGTAGGGCTTACGATTATTATACAAATCAAGGAATTGTTGGCTCTTTTACACCAAAAGAAGAAAAACAATATGAAATTCAATACACTGTAAACGTCACTGTTTACGACTTTAAAAATGTAACCTATACAGAGGATGGTGGTTACTTTACAAACGAAAAACTTACAAAACATAAAATCTACACAATTGATGAAAACACATTTAAAGTTGTGTTTACAGATTCTGCAAAACCTGCTGTAGAAATTTTCGTTGTTAGAGAAGGTGATAAATTCAGTGCTAAGGACAGCACAAATGAGCCTATTGTAACTGGAAGCTTATCAACCTACGAATTAACCGAAGAGGATCTTCAACAAATGTTTAGAGATATTCAGTTCTTCCAAAGAACAAGTGATGTTTATTATGTTACTGCTCAAGACACAATTGCTCCAACTTTGAGAGAATATGAATATGTTGAAAATATCTCTATTGATGACTTGAAAAATCCAGAAAAATATGATATGAAACTTGACATCTATGGAATTGAATGTCCTGATGAAGATATTGATTGGACACGTTCATTGGTAACTGTTTCTGGAAAACTTGCAGATGGCAAAACTGTTAATCCAATGGAATATAAAGGTTCTTTCGACAAGAAGGTTTATGAATTTACAACTGATAAAGACGCTACTTACACAATTAACTATACTGTTTATGACAAGAGCGGCCATAGAACAAGCAAAGATTATAAAGTTGTTGTCGGCGATGCTATTCCACCAGAATTCAAGTTCCTTAAAGAAAACATCGTTAAAGAAACTTACAAACTTGAAGAAGTTAGTGGAAAGAAACGTTTAGAAATCAATTTGAACGACATTGAAGTTTATGACAGTGGTGTTAAGATTGATGCAGTTCCAGAAGTTACTCTTTATCTTGGTGATGATAAGATTGAAGAAGAAGATAATCTTGATTCAAAGATTTTGACTTTTGAACTCAAACAAACAGGTAACTACACTTTGACTTTCACTGTGACAGATACTGCTGGAAACAAGACAACCTATGAGAAGAAGTTTACTGTTGAAGAAAAAACTCAAGATGCTCAAATGGTTTACCAGACTGTTGGAACAATTTTGATTGTTGTTTCAGTTGTTGTCCTTGCAGGCGTAATCATCTACTTCATTGTTTCAAAAGTTAAACTTGACAAAGAATTGAAGAAATAATAAACCAACTTATTTGATTTGATTATTATCTCTAAATCGAAATCTTAGTTTAAGTACAATATAATAAAAAAAGACCAAAGTTGGTCTTTTTTTATTTTATTGTATTGTATTGTATTGTCAAGAGTTTTAATGTCGCTCTCACCTTTAAAGAGATTTATGTTTAAAACTTGTTTACTTAAAGATTCTATATTTTATAAGCAATTTAAATTTGAAAAGTAGTTAAAATTTAAAGATAAAATTTTCAAATTAATCCAAGTTAATCAAAATGATTTTATGTGAATTGTAAGTAAAGTTTTAATTTCGTTTTAAGTGAATTTTCATTTTGTTGTTATTTAACAGAAATTCTCTTTCTAAGTTTTACAATAAGCACGATGATTGCAATTAACACAAGAGCAGAAATCACTATGGCAACTATTGATGCAGCATTCATTGGATCTTTCTTGATTACTTTATATGTGAAGAGGAGTGTGTTGCTTGGAGAAAGAATTTGTATATAATATGTTCCTGCAGATGTTATTGACAAACTCAATTCCCCAGTGCTTTCTGCATTAATTTGAATTTCTTCGCCAAAGTAGCTGTAAGAGCCATTGTCCAATTTTCTCAAAATTCTCAGTGAACATTCGCCCATTTCATCGTAAAGTTTTTCTTGATTATATCTTACCGTGATTGTGTCAGTTGTTTCTTTCCCTTCATTTGCAGAAATGCTTATTGACGCAGAACCAACTTTTATGCTCAGTTTGAAGGTGTAGCGTTGATGTTGAGAATCTTGTGCAAACTGATTGTCACCTGTGTTTACTGTGATATAATAAGTTCCTGCTCCAGTTTTTTCATCTAAGAATGAAATCGGCAATGATGTGAGATAGGTTTTTCGTGTTGAAACATAACTTCCATGTCCATTTGAATCAACAACATACTCTCGAATTGTTTTTGTTATTGTTTCTACGTCAATTGTTTTTACTAAGGTGCTTGTTATGTCTTCAAATTCCTTATCCGAACCTTCATCTCTTATTACTCTAAGAACTTGTTCAACATAATAATTTCCATATCTGTTTACTACATAAGAAACTTTGTTTTCGTTCGGATTGATTATTGAAAATTGATATGTTTCTTGTCTTATTTGTCCATCACCAGTATTGCTTGTTGCAAGGAATGTTATCTCATAAAATCCAGGTAAGTTAAACTCATATTTCGCATTTGATGAGCGGAAATCTTCTCTTTCATATTCCACACCATTTCTCTTTACAAGATAGTGTGAGTTTTGAGGATTTTCTTCATCTGCATAGTAAAGAACTGGGCGGCCTTGCAAGGTGTAAAAATCAGTTAAAGTCGATTGATCGATGTTTATTGTAACACTTCCGTTATAAACCGCTTGTTTGATTGGCAACGATGTTTCCTGTTCTCCTGTGAGTGGATTTGTGTATGTCACTGTGAAAGGAACATCTTTAAGGAATATATATGTGAACTTTTCTGTTTGTCCATCGCCAAAGCGTTGCATATTTCCAGCGGAATCTTTAAGAGATAGAGAATATTTTCCAGAATAATTTAAGTTTGTGTAGAAATAATCTTTTCCATCTTCTTTCTTGGAGTAAATCGTTGGGGTGAATTCAACTCCGTCTTTTTCAACAAGCAAGGTTATTTCATTTTCAGGGATTCCAAAATACTTAGACCACTGCAACTGAACTTTATCAAGGTTTTCTTGTGAAACTACAAGAGTGTCTTTTGTCATTTTTAGTTCGGGGTCAGCAAAGTTGGCACTTTTTCTTATTCCGTATGCAAAGAATTCATTAACAAAATTGCTTACATATGGAATGTATGTGATAATTATTTCTGTTTCAAACTTTGGTTTAACATCTGGGTCACTTGTTCTTATTATCCATTTTTTGCTTGTTACAAGTCCATCTGGGCTATCCCATCTATCTTCAGTTTCATACGCAATTAAGGATTGTTCATTGTTTACATGCACTTGAACTGATTTACGATCGTCATAGTGAAGGTTGACAATATAGTGATTTGAATATAGAGAACCATCGTCTGCTCTGAATGGTTGTTTTGCTCGGTCAACTATGGTTGTCACACCATCAACTGTTTTCTCTACCCAATATGTCACTGCAAGGGAGGTTAGGTTAAATTCTAGGATTTGGCTTTCAGGAACGATTCCAAACACATATTCGGAGTTTGCTTTTTTATTCTCAGGCCATTGTTTGAGCCATTGCTCATCATACCATATCTTTAAGAAATATTTTTGCATTTCGTTTGTTGTGCTTCTGATTCTTGTTCCCGAAGCGATTGGTTTCCAATTTTCTCTATCCGTGCTGATTGAAAATCTGACAGGTGGAATAATTGAATTTTCTGTTTCATCAAGGTTGTATTGAACACGAACTTCAGAATAGTAGCCCATATCATTTGAACCTTGGTCGTTTAAAACATCAAGAGTAATGTTTTTATTGTTTGCATCTGTAAGTTTAAATTCATTTTTCTTATTTGTTGCTGTTTCGCTAATGTTTCTCACTGGGAGTTTGTTGTATAGTTTGAAATAAATGTTTTCAACCCAAGCTCCAGTTTCAACGCCATCAAATTCGTATAGTTTTATTACAACTGTGATGTCATAATCCGAAACCTTGTTTGCTGAGAATGTTACCGTTGATGTTCCATCTCTATTGGTTTCTGGAACGCTCATATTCACATTTTGACTATCTTCATTTTCAGTGCCATTTATAATCTCTGCATAAACTAGTGAAAATTTCTCTCGGTTGTAGGTGTATTGCAAATTGTCTTGTGTGATGTAATAGAATCTTCCTTCTGCCTCGTTTAGATAGTAGTAAATGTCATAAGTGTCGTCTTTTGAAGTTATTTCTCTGTCTGGGTCAATAACTGCTTCACGATAAATGTGAATTTTTCTATAATGTTGTCCATAATTGTCCCAAAAATCATATGTTATCCAGGTGTTTGGAGAAAATTCCTTGTTTGGATTCAGTTCAAAATTTAATGTCAAACCATTTGAATCAACCAAAATGTTTTGTTGCTCATCTGAGTGCCAAATGTCCATATAGCCAAGTTGGTTTTCTTGTTCAAACAAAATTTCATTTCCTGAAGATGTTTTTCTGCTGATTCTCAGGTGAGTGAGATATAAACTTGGAGATGTGGTGCTTTGAATTTCCGCATCGGTGACTTTTGCAAAACGAATAAATTCTCGTTCTTGTTGGTCTGTTAATTGTGCTGTTAAAGGAATGTCGCTTATGTTGAGATAGAAGTCAATCATTCTTGCTGTTTGTCTGTCATAAATTGAGAAACACATTTTTTTGTGAGAATCAAAATTTGATGGAACAAGAGATGAAACTGAAATCAATGTGTCTTTTGAACCAACATACTCTCGGTAACCTTTTGGTGTTGAAAGAACTATTCGTGTGATTGGTCGTCCGTTTTCATCAAAGGTGTTTATAAGCATTTGAGCCCAAACATCACCAAAGAAATTTATGTCTTCAAGTTTAAATCCTGTGTGTGCATAGATGTTGTTGATAGCTCCAGCTCTGCTTGAAACGAGATTAAAATCTTTGATTGTATAGAATTTTTCTGTTAATGTTTGTGTTGGCTCGCCTTCTGTGCTGTCTGCTGGAACAGTGTAGGAGAATAATTTGATGTTTTCATCTGCACGTGATGAGATATAGATAGTGTAAATTGCTCTATTTCCTGCAAGGTCTGTTTCAACTACTTCGTAGTAATGCCCTTCTTCAAGTTTGTCAAAAGCATCAATTTTGTTATAACCATTAATTAAAGGTGCTGTTGCATCAACTTCTTGTTCGTAATTGTTGTCATATTTTGTGTTGTTGAAATCACGAATATAAGTTATATAATCTTGTGATGTTTTCAATTTCTCTAAATATGTTGCAGGCACGGTGTAAGAATAATATGCGAAAACTGAGTCCGTTTTATTGCTAGTGTTATATGATGTCACATCAAGTGATGTTGCATGCTGTCCGTTTGCGGTTTTATAATCACGCAAAGCATTTCTTGTCATTGTTGGAATCATGTTTCTGTTTAGTGAATTATCAACAAGATTTTCAACATTATCACTAGGTGCGGATAGGTCAATCTTTATGCGTTTTGTGATTTTGTTATATAAATCTCTTCCATTTGCGTCTTTTGCAGTGTCATGATTTTGATATTGCATTGTGATTAAAACTTCGCCACCATTTTTATAAATGTTGAGTTTTTGCTCTGTGAAACCTAAAATTCCTGCCCATGTTGAATTGTTTTGAAGAGTTGGCTCGTCACTCCAGAATCTCTTTCCTCCATCTGTTTCACTTGTTGTTGTGATAACATTGTCAACAGTAAAGGAAATTGCGTCTTTGTCTATTTCTGCCATGTATTTGTTTGGAGAAGCGTTCCAAGTTAAAGTCACTTCACTTTGATTTGTGTAGTAGGTCATAATACCATTTTCTTCGCGTGCATTTAACGATTCGCCATTCTTTGCTTGCACATCGAAATCAGGAGTTGATGAAGTTATATCAAATTGGAAAACGAAAGATTGGTCATAGCTGAAGCCTGTTTCAGTATTGTCATTAAAATGTGTTCCAAATCTGTTTTGATATATTTTCACATAATAACTTCCAGGAGAGGTGATTGGCCCAAAATCTTGAGCACCAGTTGTTGAATAAAACTTTAAAAATCCATTATTTGCAACTGCAGGATTTTCAATAGGATTTCCTTTTTCATTTGTTATTATCGCATTGCTTTCATTTGTCTTTGCGATAAGGTTTTGTTGCAATAATCCGCCTCTATAAATCTCCGCATATAAAGCAAATTCCTGAACTACAATTTTATTGTCAGCATCGCTTTTAAAATTGTTTACATCTGAATTGTTTTCAACTTTAAAACTATAACCAGCATCGTTTGAATCTTTAAGGACATATTTTGTAAATTTGAACTGTGGAACATAAACATTAACTGGCAATTTGTTTGTTGTTATGACTGGTCTAAGATTGTTGACATCATTGTTGTAAGTTGATGTTCCATCAGTGTTTCCTTCTTCACTGTTTGGGAAGGTTACCACCAAATCGGTTGTTATTTTGTTATCATAACTTGCAACAAAAATATCTCCACCGACTAAACTTTCCAATGGGCCATCATTATATGATTCGGCACTTGTAACAATACCAAAATGGTCAACATAAAAGACATAAGTGAATTTATATGAATCTTTGTCGTTGAAAGTGTAGTTGCTTCCAATTTTATAAGTTCTTGTTATCTCATATTTCCCTGGAGCAGTGTAGTTCGCACTTGAACGAATTGGAGCTTCAAAAACATCTTCCGTTGCGTTAAATGCAAAACTTTGCTCTTCTGGTGTTGAAGAAAGTGTGTAGTAATGAAATGCTCTTTCAGTGGAAGAAGAACCTGTTTGGATTGTCTTGTTTTCAGATGTTGGAATGTAAGCCCAATATTTCATATTGACACTTTCAACTTCAGTTCTTTTATCTTCTTCTGAAAATTTTGTGACAGGCTTAAATGAAATATAAAGGATTTTCTTGACTCCAATAGGTCCAATATAGGTTGTCATCCAAGTTTTTGCAGGGTCATCTTCGTCAACTCCGCTTTCTGTTATAACAGAATCAAGGGCGACAGGAGTGTCATTGTTTTTATAAATAATTTTGAATTCTGATGTATCAAAACTTATTGAAATCGCTTGCGTAGCACTATAAAATTGAGTGTAAAGAATGTTTTCGCTTGCACTATAACCAGTTGTGTTTGAATAATCACGAATCCAAATCTTAAAATTATATCTTTTTTCAGCGACAAATGATTTTTTATATGAATCAACTAATCTTGTGTGATTTTGATTGTCATTATCGATGAAATATACAACATTATTTATTGGAACAGCAACATATAAACCGCTGTAAGAATTGATGAATGTTGAACCTTCATCTTTTACTATGCTTGAGGAAACTGTCACATTTTTAAAATAGTTTGAGCGGAACAATTTTTGATAGAGCAGTTCATATATTTCGCGACTGGTTTGTTTGTTATAGTTTTTGTAAAAATTATAAGTGTCTGCTTCGAGCATTTCTGTTGTGACTGAAGAAGGGTCTTCAATTGAGTTAGCAAAGAATGATGTTGTGAAGTTTGCAATATAAATAAGTTTATGAGTTCCCCAATAAAGTGTGGAATCTCTGTCAATTGGGGTGTTCGCACTTGGAAGATAATAACCGTTCTCTTCATCTTTTATTGCAAAAATAGGTTTTGTGTCGTCAACAATAAATACGTTAAGTTTATGATTTCCAGCTTGGTCATAGACATCAACAAGATATAATCCAGAATCAGACAAAACAAATTCAGTGCCTATTTCGTTTTGGAGTTCATATTTTGTGTTCCCTTTGTAAGGCACCCAATCATTGTTTGTTGTTGACATATTCAAAACTTTGTTTATTGGCAAATAGTGAAAAGATTCATTATCTTCCAGTAAACTGTCAAGAAGCCCTGAAAGGTTTGTTGTGTTGTAATATTGTTCATCAACAAATGGGAAGTATCTATAATAAGCCGTTGTTGTTGCATTGCTAAGTTTATTATCCCAAGAAAGGATAATGCTTTGATTTGTGAATATTCTGTCTGTTGGCAGTGTGTCAAGAACAACATAGTTTGAAGAAGTCTCTTCAACCGTTCTTGCTTCAAGGCCAGTGATTTCCATGGAGTCAATCGTGAATGTTCTTTGACGGAAAAATCCTGTATTGCTTGAAATTCTTGTGTCAGAAGGCATTGAAGAAGTTGTGTATAATCTTATAGTGTATTTTGCGTTCTCATTTTTCTTAAGGATTAATTTATGTTCTTCATTGCCAGTTTCTGCACTGCGAACTTCCAGAGATTTTCCTCTTTCGCCAAAAAATTCATCAAGATAGGTGTTGTTTACATAGTCGTAAGCATAAATTTGAACAGTCACATCTTTGTTGTAAAGTTCATCTTTTGTTGTGTCAAGAATGACAACATCTTCGTTGACAAAGTCGCCATCATTCACTCTTTTTCCAGAAACAGTTTTTATATCAATTTTTGGAAGCGTGTTTTCAATTTCAAAGAAGAAAATTTGATAGAAAATTTTTGAAAGAGCGGGAGGCGATGTGTAATTTTCATAGAAATTTTCAAAAGTGTATGGGATTATGTAAATATATTTTCCTGTGCCACTTTCTGTTATTGTGTCAAAATCTTTAATATAAAGGTCTTCCCCTTGAAGTCGCAAGGTGTTATCATCATCGTCTTTTGCAAGTTTTGAACCAGCCAATTCTCTTGTTGACAAAACATAACTATGATTTGTTGCGTTGTTTACCAATCTGGCATTAGTAATCATTCTTATTGGAACTTGATTTGTTGAAATTGGTATATTTTCATAAACAAATTGAGATTCCACAGCAACTTGTTTATTTAAAAATTCAAGAATATTGGACAAGGTGAACGAAGTTGGGTCGTTTGCTTGTTTATAATCATTGTTTGAGTTTAAAAATTTACTGGTTATATCGGCACTTTCAGAAAAAGTTCCGTTTTCCAGAGGTCTGCCATCTTCGTTAAATAGATTTAGTGTTTTTAAATCTTTTGTTGGGCGAGTGTTGTTCTCATCAGCAGGAGAATCATAGTCAACATAGGTTGCTTGATAACCGAACATAAAAACAAGGATTTCACGAGATTTTTTTGTTAAACCTTCAATCTCATATTTCTTTAAAGAAGTTTCGTTTGAGCCAATAACATGAATTGCCTTAAATTTTATGGTGTATTTTCCAATGTCTGTGAAGTAAAGCCTTACAAAATTGTTGGAATACATAATCCACTCAACAAGTTTTTCTTGTTCAAGCAGAACAGGTTTTTCTTTACAATCGTCAATATCTGTATTGAATTTCAAGCTCATATTATGAATTACTGTTTCTCCAGGGACTTCCTTCTTTATTTCAATTTCAAATCTACGACTGTCGTATTGAATATATGGAATGGAATTTTCTTCTTGAATGCTGTCAGACTTCTTAGATGAATAGTTGCTGTAAAAATAATAAGCAGGTTCTTGAAGTCCAGAGATATTAAGTTGACTGTCGAAAGCTCCGTTAGTTATGATTGGTTTGTTTTGAGAGAAATAGTTTGTTTCGTCAACAACAAAGAATGTGTAATCAATTTCAACAGGGATAGATGGGTCAAAGTCACTCTCTTCTTCCTGAGCATCTGTTCTACCATTATGGCATGTATACAAAATTAACTGAATGTTTAAATGATAAACTCCTTCTTTATTTAAACGGCCATTTTCATCAGTGATTTTATATTCATAACTTTCTGTGTTTGAGTTTCCAAGAACCATTTTGAATGTGTTTGGCTGTCGTCCGTCGAGATAATTTGGAAATCGAGAAGAACTGAATGTCCTGAATTCTTTGTGCTCCCGAGAAAAGTTCTCCTGTTGGTCAACACCGTTAATTGTAAGAGAAACGTTTGACACATCGTAAAAATAAAACAAATTTGAATCAGGGTTTGTAACATCAGGATAATAAACAAAGTTGTAAACATTATCTTCATATCCTTTCATTGCTCCGTTCGTTTTCAAGGAAAGCTCCAGCTGGTTTGGTTTTGTTGGGTCTTCTGTATTGCGAACGAAAACAAAAACATCGTCATCAATAAAGGAAGCGGGGTTGTCCACCCAATTTCCATCAGAATAAATCTTTTCCTGCTTTGAAAAAGTTTCATGAAGTTTGTTGTTTGTTAAAGTTTCAGATTGTGCGTTTTCAGCGTAACTCACACTATCTTGTTTGTATAATAAAGCAGTGATTCCAAGTGTAAGGAAACAGAGTGAAAGAAAAATCGCGAAAACATTTTTAAATAAGAAATTTGTTCTTCTCATAAAAACACCTCTCTCAAATTTCAAAATTATTTTAGCACAAAACCAAGACAATTTCAAAATAAAAATAGGATATATTTATATAAATTTATTATATATAATATAACATATAAAATACATATTTTTTGTTTAATAAAATTAATCTAAAAAATTGCAAAAAAAATGAATTTAAATTTGATTTATTTATAATAAAAATAAGGGGAATAAAATAAATGAAAATAAATGAAAATAAATAAAAAATTAAAAAATAAATATTATTTTTAGTATTTTTTTTATAATTTTAAATATATTTTTTATTTTTAATAATTTTTACATATTTTTATGTAATTTTTTAATATTTTTTATAATTTAATTTTAATTAATTTTTAATAGTTTTTTAGCTTTTGGAATTTTTATAGATTAAAAAAGTTTAGGGCATTATAAAAATATTTTTGTAAATTTGTTACATTATATTAGAATGAATTTTGTTAAAAATCTTTTGCTATATATAAGTGCTTTTGTGCCAATGTATGTTTTGGTGTTTGTCAAACTTTGTGTGGAGATTGCAAATCAAAACATCTCTTTTAATGTCCTTAACACATTAAACTTTGTTACTTTGCTTTTGCTCATACTCGCAGGGGTTGGTGGGCTTATTTGGAATGTCAAATTTTCAACAGATAAATCTGTGAAAATCAAGATTATTTCAAAACAGAACATAACTGACAAGCATTTTTTAGGCTATTTTTCACTTTTTGTGTTTTTTGCAATACCATTAGACCTTTCACTTGTGAGTGCTTACTGTGTTTATGTGCTTGTTTTGATAATGATTGGAATTGTGTATATAAATAATTCTCTTTACTATATTAATCCACTTTTAAACATTTTAGGTTACAAATTCTATGATATAGAATATAAAGAAGAAAATAATGATGAGATTAAGAGTGCAAAAATCTTTTTTAAAGGAGAGCTTTCAACCGATGGGGAGTTTTTTTGGGCTAATGTGAAAAATCAACATTTTTGTTTTGTTGATAAAAAACATAAAAATTAGTAAAAATTTTTGATATTTTTGCATTAAAAATCAATTTTTAACAATCTTGAATCAAATATTAAAATTCTAATTTTTTTCAATTAAATTAAGCCATTCTATGTCAATCTGTTACGCTTCGCGTTAAGTTGCATTTCATATTTATATGTGATTTATTTATTAATTTATTATATAGTAATATAAAAAAGTGATAAAAAATAGCAAAAAGTGAAAAAAATTGACAATTTTTGCAAAAAATAAAAAATATCGCGAAATTAATTGACAAAATCCCCCCCCCGTGATATTCTATGGTCGGAGGTAAAAAATGGGGAAAATACTAAAATCCTTTTTACTAATAGTAAGTTTTATTTTGGCAGTAGGAGCTGGCTTTGGTGCTGGTTGGATTGTTAAAGATTATATTGAACCACAAGAAAGTATTAGTGGAACATATGCTTTTAGAACTATAGATTATGTTTGGGCTAAAAGTGCAACAGAAGCAGATAAAGCAAATGTAGGTGGGATGTCTTTTGATACTTTTGATGGAAGCTTGAAATCTATGTATAAGAATATGAGTTTGACATTTAAGGAAGGTGGTGAAGTAGGTTATTCAAATTCAATTTTGGATATTCCAGAGCAATATCGTGCAACCGGAGATTGGGAACAGAGTAGAGGCAAGGTGATTGTAACTCTTTATTCCATAGAAGATAGTGTTCCATCCAAATATACATTTGAAATCATAAATGGTGGGATACGATTTAATTTTATAGATTTCAGAGGTAGAGCAGATTGGGAAAAAGCAGATAAAAAGTGCACAGATGTTTATGTAGTCTTTAAAGCTGTTTAATATAATAATGGAAAATATAAAGTTTGTTTCAAGATTGAAACAAACTTTTTTTTAAGTGTGTTATGTTAGTGAAATATGTGAGAAATAAACTTTTTGTCTAACAGATTTTTTAGCAAATTTCTAATATGTAAATTATTTATTAAATTTATATTTATATAAGAATAGTGGAAAATGACAAATTTTTGTCAAAAGTAAAAAAATTGCTAAATTAATTGACAAATCCCCCCCCCGTGATATCATGAACTCGGAGGTAAGAAATGGGAAAAGTTTTAAAATCAATAATATTAATAGTGGTTATTTGTGGGGTTCTAATTGGTGGCTTTTTCGCAGGAATGTGGTATGCTAATTGGAGAAGCACAAATGCAAATGGGCTGGTTGGAAGAGAATTTATTTATACAGGAGAGGCTCAGATAGTTTGGGCTAATGGCACAACAGAACAACAAAAATCTTCTGAACTTGGAGGAAAAACTGAAGCAAAATTTTTGGAAGACGAGGGACTTACAAGTCTTGCTGTTCGTGGAGCTCAAATTTTCGAATTTGTGGAAGGTAATATTTGCAGAGTTCATTTCATTGGAGGAGAGCCAAGTGATCCAACAAATTATAAATGGGAAAAGAATAAAGATGGTGATTTAGTTTTGGAAAATGGAGTTGTGATTCGAGTTTCTGGCAACAAAATTGTGGTAAATATTCCTAATTCTTCTGCTCAGTCACGTCCTCACATGAAAATCAACATGTATTATTATGAAATTTTGACTAAAAAAGCTGATGAATTGAATGGCAGAAAATTTTCATATACAGATAATGCTAGCATTATTTGGGCTCAAGATACAACATCTACAGAGAAAAGTTCTGAGCTTGGAGGAAAAACAGAGAAAAACTTCATTAAAGACAATAATCTTGGAATGGAAGAAGCCTTAATTGAGTTCCTTCCAGGAAAAAACTTTAAAATGTCATGGCCAACAGATAATCGAACACAACCATTTGAAGTAAAATGGGAGATGGTTGCAGATGGAAATATAGTTTTGGTATCACAAGGCGGATTATATTCTGGAGTTTTGTTAAAAGTTAATGGTGACACAATTGAACATATTAATAAAGCTTCTACTGATTTAAAAGGTTCTCATCCACATATACTTGGTGCTACACTGGTGTTCCAAGAAGTCTAAATTCTAAACTTTACGAAAAATTCGCTTGTATGAGCGAGTTTTTTTATTGTGCTGTGTAATGTTGTGATTTGATTGTTGCATATAAGCTTGTTATTAATTAAAACAATGTCAAAATTTTTGAAAAATGTGGACTAATCAAGGTCAAAATTTTGAGGTGAGAAAGAAATTTTTTAGCAATTTTTAAACTTTTTCAAAAATTTTTTAAAAATTTTTCAACTTTTTTTATGGCTAAAAATGGGCATTTTTGCGAACACACGGCGGGACGCCCTACCTTTTAAAAAATTTCTAAAAAAAATCCAAAAAAATTTTTAAAAATTTTAAATTTTTTTTGAAAAAAGTGTTGACAAAACTTTTTCTAATATGTTAGAATACGAATGCTGACACACAGAGAGGTGTAAATGCAAAGACAAAAAAGCAGTTAAACTTCTATGTGAAAAAATTGAATGGATTTCAATTGTCGGCAAAAGTTCTTTGACAACTACATATTTTGAAGATAAAGTCAAATATTATTACGAGTTATAACTTTTGCAAGAATGACAAAATTATTCTTGCCAAAAAAAATAATGTAATACGAATATATTTGCATACTTAATTAAAGTCGAGTAAAGAGTGCTTTTCCTATATATAATAGGAAGAGCAATCGTGAAAATGCTAAGAAAATCCAAATGATAAAGCTACAAAGAGCATATAGGGGATGCCTTGGCACTAGGCGCCGAAGAAGGACGTGATAAGCTGCGATAAGCTGCGGTGAGGTGCACATAACCTGTGACCCGCAGATTTCCGAATGTGGAAACACGCACTGTTAATACGGTGGCATCATTGCATGAATTCATAGTGCAATGAGGGGAACCCGCTGAACTGAAACATCTAAGTAAGCGGAGGAAAAGAAAGTAAACAAACGATTGTGGGAGTAGTGGCGAGCGAAACTGCATGAGCCCAAACCAAAGGTAGAAATACTTTTGGGGTTTAGGATTGACAACATAGACCATGGAAGGTAGGTGAAGATTTCTGGAAAGTTGCACAACAAAGGGTAATAGTCCCGTAACCGAAATCTGACATGGCTTAGTCAAATTCCAGAGTAGCACAGGACACGTGAAATCCGGTGTGAATACGCGAGGACCATCTCGTAAGGCTAAATACGACCTAGTGACCGATAGCGAATAGTACCGTGAGGGAACGGTGAAAAGAACCCCGGGAGGGGAGTGAAAGAGAACCTGAAACTGTATGCTTACAAGCAGAGAAAGGACGACTTGCCATGAGGCAATAGTTTGATCTCGTACCTTTTGTAGAATGGGCCGGCGAGTTACGATATGTAGCGAGGTTAAGTGATTATGTCACGGAGCCGAAGCGAAAGCGAGTCTGAATAGGGCGAAATTTAGTTGCATACCGTAGACCCGAAACCCGATGACCTAACCATGAGCAGGTTGAAGCGCTGGTAACACAGCGTGGAGGACCGAACACACGCCTGTTGAAATAGTCGGTGATGACTTGTGGTTAGAGGTGAAACGCCAATCGAATCGGGTTATAGCTGGTTCTCCTCGAAATAGCTTTAGGGCTAGCCTCTGATAAAAGATTACTGGGGGTAGAGCACTGAATAGGCTAGGGGCCTTCACGGGTTACCAAACCTTATCAAACTGCGAATACCAGATAATTGTTCTCAGGGAGTCAGACAGTGTGAGATAAGTTTCATTGTCAAAACGGAAACAGCCGAGATCCACAACTAAGGTCCCAAAGTTAAGTCTAAGTGGAAAAGGATGTGTTATTGCTAAAACAACCAGGATGTTGGCTTAGAAGCAGCCATTCATTAAAAGAGTGCGTAATAGCTCACTGGTCGAGTGATAGTGCGCCGAAGATTCAACGGGGCTA
>CANQDK010000001.1 GCA_947591785.1 uncultured Clostridia bacterium | reverse complement strand
CTGGTCGGGGTGGAGGGTCTCGAACCCCCGACCTCACGGTCCCAAACCGCGCGCTCTACCAACTGAGCCACACCCCGTGAAACGACACTTGCTCAACTATTTTATAATAAAGGGAGAGAAATGTCAAGAAATTTTGCAAAGTTTTTCAAAATTTTAGAGAAATTGTTATATTTTATTCAACTTAACAGAAAAATGAGTATATTTTCTCTAATATTCCCCTCCCCACCTTCCAACTTACATGCAAACTCATAAATCAAAACTTAATTAAATAGCACAAAATAAAACACAACAAAATCCAACTTTAAGCAATTTTATTAATGTTATCAATAACAACAGCATTTAAATAAATGGTTAAATCAATCAAACAAAAACGTCTTTATCTGCATGATTTTTTACAAAATCAAAATATAATTTTGCTGATTTAAGAGAGATTGGAGCAAAGTAGTGATAAGAACAACAAACATTAAAGCCAAATTCTTTCACCAAATTTAAAGAATGAACATGCCCAAAAAGTGTCATATATTCTTTCGAGCGATTTGTTGGTTTGTGAGTCAAGAAAACCTTTTCTCCAAAAAGTTCTTCATCAAGAATCAAGCCGTTTTCAATAACATCTGCAAATCCCAACTGTAACAGTTTGTTTCTAAAATTGGCAAAACCTCCATGCTTTCTAAAATCGCATTTTTCATAGTTACCGCATATCAAAACAACCTTTCCGTTCAATTTTTTAACAAAATTATAGTCACCAAAGTCCCCTATATGATAAACCAAATCATTTGGGCCAACCACTCTGTTCCAGCGTCTTACAAGTTCATCATTCATTTCATCAACACTCTTAAATGGAACTTCTTTAAATCTTATTTTTCTCTCGTGTCCAAAGTGCGTGTCAGATGTAAAAAAAACGCAAGGTTTTAGGAATTTGTTTTTTATACCATTTATGGATTTTAAAAAATCCAACCAAACAAAAGAATTTTTTGGAATATCTGTAACAACTTCAACTTCTCTATCAGATGGAAGCTTTGTTACATTTTCCTTATCAAAAAGTTTTGCTTCAAGTTTTTTTAAACAAAATTTGTTTTTGTGCAACAAAAAAGCAATCGGCCCCAAATCTTGAACCGTTTTAATTTCTTTTTCGTTCTTTATGTAATCACATCTGTTTAAAAGGGTTCTTAAGAAATGCGTAACATCATTTTCTGTTGTGTTCTCATTGAATTCATATTTTGATGTCACAAAGGAATCTGCTAAATATGAAGGAAAAATCGTCAAATTGGCTTTACTTTCCAAAACTTTATAAAAAGCCTGCTTGTCTTGTAAAAAGTTTGCGTCATTAAACGAATCCAACAATAAATTTTCTGTTCCAAACCAAACAACATTCAGTTTTTCAGCAATTTTTGGACTATGCGACAAAGCAACCGCGACATTTGTAAGTCCACCCAGACAACAAACAACAAAGTCCTTTTCGGTTTTTGTGCATTCAATTATTTTTTTAACCGCAGGGTTTTCATCTTCGTATCCATCTGAACAGAAGCCGTCAGAGCCAATAAAAACAAGAGAATTTTCATTTTTTTGAGCAATACCAAATAACCTTAGGATATGATTTATCTCATTTTTGCTATCAATAAGGCTGTCCCTAACAGAATCATTCGGTTTTTTAGTGTTCCTAAATGGTGCTATAGTAAATCCCAAAATATCAAGCTTATTTAAATTTGCAAGAGCATAACATATTGCAAATTGCTTGGAAATATCTTTACAAACATCAATATCAAACAAAACTTTAACTTTCTTTTCCATTTCTCCCTCATTATAAAATTCATTATAACACAAAAGATTATTAAGAAAAAATGTTTACAACAAAAAAAGGAAGATTTTATTCTTCCAGTTTTTTACGCAAATTCTCCAGAATTTTATTTTCAAGACGCGATACTTGAACCTGCGAAACCCCAAGTCTTTCTGCAATTTCACTTTGAGTCTTATCATAAAAATATCTCATCAAAATAATTTTTTTATCTCTTGCATCAAGTTTTTCAATAAGATCCTTTAATGCAAATTTATCAACAAAATCCTCGCTCTCCTGCCCATCAAAGCGGTCAATAATTGAAAGCCCATCTTCCTCTCCATCGTCAAAAGGTGTGTATAGTGACACTGGCATTTTTGCACTATCCATGGCAAGAATAATATCCTGTTCACAAATTTTGAAATGTTTCGAAATTTCAGAAATAGTTGGACTTTGTCCATTCTCAGCAGAAAATGAATCAATAAATTTGCTAATCTTAAGATTAAGCCCTTTAATCGCTCTTGAAACCTTCATTGCACCATCATCACGCATAAATCGTTTAATTTCTCCCACCACCATTGGCACAACATAAGTGGAAAATTTCACGTTGTATGAGCAATCAAAATTAAGTATGGCTTTCATAAAACCCATACAGCCAAGCTGATAAAGGTCGTCGTTTTCAACACCTTTATCCTTAAACCACCTGATAACACTTTTGATTAATGGAGAGTTTTCATTGACTAAGGTTTCCTTTGCCTGCTCATCACCTGCTTGTGCTTTCTTTATAAGGTCAAGAGTTTCTTCTTGTCCCAGCATATCAACCTGCCTTTATACTTTGATTCGCCATTATGCGTTTTGTCATCTTAACGCTTGTGCCAAACGAATTGGAAAGAACTTGCACATTGTCCATAAAACTTTCCATAACAGTGAACCCCATTCCAGAACGTTCTGCGGAAGGTTTTGATGTGTAGAATGGTTCTCTTGCTTTTTCAATATCCTTAATTCCAACGCCTTTATCTGTGATTGTCACAGTCACCAAATCACCTTCAAGTTCGCAACGCAAAATAACATCTCCCTTAACAGAAGTTGGATAAGCATGAACAACACAATTAGTCACAGCTTCGCTGACTGCTGTTTTAATGTCTGTTATCTCATCAACAGAAGGATTAAGTTGCACACAAAAAGATGCAACACAGACTCTTGCAAAACCTTCATTTATTGACAATGCTTTAAATGTGACTTCCATAAAATTTGAATATTTCATAAAAACTCCTTTAAATTGTTATTCCTTTATAAATTCCTAAACTATTTTCGGCATAATTTCATAAAGCCCAGTCATCTTAAAGATACGCTCAGCATGTGAAGAAGGATTTGCAATATAAATTGGAATATCCTTATCTTTCATACGATTATATCTTCCAATCAACACACCGATTCCAGTGCTGTCCATAAAGGAAAGTTCTGATAAATCAATAATGATTTTTTGAAAATCAGGCCTGTCAAACATTTCATCTAATGTGATTCTTGTGTATGTTGCTGAGTGCTCGTCAAGTTCCCCACAAAGAAGGACATATAAGACTCCAGCTTTAACACGACTTTTTATCTGCATATCCATTTCTCCTTTGATAAAATGATAGCATAAGGAATTTGTCAGAAAACGGACAGTTTTGTGATGAACTTGCGAAAAATGTCGATAGATTTAGGCAGTGATTTTGTGCAAATATGAAACATTGCTAAGTAAATTTTTTGTATAATCAAGGAAAATGTGCTGAAGGTTATTAAGATGCAGAAAAAACATCAACAAGACATATTTTCAAAATTTTTGGAATGCAAATTTCCAGACATAGTAAACAATGCAAAAAGAATAAAAAGCAAAATTTGCGAACAAAATAAAAAAACACGCCCCATTTGGAGTGTGTTTTTTTACGCAAATCTTATTATTCTTAATTTTGATTATTTAAGTTCAACAACAGCACCTGCTTCTTTGAATTTTGCTTCAAATTCTTTTGCTTGAGCAGTAGCAACATTTTCTTTAACCATCTTTGGAGCACCATCAACGATAGCTTTAGCTTCAGAAAGTCCAAGTCCTGTAACTTCTCTAACAACTTTGATAACAGCAATTTTGTTTGCTCCAACTTCTTTCAAGAAGATGTTGAATTCGCTCTTTTCTTCTGCAGCAGCAGGAGCAGCAGCACCTGCAACTGGAGCAGCGGCAACTGCAACTGGAGCAGCAGCACTAACACCAAATTCTTCTTCCAAAGCTTTAACAAGTTCGGAAACTTCAACGATTGTCATTTTTTTGATTTCTTCAACAAGATTTTTAATATCAGCCATTTTTTTATTCTCCTTTTATTCGGCAATATTTGCCATTTTTTCTAGTTTTTACGGAAAAACTTAAAACCGTTTTTAAAATTTTTATGTTTAGAATGAAAACATCATTCTTAAATTTCCAAGAACATAAGTTCCTATTTTGTTGCAATTGCGTTTAAAGCAACAGCCAACCCTCTTGCTGGTGCAGACAAAACTCTGCACAAACTTGAAGCAGTATTGTTGAGCGTTCCAAGAAGTTTTGCAATAAGTTCTTCTTTTGAAGGAAGTTTTGCCAATTCTTCAATTGAATGAGCATCAACACAAACACCGTTTAAAATGCCAAATTTTATAGTCATTTTTTTAGTGTCGTTAACCGCATCAGCAACAATTTTTGCAGGAGCAACTTCGTCGTTATAACCAACAGCGACAGCAGTTGTTCCTTCAAAATAGTTTTCTGGACAAGAGATGCCAAGTTCATTTAATGCTTTAAGCATAAGACGATTTTTGTAAACTTTATAGTCGCAACCAGCAGCACGGAATTTTTTGCGTAGAGCAGTGTCTTCAGCAACAGTAAGTCCACGATAGTCAACAAAAGCGATTGTTTTTGCCTTGGAAAATTTTTCTTTGATTTCTTCGACAAGTTGTTTTTTTGCCTCTAAATTCGCACTCAATTCTTTGCCTCCTTTTAATAATAAGATTTTGCGTTGAGTTTTTTCAACTCTATAAACAAAAATCTCTGTGACAAGGGAAAAGTCACAGAGATAGAAAAAACGATTCTCGAACTTTTCCTCGGCAAGCACACAATGTGTTTACGCTTTCGCACTTGCTGTCTTAGGATGATTTTTGACGTTGAAAGTATAACACACAAGGAAAAGGTTTGTCAACAATTTTTCAAAAATTTGTTTAATTTTTTTGAAAAGACATAAGAATTATTTGATTTTTCAATTTTTTAACTAAAGAATTTCAATAAAACACCGAACGATTCCAATCAGACGCCCGCCTTAATTAAATCATTCCAAGCCTTATAGATGATGTTTGTGTCAGCTTTAACTGTTATTTCAATATATCTTTCAACATAGTCAGTGATTTCGTTTGAAGAAAAGACAGGATATGTTGCAATCACAAAAATTTTTGTATCCTTAAAGCCTTCTTCATCATCAATAGCGATATAGGCATCGTTGAATGTTAAAGTTACATTTGTTGAATAATATCTTGGGTGATAAATTGAGCCATTTTGATTTGTCAATTTTTTTCCAATAACTCTCCCACCTTCTTCTTTCGTTCCCTTATAGTGAACTTTAACAAAGTTGTCTGTCCCTGCAATAGTTTTGAATTGATTGATTCTGTCCTCTTCTGTTTCGTCAAGTTTGTTGTTATTTCGATTATCATTAATTTCATAACTATTCAAAGAACCATTGAAAAGTGCAGTCAAAAAAGTCTGACTAAAAGCTTTATTATAATAATTCATAAACATCGAATAGCCTTTCTCATTTTTGTTGTAGAGTTGTGGCGATGTGTTTCCAGAGATGAATGAAACACTATCAAAACCCGATTCAATGCAATTTGGTTTGAAACTGATTGGAACTGTTGCCATAACAATCACAGCTATTGCCAAAACAAGTGCAACACACAAACCAGTAAATGTTGCAAACTTTTTTGTTTTCTTTCTTTTTATCAATTTCTCAGTTTGAATTTTTGCGTAAAGTTCATCGTCAGTCAATTCTTTTTCGTTCTTTTCTTCTTCAACAATGTTTGTGTTCACTTCTTCACTATTTTTCATCATTCTTCCTCGTCATTCTTATTTTGTTTTCTTGATGTTTTCTTTTTATCCTCAGTTTTATTCTCTAAAGTTTCGGTTTTCTCTTTATTTTCTGTTTTTAAATGCTTTTTATTTGTTTCTTCCTTCTTGTCATCACCTGTTTTGTCTTTATTAGAAGCCTCATCTTTGTCACTCTTTTTGTGAGTTTTGGTTTCTTTATCAGATTCTTCAAGTTCTGCATTTAAGGCTTTTTCAAATTCAAGATACTCTTTTCTAAGTTCGTTAAGTTCAGCCTCAGTGATTATTCCCATTTTTAAAAGATTTTCACCATCAACAATCTTCTTCTTAAAACTGTCAAGTTTATCACGCTTTTCTTTTTGTGCTTTAAGCTTAAGTTCTTTCTCCTTTTGCTTCTTCTCTCTTTCTTCCATAACCTTAACAATTTC
This sequence comes from uncultured Clostridia bacterium, assembly GCA_947591785.1. Taxonomy (GTDB): domain Bacteria; phylum Bacillota; class Clostridia; order Christensenellales; family UBA1242; genus Caccovivens. Next base: position 188,823 of record CANQDK010000001.1, on the reverse strand, counting down.
TTCTGTTTTCTTGCCTGCAATAATCATATCAACTTCTTCTTTATAGATTGTTTCGCGTGCAAGAAGCAATTTTGCAAGTTCGTGAAGAATTTCAATGTTTTCTGTTAAGACATCTTTTGCACGTTTATAATTGCTATTCAAAATTGACTGGATTTCATCATCAGCAAGAGCAGCAAGTTTTTCAGAAAAATCGTTTTTGCTTTGATAATCTCTGCCAATAAACACTGTTTCACTTGCTCCCAAAGACAAGAATCCAATTTTTTTGCTCATACCCCAATCATAAACCATTGCATGAGCAATTTTGGTTGCATGTTGGATATCACTTGAAGCACCGCTTGTTATGTCTTTAAATATAATCTCTTCGGCAACTCTACCACCCATACTCATGGCAATTGTATCATTTGCCTTATTGAAACTCATTGTCATATCATCTGTTTCAGGTCTGCTCATTGTGTATCCACCAGCATGTCCACGTGGAATGATTGAAACCTCTTGAACATCTTCGCAGAATTTGAGCTTCTTTGCAACGATAGTGTGTCCAGCTTCGTGATAGGCAGTCAATTTTCTTTCTTTTTCTGTCATCACCCTACTCTTCTTTTGAGGGCCCATAATCACTTTATTAATTCCTTCGGTGATATCTTCCATGATGATTTTAGGTCTGTTTGCACGAGCAGCCAAAATTGCAGCCTCGTTAAGCATATTCTCAATATCTGCACCAGTGAAACCAGTAGTTATTCTTGCAAGAACTCCAAAATCAACATTTTCATCAAGAGGTTTGTTTCTTGCATGTATTCTTAAAATTCCTTCTCTTCCTTTAACATCTGGAACATGAACATAAATTTGTCTATCAAAACGGCCTGGACGCATCAAAGCAGGATCCAAAACATCACTGCGGTTTGTCGCAGCCAAGACAATTATTCCTTCATTTGGTTCAAAGCCGTCCATCTCAACAAGAAGTTGGTTGAGTGTTTGTTCTCTTTCATCGTTTCCACCACCAAGTCCAGCTCCTCTTTGTCTGCCAACTGCATCTATTTCATCAATAAAGACAATGCAAGGTTTGTTTTTCTTTGCTTGATCGAACAAGTCTCGCACACGAGATGCACCAACACCAACAAACATTTCAACAAAATCAGAACCGCTTATTGATATGAAAGGAACTTTGCTCTCTCCTGCAACTGCACGAGCAAGCAAGGTTTTACCAGTTCCAGGTTGTCCAACAAGCAAAACTCCTTTTGGAATTCTAGCACCCAAATCAGTAAATTTCTTTGGATTTTTTAGGAATTCGACAATTTCTTGAAGTTCTGCTTTTTCTTCGTCCATCCCAGCAATGTCAGAGAACTTGACTTTTGTCATCTGGTAAGATTTAACTTTCGTTTTGCCGAAATTCATTGCTCCTTTATTTGCACCTGCAATCATGCGATAAAACATAAACAAAATGAAGATTGCAAACACAACATACATGATTGGAACAATAATATCCCAAGCATTTATTCCAGCAGGCCTAACATCAACATCAGTCAAATAATCCTTTATCGTTCCGTCTTCATTATAGCAAGCATTTAAAAGTTTGTCATATTCAACAGTGTTTGTATATTCAAAATAGAAATCCGAATATGAAGGCATTTGATTTGGTTGAATTTTTGAATCAGCAACAACGATATATCCTTTACCATTTTTAAACATCACATATTCGACATCAACGGAAACGTCTTCACCTTTATCATTTTTATATGATTGAGATTCAAGCACGGAAAGAGCTTGTCCATAGGACAAACGAATTCCATTTTCACCGAAATCAATCAAAAGAAGGGAAAAAAGCAGGACTGCAACTAAGAGCACCAGGACATAACCGAGTTTGAATTTTCTCTGTTTCTTTTCATTCATAAAGACTCCTTACAAAACTGTTTTGTGGTATAATTTGCCAAAACACTATATGATATTGTATCACAAAGAAAAAAATAAAACAACAAAACAAAAAACAAAAATAAAAATATTTTGTCGTAACCCCTAAATTTAAATATTTTAAGCCAGACAAATCACGCCGAACAATTCAAATCAAACAAAAAATATAATTCTAAAAGGCTAAAATAAAAACAAAAATATTTAAAAATATTTCAAAAATATAGAAATTGAAAAAAAATAATAGGAACTGATTTTAAATCTAAAAAGTAATAATTTTAAGTTCAAAATAAAATTTAAGTTCAAAATAAAAACTATATTTAAAAATGGAATTGGATTCTATTTAAGTATTGATGCAAGCAATCAAGTTGTTGGAAATGCACTTACATAGACTCAACTACAATAAAACAAAGACTGCAATAAAACTGAATAAATCATTTTTCGTAAATTCTCACACTAACCTTAAAAACAATGTGATTCAAATAGTCATCTGAATCTTCAAGGCTATCCAAAAACTTATGAAATGCCTTTGGATTGTTGTTATGAAGAATGGTATAAAAATCGGCAATATCAACTTGATGTTCACGCATGATATTAATTCCATCTGCCATTGAATTTCTAACTTTCTTTTCAAGAGCATTAGTCACAGTTTGAGAAACAACATAAAGTTCAACATTTTCCTGCAAAGGCTCACTTTCTTGTTCAATTTCACTGAGCCTTAAAGTCAAACTTGTGTCAATATTCACCACAGGAATTCCGTTTTGATAAACAATGTGATATGAAATAGTGTTATCAAAGATTTCAAAAGTCAAATTTGCATCATTAAAATGGTTGTCTGTTATATTTTTAACAACAATAGAACCATTTGAATAGTCACCAAGGACAAAGTTGACTTTCTTCATTTCTCTTTCTCCAAGCATAACAACAAGTTCTTCATTTTTAAAAACGTAAACATGACATTGAGTTATAATTTCCTCAGCAGAACTTGATTGTTGCCCATCTCCTCCAGAGCCATTTGACAAATCACTTCCAGCAGTTGGCATGGTTTGTTCATCTGATGATTTTGAACTCAGACAAGCCATAAGTCCAACATGTGTTGGCCCAAACTCTCCTTTGAAAAATGTTTCAAGAGTGCTTTCTGTTGAATAAATATACTCAGAATTAAAAAGAATATGCTCGCTAACTTTAATTGAACTTTCATTATCCAATTTTTGAGCAGTTTTTAAAAATTCTTTCGCTAAGGTGTCAGTTGTAACAATTTTTGTGCTTGAAGAAATTTGAATATCTCTTATTAAATAATCCAAAAATTTAAACACACCCTCTTGAACAATCTCCTTGCTTAAAACAATCATTTTCAAATGTGAAAGTCCAATTTCACGTCCAATATTCAAGGACGCAATGTCCATTGCTTCGCTCACACTTCTTCCTTTCCCATTAACAAGTTTATATTTTTCTGTAAACGATTGTTGTGCAACAGGAACAAATGTCAAGAGTGTAAGTTCATAAATTTCGTTATTTTCTTCTTCCTCTGCTTTATCAATTCCAATTGCTGTCACAACAGCATATTGATTTATCTCGGCTGGCATAGCAACCGCAACAATTCCATAAAAAATAAGCATAAATACAAAGACAAGAAGCATTGGAGTTTTTATAAGTTGTTGACAAAAAAATTTCATTTTGTCACCTCACTCATTTCTCTTTTCCTCTTACAAATTTTAAAATGCTTCTGCATAAAAATTTTTGAATAATAATTTTTGAAATTTAATTTTTCAAAATCAAAAACTTCTTTTTTCTTTAATTTTAAAATTTTATTCTTTGAATTAATTAAATTTAAATCAATTAAAACTTTTTTCAATTTTGCTTTAAATTTTGTTGTTATATTTTTAGAAAAAATATACAAATTTTTATTTGTTTTTTTCAAAGTTAAAAAGATAGATTTTTTTATTTGTTTAGAAAAAATTGTTGTTTTTTTATTAAAATTTGCATTTTTTTGCATATTTTTTATATCTTTTTTATTGTTTTTTATTATTTTTCTAAAATTGTCATTTTTTATATTTTTATTTTTAATACAACAAATCAACAGAATTATTGGCAAAATTGCGTAAGGCAAAATTATTGAATATGGTAAAATTTCTTGTCCAAAAACAATCGCACTTTCAAGATTTACAATAAAGAAAACAACAATAATTATAAAGAAAAAATTAAAAGATAAAACGCTGTAAATCATATCAATTTTTCTAAAAACTTCATGGAAGGACAACATAAAACATTTAAGATAGATTGTCAAATGAAAGTAGGCTAAAAGAATTATAAGAACCATTGAAATAATATCAATCCTGCCAAGCCCACCATATTCTTTCACAAAACTCATAATTTCAAAAATTGCGTATGGATGCATGAAGCATGTAAAAGTATAAGAAAGCATAAACACAAGATTTATTGCAAAAACAAAAAGAAGAGAAATTGCAGTTGATGAAAAAATTATCTTCCATTGCCCCTTTTTAATTTCAACTCTATCCATAATTAAGAATAAAAACATCATATCTCCAAATGGCGATATGTGTCTTGCTCCAGTTTCTAAAATCGACATGAATGAACTTGAAAAAAATAGTGGACGATTATTTATCCCAAAAACACCAACAACAATACAGAAAAAAAGAATCCCAAATATAATTGGAAAGAAAATTTGTGTAGTTCTGCCCAACACTCGCAAACCACAAATAGCAAGATGATTTATAATCGGCAGAAAGCAAAAAAGAATTAAAAAATTGCTTGTATCCTTATATATAAGATTACGAAAGAAAATGTAAGTGACATTATAAAGCAGAACGGCTTTCGCGAGAAAAAAAATCATAATAAGAAAATAAAACATGATTTTTGTGATATTTCCAAGATGCTCTCTCACTATTTTGGAAAAACTCTGCGTTGGAAATTTCTTCTTAGCAAAATAGAACAAAACAACTAACCCAAATTCGCAAGCACACAAGAATAAAAGTGCGAAAAGGGATTCCATTTTTGCACCTTCAAATAGAAGTGAAGGTAAAACCAAAATTTTGTTTGCAAACAACAGGATAAAAATCAAAATTCCAAGTTGCCATGCATTTATACTTCTATCCAAAACTTTCATTTCATTCTTTCCTTTTTTTGATTATCAAAAGATTTAGGCCTGATTTCCATTTTGTTTATCGGAACTTTAAACACCCCATCTTTATTGTCACTTAAAATAAATGGCGAAAACGGTGCAAGATACGGCGTATCGTAATTTTCAACTGAATTTGCATAAGCAAGGAAATATATCATTCCACCAATCAAACCTAAAAGTCCAAGCGATGCCCCAATGAGAAGAAATATGTATTGCAAAATAGTTATTTGAGAAGATTGTTCTGGGACTGTGTATAATGCGATTTTCGCTATCGCAACAACAATAACTGTTGGCGGAGAAATTAGTCCTGCCTTTACACCAGTGTCCCCCAAAATCAAAGCTCCAACAACTGAAGTTGCAAGTCCCAAATAAGAAGGCAATCTCAAACTTACTTCATACAAAATTTGAAATAATAGTGAAATAAAAAGGATTTCAATAAACGGAGTGAACGGAACTTGCTGTGTCGAATCAGCAATTGTGATAAGATATTTAAATGGCAAAACATTGTAATGATAAAGTTGAAAAGCAATATATGCTCCTGGCCCAATCGTTGCAAGAAGAATTGCGACAACCCTTATAAATCGCAAAATGGTTGAGTATATATAATTTGTATAATAGTCATTACTGCTTTGTAAATCTTCCAGAAAAACAAAAGGAATTGTCAAAACAATTGGAGAATTATCGACAATAATAGCAATTCTACCCTCCAACATTTTTGCTGAAATAATATCTGGTTTTTCAGCATTACCAATTTGTTTTAGTATTGAGTTTGGGCGACTTGAAAGCAAAGTCACAAGATAATAGGAATCAACAATTCCATCAATTTTAATTTTCTCTAATTTTTTTTTAATTTCTTTAACAATTCTTTTATCCACAATATTGTCAATATAAGCAAGAACAACTTTTGTTTTTGTCACTTGCCCCACAAACATACTATCCAAAACCAAATCCGCACTATGAAATCTTCTTCTAAGAAGACTCAAGTTTGTTTTTAAATCTTCTGTAAACCCTTCACGAGGCCCCATAATAACTGGTGAAGTTGGTGGCTCTGACGGAGTTCTCATGTTAAAATTCATAATATCAACACTAAGAATTTTTTCACTGTTTGAAAGAAAAACAATAACCGCACCGTCCAAAATTTTGTCTAAAATCTCTTTTTTTTCAATCTCGCTAACATCATTGGCTTTTACAATTTGGGATATAATAGAAAAATCTAAATCTCCTTCATACTCAGAAATAGGTTCAAAAATCGAACCTGCAAAAATAAGGTTGTCGGTGATACTTTTGAGATAGACAAAACCAATCTCAACACCATTTTTTTGTATTGAGCGATTTGCGACATCAACGGAATTATGTAGTTGATTTTTTATTTGAGTCAAAGTCTTTTTTATATTCAAAAGTCACCTCAAATTTATTATGAAATAACATTTTAAAATATATTCTTTAATTTTTGACATAAATTTTATTTTCTTGTTTATTTTTTTACTTAACCAAATTTTTATAAAATAAAAAATTAAATATTATTAAAAATGTCATTTATTTTATAAAAATTTTATTTTTTTATTATTAAAATATCGTTTTTTGTTATTATTATTAAATATTATTTTTATAAAAAAATTAGCCCTAAAATAATAAAATTAAATAAAAAAAATAAAAAAACATAAAAAAATCATTGTTTATTTAATTTTTTTAGGATTTTTCAATTTTTTATATTTATTTTTTAATATTTTTATTGCATTTTTTTATTTTTATCGAACACAATAAATTTTAATTTTTTATTTTATTTTTTATTTAAATTTAATTCATAAAAAAAATAAAAGAATTTTTTGTTCTTTTATTTTTAATTTTATAATGCATTCTGACAATATAATTCCCAAACTGTTTTAACTTGTGATAATTAATCTTCTTCTTGTTCTTCCTCTTCATTTAACTCTTCTTCATCGTCATCTTTTTGAAGATTTGCAAGATAGTCATAATAATCAAAAATAAGATTGTTCATATCCTGAACCAAATGTCGAACATTTCTTATCTTTTTTGAAGCATAATTCAATCCAATAATCAAACCGTTGACAGCCATCAAATCTTTTTTCTCACAGGCTTGTATAATTGCATTTGTGATAAATTCAACATCATCAAGCATATCTGTTTTTTTCTTTTCGAATTTTAAAAGTGCCAAAACCTGATTGCACGATTTTATCTCTTCGTTCAAAATTTCGGTTAAATGAGGAAGTTCTTCTGTTTCGTCTTTAACATCTTCAACTTCTTTCTCTTCTTCAACAGTTTCTGTCTTTGCTTTGAGAATTTCCTCTTTTGCTGTTTTCTTTATATCCTCTTCTGTTAATTGTGGAGAAACTTCAAAATGTTTACAAATCATATCGCGATAAGGCTTGACAACAATTTCTAGGAAAAGTTGTGTTGGAGTGAATTTATTGTTTTGAAAATATGTTTCTAAAAATTGATTTGCATTCACCTTTTGACTTGATATATCATTGAAAATTGTTGTGAAAAGAGCAAGTTTTTTCTTCTCATCTGTTGGAAGAGTTACTCTTGCATTCCCTGTTTTGCGATCTATTGAAAATGCTTCATCAATTCCATTCTTTTCATCAAACCCCAAAAGGCACTCTGCCAAAAAATCAACGATATCTTCGCTTTGAGTCAATGTTGTCAAAAACTTTTCCAATCTTTTATTTAAATCAAAAAATCTTCCTGTCAACAAATCATTGCATTCCAAAACAAATTTTTGAACATCAACAATGTTCTTGCATTCCATACCATTACCTCCAGAAATTTTTTATTTGCACTTGTATTGTAACACATCGCAATCAAAAATCAAATAAAATTTCAAAAGCTTATAAAAAATTTGATTATTTTTATTATTTGTGATAAAATTTCACTGAATGGAGAATGTTCAGTGAATTACGATGCAGTTACAAATAAATTAATAATTCTTTTCTGTTTAGAAAAAATGGAAATGCCATTGACAGAAAACTCTATTATTGATATTTGTTCAATCAAGCATGAATGGATAAATTATATGGATTGTCTTGATTTGTTATATCAACTCACTGAATCAAAACTTGTTTACAAAACAGAGTGCAAAGAAGGTGAAATGCGTTACACTCTCACTTTTGAGGGCCGCGATTGCTTGTCATACTTCTATCGAAAAATTCCAAAAAATCTCCAAGATGAAATTATTGCATACAGCAAAGCAAACAGACTTTCAATCAAACAATCACAAGAATTTTATGCAAACTACACAGATTCTGAAGATGGAAGTTATATTGTGACAATGAGAATCTATGAAAGTTTAATAAGCACACCACTTTTTGAAATAAAAGTTAAAGCCCCAACCCGACAATCCGCAGAAGAAGCATGTAAAAAGTGGAAACAATCTGCTCCAAGCGTCTATGAATATATCTTTGAAAATCTTATTAACACAGATTAGCAGCCTTAAAACCTGCTTTTTTTGTTTGATTATTTCAATTTTTCTAGAATTTTAAATTTTTTGCCATAAAAGTGACATAATAAGAATTAAAAAAAAGACTTTACAATTTATAATTTATTTGTTATAATAAAGTATATGGAAAACGAAACACAATTTTTTTTAGAAACCAGAAATCTCTCAGTTCTTATCAAAGAACGTTTTTTGGTGAAAAATGTTTCTTTAACAATAGAAAAAGGCTCGTGCTATGGGCTTATCGGTGAGCAAAAATCTGGGAAAACAAGCCTTATCAAAGCAATTTCAGGTTCTTTACCAATTTCTCCTGGACAAGTTTTTATTGATGGAAAGGATATCTATACCAACAAAAAAATCCTGCGTAGAGTCAGCACTTGCTTTGATCCCCCTGTTTTTTTCAAATATCAAACTGTCTTTGAAAATATAAAATATTTGTCGATGCTAAGCGAGAGTTATGACAAAGTCAAAATAATGAGAGTCCTAAACAAATTCCATCTTGTGAAAAAGGCTCGCACAAGAGTGAAAAATTTGTCATATTATGAACGCAAACTTATGGGGCTTGCCATCGGCCTTGTCACTAATCCAGAACTTTTGTTGATTGATGAACCTTTCAAAAATATGCCTCAAAAACATCTTAAACTTGTGAAAGACACTTTGGCTAAATTCCGTCAAGAAGGAAAAACCATTATAATCACTTCAGAAAACATTGAAGATATAGAACAGATTTGTGACAAATTTATCCTCTATGAAAATCGACAAATCAAAGAAATTATTGAAAATAAAAACCTTATAAAGTTTACAGATGACACCACATTTGCATTTATTAAAGTGAAATATCCTCATTATATTGGAAAACTTATAAAAGAAGAGTTCAACTTACATGTAAAAATTCTTGACAAAAGGATTCTTTTTGAAGCAGATGAAGATAAGGTTGCTGAAATCGTTTTCTTTATAACAAAAAAGAAACTTTCAGTTTATAGTGCAGGCTTTTTGAATCGTAAAGCGGAAAAAATTTTTGCAAAATTAACCCCATTCTTTAAGGAGGAAAAAGAATGAGAAAAATTTTAAGAATTGCCACTTATGACTTCAAACGACTTGTGCTAAACCCAATAACTTTGTCTGTTGTGGGAATTTTGCTCTGTGCATGCATGATTTTTAGCATCTTTTATAAAATACCGACAACTCCCGAATATAAAGCAACAATAGTTGGCTCCACAACACAAAGTGTATATGACAATTTTAGAAATGGAAACTATGCAGATTCAAAATCAAACTTACTAGGCATCATGAATGAAGCGGAAAACTATTTCAAAACTATTGATAAGAATCAAGAAAATTTGGAATATGAAGAATTAAAAGAAATAAACTCAAAATTCCTTAATATATACAACAAAGTGGAAAACTCGCTTATTAATGATAATAATGAATATTTAACTCAAGGAATAAATGAAATCCTTGAAAACGCAAAAGCCTTAGATGAATTTGTTAAAGAGCAAAGAACTGTTGAAGAGTTTAAAAGCAAAATTATTTTTACAAAAAAACAATTTGCAGAATTAGAAAAAATAAACAATTCTTTTCAAGAAATACTTAACCCCAAACACCTTAGTGACTTAACAAAACAATCCTTTTCAAGAAAAGAAATTGAAAGCATTTTAAATAAATTACACAGCGAAATCAAGATTTTCACATCTTTAAGCAATCTTGTTGAAAACGAAATTATTTCAATAGTTTTTGACGAAGAAAAAATTTCTCAACTCAAAACGAAGTATGTTGAACGTTCAAGGGCAAAACTTGGACTTGTTGAGAAAGAAATGAATGAAATTAATTCATCAGCAATAAGAGGTGACACTTCTTACATACAAGAACTTCAAAGTCTTGCAACAACTTACAAACTTATCTGTGAAGGTTCAAAATTTTCAATTATAAATGAGTTGAAACTTCTTTTGCAAACACATTTTGGAAACTTAAACAATCTTCACACCTACACCCCAATTCAAGAAGAAGCAATCAAGACTTCTCTTACACAATTCAATTATTTCTTGGATAACGAAAACTTGTATTATGAACAATATCAAAATCCTCTCAACTTCAACATTGCCTCATACAAAGAAACAGCTTTTGACAGTGCATATTTTGTTTTGAGCATCATTGGATTTCTTGCAATAATCTTTGGAATATTCTGTGCATATAAATTGTTTGGGCGTGACAGAAGAAATGGCAAAATGGACTTGCTCTTGTCACAAGATGTGAGATACAGCCAAGTTTTTGCAGGAAAATTTTTAGCAATAGTTTTCTCCACTTCAGCAATTTTAGGACTGTTTGCCATAGTTTCATTGATTTGGGCATTGTTGTTTTCTTCATTACTGCCAGGCTCAATTCTTGCAGTTTTCAACAATAGCACAGCCTATCTTGTTTCTCCATTCATCTTCTTTATATTAAAATTGTTAGGAATTGAAATGCAAGTGATATTCTATTCTGTTATGACAATTTTCCTTATGAACATCACGCGTAGATTTGAACTCTCATTTGCTATTGCCCTTGTCATATTCGCAGCAGCAACGATATTCAACATTTTCTTCCACACATCTTTAATATACTGTTTGTTCCCATTCATACACGCTGATTTAACTTCTTTCCTTGGCGGAGGAATTGTTAATGCGGGATTTTTGCAAACACCGCTATATTCACATGGAAATTTCTTCATCTCTCTTACATACTATATTGTTGTGGTTGGACTTCTTTACAACTTCACAAATCAACTGTTTAAGAAGAACTAATTTAAATCAACAAAAGCAAAATTTTGAATTTTCAATTTTTTGCTTTTTTTAATTTATAACATATTTGTTTCATATAAATTATTTAAAAATTTTTAATAAAAATAAACAAATTTCTTATAAAATACACTCAATAAATTTGCAATTTAAACAAAGATTTGTTATTATTATCTATGGAAAAACTTAAAAGATTATTTAAGGAAAAACTTAAAAGTGAGGATTTTATGAATTATAAAATTGTAACAGAAGCATCAGTTGATATGCCATTATCGTTTGCCAAAGAAAACAATATCACAATCCTTCCAATTGAAATAAACTTTAATGGCGAATTATATCCAGAAGGCATGCCTAATGACGAATTTTATAAAAAACTTAAATCAACGGGAATCATTCCAAAAACAAGTCAGCCAAATCAATATAAATTTGAGAATGCCTTCACCCCTTATTTAAACAAAGAAGATTGGTTTGTTTTGACAATAGTAATTTCTTCTGATCTTGCAGGAACAATTGCTCAAGCAAAAAATGCAGTTGAAAATCTTGGAATGAAAAATGTTTATATTTGTGACAGTCGTGTCACAACTTTTGCAGAAGGGGCTTTAATTGTTGAAATTGTAAAATATATCAAAACTCACCCTGAAGCCGAACCTCAACAAGTTATTGACGAACTTGAACGTCTTAAAACAAGTGTAAGATTGGTTGCAGTTGTCGGTGATTTGAAGTATCTTAAACAAGGAGGCAGACTTTCAACAGCAAGTTATTTTGCTGCATCGGCACTGAAAATCAGGCCAATCATAAGTCTTGATGGCGGAAAAGTCAACAATATTGCAAAAAAGGTTGGCGAAAAAGCAAACGAATTTATGGTTGAATGTGCAAATAAGCGTAATCGTGCATATCCAATCTATTTTGGGCATTCTGCAAATCCAAAATTGATAACAAACTTTCTTGAACGTTACGCTGATGCTTTGGACATTAATCCAGACAACATACCAATCCATGAAATTGGCTGTGTTGTTGGCACACATGCTGGGCCTGATTGTTACGGAATGGTTTACTTCGTGTAAACTAAAAAAAATAATTAAGAGGATTTATTTTGTCCTCTTTTTTTTATTAAAAGCATTTTTCACCAATTTTAAACAATTTGAAGTTAAATTAGGCGAATTCCAAAAGATTTCACTCTGTCCGCTTCAATTTCAATATCGAAAATAAATTTGTTTTCCACTTTTTTAAATCTAACAACAGGTTCTTTGTCAAAAAGAAGAAAATTTCTCGCAAGAGGAGTCACTTCTTCTTTCAAAATCTCCGCAACCTGTTGTAAATTTGCAAATTTATCATTAATTAGCAATTCATCAATCCTTTTTTCCATAATTATACTCCTCCAAATTTGAATTTTTTATAGAAATTTATATAAAAAATGATTAAACCAACTTTTTCAGATTTCTCTTTAAATAGCCCACAAGCCCTCTATATTTGTAAGTGCAATCATAAATTTTCTTACAGCCATTATGTATATTTTCGGCCATAAGCGTGAATGCTCTTGCACTTTCGCAATCAGTCATGATACGTCCATCACTTGACATTTTTCCAACATCATCGTCTTCTGGAATCACACCAATTAAAGGAATACCCATTGCTTTGACGATACTCTCAATATTCATCATTTCTCCTGAAAGGAGCAAATCTCCCCGCATACGATTTATCACCAAGCCCTTACTGTCGATATGATATTCATTCAACAAACCCACAACTTTGTCCGCATCTCGAATTGAGGATAGATGCGGAGTGACAACAATAAGAGCCTCATTTGCAGGAAAAACTGCTCTATGAAAACCAGCTTCCACTCCAGCAGGACAATCAATGAGGATATAATCAAATGAATTGTCAATTATATCAACGATATTTTTTATATGCTCACCTGTAATTTTACTTGAGGAATATGTGTGAGAAGATGGAAGAAGGTAAAGCGAAGGATAATGAGTGTCCTGAATAAGAGCCTGCCTTACACGGCATTTTCCAGAAACAACATCAGTTATGTCAAACACAACATTTCTTTCCATGCCCATAATAACATCAAGATTATTCAAACCTATATCAACATCGAGCAAAACAACACGAAAACCCAGCCGTGACAAATAGACTCCCAGATTTGCACATACAGTTGTTTTTCCAACTCCACCTTTACCACTTGTCACGACGATTTTTCTTGCCATATTTTTCTCCTTTTCCAAAGTATATAACAAAGAGAATAACAGAACAAGTTAAAAAAATGGTTAATTTTACGAAAAATGTCTTATTTTGCCAAAAATTAAAAATAAAAAAGAGCAAATCTGCTCAATTTCATATCATTTTATTCATATATATTGTTTTTATAAATTCTTTAATATTCTATTCTATAATTTTTTTATTTCCTATAATTTTTTTAATATTCCATCTAAAAGTTGTGAATCTGAAAGCAATTTGCCAGCTCCCAATATTGTTGCATTGTCAACATCTTCACCAATTTCAATAGGATATGCCAAATGTTTGTTGCAATAATCTTCAAACCCCTGCATTTTTGCACAACCACCAACAACCAAAATTTTGTTGTTTATAATATCAGCAACAATTTCAGGTGGCAAAGTGTTTATTGTTGTGTCAATCGCACGCACAATTTCGCTGAAAAAAGGCTCTATTGCATTTCTTAAATCATTTGAAAGAACCACAACATTTCTTGGAGTTTTTGTTTGTGCATCAACACCTGTTATTTCCATGTTGAGAGTATCATTCAAATACAGACTTCCAACTTCATTTTTCAAAGTTTCCGCTGTCGGTAAACCAATGACAAGTCCTTGCGTGTATGCCAAAAAATTTACAATCGAGGCGTCAATACTTTTTCCGCCAATCCCAAGAGTTGCCCCTTTGATTATGCTTGACATATTTATAACGGCAAGTTCTGTTGCCGTTCCGCCAATATCAACAACCATATTAACTTTTGAATTGTCAATATTTCTTCCTTCTCCAACACAAGAACAAAGCACAGAAGGGACAAGTGCAACATAGCCAAGTTCAACCGCTTCACAAACCTTCAAAATATTCTCCTTCTCTCGAACAGAGATACCACAAGGAACAATGAAAATAGCATTATCCTCAAAAGGCTTATATCCCACTTTTTGCAAAAATGCTTTGAGAAGAATTGCAGAATACTCGAAATTTGAATGTTCGCCACTGACAATTGGAGTGAATATTTCAACATTGTCCTTAGTTTTCCCGACTAATTTTTTTGCTTCGTTTCCAACAGCAATAATTTTGTATCCTTCTTCACTTGGTTCAGCAGCAATCAATGTCGGCTCTTTAAGTGCCAACCCTTCGCCTTTAACATAAATACATGTGTAAGCACCACCCATTTCAATGGCAAACTTAATTTTTTTCATGATTAGCTCCCTTTAAACCACCACTTTCACAGAAGAACTCTCGCCAAGATTTGAGAGTGACTGATATATAATTTCCAAATTTTTTCCGTTACTAAGAGAATAGACAAAATCAAATAAGTCTAGTTTGTTTTTAACTTTAACTGAGTTCTCTCCAGAAATTAATTGTGTTATAACACAATCTTTTGAAATAGATGTGTTTTTAAAATTGAAATCTTCCAACAGAAAGAATCCTTCCAAATCACTTGATTCATAAATCTCAACCGATTCAGGATACTCAATCTCCTTTCCCTTAAAAAAGAAGGTTTTATAGTCTGGAGATTCGTTGCTCATTGTATGAAATTCTACGAGTTCTTGCTTATCAAATCCAACAAAACTGTCCACCAGTTCTTTTGAAAAAGATGTTTTCTGTTGATATGCCTTTGCAACACGATTGATTATCAATTTCAAAGATTTTGTTGGCACAAGATAATTTCCAACATATTGTTGCCCACTTTCAACTTCATAGCCAAAGCCAAGCAAACCACCATTCCTATCAAAAACAGGCCCTCCAGAGATGTGTTTATCAAAAATCAAAAGGACTCCATTTTCAATAACAAAATCCACAACCTGCTGATTGTTATATAAAGTTGAAAATGTAAGTGGAAATTCTGACACTTCAGTCACTTCTCCAAAAGAAGCTTCTTCATTCAAAGATTCCAAGCAAATGACAGAATCCAAATTGAAAAGATTTGAAATTTTTACAAATGGCAACTTTACCCCTGCTGACTTGTTAGGATTTTCACATTTTAGAATTGCAAGATTATAATTCATGTCACCAAATAAAATCTTACCATCATAGACTTTTCCAGATTCTGGTTTTATTACAATTTGAGTGTTTTCATCACAACTTCTAAGTTCATCAAAGGGTGCAACAATATAGCCGTCCTCACGAACATTAACACCAACAATTGATTTTTCCGAATCCTCAGTCATGAAACTTATTTCAACCAAAGATTCTTTATACATATTTCCAATGTCTTTATCACTTAAAAAAGGCCATACAGAAATTTTTGAAGAAATGTTGTTTGGAGAGATTTCATAAAAATACAAAACTGAAAAGCCGTAGCAAAAAACAATTGTCGCAATAACAGCCACAATAATCCACACAATAAGTGAATTTTGCCTTTTAACATCTTTATCAGTTTTTTCCAAGAGTCACCTCAAAATTTAGATAATTTGCAGACTTTTCTTGAAGGTTTTTCTAAAATCATCAGCAAGCTTCATGCTTTGAATAATTTCAAAAGAAGGATCAGCATTCACAATAGTTTTCATTATGATAGAATCACCCAAAATGTCGCAAACAATATCATTTATAACATTTTTTCTTGAAGCATTCAGATTTACAGCCAAACTTACAAGGACACCCATCTTACGAACTGCATCAACATCTTCATCACTAAGGATTTCTTTATATTTCATAACTTCTGCAAGCATAAAATTGTCCAAATTTTGACAAGAGCAGGCAAGTGCAGCAAGAAGGATATCCTTTTGAGAAGCCCCACAAATGTCAGAATTAAGGATTGTGTAATAAGCATGTTTTTGGTTGTCTTTAAAATTGATAAATTTTCCACAGTCAAACATATAAGCCGCTATTTTAAGAGGTTTAACATACACTCTTGGAAGTTTATGAACAACTTTGAGTTGCTTAAAGAGCAATATTGCCATGTCATACACCTGAGTGTTTATTGCAAGTCCTTCTTTTTTGAATTCATAGTAGTTGTCTAAACTGTTCTGCAATAAGTCAGAATATTTTTCATTTGAATTTCCAATAAGATTTGAAAGAATCACTCCTTCTAATGGTGTTGCAGAAGAAACAATCATATTGTCAACTTTGAAAGATTCAAACAAGGCTGTGACAATAGCAAAACCGCCACCAATACTTTCAGCCCCGTCTGCACCAAGTCCTTTAATCTTTTTGACTTTTTGAGAGTCAAGTCCACCAATAAATTCAGCAACTTTATCCAAATTATCACGAGAAAGTTCATAGTTGTTGTCAATGTCAAGAGGATATCTTGACAATTTCTTTGCAATTCGAGCAATATCAACGAATGTTGAGCCACAACCAATCACAGTGTCATCTTGAAAATTTTTAAGAAGTGAACATTTTTTCAGTTCTTTTTTTAAGATATTAACCTTTTCAGCGAAATTTCCAGAAAGGTTTGTTAAATTGCTGGAACCATAAGGAACAACATTATATTCAACAACATTTCTACGGTTAAATTTCAAGAGATATGTTTCGTAAGGACAAATCTGCACAATATACCCTTTTGAAACATCAATCTTGTTCATTGTTGAAAGATAGATATTCTTCACAATTTCATCATCACCGAAAATCATGAAATTCATACCTGTGTTGGTGTAAATCTCATCAAGAAAACCACGATAGTTTCTTGCTTTCACAACGATTCTTGAAGCATACGCAATCATTTTTGAAACATTAAAAGTTTCAATGGTGAAACGATAAATATTCAAGATTTTCAAAATGTCCGTTTTAGATTTTGGACTAAACAAGCATTCTTTTAAGATGTCATTTGTCAAGTCATAACGATTTTCAACTTCTTCCAAAATCCTATATCTTCCATTTTTGCTTTGAATAATCACAAGTTTGAGTTTTTTCTCATCAAGAGTAATGAACGCGATATTTTCCATATAAAATCCTTTATTTGTTAAGTTTTCGTTCTCTAAATTTTGCTTTGATAGATTTTTTTTCATTCGTTCACCTTTTTAAGTGTCAATATTAACACAGAATTTTTTGTTGTATAGAAGATTTCAATGCTTTGCTTATGCATCTATGTCAATTGCTTCAACAGGGCAACTTGCCTGACAAGCACCGCAATGGATACATTTTGTTTTATCAATTTGGGCCTTGCCGTCCTCACCAAAAGATATAGCTCCCACTGGACAAATTGCAACACAAGTTCCACAACTTATACATTTGTTTTTATCAACCATTTTTTCCTCCAAAATTGAATACAAAAATTCATTTATAATATAACATAAAAAAAATGTTTTGTAAACTGTTTTTTGCACCTTTTATTGAAAATGTTGAACAATTTTTGTATTACTTTTTCAGAACTTTAACAAATTCGACAACTGCAAGAACGCATAGGAAAACTCCAAAAATTATTTTCAAAATATGTGACGACATAAAAGACATCGCAACCGCACCAAGAAAGGAAAAAATTGAACCGAATAAAATAATCCAAAAGATATGTTTTGTCACAATGAAGCCATTTCGATAGTGTATGTAAATTGAGACGATGGACATCACCAAAAATGACATAAGATTTATGCCTTGTGAAAGTTTTTGATTAAACCCTAAGAAAATTGTTAGGATAGGAATTAGAAGAGTTCCACCGCCCATTCCCAATCCACCAAAAATTCCAGAAATAAAACCTGCAAGAATATACCAAAAATAAATCATAATTTTTCACCAATTTATTATAAAAAGAAAAAGTTAAAATTTAAAAAAAATGTAAAAAATATACAAAAATTATAAAAAAAACATTAAAAATAAGCAAAAAAATAATAAAAATCAATTATTTCTTAAAAAATTAGTCTTATTCCGCCAGCAAACATTATTACAACAAAAATAAGTTTTAAGATTTTTTCTGGCAAAAATTTTAAGGTAAAAGAACCAACAATTCCACCAAGCAAAACTCCGCTTCCAACCGTCAAAAAAGATACCATATCAAGATTGCCACTCAGACAATAAATCACTGCACTTATGTAAGAAATTGGTAGAATTATCACGATTGCTGTCGCATGAGAATATTTGCCAGACAAATGCAGAACCTTTTCAAGTAAGGGAACACAAATCATTCCTCCTCCACCACCAAAAAGTCCATTCACAAGTCCTATTATTGCTCCACATAATGACAAAACAAAAATCTTCTTTGCAGAAAGTTTTTGATTTTCACATTCTTTTAAATCTGACACAACACTGTTTTTCTTCAACCTACAATTTGACTGTGTAAAACTTAAATTTTTTTTCCCTTTTATCATCAACCCATCTCCCAACTCCACAATAGACTTTTAAAACAGACAACTTCTCTTCAATCAGTTGCAATACAGTAATTTCTCTCCCAAAAGTTGCAATCAAGTAATCCTCTCCAAGCAGTTACAATCAAAACTCCTTTTTCAAGCAGTTGCAATCAATTAGATTATTTATTTTATTTATATAAAAATATTATAAATAAATTTATAAAAAATATTTGATATTTGGAATGTTATGTGCTATAATGTTAAAGTTAGATTTAAGCAAAAGGTGAATTATGAAACGAACAACAAAATTTAGAAACAAAATTATTATGTTTATATTGGCATTGATTTTCCCATTATCTGCATCTGGAGCATTGTTTTTAACTTTCTCAAATCACAACAACGCAGAGGGAATTTCTTATTCAAAATATCTGCAAAGTTATATTAAAGAAATCACTCTTTCAAACAGTAATTTCAATTCAAGCTCATCAGCTTATTCTTTAAGCACATCAATTTCTGGTTGGACAGGACAAATTTCAGACAGAAAAACAACTGCTGGAACAATCAGCACTGGAAATTCTTTCCAAAGATATATGACAGGAACTTTCCATCTTGCAAACAACCCTGGAACAAAAGCAAATGACAACTACATCTTGATGATAAACTCCAAAATTGAAAACACTAACAACAACAACTTTGCAAAACAGGGATATAAAAACAACAATGCCATTTCTTTATCAGCAAATTCATACTATTCTTTCCAAGCATCTTTCAAAGCAGACACAAACTATGATTCAACAACAATCTACAATCCAAAAGATAAAGTCCGCACTGATGTTTCGATTGACAAAGATACATTCAAATCTGGAGCATTTGGAGAATACATTTCTTTCTCCTATAACAGCAAATATTATTATGTTTTAAAAGAACTTGACACAGAAGACACAACAACTCTTGAACAAGCACACTCTGATTTCAACGACATTTTTTATGATGATGGAACTTACATTGGAATAATCAACCCTGAAGTTGCCGATTCAAAAACACCTGTTTTCGTAAAAATTGCAGATTTGGAAAGTTTTGAAACAGGACACTCATCAATTGACTTAAAAGCTGGAACAACTCTTTACAAATGTAAAAACATAACCTATTCTCCAACAACAAGCGATGTGACAAAAGGAAACTTTGTTATTGCTTCTGGCACTCAGTATTTTGAAAAAGACACCTCTTACACCCCTTATGATGTTCACTCTTATGGTTCTGTTTATTTGTCTGGATTAACAGATGAAGATGGAAATCCAGTCAAGGCAGAATTTGTTAAGGTTGCATCAAAAGAATGGGTAACTTTCTACTTCTTTGTTGCAACAGGAAGCAAAACTCAATCAGTAAATCTGGAACTTTGGCTTGGCTCAAAAGAAAGTAAGAGCAGTGGAGTTGTGTTCTTTGATGATTGCCATATTTATCAATACAGTGAAAACGCTTTCTGGAAAGCATATCAAAATGTATTTAATCGCAATTATGAAACAGCCACAGCAACAAAGCAGTATTGTTCACAATTCATCGATTTAAGAAATGATAAAGAAACAATTGACACATCCAACCTAAACTTTGACTTTGAAGAAGGGATTTACAATTCTTCAAAAGCAATAAAAAATTGGGAAGTGACAGCTTCTTCAAACGATGCTCATGCTCAAATTTTCAATACGAATGACCCTGTTGGGTTTAAAAACACAACTGGTTTTGATTTTGTGGGAAATGACTTATCTTGTGAAGCAAAATATGAAATTGTTGAAGAAAATGGTGAAGAACGTGTTATCGTGTCAGCTTTAAAAGAAAACAAATATTTACTTGCTCTTTGGGCTGATTCAAGCAATGTAAGAGTGACAAGCGATAATGTTGAAATTTCTTCAAATGAAATTTATAAAATCACAGCAAAATATAAGGTTTCTGAAGTAACTTCTGGCAATGCTTATATGTTTGTGAAAGAAAATGATTCGGTTTTGAAAACCTACTCCCTCACTGAGAAGGACTACACCATAAAAGATGAAGCTGCAAGCTCAGGAGTAAATTCAAACAATGACAACGAAATCTCTAATAGTTGGGGAACAATAGAATTCTTCGTCAAAGGCGGTGCACTTTACGATTCAAAAATAAACATCTCACTCGGACTTGGAAAAACAGACGAAAATGCAACAGGTTGTGTGCTTTTTGATAATATAACCATTGAAAAGGCCACTTCAAGTGATTATTCATCTGCATCAAACAAACTTGAACTTGGTTCTTCATCTGGCACTCCAACAATCACAAACGGAAACTTTAATAGTGTTGATAACACAAATAATTCTTTAAATACCCCAACCGATTGGACAATTACAAATGGTGATGAATTATGTTTTGCAGGAGTCATCAACACAGACGAAGAAAAATATAACGAATACAGAGCAAAATATAATAAAAACCAAGAAAATGAAGCAACAATGAATCGTAACAACGATTATTACTGGGCTTCAGCAGACAATCCAGGAAACAGCCGCAACAAAAAGACTCCAGACAACATTTTAATGCTTGCAAACATAGACAAAACATGGCAAAAAGTTAAATCAAGCAACATTTCTCTTGATGCAAATGGAACATTTAAAATCAATTTTAAATATAAAACAAACAACTATAGCCTTGATTCTGGTGTGAAAGTTTCTATTTATGGTGATGACAATTTCAAAATATTTGAATCACCAATACTTACAACAAATGGCAGTTGGAAAGAATATGAAATCTACCTTAAATCATTTAATGGTGCAAGCACAATTTATCTTGAACTTGACTTTGGAACTGAAGATGAAAAAGTGGATGGATATGCATTCTTTGATAACTTTGAATTTGGCACAGTTGACGAAGGTGTATATGAAACAAAAGATGAAAGAAAAATTGTCAATGAACAGAACTATGGCGTTGTTGATATGACAAACTTCTTCTTAAATCTTCCTGTAAACAACATCACTGATGACATTCGCACATCATACTCCCCTGCTTATTCTGGTGCTTTATCTTCTGGAAACTCAAAAGCAACAAATGGTGGTGTGGTTTTAAGTTCTAAATTCTCAGAAAACAACTCTTTGTATATTGATAACGAAGAAAAAACCGTTTTCTATATTCAAAGTCAATCAATTGGGGCTTACTATGTGCAATCAAATTACAACATTGACTTAAAGCAAGACACTTACTACAAACTCACATTTAAGCTTAAAACAAACTTTAACTACTGCAACAATGAAAATGTCAAATTAGACAAAACTAAAAAATATTCTTATGGAGCAACTGTTGGCTTGACTGGATTCAACTATATGCAACAACTTGTCTCAAACGACAATTATGAAACATACACACTCTATATCAATCCTAAGGCTGACACATCTTCAAAACTTTATATGGCACTTATTTGTGACTCACAAGAAACTGCTGGCGAAATGGTTATCTATGATTTCAATTTTGCTGAAAGCTCAAAAGAAGAATATGATGCCACAATAAAAAAACAGGAAAGCAAAAAATACGATATAAATTCCGAAAAAGCTTATTCCACAAAAACACAAGACGAAACAGATTCAGATTCATCTGATTCAAACACAGACAGCGACACAGACACAGAAAACACAAACAATTCAAGCAATGATTTCAACTGGTTGCTTATCCCAACTCTCATCACAGCAGTTGCCATCGTGATTGCTATTGCTGGATACTTTATGAGAAAAATCAAAATCAAGAAAATTCAAAGAAAACGTAGTGAAACTTATGACAGAACCAGAAGCACAAACATTGATGAAATAAAGAAGATGGCTGTTCAGGAACAAGAAAAACAACTTGCTGAAATTAAGGAAATCAAGCAAAAATTTGAAAAAGAATTGGAAAATCTTGAACAAGCTCACAAGCAAAAAGTTGTTGCTCTCCGTGAAAAAGATAAAGGAAAGGTTTCAAAAGAAACTGACAAAGAGTTTAAAACATTTGCTCAAAAACGAACTGTAATTGCAGAAAAGATTGATTCTCTTAATAAACAAATTGAAGAGATTAACTCGCCTGAATATATGCTTAACCTTGAAAGAAAAGCATATTTAAAGGAAGAAGCAAAACGTAAAGAACTTAAAAAGTTGTCAGACAAAATGAACTCAAAAAAGAAATCTTCTGAAGCTGAAACAAAAAAATTAGATAAAACAAACAAACCAAACAAAACTAAAAAATCATAAAAATTAAATAGTTTTACTGTTGAAATTGTTAAAGTTATCAAAAAAAAGATGTCAAAACGACATCTTTTTTTTATTTAATTTAAATAATTCTTAAAAATATTAAATTCTAAATTTAAATATAATATTTCCCAAATTTAGAAATCGTCATCATCATTTTCGTCTTCATCATCAGAATCATTGTCGTCATCTTCTTCATCGTCATCAAATTCTTCGTCTTCTTCGTCAAACAATTCATCATCGTCGTCAAAATCTTCATCTAATTCATCGTCTGTGTCAAGGTCTGACAGAGAACCATCATCAAGGCGGTCATCAAATCCAATTCCACTGTCCAAATCATCATCAATAATTTGGTCATCAAGGTCTGTTACTGATGCCATATCCCCTGTTTCCTCGTCATCATAAACAATTTCATCTTCGTCACGATTAAGATAGTCTTCCCAATCAGTTGAAACATCATCGTCCTCTGTTTGATGTTCTTTCAAACAAGTTGCACACATGATTTCATCTGGCTGAATGTAATTAGTTTTACAAATTGGACAAAGTTCCAAATCCAAGTCACCAATAAATTCATCTTTCTTTGCTGAAAGTTCTGCCTTACAAACACTGCACAATTTATCTTTTTTCTCAATATAATTAAGTTCACATCTTGGGCATCTAATATAAACTGGTTTTTTCATAATTCTCCTTATTTCCCCCTTTACTTTGGATATTCTACAAACATTTGACAATGTTGTCAACTGATTTTTCAAACTTTTTTATTTTTTTTAAGTAAATTATCTTCCGCCTGAGATAATCGCAAATACTTAGGCAAAAGTTCCTCGGGTTTTACAAATTTCTTTTCCTTTTCCATCTCCTTTGCAAATTGCAACATATCTTCACATGAAAGATTGATTTCATTTATATCTTCACAGCACGAAATATCTCCCTTAATAGCAAATTTTGGAATATTTATGGCAAGGAAAGTATTTTCATCAACAATTTTTTCCTGTTCTAATTTTATTCCTTTTTCATTAAAATATGCAACAAAATACAGTTTTGAGAGAGCATTTATTACACAAACAAAATTTTGTTCAATTTTTCTATGCTTTTCAACAATATATGCCATAAATTCTAATGAGGACAATGAAATCAAATTAAGATTTTTATTAACACACGCAAGTGCTTTTGCTATTGAAGTTCCAATTCTAAGCCCTGTGAAAGAACCTGGCCCTGTCACAACAGCAATAGTTCCAACATCAAGAATGTCTATATTTGCTTCCTGACAAAGATTGTCAATTTCGCTTAACACATTTTCACTATGCTTGCTGTCTGAATCTAATGTCTTCATAAAAATTTTTCCGTCTTTTGTTTCAAGTGCAAGATATGCTGTCTTAAAAGCTGTGTTTATAACCAACATTTTTCACCTCTTATTTTGATTGCGAAATCACAAAATTACGACAATTTTCATCAGTTTTTGTTATCTCAACAACATAATCGACATCTTTAATCAATCCTTCAACATTTTCTGGCCATTCAACAAGCACAATCCCATCAAGTTGTGATTTATCAAAATATTCTTCAAAACCCAAATCAAAGGCCTCGTCAGAATCAGCAAGGCGATACATATCAAAATGATAAATAGGATTTTTTCCTTGATAGCAATTCAAAATTGTGAAAGTTGGACTTGTCACTTCATCATTACTTCCAAGAGCCTTAACAAGAAACTTAACAAATGTTGTTTTTCCGCTTCCCAAATCTCCTTTTAAAAAAATTATGGAAGGAACGGTTATTATTTTAGCAAAAGCATTTGCCAATTCTTGTGTTTGAAACAAATTTTTGACTTCCATTTTTAATTTCATTCTTTTTCACCACCTATTCTCGCCACGTTTATCAGTTTAATGTTTTTTGATTTATAGTAGAACCACATAAAAGTTAAAAACAGAGAGCAAACAACTGCGGAAATGACGAATCCTGCTAAAACATCTGTAAAATAATGCATTCCAAGATACATTCTTGAAACAGCAACCAAACCAACATATACGCATAAAGATATGACAATTCCAACTCTCAAGCCTTTGCTTCTAAAGTTTGCAAAGAGAAATAAGCCAAGAAATATCGCAATTGCTGTTGCAACAGCGGTATGCCCACTAGGAAAAGAAAAATCTTCAACCTTGTCACCCAGACATAAAACTGTATCTACCAAATTGTAAGGCCTGATTCTCTGAACAAGTTCTTTAACAATTCTGACAATAACATTCACAAAACCATAAGACAGCAAAAACCAACCAAGCATACGACGACTGAAAATAAGAAAAAAAACACATATTGCCACAATACCTAATGCACTTCCAATTTTGGAAATCATAAGGAACGCTGTGTCAAAGAATGGATTTCTTCCTGCTTGCAAAAATTCAATGATATTGATTTCGAATGCCATACGCCTTATTGTAACAAAAATTGACAAATTTTACAACAAAAATAATAAAAAATTAAACAACAATAACTTTTCCTTTGTTAATTGTTGTTTAACTTCTCAAAATTAAAACCATTTCAAAAACTTGTTTGCTTTTTAACACTTACAGAAACTCCATCTTCAAAATCATATATTTTTGTTTCAAAATCACTATCATTTTGAATGTTGTCAAGAAACAATCTTAAGTTTTTTGCAATTGTTCGATGTTTATGCTCTATTTTTTGATTTGTATTAACAAGTCCATAAAAAAGGACATCGTCAGCAATCAAAACACCGCCTGCCTTTAAAATCTTTTTCAAATATGGTAAGTATTTCACATATTGCCCCTTTGGGCCATCAAGAAATACCATATCAAAAGATTGCTCAGAATTAAAATTCTTTTGACACAAATTGGTTAAGAAATCAATAGCATCTGCACAAACAATTTGAACTCTTTGTCCAAAGATTTTCAAATTCAACCGAGCATTTTCAACATTGTTTTCATTTTTTTCTACTGTAACGACAGACAGGTTTTCATCGCATTCCAACATAATTCTTGCGGAATATCCTATATATGTTCCAATTTCAAGAACTCTCTTTGGTTTATATTTTCCTATTACTTCTTTGAGTAGTTCTTCACTTCTTGGTCTAATTATAGGATTGTATCCATCAGCAACATAGCCAAAAAAATCTTCTTTTTTCATCAAATCACCCTAAAAGCAAAATTTGATAATAATAAAATTTTATTAATACAACTTTTAATACAACTTTTCAGCAAATTAATCAAGCATAACAATTGTCAAAATCATAGGTCTTCTTTTAGTGCGTTTGAAAATAAAGTTTGAAACATTTCTTCGTATTGTATTTTTTATAACTGCTGGGTCACAACCACGAAGGTCTTGCTCTTTTAAAGAAGCGACAATCATATTTCTTGTGTCTTGAACAAAGGCTTCTGCTTCATCTTGATAAACCACCCCACGAGTGATGATAAACGGGTCACCAACCACATCTCCTGACACATTGTTGATTGTCATAACAAGCACGCATATCCCATCTTCAGAGAGTTGTTTTCTTTCCCTAAGAACATTGCTGTCCATATCACCAATTCCAAATCCGTCAATAAGTCTTTGTCCTGCTGTTGTGAATCCAATTTTCTTAATAGAATTTGGAGTGAGTTCGATTTGTGCACCAAGTGTTGGAAGAATAATGTTTCTTTCTTCCATACCCAAACTCATTGCAAGTTGTTTATGCATTCTTAGATGGCGATATTCTCCATGAATAGGCATGAAAAACTTTGGTTTTGTAAGAGAATGTATTGTTTTAATTTCTTCTTGACAAGCATGTCCAGATGCATGAACTTCACTAAGTTCATCATAAATCACATCAGCACCTTTAGAGAACAATGTGTTTATGACATTATAAACACTCTTTTCGTTCCCAGGAATTGGAGAAGATGAGAAAACTATCAAATCGTTTTCACCAATTTTAATCTGTTTAAAATCGCCAGTCGCCATTCTCGTTAATGCAGAGAGCGGTTCTCCTTGACTTCCAGTTGTGACAATAAGAAGTTCTTTATCAGCAAGTTTGTCAATCTTATCAATATCAACAATATTTTCACGATTAAAAGATATTTCACCAATTTTCAAGCCAACTTCTGCAATATTAATCATGCTACGCCCAGTGAAAGCAACTTTACGCCCATATTTCTCTGCCAAGTTTAAAATCTGTTGAAGACGATGTATGTTTGATGCAAAAGTTGCCACAAAGATTCTGTTTTCAGTGTGAGCCTTAAAAATTTCCTCTAAAGCCCTTCCAACACTTTTTTCACTCATAGAGTAACCTTTTCTGCACACATTTGTGCTTTCACACATCAAAAGATTGACACCTTTCTTTCCAAGTTCGCCAAAACGTTGAAGATCTGTCATTACCCCATCAATAGGCTCAAAATCAATTTTAAAATCACCTGTATGAATGATATTTCCAGCAGGTGTTGAAATGCACAACGCAAGAGAACCTGCAATTGAATGAGAAACTTTAATAAATTCCACTGCGAAAGAACCAATTTTCAAAACATTCTTTGGTTTAACAGTTACAGCTTTATATTTGACTTTTGGATGTTCCTTCATTTTATTCTCAACAAGAGCAAGAGTCAAACGCGAACCATAGATTGGTGCATTAATCTGCTCTAACACAAAAGGCAAAGCACCAATATGGTCCTCATGTCCATGTGTTAAGATAATCGCCTTAACCTTGTCCTTATTGTTTACGAGATAAGAAAAATCTGGAATAACAACATCAATACCTGGCAAATCATCGCCTGGGAATGTTAGCCCTGCATCAACAACAATAATTTCATTGTTGCATTCAAAAGCTGTCATATTTTTTCCAATTTCACCAACCCCACCCAAAAATGTTATCTTAACTTTATTATTCATAAAATCTCCTTTAAAAATCAAAAACTCAACGCCAAAAAATATACTTTTTGAGCAAACATACAAAAAGAAATTTTCACACAAAAATTTGTGAGTTGACAAATATCTCAACTGTGCAGAAACATCATATTAAACTTCACAGAATATAGGCATTTTTCTTGAAACTGTCCACTTCTTCCAATTTTTTTGGAGTGAGAATGTTGTTTTCATTATAATAAAAACGCATACCCTGACTGCAAAAGAACGAAACCATGTTGTAAACGCAAAGCAATATTGTCAACAATGGAACAAGAACAATCATGCTGTAAATTCCAAACAAGAAGCATAATACCCAGAACAGAAGAAAGTATAAAATTGTTGTTCCAAAAGTTGCCCAAAAGTGTCTGCAAACTGCTTTAAATCCTCTGCGATATGCCACAAAGATATTGCAATCAAAAACAATAAGTGCTGGCATCCAACCAAGAATAGTGATTTGTTCTAATGAAAGGAAAATCACTAAAACACACAAGAAGATGAGTGGAAGTCCATAATGCACAAATGCTGGATTATTAATCAAGCAAAGAGCATAAACGCAAAGCCCAATTGAAGTCAAGAACAAAAGGTTATAGAATGTTTTTGCAAGAGCAAAGAGCAAAGATTTTTTTAAACTTCTTACCAAAGCACTGAAAAAGCCAGTTTTGTTTTTGCTTGTCATATAGGAATAAAGCATTTCACAAAACGCATATTTTGCAACATTAACAAGGAATGGCAAAACAACAAACATCACAACAAGGCCATAAACACATAGCCCTGCATTAAGTTGGAAAGTGCTGCTCAGGACATTTACACCCATTTGCACAAGTGTTCTAATGTCCTCACCAAGATTTCCTCCAAAAATGCTTAATACAGAATTTTGTATGTTTGTCTGAGCAAGACTTGAAAAAACGATGTCTTTAAAAGCAAAAAAGCTTGGCAAGAAAATAGCAAAACAAATTCCCCAAATGACAATATAGCATAAGAGAAATTTTAAAGCCTTAATCCAATTTGAACCAAAAAGTTTCAAAGAATATAAAAACATCATACAAATAAATCCTACTACAAATAGTGTAGCACAGAAATAGGAAAAATGAAAAACAATTTATTCAAAAATCAACAAATTTTCAAAAAATATAGTTTTGATTAAAGGTTTCAGTTTTAAAATAAAATCAAAAAACAGAATTTTAAACATCAATTTCAACAATTGAATAAGTTGTCATTCCACCTGGAGTTTGAACAGTGATTTTGTCGCCTTTTTTATGTCCTATAAGTGCTTTTCCAACTGGAGAAACATTGCTTATAATTCCATTTCGAGGGTCACTTTCACTTGAGCCAGTGATACGATATTCAACTTCTTCATCAAAGTCTTCATCATATAATCTGACTTTACAGCCGATATTGACAATATCACTACTGATTTTTTTCTTATCAATAATTTCTGCATTTAAAAGGATATGTTCCATTTCTGCGATTTCTGCTTCAATTTGTGCTTGTTCATCTTTTGCAGCATCATATTCACTATTCTCAGAGAGGTCACCAAACTCACGAGCAATGCCAATTCTCCTAACAACATCAGGTCTTTTCACTGTTTTATAGAGGTTAAGTTTTTCCTGTAATTGCTTTTTTCCCTCTGGTGTCAAATAATGTTTTTCCATAATACCACCTCCACGACAAATTTAAACACATTCTTGGTCATTAAAAAATCACACAAAAATAAGTTAAAGAACCCTTCCTGTGCTACCAACCTATATATTATATTCAAAAATTGAAAATAAGTCAACAAAAATTAAAAAAATTTATAAAAATTTAATGCATTTTCTTAGAAAATTATCATTCAAATAAAAAAATTGCAAATAATAAATCAATCAAAACGACAACAATTCACAAATCACGAATTAAAATAAAATCTAATTTTTAGGAGAAGAAAAAAATGTTCACATTTATATCATTCGTTTTAACAATTGCAGGTTGCTTAAATTGGCTTATGATTGGAATTTTACAGTATGATTTCATCGCAGGAATTTTTGGATTTCAAGCATCAATTTTCTCGCGTCTAATTTATGTTGTTTTTGGTTTTGGGGGAATTTATCTTTTGATAAGAGCAATAGTCAACAAAGGAACTTTTAAGGTTTTTGAACGTAAGAAAAAGAAAAAACAAGAAGAAGAGCAACCTCAAGTTGCCCAAGCACGACTTATTGATGAAAATGCTATTCCAAACGAAACACTAGAAAGTCAAAATGAAAAAAATATAGTTGAAAATATGGATTCAAAATTTGAAATAAAACAATCAAGAGAAGAATCTGTGTCACCTAATTCTAATATTGACGAAACTGATTCTTCAGCTCACAAAGACGGAACTGTTGAAAATAAACAAATTGAAGAAGAAAATTCGCCACAAATTGAACTTCATTTTGAAAGATTGCAAGAATTTAGGAATAAAAAAACTCAAACTGAAAATAAAGAAGAGAAAGACACCTTATCCAATGAAAATAATTATGAAAAATCAGGAGAAAATACTAAGAAATATTATTTACGACAAAATGATGTAGATATGACTGAAATGGATATGACTGAAAATGAAAAAATGTCATTTGAAATGAGAGATTTTTTTGCGGAAACAAATAAGAAAGAGCAGGAAATTGACAGTTTATTTGATGAGCATCTAAATAATAAAAAATAGAAATTTTTTAATAAAAATGTTAAAATCCCTATTTAAACAGTGTTTAAAACACAAATATTTATCTTTTATGTTTTATAGATTTTAAATAAAACACCATAAATTGCTTAAAATTAATCAAACGTTTGCTTTTTTTTAGTAAAAAATGTATTATTAAAATGTTTAAAAATTACACGCAAATAATTAAAATAAAAATTAAAGGAAACAAAAAAAATGGTAACTTTAGTGATTCTTGATGGATTTGGTGAGAAAAAAGAAAAATTTGGAAATGCAATAAAAAGCCAAGGAACACCAAACCTTGATAAACTCAAAAAACTTTACCCCCACACTCTCATTAAAGCAAGTGGCGAAGCGGTTGGTTTGCCAGATGGTGTTATGGGAAACAGCGAAGTTGGACATCTAACAATTGGTTGCGGACGCGTTATCTTACAGGATTTAAAACTCATTGACAGCGAAATTGAAAATGGAAAATTTTTTGAAAATTCAGCTCTAATAAAAGCCTTGTCACACGCTGAAAAAAACAAATCAAATTTGCATTTAATGGGAATCTTATCCGATGGCGGAGTTCATTCACATATAAATCATCTTTTTGCGATTCTTGACTTTGCCAAAAACTTTGACATAAAAAACATATATATACACGCATTTCTTGATGGACGCGACACAGATACCCATAGTGGAATTAAATATGTAAAACAGCTTTTGTCAAAAATTGAAGGAACAAATGCCAAAATTGCAACTTTGATTGGACGAGTGAATTTAAGTCGTGAAAACAGATATGACCGTGATGAAAAGATATATCGCCTTCTAACTTATGGAGAAGGAAAAAAGAAAGACAATGCGGTTGATGCCATTCTTGAAGCGTATGAAAATGGTGAAACTGACGAATATTTTTCACCAACAATTATTGATGAAAATGGAATCGTTTCAGATAATGACAGTTTGCTTTTCTATGATTTTCGTTCCGACAGAGAGCGTGAAATTTCTTATGCCTTTGCTTGTGATGATTTTAAAGAATTCAAAACAAAACCATTAAAAAACTTTCTATACACCACAATGGTGCAGTATGCGGACAATCTTTCGCATGTCAATATTCTTTATCCCCCAAAAATTATTGAAGACAATTTGGCAAGCGTGCTTTCAAATGCTGGGAAAACTCAATTTCATACTGCAGAAACAACCAAATATGCTCATGTAACATTTTTCCTCAACGGAGGAATCGAAAAACCATATAATGGTGAGGATAGAAAACTTTTTGAAAGCATAAATGTGAAAGATTTCTCCGATTATCCAAAAATGCGTGCAATTGAAATTACACAAGCGGTTTTAGATGCAATAGCCTCTTTAAAATATGACTTTATAGTTGTAAACTACTCCAACCCCGATATGCTTGGGCACACAGGGAACTTCAATGCAACAAAAGAAGCAATTGAATGTGTTGAAAAGCAGGCTTATGCTGTTGCTCTTGCAACATTAATGGTTGGAGGAGATTGTATTATTACTGCTGACCACGGCAACGCAGAAGAAATGTTTGATAAGCAAGGAAACAAATTAACAAAACATACAACCAATCCTGTTCCATTCATTTTGGTAAGTGATAGATTTAAAAAAGTTAAACTAAAAAAAGGGAAATCCTTGACAGCAATTGCTCCAACAATATTAAAATTGCTTGAAATTGACGCACCAAAAACTTATGACGAACCAATCTTTTGAAATAATTTTTATGTAATATTTACAAACTAAAATTTATTTTCTCTCTTTTTTGATTTTTTTTTAATTTTTTAATTTTTTTGTCAAAAGGTATTGCTTCGCTAAGAAATGTCATAAACTTTAAATGAAGTAAACTTGTGGTAGCTTGTGACTATCGCCTAGTTGGAAACTTTAATTGAGATGGCTTTTGCTATCTCTTTTTCTTTATCAACCCACAAACTTTGTTATATCTCTGTCTGATGGCCGAATAAATGTTGCTTTTCTTCAAATGTCAAATCTTTTTGTTTTATAAAAAAACACCTTATTGGTGCTTTTATTTTTCTATTATGTTTTTATTTTTAGCGGAATTATAAGTTTTTTCACTAGTTTCTTCACAATTATCTTTCAAATTTGCTGACAACAAGGAAAGTTCTCCAATTGAAACCTCATACGCAGTGCGAGTCTCAGTTTTGCCATCAACAACTTTCTCATAATTGCGAGATTGAATTCTTCCAACAACCCCAACTTCTGAACCAATACCAAATGCATCTCTTGCAAATTTTGCATTTCTCCCCCAAGCAACACAAGGGAAATAATTTGATTCAAAAGGTTCATTATTTGCAAGAATCAAGTCGGCAACTTCAAACTGTCTTGGTGTTATGCGGTAAATAACAGGTTTGCAGAGAAAACCATTGAAACAAATTTCATTTTTAGGACTGACAGGTTCTTTTGCAATAGAAACATTTTTTCCATAAACAAAAAGCACCAATTTACCTTTGCCACCTTCAACTTTATTCACACTGCGAAAAGTTCCCTCAATCTCAACATAATTTCTATTATGAATTTCTTTTTCATTTTTAATAACGTCAAGAGGAATCGTGACTGGCACAAAATCCATCGTCATAGATTTGCGAGGTATCATCACATTGAACTTTAAGAATTTATCTTCAACAATATTTGGCTCTGAGGAAACCATTCCAGACAATTTTACAATATTCATATTTTCTCCTTTGTTTTTAACTATTTAATCATACACTAAAACGGCAAATTTGTCAATAGCCATTTTTTATATTTTAGTTATTTACAGCCTCAACTTTTGGAATATCTTTTTGTTCTAACTTTGTCAAACTTCCCAAAAGAGCAACATTTTGACATGAAACCTCGTATGCAGTTTTGATTTCATTTTGTCCATTCTCATATTTTTTCGTATATTCACGCGACTGGATTCTTCCAACAAGTTCCACTTTGGAGCCGATATTTTGCTCTGACATGAATCTTGCATTACGCCCCCACAAAATGCATGGTATATAGTCGCTTTTACGATAGTTTGCCCTATTCACCGCAAGTAAAACGTCACAGATTTCACGCTCAAAAGGTGTTTTACGATAGACAGGTTCTTTGCAGACAAAACCTGAAAGTTTCACCTCGTTTATGTTCTTTTCTTCATTTAAAATTGAAAATTCCTTAGCAAAAAGGTGTAAAATTAATTTGTTATGCTCTGCTTCCAATTTGTTGTAACTTCGATATTCCCCTTTAAGTTCAACAAAATTTCCTTTTTCAATTCTAGTGCCAATCAAAGTTCTTTCGGATATTGTCACTGGAATAATGTCCTCTTGAGATGACAATCTCTTAACCTTAACTGCAAACTCATAAAATTTCTCGCCATCAATTTCATGTGATTTTTTAAGGTCTTCACACACTTGACCTGCAATAATTGCATTGTTTGATGTTTTTTCTTTAAAATTTGTGTAATTCATAAATTCCTCTCCTAAATATTTTTGTGTTGTATGCCATTTCTATCCACTGTGTAATTTTCCGAATAAACAAGTTCGCCAACTGATGTGACTTTGTATCCCTGAACTTTCAAACGATTAAGAATAAGCCTAAGCCCATCAAGAACATTGTCGGAATTGTTATGCATCAAAATTATCGAACCATTCTTAACTCTTGAAAGCACTCTTTGAGAAATTTCATTTGCTGAAAGCCCTTTCCAATCAAGACTGTCAACGTCCCATTGAATTGTTTTCAAATTAAGACTCTCAGCCACATCAATTAAATCATTGTTATAACTTCCAAAAGGTGCTCTAAAAAGCTCTACTTCTTTTCCTGTCACAGACTTAATTTTTGAAATACAAGTTTCAAGTTCAATTTTCATTGTAGCCTTATCCAATTTCACCATGTCAGGATGAGTGTTAGAATGAGTTCCAATTTCCATTCCTGCAGAGTCAATTGCTCGAACCATGTCTGTGTAATCATCAACCCAAAAACCAACTAAAAAGAATGTTGCAGTGCAGTCGAATTCTTTAAGAATATCCAAAATTCCTTGCGTCTTGTCCGCACCCCAAGCGGCATCAAAGGAAATTGCCACCTGTTTTTCTTCAGTTTCAACATTATAAATTGGAACTTTTCTGGTGGAATAGCCAAAATAAACTTCCGCTGATGTTGCACCATTAATAGAAAGTGATAATGCAATCATGACAAGAACCATAGCAACAACAATTTTAATAGTTTTTGATTTGATAACGCAGAAACGCATACAAACCTCGCTTTTATTATAGAAAATTGTCAACAATTTGAACAATAGTAAAAATGTCCACAATCGTCAGGATTTGTCCAACATTGTCGAAACCTTAATTTTATATTATTTCTTTTTAAAATAAATTAGAACAAAATCACAAATAATCTTAAAACACAAATTTTAAAATAAAATAGAATAGAATAAAATAAAAATAGTAATTAAAAAATAATTTTTTTATTTTTTAATTTATTTTTAATTCAAATTATAAATTATAAAATTATATATTTTTTATCAAAAATAATAAAAAAATATGAAAAAAAATAAAAAAAATGGCATTTTTTTGCCATTTTTTATTTTTTAATTATTCTGCAACTATTTCTTCTGTGTTGACTTTCACAGGAACAACTGTGCGATATTTTCTCAACCCAGAGCCAGCAGGAATAAGTTTACCAATGATAACATTTTCTTTGATACCAATAAGGTTGTCAACTTTTCCTTTAAGAGCGGCATCAGTAAGCACACGTGATGTCTCTTGGAAAGATGATGCGGAAAGGAAGGATTCTGTTGACAAAGATGCTTTTGTAATTCCAAGCAAAATTCTTCTTGCAATTGCAGGTTTGCCACCAGCACGCAAAATTCTTTCATTTTCTTCTTCGCATTTTGAAATATCAACAATATCTCCAGTCAACAAGTTTGTGTCACCACTATCTTCAATCTTAACCTTCTTCAACATTTGTCTGATGATGATTTCAATGTGCTTATCATTAACTTTAACATCTTGTCCACGATAAACAGAGATGACTTCGCTTAACAAATATTGTTGCAAACCTTTAAGCCCTTTAGTGACAAGCAAATCACTTGGATTAATTGCACCTGCTGTAAGCTGAGTTCCTGGTTCAACATTTTGCCCATCTTTTACTTTGAGAACAGCTGGTTTTCTAACTTCGTAATCAATATCACCTTCTCCAGTAACGATTGTGATGTAGTAATTTTTTGCATCTTCTTTAAGTTTTATTTTTCCTGCAACTTCACTTAAAAGACATTCACCCTTTGGCCTGCGTGCTTCAAAAATTTCTTCAACACGAGGAAGTCCTTGGGTGATGTCGGCAGCAACCGCAGCACCACCAGTATGGAAAGTTCTCATAGTAAGCTGAGTTCCTGGTTCGCCGATAGACTGAGCCGCAATAATACCAACTGCCTCGCCAAGTGTAACCATATCTTTTCCAGCCAAGTTTCTTCCATAACATTTTGCACAAACACCATGTTTGCAACGGCATGTAATTAATGAACGAATTTGAACTTCTTTAATTCCAGCCTGAGTTATTCTTGAAGCCTGTTCTTTTGAAATCATTGTGTTTGCAGGAACAATAACTTCTTTAGTTTTAGGGTCAACAATATCGTCAACAGCAACACGGCCGTAAATTCGTTCTTCCAATGTTTCTTGAACAAATCCATCAACAACAAGGTCGCTGACAGTAACACCCTTAACTTTTTCACCCGCTTCTGCAAAGCAATCCTCAGCAGTAACAACAACATCTTGAGCAATATCAACAAGACGACGAGTCAAATAACCAGAGTCGGCTGTTTTAAGAGCGGTATCTGACAAACCTTTACGAGAACCACGTGAGTTAATGAAATACTCAATTGGTGTTAATCCTTGTTTAAATGAGGATTTAATTGGAGTATCATTTTTTTGACCAGAAGCTGTTGCTTTAATTCCAATAAGTCCGCAGTCTTGGTTTAACTGTGTGGCGTTACCACGTGCACCAGAAAGAACCATCAAACTGAATGGGTTGAATGTGTCAAGGTCTTGAACAATAGCATTTTGAACCTTATTAACTGCTTCATTCCAAACAATAACGTTTTCGTTAACTTTTTCTTCTTGAGTGATAAGTCCTCTACGCAACATTTTCTCATTTTCAAGAACTTTTGCTTCAGCATCTTTTAAAATTTCCGCCTTTTCTTCAGGTTCTTGAATATCATAAATATTAACAGAAATTGAGGCTAATGTTGAATATTTATACCCTGTTTCTTTCAAGCGGTCAACAAGTTTTGTTGTTTCTGTTGTTCCAAATTTGTCATAGCAGCGTGAAACAATGTTTTGCAAATCCTTTTTCTTAACAGGACGATTGATTTCCAAATCACAAATGTTTTCTGGAATTGAACGGTCAACATATCCCAAATTTTGTGGAATAATATTGTTAAACAAAATTCTTCCAACTGAAGTTTTAACACGCTTTGAATATGTTTTTCCATCAAGTTCTTTTGTCAAACGGATTGTAATTTCAGCTTGCAAATCAAGATTTTTGGTTTGATATGCATAAATTGCTTCATTTTTAGAAGCGAATAATCCACCTTCACCCTTTGCACCCGATCTTGTAAGTGTCAAATAATAGCAACCAAGCACAACGTCCTGTGCAGGTGTGACAATAGGTTCACCATCAGAAAGTTTCAAAATGTTGTTTGAAGCAAGCATTAATGTTCTTGCTTCTGCACAAGCATCAATAGAAAGAGGAATATGAACTGGCATTTGGTCACCATCGAAATCCGCATTGAACGCAGCACACACAGATGGGTGAAGTTTGATTGCTCTACCTTCAACAAGAACAGGTTCAAAAGCTTGAACAGAAAGTCTATGAAGAGTTGGAGCACGGTTCAAAAGAACTGGATGGTCTTTAATAACGTCTGCCAAAACATCCCATACAATTGGCTTTTCACGTTCAATCATTCTCTTTGCAGTTTTAATATTGTTGGATTGATTCATATCAATCAATCTGTTGATAATGAAAGGTTTAAAAAGTTCAAGAGCCATTTCTTTTGGAAGACCGCATTGATACATTTTAAGTTCTGGGCCGACAACAATAACGGAACGGCCAGAGTAGTCAACACGTTTACCCAACAAGTTTTGACGGAAACGTCCTTGTTTTCCTCCAAGCATAGCAGTCAAGGACTTCAAATCACGTTGTTTGCTTCCCTGAACAGGTTTGCCACGTTTACCATTATCAATAAGATTATCAACAGCTTCCTGAAGCATACGCTTTTCGTTACGAATAATAACATCAGGTGCACCAAGTTCCATAAGTTTTTTAAGACGATTGTTTCTGTTAATAACACGACGATATAAATCATTTAAATCACTTGTTGCATATCTTCCACCATCCAATGGAACCATAGGACGAAGTTCTGGAGGTAGAACAGGAATACAATCAAGCACCATCCATGTTGGATTGTTACCACTTTTGCGGAAACTTTCAACGACATCAAGTTTCTTTGCAGCTTTAATTTTTCTCTGTCCTTTTGAATTTTTTATCTCTTCTTTAAGAGCATCTTTTTCTCTCTCCAAATCAACATGAGATAAAAGCACTTTAATGGCTTCTGCTCCCATTCCAGCATCAAAAGAACCAAAACCATACTTTTCAATGGCATCGCGATATTCTTTATCATTTAAAATTTGTTTATATTCAAGGTCGGTATGTTTAGGGTCTGTAACAATATAGTTTATATAATAAACGATTTGCTCCAAAGTCTTTGGAGTAAGGTCTAAAAGAGTTCCAATACGTGATGGCACACTGCGGAAATACCAAAGGTGTGTGACAGGTGTTGCAAGTTCAATATGTCCCATTCTTTCACGACGAACCTTGCTTCTTGTCACTTCGACACCACATTTATCGCAGACAACACCACGATAGCGGATACGTTTATATTTTCCGCAATGGCATTCCCAGTCTTTTTTTGGCCCAAAAATCTTTTCGCAGAAAAGTCCGTCCTTTTCAGGTTTTTGCGTGCGATAGTTTATGGTTTCTGGTTTTGTTACTTCACCATGAGACCATTCTCTGATTTTCTCTGGACTTGCAATTCCAATTCTAATTTTTTCAAAGTTGTTTAATTCAAACATACCTTCTCTCCTTGGCCACAAATGTGGCAAAATTATTTATAAGTCTTTATTTTGTTTTGTTTCGCTCCAAATTTGAAACTTTTGCTAAATTTTTATTTTCTTCCAAAATATTATTGTCTTTATCCTCAAGTCCCAACTTTTGCAAAGAAATCGCCAACAATTGCGATTTCGACAGCGAAGTTTTTGTTACTCAAAATCGCCAAAATCATCAAACAAATCAATTTCTTCAGCTGCTGTTGGCAACGCAGTTTCTTCTTCAATTTCTTTTTGAATATCTGTTTTGCCATCATCTTCATCTGAAAGCATATCATCAATGTCAAGCGTGACTTTTTCAAGGTCTTTTTCAACATCACTATCAAGGCTAATCTTGTCTTGTTCATCTTGTGAAAGTTCTGGAAGGTCAATTTCTTCATCATTTTCAGTCAAAATCTTGACATCAAGTGCAAGAGCTTGAAGTTCTTTCACCAAAACTTTGAAGGATTCTGGAATTCCAGGTTCTGCAATAGGAAGTCCTTTTACGATACTTTCAAAAGTCTTAACTCTTCCGACAACATCATCTGACTTAACAGTCAACATCTCTTGAAGAACGTGGCTTGCACCATAAGCTTCAAGAGCCCACACTTCCATTTCACCAAATCTTTGTCCTCCAAAAAGTGCCTTTCCACCTAAAGGTTGTTGTGTGATAAGCGAATATGGTCCAATTGAACGAGCATGAATCTTGCTGTCAACCATGTGGTTAAGTTTCAGCATATACTCAATTCCAATTGTTGTTTTGTTTTCAAAAGGTTCACCAGTTCTGCCATCATAAAGTTGAACTTTTCCATCTTCTGGGAAATTGTTTTCTTTAAGAAGTTGTTGGATTTTTTCTGCATCAGCACCATCGAAGTTTGGAGTGGCAACTTTCCAGCCAAGAGAGCCAGCAACAAGTCCAAGGTGGACTTCCAAAACTTGTCCCAAATTCATACGAGAAGGAACACCCAATGGGTTAAGCACAATATCAAGGCTTCTTCCGTTTGCCATAAATGGCATATCTGCTTCTGGCATAACAATGGAGATACAGCCCTTATTTCCATATCTTCCTGCCATTTTATCACCAACAGAAAGTTTTCTCTTTTGAGCAATAAAGACTTTTACAAGTTGATTAACGCCAGGTTCAAGTTCGTCTTTATTTTCACGACTGAACACTTGAACATCAACAACAACACCACCCTTACCATGTTGAACACGAAGTGAAGTGTCACGAACTTCTCTTGCTTTTTCACCAAAGATAGCACGAAGAAGTCTTTCTTCTGGAGAAAGTTCAGTTTCTCCTTTTGGAGTTACCTTTCCAACCAGAATGTCGCCTGGACGAACTTCTGCACCAATTCTGATAATACCATTTTCATCAAGGTTTTTGAGAGCATCATCACCAAGATTTGGAATATCTCTTGTGATTTGTTCATCTCCAAGTTTGGTTGTTCTGCATTTAAGTTCCTCAACCTTCAAACAAATTGAAGTGAACACATCTTCTTTCACAAGACGCTCATTAATAAGAATAGCGTCTTCATAGTTGTATCCTTCCCAGTTCATATAGCCAACAAGCACATTCTTACCAAGAGCAAGTTCGCCATTCTCTGTGGAATATCCGTCAATAATGACATCACCTTTCTTCACTTTCTCGCCTTTCACAACGCAAGGTTTTTGATTGAAGCAGGTTTCGTCATTTGTTTTGTCGAATTTAGTAAGATTATAAATTTCAACTTCGCCCTTGTCATTTTTAACGCGGACTTCATCGGCACTGACATATTCAACAACACCGTCTGATTTTGCCAAAGTTGTGTAGCCACAATCATGAGCAACTTTCACTTCCATACCAGTTCCAACAATTGGAGCTTCAGGACGAAGAAGAGGAACTGCTTGACGTTGCATGTTTGCACCCATCAACGCACGGTTTGCTTCGTTTGAATTAACAAAAGGAATAAGTGATGTTGCAACTGAAATGAATTGTCTTGGTGAAGCATCGACAAAATCAACCTGACTTGCTGGAACTTCAACAGCATAGTCCTTATGTCTGCAAATCACACGTTTATTTATAAATCTTCCTTCTTCATCAAGTGGTTCTGTTGCTTGAGCGATGTAAGCAGTGTCCTCAACATCTGCCATAAAATATTCACATTTGTCGCTGACTTTTCCAGTTGCTTTATCAACTCGACGATATGGTGTTTCCAAGAAGCCATATTCGTTCACTTTTGCATAACTTGTCAAAGTGTTTACCAAACCAATAGCCTGTCCTTCTGGAGTTTCAATAGGACAAATGCGGCCATAGTTTGTGTAGTGAATATCACGAACTTCAGCATCGGCACGTTCTTTTCTGATTCCACCAGGGCCAACAGCCGAAACTCTGCGTTTTTGAGTTATTCCTGAAAGTGGATTAACTTGATCCATAAGTTGTGAAAGTTGTGATGAAGCAACAAAATCGCGAAGAGCTCTGTTAATCGCTTTTGGATTGATTATTTGTCGTGGAGTAACTTCTGAAAGTTCCTTTCCTTGCAAGGTTTCACGAACATTTGCAACAAGTTTTGTGACACCTGAACGGAAATGATCATAGAAAAGTTCTCCAACAGTTGCTATACGCTTATTTGAAAGGTGTTCAATTTTGTCTGTTTTAGCAATATCTTCCAAAACATCAAGATACATGCTTATTGCAGCCAAAATATCGTCCATAGTAAGTGTTGTAATAACCAAATCTTTTGCATGTTCCTTAATGGCATTAAGGCGTTTTTCTTTTGTTTTGTTATCTTTTAAAATTTGTGCTAAAAGTGGATAATAAACTTCCTCTTCAATTCCAAGAGCCTTTTCATCACATGGGAAGAAGTCTGAAAGTTTTACACGATTATTTCCACGAATAAGATGTTTTTTGTCAGTAAGTTGAATCCAAACTTCATTAACACCACTTGCCTTAATCTTGTTTGCAAGTTCTGTGTCAACAACTGTGCCAGCTTTTGCAAGAAGTTCGCCATCTGGAGAAACAACATCTTCTGCAAGAATATGTCCGTCAATTCTGCGAGCAATAGAGAATTTCTTATTGAGATTATATCTTCCAACACGTGAAAGGTTATACCATTGTTCACTAAAGAACCAGAGATTGAGATAAGAACGTGTTGTTTCAGCAGAAGGAACATCTGCTGGTCTAGTTTTTCTGGCAAATTCCAAAAGGGCTTCTTCTTGAGTGTTGATAGTTTCTTTTTCAAGAACATTCTTAATCAATCTATGTCCGCCAAAAAGTTTTGAAATTTCATCAGCAGTATAGCCAAAGCATTTAAGGAAAAGTCCAAGAGTGACTTTATGTCTACGGTCAAGCACAACCTTCAAGACTTCGTTTGCACCTTGTTCAAATTCAATATACATTCCTCTTTTTGGAATGATTTGTCCATGAAGAGTGCTGTTGTCATGAGCCTTATCCTTCAAGAGATAGTAGTTTGGAGATTTGATAATTTGATTGACAACAACTCTTTCAACGCCATTGAAAATGAAAGAGCAATCGTCAGTCATATAAGGAATATCCCCTAAGAAGACAGTATCCTCAACTGCTTGTCCAGTTTCTTCAACAACAAAACGAGTCTTAACATTAAGAGGCACAGAGTATGTCACACTTCTTTTTTTGCATTCTTTTTTAGAATATTTTGGTGTGGCATCAACAATAGGTTCAAGGAAATAAAGTTTAGCCTTTCCAGAATAGTCCACAATAGGAGAAAATTCATCAAGGACTTCCTTAATACCATGTTGAATAAAGTCATTAAAAGAATTACGCTGTATTTCAAGCAGTGGTGGAATATCAATATAATCTTTCAGTTGAGCAAAAGTATATCTTTCAACCTTACCAAATTTTTGTTTTTTCATAATTTCGTTTGCCATAAATCTTACTCCTTAAAATTCACAAACTAAAAACTAATTTTCACGAAGTTGAAAAGTGCAAAATTTCTTGATAAAACAAGCCTTTTTATGTTAAAAAAAAGGAAAAGTAGGGGCATAAACGAACTCCTAATTTTCCTCTATTTTTAAATCAAGAACAATAAGACTTTTTCAACATGGTAAATCAACTAATTGATTATATCAAATTAATTTTTCAAAGTCAACACTTTTTTAAAAATTTTTTGAAAAATATTTATTTTTTTGTCAAAAATTGAAAGAAAGAACCTACAAAAATAATATTAACATAAAATTTTTGTTTTAAACAAGCAAATTTCATTCATTTCCAAAAAATTTATGAAAAAATTTGAAAATTGTTTAACAGACTTTAGTTTTTGTTCCCATACAAAGAAACATTAAGCACTTGTGCAAGGTTTTTGTCGCTCTTCATATATGAGAATGTCAAGTCAATTTCATAAGTTGTGTTTTCTGCAGGGTTATAATAAACTTGCAGATAAGAATTTGATTCATCTCTGTCAATTTTTTCGTTGTTTCCTTTCGCGGTAAGAGTTACTTTTGTTGTGGAAGGCAGGGTTACATTGACAATATTCAGATTTTTCAAATTTTCTCCTGAAACAAGCACACTGTCACTATCACTATAGAGATAGCATTCCGTATTGGAAACTGTAACATTATTTGACTGTCCTGTTCCACCAGCCAATTCTCCACACATACCAACAATTGTTCCTATGTTCAAATAAACTTCTGTGTCATAGTTGTAGAGAACTGACGAAACTTTTATATTGATTATTGATTTATCCGATTCGCTCGCTGTCAACTTAACCGATGCATTGCTCTTTATGAATGCAATAAGTCCACCCATTCCAGCGACATTCAATTTAACACCACAAACTCTGAAATTGCCAGAGATGACAACTTTATCAATTTTACATTCTGTATCGCTTGAAGAATAAACACCTGCAAATCCACCAACATATTGGAAACCAACCAACGATACATTTTCAACATGAATATCCGAAGCAATCAAATCACCTGCAATTTCACCAGCAATTCCGCCAAGATACTTTATCCCTGACTCATTACTGTTTGTGCTGACAGAGATAGATTGTGACATCGTTAAGTCTTCCAACTCGCCCCCACTTATCAAGCCTGCAAATCCACCAACTGCATCTGAAATTTGTGGAGTTGTT
Source organism: uncultured Clostridia bacterium (assembly GCA_947591785.1). Classification (GTDB taxonomy): domain Bacteria; phylum Bacillota; class Clostridia; order Christensenellales; family UBA1242; genus Caccovivens. Next base: position 145,133 of record CANQDK010000001.1, on the reverse strand, counting down.
TTAAAGTTTGTGAAAAGTTCAGTTTCATTAAATGCATTGATGGTAACATGTTTAACAATTCCTCGGCTTTCGCCTGCAACAAGTCCACCATATCTATGAGCATTGACAACCATATCTCTATGCATATCAATATTCAAATAACTTACAACAACTTCTGAATCAATAAGCCCAAACATAAGCCCCGCTTTTAAAGCGGTGACAGAAACAGACGCTCCAACAAGATTACATTTTGACAGACTTGCACCATCATTTCCGCCAGAGCCACTCAAAACACCAACCAAAGAGCCTGCAAAAGAATAGGTTGAATAATTACTTGTCGCAGAATCGAAATTGTTTGATGTAGATTTTTCAAGTCTTGCTCTTGCACTCAAATGAGAATTAACATTTTGGATTTTAAATCTTCCAACTGTAAGTCCAACAGCACCACCAACAATATTGTTTCCAACAACTTCTTGCTCTTCAACGCCATTCACATCAACATTGACAATAGTTCCACTGTCAAGTTTTCCTGCCAAACCTCCAACAACACTTGCATTTGCGAAATGAACGACTTTAGGAGCAAATGTGAAATTCATCAAAGTCCCAATAGAATCTATCATTTGAGAATTTCCAACTTCAGCAAACAAACCTGCATACATCATATTTTTGTTGGAAACAAGATTTTGATTTGAAATCTCCATGTAGTTTCCTTCAAAATACCCCAAAAATTTTGTGGAAAAAGTTTGGCTGTTTTCAAGATAGGAAGAATAATTTATGTCAGAAGCAAGTCGATAAAAAGCATGATTGTATCCATCACGATCATTTTCTTGAGTGATATATTTTTCCATGTTAGAAGCATTTTCAATTACAATTGGATTATAAAGCGAGCCAAGTGCTGGCGAAGAAGAATCAAACACATAGATATATTTGTTATATTCTGCTCCTGTTTCAGGATTTCTTACAACTTCAATATCATAGAATTCTCTTTTTGATGTGGCAATAATGTTTGGAGCAACAAGTTCCAGTCTCCCCGTGTTGAAAGAAGCACCTTTAAAATTGTCTAAAGATGAGTTTTCTTTTTCAACAAAGAACCAAACTGAATGTATTCTCCTGCCTTTAACAAAGGAATATCCATCAAAATTCTTCAACTCATTGTCAGCAAAATCATCAAGAGTCAAGGCACGCAACTTCGTGTCATCATCTTCATTGATTTCTCCAATACTTGAATTAATTTCAGTTTGAGGATTTCCTTCTTCATCTAAAGGCCCTTGACTTAAGAAGAAACAAGAATCGGAAATTGTTCCACCTTGTCTGACAATACTTCCGCCTTCCTCTTCAACCATAACACTATTTTGTTTTGCAAAACCGAAATTTGAGTCATCGTGACTTTCCAAAACACTTGTAGAGAAACATTCAGTTATCGTTCCTGAGTTTTCAAGAACAAAACCTGCACCAAATTGCCCACTGTGACGAAGCATTATATTTGAATAACAATTTGCAATTTGCCCACTGTTTGTCGAAACAAAACCAGAAACACTATTTTTTGATTCGATAACATTCACAGAACCATTATAATACTGATAATCCTCATTTCTGCCAGTTTCATAGTCATCAGTCAAATCACCAGAAACATAAGATGTTGCAATTTGCCCCTGAGATTCGTTTGAAATAACCAATCCTGCCGTCTTAACGCTTGAATTATTGCTTAAATTTTTCAATTTCCCACCACGGAAATACGAACTTGAAATTTTCTTTGAGTTACTTCCAACAAAACCAGACAGATTTGCAGATGCGAAAATGTTTGCAGACGAACGCGAATTTGTGATATATCCACCATTTATTGCAACAAGTCCCGCAACGGTTGATGAAGAATCTTGTGCATCAAGCAGATTCTCATTTTCGACAGTCAAGGAATATTCTTCAAAGGAAACCTCACAATTTGTGATAACACCATAGTTCTGTGAAGCGAGCAAGCCAACATTATATGAAGTTGTGTTAAAGCGGAATTGAACATCAGTGCTAAGTGCAATTTTAACATTTCTTAAAAGAGCACCGTTCGCAACAGTTCTAAACAAACCAACCGAGGCATCACTAATGTCACTAAAATCATAAGTCCCTCCAAAGTAGATGCTGTAAGAGTTTCCGTCAAGTCCAGCAATTTCATTTGTAATTGGAGTGAATTTTTGCAGATTTTCAACTTTTGCAGTTGCATCATCAGGAATAACAATATCATTCAGCAAAATGTAGAACTGTTCATTTTGCATTTTCATTAAGTCTTCGTAAGTTTCCACTGGTATTGGATTTTCATCAGTGCTTTGCTCATGAACGTCAAAAGCAAATTCTGTGTAGATTAAATTTGTGTTTGTAGAAATTGCAGAATAAACATAACACCCTTCATTCATAGTGTAATGTCCTTGCACTGTGAAATGATAAATGTCTTGAGAATGATCGTAAATTTTCAGCGGAGTGAAGATAAAGGACGAAATTTTATAATATGGCGATTCAATTTTATAACCTTCTCTCAGTCTCTTAAATTCACCATTTTCAAAAACTTTCCATTCGACTTTCGAAGTCATTTCTTGAACAAAAATATCAACCGCTTTATTAACATCGTCAATACTTGAATTATATTCCAAGAAATTTTTTATTGAAAATTCAAATTGATAAGGATTTCCAATAGCAATATTAATAACGCCATTATTCATACCAGAAACAATATCTTCATTGACACCATGTTCATAATTGTAATTTAGAACATATTCCATAACATAAATGGTTTGCTCATCGATAGACTCAATAGGCACTCCGTCAACTTCACGATATGCCCGAGTTGTTACAGTAACTTTCAATCCTTCTTCCCCAGAGAAATAGTGAATTGGATTAGGACTAATTGTCAACAAACGATTTTCTTTTGAAATTTCAACTATTTCTGGCTGATCACATGTGATTGTTATATCATCTTCACTAAAACCAAAATAATCAAGAGAAATATTGTAAGAAAGTCCGCGTGCAACATAGAAAGCATCACCAATCAAAGGCTTATCGTCAATCGTCATTTTTGCATAACTTGAAAGCTTTGTTGTCAACTCAATTGTTTCTTCAATAGGCTGAGCATTTCCGTCATTTCCATGAGTTACACTTAAATTGAAAGCAACCTCAACATTGTCATCAACATTTCTTGAAGGCATAACATAAGATATAAAGATTTTTCCATAATAGGACGCTTCAAAATCACTCGTATTATTAATATTTTGATAAAATTCTATAAGTTCTTTATATGTAAACGAGAAAGCCCCCTGTTCATAAGTTCCAAACTGTTCATTTCTGACAAATTCAACCCCTTCTTCAGTGACTCTTTGATAAACAAATTCAAAGATTGCATTTGCAGCACCAGTTCCACTGTTTCTTGCATCGTTTGAAAGAGTAAACTTATCAAAAACGGACTCTGTTGGACTTAAAGAAATCTCCAAAAGCCCACGTCGTGAAGGAACAATTATGTTGTCTGAAACAGAAACATCTTGCCAATTTGAATAATTTGTCATCATTGCATATCCCAAAAATTCTTCATCAAGATGAATTGGAACTTCACAATAAGCTTTTCCATCTTCAAGTTCGCTTGAATAGAAAACAAGCATATATTCTCCAAAAATACTCTCTTTGAAGCGATTGATATATTTTGTGCTTTTTGTATTCAAAGAGCAGTAGTATTGAAAAACATTCTTATCTTCAAGACTTCTTTTGAAAGTAATTTTAAAAAGATCATCTTCAGTGATTGTGTTCATATAAGCAAGATAAGCATCTTCATCTGCATCAAGACGTGCAATATCTTCTCTGTTTGGCATACGATTTTGTATAGTTCTTCTGTTTGGCCCAAGAATATCATAGAAAAGAAGTTCTTCATCTCTTGTGCTTTCAACTGTTACAAAGTCATCAAAATCACCGCTTGTGGAAAGAGTTATAGGCTTATATTCAACACTTATTCTTGTTGCTGTTTCATGATAAGTGACATTCAAGTCTATTTTTGAATTTTTTAAAGGGAAAAGATAGGTGTATTCCTCACCATCAAAAGAGATTGTTTGTTCAAGTGTTGGAACAAGAGTGTAACTGTCAGTATAGCCCTCTTCAGCATTGTTTTGCTTATAGAAATTTATTGTTTGTTGTTTTATTTGAACATTTGAAAATGCCCCCAAGACATTTCCACTTCCATCATTAACTTTATCTCCATTTGAGTCTGTGACATAATCTCTTTGTGTTGCAGAAACACCAAGTTGAGTGTTTTTGACAAGATTATAAGCCACACCTTTGTAAGACACAATTCCATCACTGCTGATAGAAATTCTATCGCCATTATAGGTTTGTCCACTAAATTGATATGATGGTTTCAAATATAACTGTGAATAAGAATTCCCATAAACATGAACCGAACCCCCATCGGTTTTTTGAACCCCATCTGAATTTAAAGAGGTATAGAAGATTGAAGATGTAACATTTTTGTCAAAATAGTTTACAATCCAAAGATAAACAGTTTGAGATTGAACGATGTTAAGAATTGAACTTACACGAACAGTTGCAATTCCTGTTTGTCGAACAATCAAATTTCCATTGATGTCTATACCCAAATTTGATGTTTCTGAAGCCATTGAAACATCTTCACTGTTCAATCTAAACGGATAGACATCTGTTTGAGTTGAAGTTAAGAAATTCATATCTTCAACATCTTCTTGGCTTGCTCTTTCCCCATTAAGTTTTGATGTGACATCAAAGAAGTATGCAAAGAAAACTCTTGGTGCATTATCAGGCTTAACAGTTCCTTCTTTTATTGGCATTTCAAATTCGCTTGAGCCAAAATTTACGCTAGCCGAACGGAAAGTAAAGAAAATTCTTGAATTTATAATATAATCTTGCCCCTGTGGAGTGACATAAATCCAGTCCCCATAATAGCCCGTTGTTGAAGCAACATTTGGACTTATTGAAAATTCAGGAATTGAAAGTTGTTCTCTTGCACAATAAGTGTAGATTTCAAACTTAGCATTTTCTTTGTTTGAATTAACATAGTTGTCAATATCTGTTTGCCCAAACATTAAATTTTTTGCATTAGCCAGTTCTCCATTAGACTTCCCTTGCAAACTGATAATTTGAGATGCATAGAGTGGACTTCTGCCATCATCAACTGCTTCCATAACATTTGTTGATTGAAGAACAACACGATTTGTTTCATCGTAGGCTCTATATCCATCTCGCCCAAACAATCCGCCAACACAGTTTCCTCGAACAAAGACACGAGATGTGTTTCCGTCAACAAGAATTGAATTAATGTTAAATGTGTTTATCAAACCAGAAAGTCCGCCAACAAAAGAATTTGAAACAGTCAAAGCATTCACTTCTCCCCCAACAAGAAGGTTTTGAAGAAGAATATTTGTGTTATTGTTGTCAAGTTCTATAAAGAAATCCTTAATGCTTGGAACAGCATTATTATCAACATAGGCAGTCACACCAGAGATTCCACCCAGATTTATAGTTCCATTTCCAACAACTTTAATTTGAGTGTAAGCAGAATATTTTCCATAGCCATATATTTTCATGTCATTTGGAATTTCTTTTCTGACAATAACCCCATTGTTTGCACCAACAACACCGCCTGCATAGATTGTCGAATTATTTCCAGCATCAATCAACATTGGCTTTGTGAAATCTCCATTGAAATAGACAATGTTCTTTGTGCTTTGTCCGACAAATTTTTGCCCATCAAATTCACTGGCATCACCCTTTTGATTGTATTGTCTAAAATCTTGAACGATTGAACCATAGTTTAAAGCAGAAACCCCACCAAAATGTAACTTTGTTTCATCTTTAACGAAAATTTGAGAGTTTTGTTCAATATTAATTTGCACATTCAAAATTTTCCCTGCATTAACAGAACTCAAAAGTCCAATATAAACTTGATTATAATCAAAATCCCTCAAATCAAGATTTATTTTTCCAGAAATTGTGAAATTATTGAAAATTAATGAAAGATTTTCCAAGGAACTTTCATTTTGAATTTCTGCAAAGTTCTCTGATTTGATTTCTGCAAATAAACCACTATACACAGTTCCATCAACAACTTTTGTGAAATTATTATTGTTGATGTTGAGATTTATTAATGAGGCCTGAGATGTTGTTCCAATAATTGAACCTGTGAATGGAACAACTTTCATATCATCGCCATTCATCAACACACCAATAGGCCTATCAAGTTGAACATTTCGCATATCAATAGTTGTTCTTATTTCATAGTGACTTGCAAGACTTGCTTCACTGTTCATGTTCAAAATATCTTGCGTTGTTTCAATAATATATGGATTTTCGCGTGTGCCATTTCGATACTGAACTTGTAAAGCGATTGGTTCAAGCCCATCAGGAATAGAGGTGTAAGATGTCGCCCACTCAACTGGATAAATATAGAGTATTCCTGTGAGTTTCACACCCTCTAGAAGAGCATCTTGGCTTATGATTTTATCATAAAAATTCTCACATGAAAGCTGTATTGTGTAAATCCCAGTTCCATTATTCTCATCATTCCAAGATGCTTCCACCATCTTAACTTCGTTTATTTCTCCATCATAAGGATTTCCATTTGTTGTGACAAATTGAACCTGAATATGCGTGTTTGTTGCAAATGATGGATAAACTGCCACACCAATGCTTTGAGTCAATTTTCCATTTGAAAAATCAAGATTTGTTTGAGCCGAAACAAGAGAAATATAGTCAACACTCTTGTATGAAATTGAAGAAATTCTTGCATCATATCTTTTTGTTTGATTTCGTTGTCTAATGTTTGAGCTTAAAACAATTTGATATGCACTATCGCTCACATCTTGATATGTAAATGTGTCAAGATTGAAAGTTCCATAAGTTGAAATTGAAAATGTTTTGTCCACAAATTTTGCTGTATAAACCACACCATATTCATCTTCATAAGTTATTTCGTCTTCTGGATAAAACATTATTCCATTAAGAAATTCAAGCAAAATTCTCTTTGAAGCTTCACCACTTTTAGAAATTTCAACATAGATTGAAGTCGTAACACCAAAAGTATCACCAAGACGCATTGCTGTGAAATAAATAAACTTTTTATCATTTCTGCTGAAATATTCTGGAACAAGTTTTGATGAAACAAGTTTATCAAATTCAACATTGTCAATTTCATAAGCAAAGTTCTCCCCTGCCTTACGTGAATTTTCAAAAAACTCTTTCAAAGACTCTGAATTAAATGAGTATTGGAAAAACGCAAACGCATCTTCAGGATTGACAGTTGCAGACAATTTCACCTGTTTGTCTTGGAAAGAAATTCTGTCACCACCACCATAATAAACATTGTTTACAAGTGCGTAGTCGCCACCATTCATTAAGAAATAGTCCTCAACAAGAGAATAAGAAATCACATTGACATACAAAATCAAAAATCTGTCTTCAATTTCAAATTCCTTCCCAATCTCTGCACCAATAATACTGCCTCTAAGTGTTATCACAACAGTTACAGTGCCATTTGAGAGTGTTCTTAATCTAAGTTTTCCGTCTGAAACTGTTGGCCTTGAAAGAACTCCCTCCGCTGTCAAAACTGGGTCAATTCCATTGATTTCATTAACATTTGCAAATATATCAATATATGCTTCACTGCCACCATCTGAGGATTTATTGAGAATTTCCAAATTTAAAACATTATCAAAAGTGTCCGTTTCCGAATTCCTTGAATAATAGAAATTCACAACATCATCATTTCCACTTGCAGATATTTGGAAAGATGTGGAACTTTCTTTCAAAGTCTTTTTGCAATGGAAGTGCAACTCCCCTGCCATTTCAGTTCCATTATCAAGTTGAATTTTGTAAAAACCATCTCCCAAAGCCTTTGGAGTGATTAACAATCGTAGAAAATATTGTTTTGTCCCTTCTTCATGATTGTAAACCTGATTTGAATCAAGCCTTATATCAACAACATCATCGCCATTATTTTTTATAATAACATTTTTGAAAGCACTATCAGAATAAAGGTATGAAAAGAACTCTTGAGTTCCTTCATCATAATCCAAGTAAAATTCAGATTTGTCAACAAGTGAGAGGTTGTGAGCACCACCAATAACATCAAAAGTAATTTTGCTCGTTCTTAAAAGTTGTTTTCCTTCCATCAATAAATCATCGTCATCTTGAAGCACACTGCTGACAACATATATTTCCAATGGAACATCATTTTTTTCTTGAGAATCCCAAACCCCTTGAACCAAAAATGGAGAATTCAAATCATTTAAATCAATTTTTTGCACAACACCAGATTTAATCTCAACATTTTTATGATAAACAGTCAAATAGTTTTCATCATATTTGAAATACAATCCCTCAAAATCAGGAGAAGTGTCAAAACCAGAAATAACATCAAGATAAAGCGATTCCCAGCCATAACCTGTTTGATTGAAATTGTAAACAACAAAATCCAAATCGCCAAGAAGTCCATTGACAGCAATATCATTTGGAGCAATTTTTGTGACAACATCACATGTTATCGTCTGCGAAACGCTATCATCTTCAATCCCCTGTGCTTTGTCATAGGAAATATCAAAGTTGAAATTCATTTCAGCACTGCTTTTTGCATTTTGAGAAATTTTTAAGTAAATAATGTTATCAGATTTATCTAATCCTAAATCATCAGAAGGATTAAATATGTTTATATCAACAACATTTTCCATAGATTGAATCAGGTTTCCAAATTCAATTTTAAAGTTGCTGTTTTGATTCATTTTAACTTGCAAAATATAGTCCGTTTTTTCATAGTTGTTTGGAACTATCAAAATTGGCCCTAATTTGTTTTTATCATCAAGCGAAATGGGTTGTAAATTTATGTGACGTTCGCCTGCATCGTCAATATAATAATACCCACCATTTACCTCAATTTCAATGTCGGGCATAATATAGACAGGCGAAACACAGAAAAGTTTTCTATCTTCATCAACTTCAAAAGAATGATTGTAAATTGAAAGCATTTTGAAACTTTGTCCACTTGGCAAGAATGCAGGTATCGTCAGTTGTCCATCTAAGTATAATTCAATCAAATCTCTTCCATCAACCTGTCTTACAAGTTTTACTTCGTCAAACTGACGAATATCAACCATTTCTTCGACAGCACTCCAAACAAATTTCGCACGAAATTTTGTTTCATCACCCTCAACCCTTTCAATAGAATCCAGACGAGCAGTAAAGAAATTTGATTCATCGTTTGGATTTTCCATATAGAAATAACTCATTTCATAATTTTGAGTGTGAGGAGAAAGAACATAATCATTTGAATCTGGCAAAAGAGAAGTTGAATTTGAAACATAAAAAGTGTTGTTTCCTTGCGACAAAACTGATGAATATTGATTTACAAAAACACTTATTGTGCAGTGTTTTTCCAAATCCCATGAAGTCACCGTTAATTCGTCTTTTCCTCCAGCAATACCAACAATACTGATTTGAACTTTGTCTTTTGACACAAGTTTTTGAGAAACAATTGAAAAGACAGCGTCTTCAAGTCCAGAAGCTGTTGTCACTTGCGTGTTAAATCCATTTTGATAGTTTTGAAAAGTGACATAAACATTTCTAACTTCTCCAACTTCCAAATTTATTGAAGAAACATCACTAACAATATTTATTTTGCTATAATCTTCACCACAGCCAACGAAAAACAATCCTCCAAAAAGCAGAACAAAAGCACCACAAATTGTAATAATGATTTTTCGTAAAGTTTTTGCCATAACCTTCCTTCGTTTATTCTCCAAATAACTTTTTCACATAGTCTTGTGCAATAATTTGAACTGTTGTTCTTGAGGTTGGGCCAGTGATTAAAAATGCTTGTCCAACACTTGCAGTGACAATAGAGTTTTGTTCTTCTTCATTAATACCGCCCGACTTAGAATACAATTCAACAAGGTCATTCAAATCACTTGGTGCGAGTGAGAAAATAAGAGAATATTGACAAGCATTAATAACCGCAGTTGATTGACGTTTAATTTCATCACTACCAACAAAATCGGAAATATTTTGCGTAATAACAATCTGCATTCCACCATATTTTCTAATACGTTTTGCCATTTGAGCCATGAAATCCAGAGCTATTGGATATTTTGGATTGATGAAAATATGTGCTTCATCAACCGCAACAATAATTTTTCTGTTTTTACGGTATTTCTTGTTAAAATCCTTATTATTGATAATTTCATTATTGAGGTATCTAAACACCAAAAGCATCTGTGCATTTGTGATTTGTGGGTTATTCCCAGCAACAAGCGATTGGAAATTGAATGTAACAAAGTTTTCGTTTGTTTCAATAGATGTTGGGCCATTCCAAAGAGCACTATTTCTTCCGCCAGTTGCAAACTTTTTAATATAGGTTTCAACTGTCATAAGATTTTTAAGTGAAAATTCGTCTTTTGCTTCTTTAATTCTTCTCAAAATCAATTTATAAAGATCATCAAAAGTTGGATAATCGGTTGGCTTCAATTTTGCAAGATTTGTCTTAGAATCAATTTTGAATTCTTTATACATATCAATAATAATTGAGTTTAACACTTCAAAGGCGTCCGCATTAATTCCTTCCAAAATAACACGGAAAAATTGTTCCAAGAATTGCAAATGTTGAGGGAAAGAATCGTCTGCCTTTTTCTCTTTCTTTTCTTTTATAATAGGTCTGCCAAAATCGTCGTATCTCTCTTCTTCATCTTCGTCATCATCTTCACTTGCCTCCAAAGAAGAAATCACGTGGAAAGGATTTATAATTCCGTGTAGAGATGAGCCAACATCAATAAACTTACCTTTCAAATTGATTGTCAAGTCTTGATATTCGTTTTCAGGGTCAAGAATGAAAATTTTACAATTGTCGGCAGATAGATTTGTCAAAAGGGTTTTTGTTGCAAAACTCTTTCCAGCACCAGACTTTCCAATAATCATCATATTTGAGTTAACTCTTTCTCTGTCACGCTTAAAGAAATCAACAAAAACAGGATACTCATTGTCGCCAAGATAAATTCCATTTGGGTCTTGCAAGGCATTTGAAATAAATGGGAATGTTGCTGCCAATGTTGATGTTGGAATACCACGCAAACTGTTTTTCACAGCATCACGACGAGAAATGTTTGAGGAAATAAAGCCATCAATTTGACGAGAAAACAATTCACTATATTTAAAGCCCTGTTGTTTAAGCATAGCACGAACTTCTTTTTTTGCTGCATCTTCACAAACAATGTATGTGTTAACATTGAAAAGTTGTTGGTTGTTGTTTTTCAAATTAAGAAGAAGTCCTCGCAAAGTTTCAACATGTGTTTGAAGTTCAATTTGAGTGGAACTACGCCCCGCCTTATAAAGTTTTGCCTCCATTTCCATAATTGCACGGTCAATTTGTTTTTCGGATTCCGCTTTTGGAATTGGATTAAATTTCATAACAGTTCTTGTTCTATCCAAGAGAAAGAACTGAGAACCCCAAGCATTTCCAACTTCCAAAGGGTAGTCAATCAAGTTGAAACAACGATAACATTCTTTTCCAATAAAGTATCTTGCAATATTAAATCTAATTTTTTCTGGAGTTGCCCAATCAATATGTTGACTTATTGGAAGAATTTCCAAATCTCGTTCATCAAAATTCTTTCCAAGATTTGCCCTTATAAACACAATAAGGTCATTTCCTGTGACTAAATGAGATGAAATTGGATTAAGCGAAGAAGCCATTGCTGTTATCATACCAGAGGTTGTATTCTCCAAAATTTCACGGTCTTTATCATAAACAACAATATAAAAATGGTCTTTAAAAATTTTTGATTGTCTGTTCATAAACTCATAAAGAGAAACCCTTTCCTCAAAGATTGGTGCACGGGCATCAATTTCGTCTTGAGAGATTTGTCCATCATATTGCATATCATACAAAACTTCATATTTCGCATTCTCATTATGTATATACCTATCCAAAATCATAGGTTTTGAAATTTTCACAATAGAGCAAGTTTGGGTTGGAGTCAAACGTCTTAAAGCATTAGCAAAACTTTCAATAACATTGTCTTGATAATATTCAGTCAAAAGTGTGAAAAACATAGGCTGGATTTCAATCACTTGTGCATAATAAAGTCCAAAATTAATAAATCTGTCTTGATAGATTCCCTCATAGGCAATCATTTCTTTTATGTCGCTTTTTTTATTGTCATCAGACTTTTTAAATTTTTTCTTTTGAGCGGAATAACGAAGTAAGAAGACTAAGGTATTGTAAAAGCGTGTGTCATCAGTAAACTTGAAGAACATCGAAATCGAAATAATCACCCAAGCAATTCCAATCCAAATATGAAATTCAAAGTTTGCCATGAAAAGAATAATGGCGATGACACCAAAGATTATTCCCAACACAATATCAAGCCCAGTGACACCACGGACAAACTCAGATCTAACTTTCGTTTTTCTTGGAATAACTCTAACCATATTTTTCCTCTCGTGTTTATGATACAACAAATCGCATCAAAAATACAAATAAATTAATAAAAAAACAAAAAAAATAAATATATTTATTTTGAATATTTTGTAAAAGAATAACAATAGAAAAAATAAAAATTTTCACTTTATTTTTTTATTAAGTCAAAAGATTTATTTCTCATAGATTTTCGTGCAAAAAAACTTCTTTCAAAAAAAAACAAAAAATTATTATTGAAAATTAGAAAAATATTTAAAAAAATCAAAAAAAATACAAAAAAATTATAAAAAATTAAAAAAACAATATTTTTTTATTAAATTTGTATTTTTTCCTATTTTTTTATTTTTCATTTTATCTTCTACATAATTCTAATTTAAAATGAATTTTAAATTGTGCCATTATCCTAAAAATATTCTATTGCAAACTTAGTCCACACCTTTCCTATTTAAATCTTTGAAAAAATGTAAATATGAGCATATTATCTTTTTAAAGCAAAAAAAAGTTGATTTAATCTGTTATGAAGTTTTGCTTTTTCGACAATAGCACGAGTCACAACCTCACCTTTTGCAATAATCAATTCATTGTTGTAACCCATAATTGCATTATTAACTGTTTTTCCAACATAATAAGAAGAAGACAGCATCACTCTTTCAGGATTAAGTTGAACTGGTTGAGATTTAATTTCTTTAATCGTAACAAGTGCGTCAGATGACAAATTTGCAAAATTAAACCTAACTTTCTTATTCCTATTTTTTCTTATTCCCACAAAGACAATCTCTTTTCCAACATCTTTTATGTTTCTTGAACTTATTTCGCATTTTTCAGTCACGATTTTTGAAAGTCTTCTTCCAACGAAAATTAATTTCTCAATCTTACCAAAACAGAATCCTTTTTCGTCAAGAACACTTTTCCCAATCAAACTTTCTTCTTTTTCTGTTAACATTTCAAAAACAGAAACAGAATTTATAATAATAAAATTATCTGAGATTGAAATTATTTCACTATATGGAAGGAAAAATTCGTTCTCAGTCTCTTCATCAACAACACAATACCCCTTTTTCAATTTTGATTCAAAGTCTAAAACGACATCTAAAACATATCCAACTTGTTTTCCTTCATTTTTGTCAACAACAATTTTAGAAATATTTTCCATTTTAAACCGCCTTTCTCTATTCTATGAGTCTTTTCTTTCATTTTTGAAGCAATTTTTAAAATTAGCATTTTTTCAACACAATTTGACATTTTTTTAAGAAAAATAGACTAATTTTAAATAAATTTTATATTTTTCTTGAAAAAAATTATTAATCGTGCTAAAATTATATCTGAAAAGTAAATTCTTTCAGTGTGCAATCACACTTTTCAAAAAAAACTGAAAAGGAGAATTATATGAAAAAGAAAAACACCCCAAAAGAAATCACAAAAGAGATGACAATCGGAGAAGTTTTAAAATTAAACCCAAATCTTGAAGAAGTTTTTATGGGATTTGGAATGCATTGTGTGTCTTGTCCTGTAAGTCAAATGGAAACAATTGAAGAAGCATCTGTTGTTCATGGAATTGATGTCGAATTTCTTATTAAAAAACTTAAAGAATATAAGTAAAAAATTTAAGCAAAAAAACAAAAAAAACAGTCATCAAAAGGCTGTTTTTTTATGAGATTTTTTTTAATTTTTCTATCCTTAACAATTAATATACTTAATTTTGTAAAGACTTTCTTATAAGTTCTTTTAATTTTTCAAGATTTATTTTCTTTTTCACAGAAAACAAAATCTGATTTTCTTTTATTTCAATTGGTTTATTTAATAAATCACATTTATTTAAAATTACAATTCTATTTTTTGTTGCTCCCAAATCGTCAAGTATTTTGTTCGTGATATCAATATTCTTTTGATAAAATTCATCAGAAATATCAACAACATGGAGAATAAGATTGGCTGATTTCACTTCTTCCAAAGTTGCCGAAAAACTCTCAACAAGTTCGTGCGGAAGTTTGCTTATAAATCCAACCGTATCTGTCAGCAAACAACTATCCCCATCACCTACAAACATTCTTCGAGTTGTTGTGTCAAGAGTTGCAAAAAGTTTGTCATCAGCATATATATTATCCTTTGTGAGCAGATTAAAAATTGAGCTTTTGCCTGCGTTCGTATATCCACCAAGCACAACACTCTTAATTCCATTTTTTTCTCTTAACACTCGATTTTGTTTTCTGCTCGCCTTGATTTTTTCAATTTCATTAGAAAGAGTGATTATTTCTTTCTCCAATTTTCTTCTATCAAGTTCTAATTTTGTTTCACCAGGGCCACGCATGCCAGCCCCCTTTCCACCAAATCTTCCAAAACTCCCTTGCAAAGAAGATAGCCTTGTGAGCAAATAGCGATTTTGAGCAAGTTTTACTTCAATTTTTCCTTCACTTGATTTGGCATTAAGAGCAAAAATGTCAATAATAAGCAATATTCTGTCTAGCACTTTCACACCAAGTGCTTCTGATAAATTTCTAAGCTGAGCCCCTGTGAGTTGATAGTCAACAACAAGCATGTCGCATGGATTTTCCATCAAAAAAGCCTTGATTTCATCGAGTTTCCCCTTTCCCATAATAGTTCGCCTGTTGAAAGCATCAATGTTTTGACTAAAAATTTTGACAACATCAAGCCCAGCAGAAAAACATAGGCGTTCAATTTCTGCAAATTGATAATTTTTATCTTCATTTTTTTCTAAAGGACAGAAAACAACCGCTTTTTCAGTGATATTTTCATCATTATCAATAATTTTTTTCATAAAAACATTATATCACAAAAATTTTTAAGCTCAAACAAAATAGATTATTTTCACTTACATTTATTCTGATTTTGCCATAACAGAGCCATCAATAGTTGAAATGATAATTGAATAAGATTTTTGATTTATATTCACAATTGTAAAGCACCAAAATAAATTTTCAAAATTATTTGCTTTTTTATCAAGGACTCTCAAATAGCCTTCCGAGTTTAAATTTTTCCATTTTTTGCATTCTGTTATCTTATTTGAAAATTGTTCGCAAGCAATTTGAATTGCTTTTTTACTGTCAATAGCAAAATCTTTACTTTCGTTTTTCATAAAAAACTTAGTTCCATCATATTCAAGTTCAATTTCATCTTCATCACAAACTTTAATTTCCAAATCCGTCATAAAGGTATTTTCAACATCACCCCTTCTTATGAGTTGATATGTCTTATTTTCACCATTAATTGAAAGATTAACTTTTATGACTTTCTTTTGAGTGTCTTTATTTAATTTCACCGTTAAAAGTGCAAAATCAACATTTTTGTCATGTTTTCCATCAATCAAATAAGGTTCTTCTCTTTCACCAGAAGAAATTGATACATAAAAATCTTTGCATTCGCCATAAAAATATACATTTGTAATTTCCGACATATTTTCATTCATATATGTTAAAACACTTGTCCCACAACCAAAAAGTGCGAAGCCAAGTGAAACAATAATAAGCGTCAAAACAAGTGCAAACAACATTTTCTTTTTCATAAAACACCCCTTTTTATAGAAGTAGTTATATGTTTAAACATTTTCAAAAATGAATAATAAAAATTAATCTAAAATTTATTTTAAACAAAATAAATTATTTTTTATTTTTAAAATAATTAAAGCGACAACTTAAATATACAAATCAAATTTTAAAATTTAATTTATTTTTTTACTCATACTTCTTTTTTTATTCATACTTATTTTAATTTATTGCTTTTTTTATTCATGTTTTTTTAATTCATGTTTTTATAATTCATCGCCTCGTTTTTTATTTACACTTCAAAATCTTATAAATAAATAAGAATTGTTTGTTATTTTTATTATTTTTTGCTAAGATGTTGTTAAAAAAGGAGAAAATATGAAAAAAATTGATTTCTATTTAAAAGATGCTTTGAAAAATGGGTATGCTTTAGGAGCATATAATTTCAGTAATTTGGAAACATTAAAAGCAATCTGCGAAGGTTCAAAAAACACAAAATCACCAGTCATTGTTGCAGTAAGCGAAGGAGCATTATCTTACCTTGGAGAGAACTATCTTATGTCCATGATTGAAACAGTGAAAAACGAATACAAAAATCTTCCTATATTTTTACATCTTGACCATGGAAAAAGTTTTGAAATTTGCAAAAAAGCAGTAAAACTTGGATTTGACAGCATTATGTTTGATGGAAGTTCTTTACCTTTTGAACAAAATGTGAAAAACACAAAAAAAGTTGTTGATTATGCACATAAATATGGAATATTTGTTGAAGCAGAACTTGGCGTTTTGGCTGGAATTGAAGACACTGTTTCCGCAGACAAGGCAATTTTTACTAACCCACAAGCCGCAAAAGAGTTTGTCAGCAAAACAAATTGCGATTCTTTGGCTGTTGCAGTTGGAACAAGTCACGGTGCATATAAATTTAAAGGAAAATCAGAAATAAGATTTGATATTTTGGAAAAAATACAAAAAGAAGTTTCAATTCCGTTAGTTCTTCATGGAGCATCAAGTGTTCCACAAAACTTCATTAAAACCATAAACAAATTTGGTGGGGATATGAATGGAGCAAAAGGGATAGATTCAAAAATTCTTTCCAAATGTGCAAAAGATTACCATATTTGCAAAATAAACACTGACACAGATTTGCGTTTGTGCTACATTGCAACCTTAAGAAAACATTTTGCAGAAAATCCAAAGGATTTTGACATAAGAAACGCCAATCTTATTGCAATAAAAGAAATGACAAAACTTATTGAAGAAAAAAATCACATATTTAATTGTGAAAACAGAATTAAATAAAAATAAAAACTGTCACAAATTGACAGTTTTTTTAATATTGAACATTCAAAGAATTCAAACTTCCGCTTCCATTAAGACAAAAATATTTCACCTCCGAAATCGAAATTTGAGATGTCGTCACTCTCTTCACCGTGTTGTCATTATAAAGCAAAGTCAAACTCACTGGCTCAGACAACTTAAGAACTAAGTTTGAAGCATTTCTATTTTTATATTCTGATAAATATTTCTTTGTTTCTGTTAAATCAACAATTAAATTGTTATAACTAAAATTTTCTATTTTGATATAATTTCCACTATAATAGAAAAACGGATATAAATATGTCTTGTCAAGTTCGGTTAAGTCATGTTTGTTGCGAATAATATCCTCAATTTGTATAAAAAATGCATTTTCTTTTAAATATGGATAAAAATTGTCAAAAACATCATCTCCATAAACAGACTTAAAAAGTTCAAAAGTTTCTTCAAATCCAACATTTTGAATTATGTCTGTGGTTGAATCAGATGGATTTGCTTTTTCATATTCAACAATCCAACTTGTATAGTCACCATAAACATCATCAAGATAATGCATAAACTCAAGCCCTACACCAAAAGAGCCATTAAATTTTTCATAGTCGCCCGTTCCGTTTTCAATCCAGTATTCAACCGATTGATTATATATGAACTCTGGCAGCCAGACAACATCATCTGACAGCATTTTTGAAGACTTTGTTAGAGTTTTTGCCAAAGAAATATCTGTTTTTTGCAAATATTCAATAAGTTTAAAACAATTATATTGTGCAAACCCACCACTAATAGCAGTTGGAAAAACCCAAAAAGACTGTGAACTTTGTATAAGTGATGATAGGTGGTTTGCAAGAATGTATGTGTTTCCCATAAGTAAATCTGCTTTTCCCAGAATAATCTTTTTCTCAAAGGCCCTTGTGTGTGAATTTCCGCATTCATTCCCCGATGACTCATTTGTTGCTGGCAAGACATCAATATTGATGTGTCCACTTTCGTTAAACAAAGAATTTTTAAAATTTAGCCTTGAAACCTTTTGAATTGCAAAATATAATTTTTCGAGATTTTCTTCAAAATATGGTGGAATATATGTTTTTGAAGAAATATTAACAGTAAAATGCTCAGTTTTAATTTTTTCACTCGACGAAATTCTTCCACTTTCAAATTCGTATTCCAGAATTTTAGGATATAATGTCAAATCACCGAAACTGCCTTTTTCGATTTTTGTTACTTGATTTGTGAATAAATCGTCCTTAAACCACCCCTCAAAAATTGCAATATCACTTATTGGAGCGGAAAGTTCAAATGTTGGAGTCTCAACTGTATATGTTGTCAAATTTTCATTTGTGACAATCATATCATTGAGAACATAATTTATGTCATATTCAATCAAATTAAAGTCTGCCTTTAAAACAACATCTTCATTTGGCATAATAAAAGAATTTTCTTTTAGCACCTTATCATTTATAAGAAAATGTTTAAATTCATATCCATTATCTGGCTCACACTGGACAAGAATGGTATCTCCTTTTTTTGCAGATTTTTTGCTTGCAGTTATCTTTCCGTGCGTTGACATAATTTCAATCTTATATTCTTCGACAAACCATTTGTTATTAACAGCACAAAAATAGACTGCCCCCAATAAACATAGAAAAAGAATAACAACAACAGTCATCAAGATGTAGTCCTTATAAGATTTTCTCTTAAATTCTTCTGCCATTTTTCTCCATTTCCTAAATTTATATTTCCCAACTTAATTCAAAAAATTGTGAACAAATTGACTTTTTACTTTAATTTGAACAATGTTGTTGGACGAGTGAGTGCAACATCTATGCGAAAAGTTTCGCCTTCAACAAGTCCTTTTTCAGCCAATATAGAAGAAATGTGGTTGTAAGCAAGTTCTGGAGTGTTGTTTTCTTGGCTTAAATGAGCAAGAACAATTTGTTTTGTTCCAGAAGTAACCAGTTTTTCAATGAATTGTGCAGATGCATCATTAGACAAATGCCCATTATTTCCTGCAATTCTCATTCTTAATGAGAGTGGATATTTTTCGCAATGCCGAAGCATATCAATATCATGGTTCGCCTCAACATACACCAAACTGCTTCCTTTCACGCTGTTGTAAATTTTGTCAGTTGTATGTCCTAAATCTGTCAATATGCTTATGCGTTTCTCTCCACCATCAGAAAAAGAAAAACCAAAGCATTTCACATCGTGTGGCACTTCCACAGGATTTATGATAATGTCCTTTATAGCAAAATCTTCTGTGAAAATTCTCTTATTTTTTTCATCAACACGACTAAGTTTATCCCACAGCCCTTTCCATACATCTTCATGTGCAAAAATAGGCACATTATATTTTTTACTGAAAACATCAAGCCCACGAATATGGTCGTTATGTTCGTGTGTCACCACAACCGCATCAATATCTTTTCCTGAAATGCCAAGAAGAGCCAATCTATTGTCAGTTTCTTTGCATGAAAGTCCATCATCCACTAAAATTCGTGAATGCTCCGTCTCCAAATATGTTAAATTGCCGTCACTCCCTGACGAAAGATTAATCACTCTCATACTTGCACATTTTAGCATATTCACAACTATTTTGTCAAACAAAACAACTTTTCGTATAAAAAAGGAGAGTTGATGCTCTCCAATTATAAAATTTTCTTTAAAAACATTCCTGTGTATGAATTTTTGCACTTCACAATTTCTTCTGGCGTTCCAGTTGCAACAATAGTTCCACCATCATCTCCACCTTCTGGCCCAAGGTCAATGATATAATCCGCACACTTAATCACATCTAAATTATGCTCAATCACAACAACACTGTTTCCAGCATCAACAAGTCTTTGTAGAATTGCAATAAGTTTTTTTACATCATACATGTGAAGCCCGGTGGTTGGCTCATCCAAAATATACATAGTTTTTCCAGTGCCTTTACGAGAAAGTTCTGTTGCAAGTTTAACACGTTGTGCTTCACCGCCTGAAAGTGTTGTGGCAGGTTGCCCAAGCTTAATATAGGAAAGTCCAACATCGTAAAGTGCTTGAATTTTTGTTTTAATTGATGGAATATTTTCAAAAAATTTAAGGGCTTCTTCAACAGTCATATCAAGCACATCACTTATTGATTTTCCTTTATATTTAACCTCCAAAGTTTCGCGATTATATCTTTTCCCTTTGCACACTTCACAAGGAACGGTTATGTCTGGCAGAAAATACATTTCAATTTCTTTAACGCCTGCTCCCTCACACGCTTCACATCTTCCGCCTTTCACATTAAACGAAAATCTGCCTGTGCCAAACCCACGTGCTTTAGCATCTGGCGTGGCAGCAAAAAGGTCACGTATTGCTGTGAAAACACCTGTATATGTTGCAGGATTTGAACGAGGTGTTCTTCCAATTGGTGCTTGGTCAATATTTATGACTTTATCCAAAACTTCAATATTTTTGATTCCTTTGCATTTTCCAAGTTCCAATTTGCTGTTGTTAAGTTCGTTTGAAAGGTAAGGAAAAAGAACTCCGTCAATTAAACTTGATTTTCCTCCACCAGAAACTCCTGTGACAAGAGTTAAAACTCCAGTTGGAATTTTGACGTCAATATTTTTAAGGTTGTTTTGCTTTGCACCTAAGATTGTTATAAAATCTTGTGGTTTTCGACGTTCCTTTGGAATTTCAATTTTTTCATCTCCGCGAAGAAAAGCGGCTGTGATTGATTTTTTATTTTTCATAACTTCTTCAACAGTGCCACTTGCAACAATTTCACCACCATGGACACCAGCATAAGGGCCAACATCAACCAAATAATCCGCTGCACGAATTGTGTCCTCATCATGTTCGACAACAATTAATGTGTTTCCAAGGTTTCTAAGTTTTTTCAAAGTGTTTAGAAGTTTCTCGTTATCTCGTTGATGAAGCCCAATAGAAGGTTCATCAAGGATATAAAGAACCCCAACAAGTCCGCTTCCAATCTGTGTTGCAAGACGAATTCTTTGTGCCTCCCCACCTGAAAGACTTTCAGCAGAACGATTTAGATTAAGATAGGAAAGTCCAACATCTTGCAAAAAGTTTAATCTGGACAAAACTTCCTTTAAAATTGGCTCTGCGATTTGAGATTTTGTTTTGTTCAATTCCAAATTTTCACAAATAGGAATTAAATTTTTTATAGAATAGTTACAAAAATCATCAATATCTTTTCTATTGATTTTCACTGAGAGAGCACTCTCGTTTAGTCTTTTTCCATGGCAAACAGAACAAGTCTGTTCTCGCATAAAACGCCCAATCTCAAACTTAACCCATTCGCTTGAACTTTCACGATAACGTCTACGCAAATTGTTTATAATTCCTTCAAAATTTACAGCCAACAAGTGTCGCCCTCGTTGATTTGCAATCTCAACATCAACTTTTTCTCCGTCTGTGCCATAAAGCAAAATATTAAGTTTTTCTTTTGGAAGCTTTTTCACAGGAACATCTAAATCAATGTCATAAGCCTGTGCGACAGATGTGATGTAAGATTTTGCCATTGAGCCAGGTTCCATTTTCCAACCTGTGCAATCAAAAACTCCTTCATTGACAGACAAATCAGCATTTTTTAGCACCAAATTTTCATCAATATCAAGCGTATAGCCAAGTCCTGTGCAGTGCGGACAAGCACCATAAGGAGCATTAAACGAAAAGAGTCTTGGGCTGATTTCTTCCAACGTCCAACCACATTCTGGACAGGCATAATTTGTTGAATAGGTTTCGCTTTTTTCATCTGTTGCAACAATAACAAGCCCTTCACCAAGTTTAAGTGCTGTTTCCAAACTTCCTGTAAGTCGAGTGTCCTTTCCTTCTTTGAGAGTTATTCTGTCCACAACAACACTTATATTATGTTTCAGGTTTTTGTCCAGATTGATTTGTTCATCAAAAGTGAAAATATTTCCGTCAATTTCAACACGAACATATCCACTTCTTTTTAGACTGTCCAAAAGTTTTTCGTGTCGCCCTTTTTGTCCTCTTACAACAGGAGCCATAATTGTCAATTTTGCCCCTTCACCAAGCTCCTTTATGCTGTCAACAATTTGGTCAATTGTTTGTTGTTTAACTTCCTTATGACAATGCGGACAAAAAGGTGTTCCAACTCTGGCAAACAAAAGTCTTAAATAATCATAAATTTCTGTCACAGTTCCAACGGTCGAGCGAGGATTTCTGTTTGTTGTTTTTTGGTCGATTGAGATTGCAGGAGAAAGTCCTTCAATAACTTCAACATCTGGCTTTTGTGCAGAACCCAAAAATTGACGAGCATACGAAGAAAGGCTTTCAATATATCTTCTTTGCCCTTCTGCAAAAATAGTTCCAAAAGCAAGAGAACTTTTTCCTGAACCACTCACCCCTGTGAAAACAATAAACTTATCACGAGGGATTTCCAAACTAACATTTTTTAAATTGTTTTCTTTTGCACCTTTAATTATGATTGAGTTTTTCATATTTATCTTATCTCCAAATTTCTTTTGTTAATTCATTTGTTAATTCATTTTGTAAGATTCAATATAGTATTTTAGCATAAATTTACAACTTTTAAAAGAAAAAACACATTTTTACATGTGTCTTTAGGTTATTTTGTTTTTTGATGAGTTTTATTAAGCCACTCATTACTACTTTCATTTTTGTTCTGTTTAATAATTGAACCAATATCAAGTTGTTTATTCAAATTTTTGCATCTAACTTTTCTATTCAAAATAGAACATAATGTGATTTCGGCATCATAACTTCCGTCCTTATTTTGACTTTTCATCTTGACATAATAAGCATCAATTTCTGGATTTCTTCTTACATCAAGAGGAATCCATGATAAAACAACTCTTGGTGTCAAAGAGTATGGTCCATTGAAAGGTTTTTCATAAATTTTTGCAGGAAGTTTTGAAATTTCCTTAATTTGTTTAATAATCACAGGCCTGCCCAATTTTTTATAATAAAGTTCATCAATATTAGAACAATTGACAACACATGCAAAACAACCAACTTTTTTTACAAGAGGTAAAATTCGAGTTCCCCACCATCTTGCTTCAATTTCGTTTAATTTTGAAAATGACATTTTATTCTCCAATTTTATTTTGAAATGTGTTTAATATATAACATAAAACAAATTAAATGTCAATAGTAACATTTACAAAAAAAGATTCATTTTTTAATAAAAAACAATTATTTTTAATAAATTTTTATAAATTTTATTAATTTTTTAATATTTTTTATTATTTTAATTATTTTTAATTTTTTATTTATATTATTTTTTTGTTATTTACTTTCTTATTAAAATTAATATATAAAAATATTATAAAATTTCAAATTTTATTTTTAAATTTTTTCTTTTTTGTTAAGTCGCTTTTTTAAGGCGTTTATTTTATTACGAAGTTCAATTGCACGCTCAAAATCAAGTTGTGATGAGGCAATTTTCATCATGCTTGTCAAACGTTCAATTTCCATTGGAATATCCTTTCTTGAAATCGAATTGCTTGTAACTTTTTTAGCAATATCAAGTGTGTTTTTAATTTCTTTAATAATTGTTTTTGGAACAATTCCATTTTCTTTATTATACTTCTCTTGAATTGCCCTTCTGCGATTTGTTTCATCAATAGCTTTTTTCATACTATCTGTCACAACATCTGCAAACATAATCACATGTCCATTTGAATTTCGTGCAGCACGCCCAATCGTTTGAATTAACGCACCCTCACTTCTCAAAAATCCTTCCTTATCAGCATCAAGGACGCATACCAGTTCAACTTCTGGCATATCAAGCCCTTCACGCAAAAGATTTATCCCAACCAATATATCAAATTCGCCTTGTCGAAGCCCATTAATAATTTCCACTCTTTCCATAGTGTCAATTTCACTATGCAAATATTTTACCTTAAATTTATGCTCCGCAAGATATGTTGTCAAACTTTCTGCCATTTTCTTTGTTAAGGTTGTCACAAGAACACGTGCATTCCTTTGAATAGTTTTTTTGCATTCTTGCATAAGTTGTTCAACCTGATTTTCTATCGGTTTAACTTCAACTAATGGGTCAAGAAGCCCTGTTGGACGATTAACTTGTTCAACAACCTGCCCTGCTTTTTTGAGTTCATATTCGGAAGGAGTTGCAGAAACATATATTGTTTGTTTAAGCTTTTTCTCAAATTCATCAAATTTCAGAGGCCTATTATCTCTCGCGGCTTCCAGACGAAATCCATATTCAACAAGAGAATTCTTGCGTGCTTTATCCCCATTATACATTGCTCTCACTTGCGGGATAGTCATGTGGCTTTCATCTATAATTGTCAAAAAATCATTTGGAAAATAATCTATCAATGTGTAAGGAGGTTCGCCAGGCTTTCTCCCATCAAAATAACGAGAATAATTCTCAATCCCACTGCAATAACCAACCTCTTTCATCATTTCAAGGTCATAGGCAACTCTCTGTCCAATTCTCTCGGCTTCCAAAGGTTTCCCATGTGCCTCAAAATCCTTAATTGCTTTCTCTCTGTCAATTTCTATTTGTTCTATGGCATTTTGCAAAGTGTTTGAACCAACAGCATAGTGTGTTGCGGGATAAATCGCTACAAAACTGACTTCATTTATCATATTTCCACTAATAGGATCAAATTCAAAAATCTTTTCAATCTGGTCGCCAAAAAACCTAACTCTAATTGCATATTCACTTGTATTTGCTGGAAAAATATCCACCACATCTCCATTAACACGAAAGGTTGTTCTTTGAAAATCAATATCATTTCGCGTGTATTGGATTGCAATGAGATGCTCAATAAGTTCATCTCTATCAAACTCTTCTCCTTCTCGCAAGGCAATATGGAGATTGTAATATTCCTCTGGACTTCCAAGTCCATAAATACACGAAACAGATGCAACAACAATTGTATCTTTTCGTTCCAAAAGAGAAGATGTTGCAGATGAGCGTAATTTATCAATATCCTCATTGACACTCATATCTTTTTCAATGTAAGTGTCAGTTGAAACAATGTATGCTTCTGGCTGATAATAATCATAATATGAAACAAAATATTCAACACGATTCTCTGGAAAAAATTCACGGAACTCATTGCATAATTGTGCAGCCAGTGTTTTGTTGTGAGCAATCACAAGAGTTGGCTTTTGAACCTTCTCTATGATATTTGCCATCGTAAAAGTTTTTCCAGAACCTGTGACTCCCAAAAGCACTTGATCCTTGATTCCATCATCAATGCCTTCCACAAGTTTTTGAATTGCTTGAGGTTGGTCACCAGCTGGTTTATATTTTGAATGTAAAATAAATTTTTTATCCATATTTATATATTTTAACACATAAAAGACTCAAAATCCATAAAATAACAATAATTTTAATCAAAAAATAAAAAACTTTAGATGAAAAGAGAATTAATCATATATTTTTTTAATTAACTGAAAATCGCTTTTAAAATTAAACCAAATATAAAACTTACCGTTGCAAGAAAAATGCTTCTTAAAATCAAGAGTCCAAAAACCTTGCGATTTTTTTTAACATCATGAATATAAGATTGCCCATTTTTTTTAAGATTAACACAATAAAAATAGCCTTTTTTACTGTCAGAAACAACAAATTCAATCAAATTTTCATTTGCAAGTGAAACCATAATCTCATCAATTTCTTCAATTGAAAGGATATATTTTTTTGAGAGAGCCTGCGTGATTTCTTGTGGTGAAACAAGATATGTCCGCTTCTGCTGACAGCGTGTACACAAATATGTCATCACCAATTTTTCTTTTCTTGTCACCAAAAACTCCCAAATTTATTTAAAACAAAACTTTTCATTAATTTTACAAAAGCCTTTACTTAATTTAAATAAAATTTTTTTATAAATTTATAAAGTAATTTTGACGATTACCCCTCGCAAAAATTTTTATTTGATTTAAAACAAAATTTCGTCACAATTTCTTATTTAATAATTTTAACAAAAAAATATTATTTTATTCTTGCACTATAAAAAGGCATCTACAATATTAAAAATATAAACTTGCACATTTGTGCATATAATTATGCGAAATTAAAGAAACTAATAAATATGATTGATTTTAAATCTAAATTAATTCTTTCCATTTTAGCAAAAGAATGTTCAAATGGTAACTACAAAATCGTTGAAATTCCTGATATTATCATGTCAATCCCAAGAAGATATAGAATGGACAGCGATGCTGTGAAACGCATTTTAAATCATCTTGAAAGACAGGAACTTATTTCTGTAAAATATGATGAGGACGATGTTTTTTGTTTGGCAGTCCTCCCTTATGGATTTGAAATATTAGAAAATGAAAAACCTGCAAATTTAAAAATAATAAAAGAAAAACAGTCAAAAATTAATTTTTTGACCGTTTTTATGTGTTTTTTATCATCAATTATTGGCTCATTAGTTTGTGTATTAATCCTATGGCTAATTTTTAGAAAATAATTTTTCTTTTTTTTGGCATTTAAATTTTATATTACAAAATTTTTTAGAGAGGAAATATCTCCAAAATCACGCACATATTCTTTATCGTTTTGGCTGTAAATTCCATCTTCACCAATAATGAGTGAATCCACAAAATTAACTCCACATGATTCGCATAGTTTTTTGATAACTTCAAAACTTTCATTGTCTGCTGGTGATGGCAAAGCTCTTCCATAAGGATGACAATGTGCAATAACCAGTGAAGAAGCCTTAGATGAAGTGATAAAATTTGTCAATTCCAAAGATGAAATTCCAACTTCACTGGCATCTTGCATATTAATCAATCTTTTATGTGTGATATAGTGTGCAGGACTTATTGCAAGTAAAAGCAAATGTTCGGTGGTTCTTAATCTTAGAAAATCCTCAACAATATCATAAAGCTCATTTCTGCTTGTAACCTTGTATTTTTTGCCCGTTCTTAACGATGTGTAATAATAGAAGAACTCACAAAACAAATGAATCATTTTTGCAGACCTATCATTAATACCTCGAACGGATTTCAAATCTTCAACACTTGCTTCAATAACATGGTTGAAAGTTTCAAACTTATCTAATAACCTGTGAGCAAGAGGATTGACATCACCACGAGGAAAAATATAAGTTAAGAAGCATTCCATAATTTGAATATCATTAAGGGCATCAAGATTGGCTTTATAAGCAAAATCCACCAATCTTGCCCTATGCCCTTCATGAATATTCTTTTCATCTTTTGGTTTTCTTACTTTTTCTGTTTTCTTTTTATCGTTCCTATTAGCATTTTTCTCTAAAAGTTTCTCGTCTTTTTCCAAAGTTTTTCCTCTCGTTTTTATTTAAAAGTTTTAATGTGTATAAACAAATTCTGCCCATTTATTTTCAGCATCATTTCCCAAGAAGAAATATTCTGTAGCACGACCAAATCCATTATATAATCGCCATCTAGTAATAGTTGTACCATAAGCCATATATTCATAAAGATGCAGTTCTGAACCATGTCTAGTATCCAATTCATGAGAAGTTTGAACATGGCTAACACCATCTAATAAATGATCTGAAGCCACATTATATTGGAAATCTTCTCTAATTAATGCTGTGTTTATCATAACATGCCAATTACCTAATAAATCACATGAATTAACAACCCTATTTTCTTCTTGTGCAGTTTTATAAATCCATAAATATTCAGGGTGTTCTTGTAAGTGCTTTTCTCCTATAAGTTCAATTAATGATGCTTTCAAACCATGTTCGTCAGGTTTAAAATATCGATATTTATCATTACCCTTTAAACTGTCTGAATAATACTTCCATGCAATCTCTGTATTATCCCATTCAAGTTGTTTTCCAGAAACAAGTTCTCTTTCACTCTTCCAATCAGTTCCATTTTCTGAAATAACTGTGAAATATTCTTCATTATCTGTATTTACAAGCATATTAAATAAATCTTCGGTATCCTCTTTATAGACCCGTGTCCTGTAAGTTATTTTTTCAGTACTTATGTCTTTTTCTATTTCATAAGAACCAATATCAGACAAATTATCTATTCTTCCTTTAAATTGTTTGACAACTCCAATAACACTTTCATTACCTCCTTGACCAATTACTTCTAAATTAGGTAATGAGGCTTCTCCACCATAATTAATATCCTTTCCATCTGTCCATTCAACAACTTTAACATCACCAAAACGAACCTTAGTATCATTAGTAAAAAGAGTTTCCATTTCAGCCCAACCACCATATGGCCATGGGATATTTCTTTCCTGAACTTGTTGTGCACGAATACTTATATTGATATTTTCTACAGCTTGGAAATTTTTATATTTATATAAAATTCCCAGTCCACTACCTAATTTCTTAAGCCAGGTTTCTTCTAATTCTTCTTTTTCTATTTCACCATTTTTCAAAAATACTGAAGGTTTGTCAGTAGAATATGCATTACCAAATGTCCAATAATTTTCAACTCTTTCTGTTGTAGTCTTGTGATAATTTCTAAAACTTAGAGCATCTGGAATATACCATTCATCATCATTACCATTTTCAAGTGCACCATAACATTGTGTGAAATATCTAGTGTGAATAATCGAATAATTAATCCATGGTATTGGATTTTGATTGTCTACACTGTAGAATTTATTTTGAGCAAGTTCTATATTTTTAAGATCATCTTCTCCTGCATAACTACAATCTATAACAGAAAATCCTCTTATTCCACCACATCCTGCACTTTGTGATTTAAACACAATTCGAGTTTTTGCAGAATTTATATTTTTTCCAACTGTCCCAACTTGAATCTTTCCATCTGTGTTTGGAGTTTCACCTGCTTTTCCACTCGTTGTTCCTTTAACAATTTTACTATTATCAGTATCAAAATAACCATTAACACCATCAGCACCATAACCACCATGTCCTGCAACGCCAACACGAACTAATGTACAGTTTTCAGTCATTAATTTAATCGAGCCACCAAGACCACCATTTTGACCATTTAAGTCCGTTTCATTACCATCCTCACCATTCTTACCATTTTCACCATTTTCACCATTACCAGCAAGAATAATGTTTTTTAGGTTTAAGGTTTCTTCTTCGTAACTTCCATTAATGCTTGCTTCCGTGATGGTTTGTTCCATATTATAAGGATTATCAAGACTTGAAATTGCCAAATATGAAGAAACTTTTTCTTGAACATTGCCAAGCGTTAATATGTTTAAATTACCATTGAAATTGCTTACATTACCATATATTGAAACATTTGTTAAATCAACACTACTCTCTGAATCAAATATCCCTGTTTGTGTTGCTACAATAAGTTTTATATTACTTAATAATTTTGCTGAACTAACAGCAACTTCACTTGAATGATATTTCCAGAAATGTCCAGCACCATAAACGACTAACTGTTCCCTATTTAGAATGATGTTGCCACAAACATCGTCTATCATCAATATACTGTTTGTTAAAGAAGTATCTGATTTCTCACAACCAAATTTTCCAGTCTCATCTTTTCCAACCGAAGTTTGCGAAGTTTCAATTTTATTTGATTGATAATTTAATGAATATTTAAAATCATAGTTATAAATATTATCTTCTTTAGCACTATCAGACAGAACAAACTCATTGCCATTTTGTTCTTTCCAATCTCTAGCACCATCTAATCTATAATTAAACGAAGAAGCATCATCAATTTTACCGCCATATTCAGTATCTTTTTCGATTACATAAGAGTCATCTATATATAAAGCGTTTTTCCTGTTTGAAGTCACTCCCGACCACGTTTTATTCTCTTGTAAAACATCAACAGATAAAGGTGTCGAATCATTATACCTAGCAAAACGAATACCCGAACCTAAGTATGTTGCAACATAATCTGTATAAATAGTATAATTTATTTTCTCTCCATTATCCAATTCTAAATCTAATATGAAAGAATCTAAATCATTAATAGAACCCTCACCAACATATTTGTAAAGATCACCGCTTTGAGAAGTTTCAACATTATCACCTTCATATTTATAAGTGATTTTATAATCTATTTTGTACTTTTTTACTGCTCCATTACTATCCTTATAAAAACTAAAACCCTTATACTCGTATTCTTCAGTACGAGAATTAGAATCCATCTTAGATATAACAATATAATAATCTACAATAATACTACCATCTTCAAATACCTTATAATTATATGAATATCCTTTAGTGCTATTTATTTGGATATTTTTATCGTCACTAGTTTCATATTCTGAATAAGTGTAAATGGTTTCAACATAGTTTCCAGCAACAGTTGTGTTATTATCAATTTTAAATTCTTCTCTATTTGAAACAACAACACTAATTTCTTTTTTAATAGCATCTTCTGAGGATTGATGTGTTAAAGAAACTGAATTGTTCGCTGTATCAATATTAACATTTTCAATTCCTGTCCTGCTAAGTTTAATACTAAGACCAATTCCACCTGTTGAGAAATCCCAGTTGTTCCAGGAGATTTCTAAACCCGACCTCATAATATTATGGTCATAATCACCTATCAATAACGAAGAGTTATCTTTATCTCGAATTTCATAAGCAAAATCAAGATTATTTGACCTAATAAAACCAGAATTGGTTTTTGGAGCATTTATATAAACTAATTCACCTTTGTTGAAATCAAGTCCAAAGAAAGATTCTGTAGTTCCACTTATCAAATCTTGACCTGGCTTTGGTTTCCAGCTAAACACAACTTCCAGTTCTATAGTTGATGAACCACTGCTATAAAGTTCAACAGACTTTGTTTCTTCATTTAATCCTGCTGATTCAACAACATAATTTTCAGGTTTGAGATTATAATAGATATCCATGCTATTAATCAATTCTTTTACAGCATCAAAGTCTGGAGTATCTGAACAAGTTATTTTAAGTTTACCAGAATCAATAATTAAATTATAATCAACACCATTATAATTAAATGAGCTAGAACCATCTATATTCCATGTTCCACTAGTGAAGTTGATTCCAAAATTTGTATTCCCAAAAGCAATTTTTCTATCTTCTTCAGGCAACTCAGAAGTAAGTCCATCAATTAATTTTGACATATCAAAAATCAGATTTTCATCAACAATTTCAAATGTAGTTTCATCAACAATATTTCTGATAATTGAAGAATTATACATTTTGACATTTACAGTCTTTTCACCATTTCCTGTAATCCTAATTTCGTCAGTTCCTTCAACCAATTGTGACTTGCTAATATTTTCTGTGGCATTTTGAGTTGTAACCATCCACTTTTCAATGCTTAAACCAAATTGTTGACTTTCAGATAATTCAGGCTTCCAAGTAAATGTTCCACTTTCCGTTTTAAATAAAACATTTCCATTTTCATCTAATTCTTGTTCTGGAGTTACATAAACTTTGTATTGTCCATTTATTTCTCTTTCATAAATAAATCTGTCAATTGAGAAAGTATATTCTTGTCCACCATTAACAAAGAACAATCTCATTCTCATACAACCATCATTCAAATCACTTTCCCGAACATTTCTTTCAGAGAAGTTATTTGAAAAAACATATCTAACCGAACTGCTATTATAAGTCTTTCCATCTAAAACAATTGAATCGCCACTGTAATCCTCTATGAAACTGTTAATTATTCCTTCATTTACCAAATTTGTAATATCAAATGAATATGTATCCACACCATCTGTCAATTTGACTATATTTTTCTTGCCAAGTTTGATATTTTCTTTTGTAACTTCAGATTTATAAGCAAGATAGAATTCTTTGCACTCATTTGGCAAATCTACACTTACTTTAAGTATTCCATCTTCCCACCTAAAGTCTGCTGATGAAATTTCAAATTCTGCTTCAGAACCTCCTGCTCTAAGACTAAGATGTTTTAATATTTCATTTAAGTCTCTTTCGCTCCAGCTGAATTTACCATAGAATAAATCATTCAATTGTTCAAGAGTAAAACTTGCAGTGTATCCGTAAGGATTTAACACACCAGACAAATCAGCACCTGAAGAAACAAATGCAGTGTCAATTCCATCTATTGTATGTTTTTCAAAATTATCATTATCAGTCTTGTTTTCTATATCTCTTATTTTATCGTTTGCCTCTTTATTTGCGTCTTCATCTTTTGTTGAAGCATTATCGATATTATTTTCTCCTAAAATACCAACTAAATTGCCTTTTAACAATTCATCGTAACTTGTGAATTCAACAGAAGAAGCATATTTTGTTGTTTGTGGCATCATAAAATCTGCCCAATTATAATAAGGGTCCCCTACTTTTTCATCATTAATAAATCCAAGTCCATTATTATCATTATTTTTTATTGCATCATTTCCTTGCTTTGTAAGAGAAGCTTTATCTATACTATATTCATTAAAATTCTTAACATTAAATCTATTTTGCAAATGCCACTCTTCGTATTGTCCCCAAAGCCCCCAATCAGAATGCCAACCGAAACCATTTGCAACAGTTTGAGAAAACGCATCAAAAATTTCATTATTCCAGTTTTTAGGCGATTCTCCATCTTTTAATGTAATTGTTTTATCTGTATTATTAAAAGTAAATATATTAGGATTAAATTTATACATTCTAGTGATTTCATCGACAGCATAAAGCCTATTTGGGAAGCCATAAGAATCATATCCACTGTTCATCAGCAAAGGTTCTGTTTGCAAACTAAAAGCACCCCAAAAATTCTTGTTATCTTCTGGATTAGACAAAATGTTTGCTCTTTCAAAAGTTAAAGTTTTGCTTTCCACAACTTCACCAATACAGCCATCATTTTTAATATTATCTATTGTTGTGGAATTATTTTCAGATTTCCCTCCACAAGAATATCCAATACCAAACGCATATACCTGACGATACAACAATGGATTATAAACAATATTAACATTTATGTCTAAATTTTCTGGTGAATTTGTTGGTTCGACAGTTTTTTCTGTTCCTTTAGAGATATACCACCAAGTTATATATTCACTCTTTAATATTTTTTCGAAATAGCCATTAGAATCTTCACTGAAGTTAGTAAAACGAGTTACTCCATTTTTAGAAATAACAACCTTTATATAATTTCTGTCATTGTCATTTCCTTCTTTTCCGATTATTAATAAATCACCAAGATTTAAAGGTTCTTTATTTTCTACACTTTCAAAATTTACAGTATTCCCCTTTAAAGTATTTTTATCATTCTCTGTTTTTATAATAAATACTCTATTTCCATTGTTAACATTTTGATCATGATGAAGTTCTACTCCCTGTAATTCTTCAGGCATATATCCAAGAGCTTGAACAGGACCATTATTAACATTATCTGTTATGTTTAAGTTAGAATTATTACTATAGCCTAAGATACCTCCTGCATAAGCATAACCACCACCATTTTCAGCATAATTTCCAGCTCCCACAAGAGCAGTGTTTACATTTCCTTCTAAACGTGTGTTAGAACTATCTGTTTTACCATCACCAACAACATATCCAACAATTCCACCTGCTGAATAATTTCCAACAACTTCTCCTGTAAATCCACTCAAAACGCCATTATCATTATAGCAATGTTCAATCACACTTCCGTTTTCTGCTATACCAACAATTCCACCAGCAATAGCATGGAACTTTGGATTATCTGATATATTAGTTGCTTTTTCAGTTCCATTATTTTTAAGTGGAGTGAATTCGCAACCACTATCACTTTTCGATTTAATAACAATTTGCCCTGCATTTGATGAATAAGAAATTTTACTTTCTGCTGAAAGTTTTGCAGCAATTCCACCTGCAATGCATCCCCCGTCTTTTACTGTCACATTAACAACCGAATCCACAGCAACCGCTGTTCCAGTAAGTATTCCAACAACGCCTCCAGCATTTTTGCTGCTTGAAATTTCTCCAATAACAGTAATGTTCATTAATGCAATATTGTTCTTATTTACAATTGTATTCGCAAGGGTTCCAACTTCTGAAATGTTACTATTGTTAATATATACATCAACAAGTCTAAGATTTTCTATACATCCATAAACATTATTAAACAAAGGTCCATTGCCATTTTCAATTGAAATAGTATGATTATCTCCATCAATAATAAGATTTTTATCCGCTTTTCCGACCGAACTTCCTATTGAATCTTTAATTTTCATATCGTTTTCCAATCTAAAACGATAATCTTTCTGATAGTACTTATTATCTATGATGACCGCATCTACCATCTGTTTATATTTTCCAGAGTTTGCAACACCCAAAAACCATTTTCTTTCTTCATCTGAATCAACATCATCAGTTGTATCAACAGTTTCCTTTGGTGTTTCAAAGAGTGAATATTTCCAATTATTAAGTGCAGTCAAATAATCAACTTTTGTATATGAATAAGTTGGCACAACAACGCCATTACTTTCAACATCTCCACCAAATTCCTTTGACAGAGTTTCTTTATTTGAAATTTGTCTTGTGTAAAGCGACATATTTTTCAAGAATCCAAATCCATGAGTTGCGTAACCATTATTTGTAAATGGAGCATAGAACCAATCAGTCATCGTTGGAGTTTCTTTATCTTCGAGCTTATCACTTCCTACTTCGTCCCATTTTAAGGATTTTCCTGATTTTATGATAGAACCATCCGTGTCAATTGCCAAATCATAAGGCATTGCCATTTCGTCAGCAGTTACTCCCTCCTCTAAAGAGTAGCTTGCATTAATGACATTGTTGCTAGAAGTGTCTAATTCTTTTTTATCTTGTGAACATAAGAACAGATTTGTTTCTTCATTTGATGATGCCGTGTAATTTTCCTTTACTTGTGTAATTGAATAACAATCAATTAATTCAGGACTATTTTCCGAAGAACAAGAAATCAAAAGAGAAACTGTTTGGTCTTTTGAAACAAGAAGCTCAATTTCACCAGCAGAATAAGTTGATTTAATTACAACACTTGGAGATGTCACATTTGCAATTCCAGAAACAGAACCTTTTGCACGATATTGCATGTCAAGATTAACATAGCATTCGTTTATCATTCCACCAGACATTGTTCCTGCAATTCCAGAGAAGTTTAATTTTTTACTTTCATTATTAACACCAGCAGAATTAACACCAGCAGAAACCTTACCTTCAACTCCAACTGCATAGATGATTGAATTTTCTTTAACCTCTCCAGCAACACCGCCAAAGCTGTTTTCGCCATCAAAAGTGAAGTTGTCAAAATCAATAACGTATCCTGAAATTAAGGCAAAATCTTCAATATTTTCGCTTCCAAGACTATCAACAAATCCACCTCTATCATTTAGAACAGAGCCGCTGTTTTGTCTTTTTATTGTTGAACCATTTCCAATCAAAGCAATGTTTGAACCTGCCCTGATTTTGTTTTTAAGAACTAAATCTTCAGTCGTATTTGCCCATGTGATATTGTGGAATTTATATGAATCTGAATTAACATTTGATATATTATTTATAGGATTGAGTTTATGTCCAAGGTTTCGACTGCCAGCACCTGTGTTTGTGAACAAAGTTAGAATATTCTCTGTTGAATCACCAAAATAATTTGCATCAACAGAATAGCCTAAATAATTCTCCTTATTTCCATAAGGGCAATCAATATTGCCATCTTCTATTTGATAAGCCAAGCAAACAACAGAAGAGTATTTATTATTTTCAAATTGAACAAGGTTGACTTTTCCAGCGATTGCACCCACATTGTAATTTGATTTATTATCTTCCTTATTCAATAATCTGCTATTGAAATTAGTCATAATAGAGGCACAGGAACTGATTTTGATAGGTGCACCGACACCAACAATTCCACCAGATATATACTCACTCAATTTCAATGAATCATTTCTATAAGCGACAAAAACATCTCCATAACTATATGCCCTGTTAATTACAACATTATCGCTTTTATAAACACCTTCACCACCTGAATCTAAACTTGCTGGAATTTCAAATTTACCAACAACACCTCCCACAATCACAGATTCATTATTATTTTCACTTACAAATGTTCTAACGGCTCCACCAAACACAAAGTTGTTTATCTTAATTGAAGTGTTATCTCCATCTTTAATCTCTTCTTCCTTAAATTTTTGTCCTTTGACATAACCGATTGCACCACCGTAAACAAGATTGTTGATTTCAGAAATAACAACCCCGTTATTATGAACGTATTGTGACAAAAGATTTCTATCATTTATTGAAATTGGAAGAATTCCAATCGAACCATCTGTATCTGGAGTTGGCCTTTCAATCAAACCAATAATACCGCCAACATAAGCAGTTGGAGAAACAGTCTTAAGATTCTCTTCTTCTTTAACTGAAACATTCATATTGATATTTGCAAAAATTTCTGCATTTAAACTTCCAGTTGTTTTGCCAATTAAACCACCAACATTAACATATGGATTGGTTTCACCTTCATTAGTTTTTATAGAAACATCAAGAACACCACTAACCTCTTCAAATCTTCCATTAAGTGAAATATTTGAACCAGAAACAAACCCAAACAATCCCCCAATCGAATCTCCATCTGTTTTCGTCGCACCATTTACAATATATGGATGAAGATATTCAGAATAATTGCTAAGGCTCTTTTCAAAAATGCTTATTTTTTCAGGTTCTTTTTCTTCTCCATCTTCGCCACTTCCTTCAGTTTTATTATCGGCTTCAATTTTGTAATAATCTTTAACAGAATCTGTAACATTTGAAATTCTAGCAACAATAAAATCTTTAATTGAAATGCTACTAAGTCGAACATTATTGTTTATATACCCAACAAGTCCACCGATTGAAACAGAGTCACAGACATTATCGCCCACTTGATATATTCCACCTGACAAAGACAGTCTTGAATCTGAGTTTGATTCAATACTGAAAGTTGAACTTTTTGCATTTCCAAAAGCAAGTCCAGCATAAAGTTTTTTGGCTCTTATATTTTGACGAATTGTCATATTATTATCCGACACAGAGCCTGTCACATTTGTGAATGACACATCATCAACGCCAACAATTTCTCCAGCAAAGCCACCAACATAGATTTCTTCACCCTTGCTTGTTCCACTTATATTAAGGTTGACATTTTTAAGAGTGGAAAGTCCAATATTGATTCTTGCAAGTTGCTCGTTTCCTTCTGCGTTACCTCTTGCGATTTTTCCTGCATAAAGTCCTGCAAAGATTTTGTTAAATGCTCCAACGGTGTATGTAACATCCAACTCATCATTGACAATAACATCTTCTTTTCCTTCAACAGTTTCGGAAACTTGTTTTTCAAAGTTAATTCCTTGCAAAGAAATGTTGATATATGATGTGTTTTGACGCAAATAACCAACCAATGCACCCATGTATATGTTTGCATTTTCAGCAGTGTTGCTTACAAATTCCAATCCGCCATCTCTTGACGCAATAGTGATATTGTTGAAAGTTGTAGCATAAGCAACAGGAACGATAAGTCCAGTTGCATAAGAAACACTGTCATCATCGTCTGAACGAGGAGTAAATTCTTTTGCCAACATGCGAACATTGGTGTTTAATGTTAGACGCACATCTCTAAATAATGCGTTATTGATGCTTGTTGCAGGTTGACTTTCAACACCTTCCAGTTCAGGTTCTTGAACCAAACTGTAATCAATAAAATCATTTCCTTCTGAATGACAGAAATAGAAGTTTATACCCTCAATTTGTGCGTTACCACCAATACCAAAATTTGCAAACATTGGCCTGTCTAGAATGATACCAACATCTTCTCCAGCATTACCGCCGAGAATTTTGCCTTCTGCTCTGCTACCTTTTCCACTGACTTTGATAACTTGTGTTTCACTAACCTTTCCCATACTTTCATCATGAGTATAGGCACTGTAAGAAATCAAGCGTCCACTGAAATTGCGTATAGATTCAAAAATATCTCTGCTATCACGTCTTCCATCACCATTGATGTCTTGCCCCTCAACACTATCTCCATTTGGAGTTCTAAGATCAATATCTTTACATTCAGCAGAATGTTCATTTTCTTCATCGACTTTTCCACGAAGAATGATTGTCGCAGAAGTCCCGCTTTCTGAATTCATAACACTCATAATTTCATCGGTGTTATAATCGTCCCAGAAATATATATCTGTGACAGGAACAAGTTGAATATGTGGATAGAGTTTGTCTTGAGTGTGAAGCCAATATCTTGCTTCCCATCCGTTTTCAAGGAAATATTTGTTGTTTTGAACATAGGCTCCAGCCATTGTCAGCATATATGAATCGCTTGAATTATCTCCAATATGCGTTGTGCAAAGAACGGAGTCATAGAGCGTTTTGATATAGTTGTCAACAACCTTTTCAAAGGTGTCAAAAGTTCCATCAACCATAGAACTTGTTGGAATTTCTGGCATCCAACTTGCTTTGAATCCGAATGGCCTAAGTTGAATTATTTGTTGGCTATTGCGTGAGCCAATCATAATATCACGATAGCCACCA
Organism: uncultured Clostridia bacterium; assembly: GCA_947591785.1. GTDB lineage: Bacteria > Bacillota > Clostridia > Christensenellales > UBA1242 > Caccovivens. Next base: position 106,518 of record CANQDK010000001.1, on the reverse strand, counting down.
ACGGTGTCAGCACCAGAATCAGTCTTTGAAGAATAAGTATTGTTAAACACATTAAATGTCGAATTAATCGAATTCACAATGAAGAAATTCCCTGCAAAATTTTGAACTATTCCACCTTCAACATTGTCAATTTCGTTTCCATTTAAATCAATAATTTTTCCAGCAATAATATTGTGATTTGTCGAATATCTTCTGCCTTCAACAACAGAAACCTCATCTCCAACAAGGTTGACAGAGCCATTGGTTGAAGTGTATGAGAGATAATTCTCTGCCAAAACATTTTGCAGAGCGATTGAAGTGTCACCTCTGTCATCATTTTGCAAGATTGCACCAATAATTCCAGCAACAGAATGTTTAGTGCCTGTGTTATCTTTGCTGTTGACATCGATATAAATATCTCCAGAAGAATAAACATCTTTTAAGAAAATGTTGACATACGGAGAGCCTTCAATTGAAGTGAGTTGATAGGTTGTTGTTTTATCATGGCCAAGAAGCCCAATAATTCCACCAACAGCAATAGTGTTTGGATTATAAGAAATTGTGTTGAGTTTGCTATAACCAATATGGATATATCCACCGCCCATATAACCAACAAGTCCACCGATATACTTCACATCATTATGATAAGGAATAAAATTTTCATCTCTTTCGGTGCGTGAGAAAATAGTTTTTTGTCCAAATTCAAAGCCAGAAGAGGAAGTGTAATAAGAGTGTTCATTTTCTTCGATTTCATCTTGCAATTCTTCTTCATAACTTGCTTGAACAGCAAACAAACCACCATAATTTTCACCAACAAGTCCGCCAGCGAACATATTTTTTGAAGTGATATAAGATGGAGTTTGCAAATTTTCTCTTGCATCTAATTCCATTGTTGCATCATAGACATAAGTTGATTTGCCAACATATCCAAACAAACCACCAGCAATTTCACCGTATATATCCACAGATTCATGGACATGAACATTGACAATGTTGAAGTCTTTTATATCAAAAATTGGATTATATTGAACATAGGCGTCAAGGAAGTTTCTATAAATATCAACATATCCAGCCACAGCACCCACATAGGAAATGTTGTTTGAAACTTCAAGAAGGGAGTATCCTTCCATTGCGAGTTCTCTAAAATCAGAATTGTTTACAGGAATTTCCTTATTCTCATTACGGTATCTTGAGAAGATTTCGATTTGGCTAACATTTATATCAAACAAATTGCTTTCGCCCAAAGCAACACCAACAACACCACCAACAACATTCTTTCCTTGAACAGACAAGTCAGATTCCGCAGATGCTGAAGGTGAAAGAGTTATTGAAAGAATTCGGCTGTCAATTGCTGTTCCAGCCAATGTTCCAACCATATTCGCTTGAAGGTTGTAAACAGAAGAAACAGTCAAATCCAAATTCATTATTGTGCCGCTTTGAATCTTTGCAAAAAGTCCAAAGTTCTCATCAGGACGAGCGGTATCTCCATCTTCTTTACGCAATGTTATATTTGAGATTTTAAATCCATTACCATCAAGAATTCCCGAGAAAGTTTTTGTTGAAGTTTTCAATGAAACACGCTCTTGCACACCTTCATCAACATCTTGGTTTATTTCTTCCATATCAATGTTGTTTACAAGTCTGTAAGTTCCAAAAACTTCTTTGTCTGTGTAATATTCTCGATAAGCGGAAACAACAACAGATGTTGCATCTCCTGTTGCCATTGCAAAGTCACGAGCATTTCTGATTATTATAGGATTATTTTCACTTCCATAAGAAATATCTATAGGCCTCAAAGTGTCTGAATCATAGATTGTCTTATTGTAGAACATTTCTCCGCCAGCAGCAATTCTGTTTGAGAAAGCAATTTTGTTTGCACTAACAAGCGTGATTCCTGTTTCAGTTGCACGCCAAATGCCATCATAAGAATCGTCAGACGAAGTGAAACTGAATCCATAGAACAAATTCTCTTGTGCATCAATTATGTCTGACACAGGAGTTGCTCCAGTTGAGAATTTTCCTTCATTTGTGGTGTCAAGACTGATGCTGTTATAGAAATAAGAACGTTCAATTTTTCCATAGTTCAGCGAATATGTTCCAGCAGAGCCGCCAGCAACTCCTGAGAATGGAAGTTGATTTATATCATTATTTTTGACTGGTGATGCACTGTAACACAAATTTATTGTTGCATTTTCTTCATTTATGTAAACAAAACCAGAAGCAAAAGATGGAACAAGTTTTTCATTTTCAATTCCAATGTTTGAATAGCAGTTTTTGATTAAACTTGCATTGTCATAGACAAAACCTGCAACAATTCCAGTTGAAGAAATATTTGTTAAGTCGCAAATTTCAGCCAAAATTTCGCCAACAGGTTTGCTCTTCCCTTCAACATAACTGCCCTGAATACTATTTTCATTTTTAATAACAAAACCTGCAGTCACAGAAGTTGAAGATTGAGTGTTGTTGTTAATTTGGACATTATCCACAAAAGATGCACTGATATAACCGTTTGAGCCATTATTGCCAACAAAACCACTCACATTCTTTTGTCCTTGAATTGTAAACACTCCCAAATCTTGCGTTGAAAGGAAGGTTGTTCCAAGGATATTTTCCGCATATCTAAAACTTGTGCCGCCAACACGACAGTTCACAATAGATTTTGAATTGTTGATGACAAATCCAGCAACAGTGCTGTCAACTCTCCAATTATCAGTTAAAGCAATTTCATCTGCACCGATACCTTTTGTGTATTTAACCACAATACCGTTTGTTCCATGAGTAACGTTTTGATAAGAACTCTTAAATGAAACAACTTCGCAGTTGTAAATTATTCCTTCATTGCTAATCGCAAAACCAGCAACCTGGACACTAACACGATTATTTTCAGGGTTCTCAGCAGAAGAAACATCAACAGATATTTGTCCACCTTCATACATGTTCACGCGAACATTTTTAAGAACCGTGTCCGCATAAACCGAATTGAAGAGTGCGTATTTAAATTCACTTCCTTCCTGTTTTTTCCAACTGTTGATATGAATTGTATAGCCATTTCCATCAAGGCTCTTAACAAGATTAGTGTCAAGAGGTTCATAGTCATCAAGAACAATGTCATTCATGAGAATGTAATCATCAGGTTCAAGTGAAGTTGTCAAATAGGAAACAAATTGTTCTCCATTTGTGATTTGAATTGGAAGTTCTTCATCACTCCATCTTGAAACGATAACCATAAAGTAATAATCATAAACAAACTCTGTTCCTTGATATCTGACAGTTGTTTGCAATTTCATTAATTGTTGTCCACGTTCTGCAGTTCCTTTGATTCTTAAAACTTCATGTCCTTCCACTTCATAAGAATCAATATTGAAAAAGTCACTTTGCGTCAACCAATAGTTGCCATTATGAATACGATATTCGCTTCCATCTTCACGAACAAACCAAAGTTGTTCTTTCAAAGATAAAGCCTTTCGATTTCCTGTATATGAATCAAACGAGTAGTTTATAAAATATTCATTTTGTGGATCTTCATAAGAGTTATCTAAGAAAAACTTCTCTCTTTCTTCCATCATTTTTTCAACTGCCTCAGCTTCATTTGCATTAAATGGATCATAATATTCATATTTTTCTGGAAGAAGTGGATAATTAAAATTCAAATCCGTTTGAATGTCATAATAAGCATGATAAACATCATAATTGTTGTATTGCACGCCAGTTTGAGAAAGGCTGATATTTTCACCATCAATCGTGAAATCCACAAGACAAATGGTTGCTCTTGTCACTCTTGTCACAACTTTTCCTTCAACAACACTCACAACAGATGCAGCAACATAGAAGATTCCGCGAGAATCACCATTTTGTAAGGTTGCATTGACATAACAAATAATTGTTGCAGTATAAACAACACTGCTTCCAACCGTGTTTGAAGTCCAATCTGTCAAGAAAATTCCGCTTCCATGCCCTTGCAGATAAAGATCTTGCAATTCAGGATTGAAATCTGCAAGTTTTTCATCAAGTCTTAAGGTGACAGTTACTGTTGCGGAACTGCCCTTTGACATAAGATATGTCGAAACGCCATTAACCTTTATACTTGCACTTGGAATATAGTCAACAATCAAAGGAATCGTATCATGACGAACAGTTTCTCCATTATACTCAAAAGATGCGGTTATTTCCAAAGTTTCTGAAAGTTCAAAACTGCTTGTCACATATATACGGAAATAATAAAGTCCATCGCCTTTTAAATCTTCATCATCAAGAGCTATATCCAGTCCAACACCATTACTTGTCGTGTTTCGATTGCTTACGTAGAATTCTTGTCCATTCTTTGATAATCTTGTGATGCTCACACTTCTTGACAAATCATTTACAACATTTTCAACACTAAGTTTCAAAGTGTCCATCAAAGCAAATGCTGGATCAACTTGAACAACAAGAATTGCATCTGTTGAAGGTATTAAAGTTGAAATTTTCTTATCGGACATGATATAGTAAGTTCTTGAATCTCTGATTGTTCTATCTTTTATTTCATAGACAGCCATATAAATATCGTCAATTTCTTTTGGCGAAACATTTATAACAACCTCTCTCAAAAATCCTTCTCTTCCAATTTGGCTTGATGGAGTCAAACGCAGTCTAATGTTTTCATATTCTTGCTCAATGAGATATAACTTTTCTTCTACAATCTTCACAGAAACCGAGAAGATATATTCATTTTCAGTTCCATCAACTTTTTCCTTTGATGACTTAAATTCAAGACTTAAATTTTCATCAATATCTAAAACAAATTTGCTTGAAGTTGGAATACTAATCTCTCTTGTTTGCTCTCCGTATGAGAAGCCAAAAGCAAGTTCGTCATTTTCGTCATCAGTGGTGAGATATGCAACAAAATGTCCCGTTGACATACCCTTCAAATTTATTGTTTCATCTTCAACAGTGAAAGATGTTGCTCCTTCAAAAACAGAAATTCTAAAATGATTCGATTTTAAAAATCTTACAGCACTGGCAAATTCGGAATCAACTCCAGAATTACTGTGAAGTCTTACAAAAGAAGTCACGTCAACAAAAGTGTTTTCCTCAGTTTTCTCTAATCCAGTCAACGTGATAGTGTTGTTGCTTGCACCAATTGAAACATATTCATTCTGTTTTTCATTTTCATTTGTGCTGTCAGCACCGAAACAATAATCAACTTCATAGAAGCCACCTTTTGTTTCATACTCTTTGCCATTAAGATAAATATAGTTTTTCAAAGTATAAACAACTCTTTGTTGTCTATTTCCTTTTTGAAGCAAAACAATTTGATTATCAACAAAAGGAGTTTCACCAATCTTAACTGTTGTTTGAGGAAGATTGTTTATGATTGCAACAGTAAATGTCTTTGCGTTGGAATAATCCATCTTTGAATGAACAACAAGTTCAAATTTTGTGTTGATTGACAAAATTTGTAAAGAAGTTGCATTTATAAGAACACTCTCTGAATTTGTTGTGACAATCAAACTTCTTTGCTGTTGTTGAGAAACACCTTCAAACAAATTCATAAAGTTGATTGTGTTATATCTCAAAAGTTCAGACTGCTCAGCAGTGTCAACAATTTCAGCAATTGGTTGATAGAAGAACAAAATCCCTTTATTGTCATTTACATCGCCCACACGAAGAGATTTGTAAGGTTCTGCAGATGAAGTTTTTATTGCCAAATTTCCAATTGAAACAGCAACAGTCTGTTTAGTGTTTTTCAAGTGCATAAATCCAAAGTTTACACTTTCATCAATATTATAAACTTCCCAAGCGGTTGAATTTTTCAAGTCGTTAACAGCATTTTCAAAATTAGCAGGTGTGTCAACAGAGCCATCTGGGTTTGTTTTTGGAATATCATCTTCATTCAAAGTGTAATCAGGCCTAATTGTTGTCAACTGATTATAATCTTTATATATAGAAGTTGTAATTTTTCCAGATTCATAATATGTATAATAACAATTTTCCATTGTTAATGAAGCACCTGTTTCGGAATAGTGAGATGTTTTTAAAGTTCCAACAAAGCCAAAACTTTCCACAATCTTAACACTTTCACCAAGAACAGAAGCAATAAACAACGCCTTATTGCCAGAAGTTAAGAACACCGTCTTTGATGGGCTGTAATCTTCAAGAGAATATGCGTAAACATAAGATTGAATCAATCTGCTGTTTCTGTCAGCAACACCAATAAGTCCACCAACTTGTGCAACAGGTGCATTTATTTTATTAAATTCGTCATTTTCAAAATCATAGAATTCAACACCACAACCAGAAATTGTGCCTGCATTTTCACCAACAATACCACCAACATAATCAGCATTGTTTGATGCTTCAATAGAAAGGCCATAGGATTTAGAATTTATGATATTTCCCATATTAAATCCAACAAGCCCACCAACATAAACTTGACGAACCCCTTTTTCAACTGATGTTGTCAACAGACTTGATTTCACTCCTGACACATCAATAGAAACATTGTTTAAAGTTCCTTCATTCACATTAGCAACAAAGCCAGCATAGAGTGAATTTTGCATAGCAGTTCCCTTTGAAACAACATTCCCTGTGAATATCAAATTTTTTAGAGTTCCGCCATTATTTTTTACAAAAACTTCATTGTTTTCACCAACAAAATTGAGAGAAATATTCTCCGTGTTACCAAATATTCTTCCTGTAAAATTCTCAAAACTCTTCCACTGTGTAAATTGGATATTGTTCATAATGCGATACCATTTCGCAGTGTCAATATTCTGTAATTCTCTTTCGCTGTAAATACGAATTGCCAAACGCTCGCCTTCTTCTTCGGTTTCATGGTTTGGACTTCCGTCAGCAACGGTTATTCTAATTTTCAAAATAACAGATTTGTTGTAAACTTTCTTATCTCCGCTATAGAAATAATTTAGATATTCACCATCTATATCTGTTTCTTCTTCAATGCCAACAAGATCATCATAGAATTTTGGAAGTTCTTTAAGAGGAATATAATCAACAATTCCTTTTTCATTGTTTTCGTCATATCTATAAGCCATGATGTGTGATGTGCCTTGGAAACTCTTAATCATATCCTTTGGCAACAAATAGACATAACCGCTTGTCCCCTCGTTTGTTGGATTAATCTTCAAATTTAAAACATTTCCAATTTTGTTTTGTGTTATTGTGATTGCACTGTCGTTATCAAAATCACGAACAAGTTCCAAAACAGAAGAAACATTTAAAGAATTTGTCAAGACATAGGCATCATTTGGCCCTACAGCAGTTGAAATTGTTGCGGTTCTTTCGCTTTCGTTTTTTGAAGTAAGATTAAGATAAATTTCTGGTTCTTGTCCAACTTCTGCAGTAACTTTATTTGTCCAAACAACTTCTTCAACACGCTTAACATTTTGAATCTCAATATCTATAGTTGTTGTTCTGGAATAACTGGTATTAAACTTGTTTGTGTAAACAACAATAATCGTGTCACTAAAGGAAGAACGAAGATTTGTGGATTGAGCCTCTATGGTAAACCTAAATGTTCTGCCACCAGCCACAGAAACAGAACTTATTGTGTAATAATCATTCGTTTGGTATATAAATTCTCCAGCTTCGTTACATGAAAAGAGAACAAGATTTTCATTATTAGCCTCATTTTGCATTAAAGTTGAAGAAATAATCTTAAAGTTGTCAAGATTGAAATAGGTTGGCAAATTTCCATCAGCACGAGCAGAAATAACAACATCCATTCTTGCCAAATCGACATCTGTTTCACTTAAAGTTTCAACAGTGTAAAGAGTTTTGCTTTTTACTTCTGGCATTAAATAGTTGACAGCATAAATGCTTTCCAATGCGAAAAATCTTAAAAGAGTCAAATTTTCATGTCTTTCATTATATCCAGAGAAAATTGCACAAACATAACCTTTGAAAGTGTTGTTCGCAAGAGTCAATCGTTCAGGTTGAATATTAAAATTCAAGGAATAATTTGTTGTTACATCAGCAAATTCTCTAAAGAACTTAACAGCATAATCAATTCCATAATTATCATCTTTTGATTGGAACAAAGAATCAAGTTCAACATCTCGTCCAAGAAGGCTGAGTTCTTCAAGACTTATTGCCTTAAATTGAACCGAAGTTGAAAATTGATATTGAGTTCTAAGCAAAATCAAACTTCCAGCTTCAACAACAATCTTTGAAATTGATAAGTTTCCACTATCCTGCTCCCCAACAGAGCCATCTGTTTCAAGGAAATAATTCTGCACATCTGAATCTTCCATGTATATACTTGCAGAACTACTGTTTGTTGTTTCAATAGAAGCAGTGTCAAGCGGAACAAAAGCATCAATTTCAACTCTTTGCGTGCTTTTTCCTGTCACATGTTCAAACCAAAAGATTATTTTAGCTTCAAAATTGTAGGATTTCAAAGAAACCGTAAAAGTTATGTCTACAAATTGTTCTTCAGAAGATTGCAAATCATCACTATGTCCAGTTTCTAAAACTTCACTGAAATAAAATCTTGCATCTTCAGTGTGTTCAAGCATCAATCTTCTTTCATTTACCGTTGCAGAGAAAATGCTTGACAATCCATAAACTCTTAAATTGAAAACCAAGGTGTTTGTGTCTGAATTTGGAACTGTTGACATAAAGTATTGTGGCATTATTTCAGAAGTCACACCATCTTTTGAAACTTCTTTTAAACCAAAACTATCTTGAGATGCAATCTTGTATAGATTCATAAAAACTGAAGTTTGAACGGTGAAATCACTCTGAGAAACAAAATCAAGCCTAACATTTGTCAAAAAATTCTCAATAGACTCGCTTCCACGAACATAAATATCCGCTCCGTTTGTTAACAAACTCAAATCAGCAATAAAGGTGTTGCCTGTGCGTAAAAAGTTTAATTCTGTTCCTTTAATTGTGACAACAAACACATTTTTAAGATTAAAATTGTCATTTGCGGCAAGAGCTTGGAAATCGTCATTTTGTTTTGAAACATCAAGAGAGAGATAAAATCTATTATCATCAAGACGAATGTTTGATAAATTTGGATTCAAACTTGCTTTCAAAAGTGTGTTGATTTTAAATCCGTCACCTGAAGCATAGCTTGAGTAAACATCAATAACTCCATTATCAATTGAATCGCCATTAGAGTTTGATATGTCAACATCAATAACTTTGTATGATGTCACAATTTCAACAGGGACATCTTGAGTTGAAACCGAATAGTCAAAATTTTGATAGGAAACATCAAGATAGAAGTAAAGCACGCCATCAATTCCACTATCAAAACTGTCTGAGTGAGCATCAATTGAGAATTGATAAGTCATTTTTCCCGCATTGTAAATTCCACTTTCCTGTTTAAAACTGAAATATTGTTCATATTCTGCCTTTTCAAGAATTTTCTTGTTGCCACTTGAATCAAGTTGATAGAAAACAGGTGTCAATGTCAAGTCGCCAAACAAATCTTGCCCATCTTGAACATTAAGAACAAGTTGCCCAGAAAGTTTTGACAAATCATTGTCACTTTCATTTCTTTTAAGTTGGAAACTGAAATCTCCTGTTTGAATCTCCCCAGCATAAATAATTTTTTCTTCTTGAGTTTGTAAATTTGCAATTGCATTACCGCCATCTTTTTCTTTCAAAACTTTTCCAGTCAAACTTACAGAATCAAAAACAGAGCCATTCAAAACAGTGTATGTCAAAATTGCAGGTGGAATTGAAGGATCACGAACCAAAGATGCTTTCAATGAAATTGTTGGAAGAGAATAGTTTGTGTAAACATAAAATTGGTTTTCAATAATTTCAGCAACAGTTTCACCAGCATCATTTTCTATGGAAGTTTTATCATTATCAAAAACCCAGCTAATATCTTTTTCATTTGCAGTGATAGGTTCAAATTCAAAATATGTATCGCTTAAATCATTTCCTTTTTCATCGTCTTTAACAACAAACAATCCTTGAGTCTTTGAAGAATCAGTAGAAATTGAAGTTGCAACCGTTTTAACATTTACGTAAATTGGTTGCCACTGTGAATTATCAATGGAAGTCACATGAATTTCTGCTTTGTCACTTGAGCAATCCCCTTCAAGGACATGAATTGTGAAGACATAATCACCCTTTCTGTTTTTTTGAGGTTGAGTTACATAAACACAATCCCCCTCAAAGACATCAACAAAAGCATTAGTTGAAATGGTGATATCTTTTTTTAGATAGTTGATGACACCATTTTCATCGTTTTTATAAATTGTCACATATTTGTCTGACACAGTCAAATTGACTTTGTTTTCACATGCAGAAAAAAGTATGCCCCCAAGACAAACGAACAATCCAAGTAAAAACACTGTAATCTTTTTCATTATGTCCTCCAATTTTAATATTTGCAAACTGCAAAAATTTTATATATAAATTATAATAAAATAAAAAAAAATAGTCAAATCATGAAAGGATTTTTTAAGATTTTTTAAAAAATAATTAATCAGCGAAATATTTAAAAATTTTCAGATTTAAAAACTATTTATTCAATCGTAAAATTATAAAGGAAAAACCTTTTTGAAAAAATATAAAAAAAATAGCAAAAAATTCATTTTTTTTGCAATTTTTTGCATTTTTTTGCTATTTTTTTATATTTTTTATTTATTTTTAATTTTTTGATTTTTTTATTTTATTTTTTGTACATTTTTTTGCTCGCTCTTTTCAATGTATTTTCGTCGAGTCATCTCTCCCCCTCGAATATGTTTTTCAGAAAAATTTTCATCAAGAATATCCTTTATCTGCTCAAAAAGTCTCTCATCAATTCTCACAAGACGCTTTGACAAATCGTTATGAACGGTGCTTTTACTCAAATTAAATATTCGAGCAGTTTGTCTGATTGTTCCCTTTGATGAAGCAACATAATTGGCTTCCTGCAAAGTTCGTTCTTTTATATATTCTTTCATTCAACCTCCACTTAAATCATTGTCATACAACAATTTATGTGGAATATTGTCAAAATATGATACTTTTTGTCGAATTCAAGTGTGTAAATTTCACAAATTGAAAAAAAATTTTTAATTAAAATAAGAAAAAAAACAAAATTAAATACAAAAACACACAAAAAAACCTGCAAAAAAATGCAGGTTTATCTCTTATTATTGAATATGACGAGCTTACTTCTTAGAACATTCTTCAATCAAAGCAACAATCTGAGATATTGTTTTTACTTGGTTGATTTTTTCATCTGGAATTGTGATACCGTATTCATCTTCCAAAGTCATCAACATTTCAATCACATCAAGTGAATCTGCCCCAAGGTCTTCAATGATGTTGGATTCTTTGGTTATGCTCTCTTTGGAAATTCCAAGTTGTTCTGCAACCAAATCTCTCACTTTTTCAAAAACCATTTCACAAACCTCCATGTTTGTATAATATCATAAATTTTTGTTAAAAGCAAGTGATTTTCATAATTTATTTATTTTGGAAATCAAAATATAGATTTGGATCAACTTCAATGCCGTCTTTGAATAGTTCCAGATGCAAATGTCCACCAGAATGTTTTTCCATAATAGACGAATCTGACGCCTTTCCAATTTCTTGTCCTTTTTTAACTTGTTCTCCCTCACTTACCAACAAGTTATTATCCAATGAACAATAAACACTCACGAATCCATCTGCATGTTCAATAATCATTTTTGTTCCTTCCAAGTCGTTATCTTTATCAATTTCCTTAACTATTCCATCACTAACGGCAAAAACTTTATCATCTTCACCAACAAGATCAACAGCCAAATGTATTGCATAAAACTTCATACTTTCATTATGTTGTAATTTATCTTCAGAATAGTCTTTCACAACAACAGCATTATTCATTGGGGAAGAGAAACTAATTGCATTTCCCGACACAGGCTGATTTTTAATGCTGAAAGCAATCGTCAAGGCGATAGCAAGGGCAAAAACACACGCCAAGGACAAAGCTCCAAATTTTTTAAATAATCCTTTGAATTTGTTTTCATTTTTTATTTCCATAAAAACCTCCACAATTCAATAATTGCCAAACGATTTTTTTTTAAACAATAAATTCTTAAATTTTTATATATTTTTTTATTTTTCTAAATCAATAAATTTAGTAAAATTTTTATTTTTTTTATAAAAAATTACTTTTTTGTTTATATTTTTAAATATTTTTTATTATTTTTTCTTATTTTTAATATTTTTTAAACAATTTTTATTTTCTTAATATTTTCCATTTTTTATATTTTAATTTAATTCCGAATATTCATATTTATTTTTTTATTTGTTTTTTTTTGTTTTTAATTGTTTTGTTTTTTATATTTATTTTGTTTTAATTTTTATCTTTATTTTTTATTTCTATCTTTATTTTTTATTTCTATCTTTATTTTTTATTTCTATTTTTATTTTTTTAATTAAATAATCTTAAAAATAAAAACCAAGATTCCTCTTGATTTAAATTAATAACCTGTCAGTAGAACTGGAAAACCTGCCACAATATTTTCTTCCGACAATGCAATTTGCATATTAACTTTTTTACCATTTATATAAATGCAATCTTGATAATATGGGGTATAACAATTCAAAACCTTAAGTTTATTAATTGCTTCTTCGCAGACAATCTCAGATTTTAAAGACTTTAATATATCATCTTTTTGAACATTTGAAAAATAAAATTGAATTCCTAATAAGTTTTTATTGAAATTTCTTAAATTTTTTCTCGCAGTTTCAACCGAACAAAAATTAAATGCCAATTCTCCACATTTCACAGTTTCAACTCCATAAGCATCAAAACTATCTCCTGAAATAAAGCATACTTTCTCCACTCCATCTATTGCAAACAAGGGATTCCTTTGCAATTTACCCAAATTTGTCATCACAAGACATAAAATCAAAAACACAAACACAATCACTCTTTTCATATTTTGTTTATTTCCAGTAACCAACAAAAAAAACACCATTTTTTTGGTGTTTTTTGCAAAAAAAAGAAACAATTAATGTGATTTTACACAAAATTCATCTTTTTTATTAATTCAATTTAATTTTATGTTTTACAACACATTAAAAGATTAAAACAAATCAGAGTGTAAAGAACAAGTATAGCAAAGCAGCCATGCAGCCTAATGCAATAACAAAGCCAACCCAGTTAACTATGATATTTATTTTTCTACGCTTTTCTTTTCTCTTGCGTCTAAGTTCTTCTTCCTCTGCACTATCTTTTGTCTGCATCGTTGCAGATTGAGTTGGAACTCGAACAGGACTGTTTGCAGGACGAGTTGTTGTGACTGTCGTCGTTGTGGTGGTTTGAATTGGCCTTTGATATGTGTTTGACAAAGGTTTTTGTTGAGGTTGAGGATTTTGACGAGAAGTCGCTCCTGATGCCCCAGTTGCCACTCCAACTGGACGAGTTGTTGTGACGGTTGTCACGGTTTTTGTTGTGACAACTTTGTTTTTATTATTTTGCAACTCCTTTGGTGGAGTTGGTATGTATACTTTTTTTTCTTCCATTTTCTCCCCTTTTTTATAATAATATTGTATACCAAAAAAATAAAAATGTCCAATAATTTTTGAATATTACTGAACATTATTCCAAATTTCTTTGACATTAAATTTAGATTCCAAATTCTCAACAATAATTGAAAGTATATATTTCTCTCCACTTTTATGAGGATTCTCTTTTGGAGTTACAACATAGTTACAAAATGTAATTTTATTCCCACCCTTTAAAGTATCATCATAATAATAATATCCATCGTCATCTAAAACAAAATGTTCAGTTGTAATAAAATCAAACGTTCCATCTTCTAAACCAAAAACCTGTGCTTTAACCCTGACTTTAACATCGCTGTTAAGATTTTGCCCACTAATTTGTATTGTTTGAGGGATATTTTCATTTGGCAAAAACGAACTATCAAATGTCATTGAAACAACATTTGTTTGATTTGGCAAAATTGGAATATTGACAAAATCTCCGACAATCAAGTCAGAATCAAGACTCAAATAAGTGACTGCGGAATAAAACCCCATAACCCCAAGCACAATTGAAAGTAAAAGTGCGATAACAAGAAACACACAACAAACAGTCCATGCAACATCTTTTTTATTCATAAAAATAGGTTTTGTTAAAAAAATAATATTATTCAATAAAAAAAAGAGGTTAAATATTTTTACAAATTTAACCTGCTTTTGCTTGTTTTTTTCTTCTTTTATTTCTTTCTCGCCTGAAAATTTCAATTTGTTCCTGTCTAAAATCTCTGCTTTCTTGCTGTAAAGCACGTTTTGTCTTAACCCAACGGTATTTTCTATTGCCATAAAGCGTGTCATAGGATAATAAACCAATCCCTTGCAAAAGATAGAAATAGTATGAGCAGAAACGCCAAATGAGAAGAGCCCAAAAAGTATTTTGTCCAAGATAAGTCCTAAACAAAGCCGTGAAAGTGATTTCATTCATACCTGTTCCACCTGGCAAAGGTATGAAGCTTGACGCCAAATCAATCATTGCAGTGAAAATAAAGAATTTTCCGTATGTTCCAATTGGAATTCCAACTGCACTTTGCACTGGAAACATTTGATATATTAAAAATGGCATTGAAAAAATACAAACATTCCTAAGTCCATGCAAAATAAGTTGATATAGCACATCAAATTTCGCATGACTATACTCTTTCATAATGCTTTGATAATCTTCAACAAAACCAACAACTTTTGCATACATTTTGTCGTAATTTTTAAGAATGTGAAGTTTTACAAGAAGTTTCAATCCCCAAGTGACAAGTTTTAGCCCAAACTTTTTCGATAAAGACATAACCAGAATGAAAACAACCATCAAAATCGCAAGAATAAAACCTATTATACTTGATGCAGAAACAAGAGTGTTCATACCACTTGAAAATGATAAAACTAAGCACACAAAAGTGACGATTATCCAAGCTATATTTTGAAACAACAACTTGGAAATAGGAATTGATAATGCTGTTGAGCCAGGCACATCTCTGCTTGTAAGGTATGTCACCATGAATGCTTGCCCACCAGAAGCAAGAGGTGTGATTGCATCGTAATATCTTAAAACGGCAGAAGATTTGTAGGACAAATGCCAACGCGAACGCATTGTTTTTCTGTATATCATACGATGCACAGACATAACATCGGCAAGCACAACTCCAGCCAAAAGCAAGAGAGTGTAAACAAGGTATTCAAGTCTTAATTCCAGAAAAGATAGTGGTGGAACATCTCCATTGTCGAGAAAGTTCCAAATCAAAATTCCTGCAACAAGTATGATGTTAAATATGAAAAACACAATACTTCTAATTTTTTTGTTTTTTCCAGCAGGTTTTGAAGTTTCTTTTGTGGCTTCTTCAATCTTTTCTTCGACTTTTTTGTTCTCTTCATCGGAGAGTTGTTCTGGTTTAAATTTTTTTAAACGTTTTTCTTGACGGCTTTCATATCTCTTTTTTATACGAGAGAAAAAAGAAGGTTTTCCAACTTCAGGCTCAACCGAAATATTCTGTTCAATTTCTTTCTTCTCTTTTTCTTTCATGATTCATATTTTAACATATAAAAAAACTCTTGTCAAACAATCAAGAGTTTTTATTTTAAGCATATTTTAGATATTAATACAAGTCTTTTAAATTGTTGTCAAATGCTTCAATTTTTCTTGCAAGATGACTTCTAAGGTATGCAACATTCAAATTTTGGAAAACAGTAAATTTGTCTGTCGTAACTTCGTTATACAAACTTTCCAAAAGAGTTTTTCGTGAAAAGATGTTTAAATATGTGTGAGCGAGAACATAAATGTTATCCTCTCTTGAAGCAATATCAAAACCATTATCTGTGATTTCAAAAGGATTCTTCACTTCTCCACAATAGAAGAACAAATAAAGTCCATCATTTGCACGAACAAAATCAGAAATAGCACCGATTTCATTCTTTTCATAAAGTTTTTTGATTTCTTCATTAACTCCTTCAATTCCAGTTAAATCAGATTTTCCAAGAACTTCTCCATTTGCTTTAACACCAAAAACAAGGTTTGTTTCAGTGTTCCTTTGTGTTGTGTCATCATTATATTGATATAGGAAAGGCCTAAATGCATCAGCTTTTCTTTCTGCAATGTTTTTGTTTATCTTATCAACATCTTCGTTGAACTTTGTAACATATTCTGCAATTGCTTGCTCAGTAGTTTTGCCATCACCTTTTTCAGAGTCAAGTTTTGCTTTAATTTCTTCGCTTACATCATTTGCGGTGATTTTTGATTCGTATTCCATTTTTCCAACAGCAGTAGCATTTATAAGGCTCAATAATGTGGCAGAATCAACAGTTTTATCAACTTCTTCACCCTTACTGTTTTTAACTTTAACTGGATCACCATATTCATCTTTCACTGTGACTGTGACAGTGTTGTATAATGAATCAATAAGTGCTTTCTTAAGTTCTGGATCTTCAAGATATGCATTATCCTCTGTGTAAGTTGCATAATCGGCTTTTTGAGTTGCATCAAATTCAAGCTTAATATAGGCAACTTGGAAGAAATTTGTTGCATCTTCCCCTTGCCAAATGTATTCCATATTTGAAAGTCCATCTATTATTGCTGTTTCAAAAGCATCTTTGTTGTTGTGGTATGTTTGATAATCCTGTTGAACTTTTGCAGAATATCTTCTAAGAATATTATCAACTGAAACACCTGAAATTGTCGAACCATTTTGCTCTTGAACATTGAAGATTTTTGTGTATTGCTCAACGAGGTAATTTCCTTTCAAAATGTCATAAACACGATCAATTTCAAACATAAACCATTCTTTCTCAGTTTTGTAATTCAAATATTTATAATTTGATTTTATTGCACTGATATATTTACTGAAAGCACCACGCCAATTCTTTGCACTCTTACTTTCTCCCTTTGTCATGGACATGATTTTTTCATACAATTTGTCTTTGAAAGGTTTTTCGCCTTCTGCATTTTTAAATTCAATGTCATAAACCTCATCTTTCCCATCAATTTCTTCATATCTGGCTTCATAGGTTTCACGAATTGTTGATGGTGAAGAAGTTTTTTTCAATGCCAATTTCTGTGTTTCATTTCCCTCTTTATCAAGCACTTTAACAGTTGTAAGTTCAATTTCAGGCTTATTTTCTGTGAAAATTTTTGATTTTGTTTCTGAATCATCTTCACCACTTGGAACATCGACTATTTCTGCAAAATATGATTCCAAATTTCCATAGAGAGATTCATAAGTGTAATCCCACAGATATGTTTTTTCGTTGTCATTCAAAACATCTTCTTCGTTTTCTTTGTAATAATTTTCAACCGCTTTTCTTGTCACTTTTTGATCAATGATTGAGTCCAAAGTTTCTTTGACAGCTTGTTCTTTTGAATAACCATAATTTTGTTCATAGTTATACCCATAACTTGACCAAGCAAGCAAAAGTTCTCTTTTGTCGATATTAACAACTTCATCATCTTCAAAAGTTATTGTGCAGACAATGGAGTTATAATAACTTTTTTCATCAAGTTCAAATAAAGAACAGCCAGACAAAACTGACAGACACATAACAAACATCAATAAAACGGCCACAATTTTTCTTTTCACGCCACACCACTCCATAATTGCCAATGCTTATCACTTTGGCGATAATTTAACTTTAAAAGTTTAACACACTTTTACTAAAATTTCAAGTAAAAAGACGCAAAATTCAAAATTTTATTTCAAAACACGATATTTTTGTCAGTTTTGAAGTGCTTTAGAGAACATTTCAATCAAAACATTCACTTTTTGAGCCACATTTCCATTTGCGTTTACTTTTAGAATAGGCTTTTGCTCAAATTTTAGTCGTATATCATAAAAAGTGCCAAGATTCGACAACCTTTTATCAATGATTTCTTCACTTTTATAGAGTTGAATAAGGCATTCGTTCTTGTTTACTATGATTTTTTCAACATTAAAATTGCTTGCAAGATTCTTTAAAAATGCAACTTTACAAAGATTGACAACTTCCCTTGGAACATCTCCTGCAAGAGCCTTAAGTTCGTTTATAACACTGTCAAATTCCTGTTGATTTTGAATGTTACTAATTTTATTATAAAAAACAATTCTTTCTTCCTGTGCAGGAATATATTCTTCACTGATATACGCATCAAGCACAAGCTCCATTTTGATTTCTTTTTCTCTGTGGAATTTTTCACCAGAAACCTCTTTTGTCACTTCATCAAGCAACCTGACATACATATCATATCCAACCTTTTGCATGTGTCCATGTTGTTGCTTTCCTAAAATATCCCCTGCTCCACGAATTTCAAGGTCGCGTATTGCAATCTTAAATCCGCTTCCAAGTTCGCGGAACTCTTTGATAGCCTCCAATCTCTTGTATGCATCTTCAGTCAAGACTTTCCCTGCATTGTATGTCAAATAAGCATACGCAAGTTTGTTTGAACGGCCAATTCTTCCTCGAATTTGATACAGTTGTCCAAGCCCAAGCATATCACAATCAACAACAAAAAGAGTGTTTAAATCTGGCAAATCAATTCCATTCTCAATCAAAGTTGTTGAAATCAAAAGATTGAATTTGTTTTCATAAAGGTCATTAATCACTCTTGCAAGTTCTCTTTCTTCCATTTGTCCATGAGCAACACCAATCTTTGCCTGTGGCAAAAGTTCCGCCACATGTGCCCTGAAAGTGTAAATTTCCGCAACCCTATTGAAAAGAATAAGTGCCTTCCCCTGTCGTGAAAGTTCTCGCGAAACAACATCTTGCAAAAGTTGGTCACTGTAAGATGACACATAGGTTTGAATTGGAAGTCTATCTTTTGGTGCAGATGCAATAACACTTATATCACGAATCCCCGAAAGCGACATGTGAAGCGTGCGAGGAATAGGTGTTGCTGAAAGAGTCAAAACATCAATATTTGTCTTGATTTTTTTGATTTTTTCTTTATCAGAAACTCCAAAACGTTGTTCTTCATCTAAAACAAGAAGCCCCAAATCTTTAAACCTTACCTTCTCGCTTAAAATTTTGTGAGTTCCAATCAAAAGGTCAATTTCACCATTTTTTAACCTTTCCAAAATTTCTTCTGTTTCTTTCGATGTTTTAAAACGATTTAAAACCTCAATTCTAAACCCCATTCCCTCATATCTTTGTTTTGCCGAACGAAAATGTTGTTCTGACAAAATTGTTGTTGGGCAAAGAAAAGCAACTTGTTTGGAATTGTAAATAGCCTTAAATATCGCACGAAAAGCCACTTCTGTTTTCCCAAATCCAACGTCGCCACAAATAAGCCTATCCATGATTTTGTCACTTTCCATATCTTTGTCAACATCGTTAATTGCAGAGGCTTGGTCAGGAGTCAACTCATAAGCAAAACTGTCTGAAAATTGCTTTTCAAGTTCGTCAATTCGAGTGAATTTAAAACCTTTTTTTGTTTGTCGCTCTTTATAAATTTTGGCAAGAGTGATTGCAATTTCTTTTAAGTCTGCACGGACTTTTTGTTTAAGTTTTGTCCACTCACTTGTGCCAAGAGCATTAAGTTTTGGGTCATCGCCACCAACATAGGCAGAAAGCAAATTTGTTTGCTCAGAAGGAAGATACAAAAGTGCTCCATTCTTATATTCCAAAACAAAATAGTCTTTTTCAAAAAGCGACAATTTCATTCTAACAATATCTTTACATCTTCCAATGCCATAGAATGCGTGGACAACATAGTCCCCCACCTTTGGAAGATAAGAAAAAACCTGTCTTCCCAATCTTTTTGTGAGTGAGTTGTTTTTATACATATCATCAGTGCCGATGCCAACAATGGATTTGTCTAAAAAGCTGAACGAATAAGGAAAATATCTTTCAACAACATAAACTGGACACAATTCTTCAACCGTTCCATCAAAAACACGAAAATTTATATTGTTTGTTGTCAAAAATTCGCGTATAATCGCGGAGTAATCCCCTGCAAAAAGGAAGATTAGAAGCCCTGATTTTGAATACATTTTAATGTCATTTTTCAAAGACATAAAATCTGTCACATAACTTTTTTGTCCTATTGTCTTATTCTCAAATTTCAAATGGTTTTGCAATATGTCTTCATCGGTGTTTGAAAAAATTGTATATTTTGTAAAATCAACCGCTGAAAAATCTAGAAATAAATCCTTTCCTTTTGTCCAAGAGAGTTCTTCTCTGCTTAGTTCAAGAACTGAACATTCATTTAAGATTTTTGAAGGTTCATCAATAAAAATATTTTCACAGATTGAAAACACATCGTCTTTCCCAAATTTCAACTTAATTGGAAAAATTTCAAGTTTTTCTATTGTTTTGACAGTTTTCATTGTTGAAAAATCGAAAATTTTTATTGAATCAATTGTTTCATCAAAAAATTCAATTCTGGTTGGATTTTCTCCATCAACAAATATGTCAACAACATCTCCTCTGACAGCAAATTGTCCAATCGCAGAAGCATAACCAACTCTCTCAAAGCCAAAATCGACAAGTTTTTCTTCAAGTTCTTCAAGAGAATAATCTTTTCCAACCTGCAAAACAAGATTTTTTCTCAAAAATTCCAAATCAAATTTTGTTGTCAAAGATGATGGCAAAAAAATCAAGCCGTCAATTTCATTTCGTAAAAACTTTGAAATATTTTGTGCAAAAGCAAGCAAATTTCTGTCGTTTTCGTCTTCAATTTCTCTGCCACAGGAAATTATTGCACACTTCCGCCCAAAACTTTCCAAGCCACGCTTTACTTTTCCACCCTGAACAAAGTCACTGCACAGATAGACAAAATGGTTGTTCATTGCAAGAGCAAGTGTTTTTTCTCCAACAAAAAATCCGCCAAAAACTTTTTGACTTACTGCCAATCGCTTTTTCAAAAAATCAACAAATTTTTCCATTCCTTGATGCCCATCATTTTCTTGTTATTCTTGCCAGAACTTCATTTGCACTTTTTTCCAAAATTGGAGCAAAAGTTTCTTCATTATATTTTGAAAGCACAAAATTAACAAGTTCAACAGTGACATCTCTGCCAATTCCCACTCTCACTCTTTCAAATTCTTGTCCAATATATGCAACTATGCTTCGTAGGCCATTATGTGTGCCAGCAGAGCCACGTTCACGATATCTCACCGTTCCTTTTGGAAGATCAATGTCATCTGCAACAACAAGTATTCTTGCATCTTTAAAGCGTTCTTTCAACAAAACAACACTTTCGCCACTGTTGTTCATATAGGTTTGTGGTTTGACAAGCATGATTTTTTCGCCTTCATAAAACCCTTCACCAACAAGAGCCTTAAATTTTGGCAAAGAAATTTTTATATCCAATTTTTGAGATAGAATGTCAACAACATCAAAACCAACATTATGATAGGTGTGTTTATATTTTTCATCAGGATTTCCAAGTCCAACAATAATAACCATAATTTCCCCTAAACTGCAATTTTAAAAATAGAATAATAAAATAGTAGATTTTTCAATTTCAAGAATTTAAATTTCTTGATTAATTAATTTTTTAAAAGGCCCAACAATACTTCCAGAGCCAATTTTGCTTTTTTCTAAATAACTTTGGCAAACGAAAGCCTCATCACAAACGATAGTGTCAAAAATATAGTTTCCACTTTCCAAAATAACATCTTTGCCGATATAACTTTCACCTTTAATAACATTATTTGGATAAATTATTGTTCCGCTTTCAATTTCAACATCAGCATCAACAAAAATAGTGTTTTCTCCAAAAAACACAACACCTTGTTCTTTGTGATAATCCAAAATTCTTTGATTTAGGACTTTGAAAGCATAAGAAAGTTTTTTTGCATCATCAATCACATCAAAATCTTCATCACCAAAATTTTCTTCTTGACTTGGCAGAAGCATGCGTGCATTTTGTAAAAATTCATGCTTAAAAACATATCCCCTTTTTAATCTTAAAAATCTTAAATCGTGGCTGACAAAATAATCCATAATCTCCAAGAAAGTTGTTCTTTTCAAAAGCGGAGTGTCAGAAAAAAGAACACACACATAAGGATGCTCCGACATATTTGCTTGAACAATTGAAAGCAAATCGTCTTCCTTAACTTCATCAAGAATTTTTGTTTCACACCCACTGCAAGCAAGTGCAACCCAATCAATCATTTTCTTTCCACATAAATCAAAATTGGATGAAACATTTTTGTCAGCACGCATAATAATCACAAGCGTGTCTTCCTTTTTCCATTCCAATTTCTTTTCAATTTGTTTTTCTGTGTCGTCGTTTTTTAAAAAATCAAAACTAATTTGATTATCGGCGATTTCAACTTCTTCTTCCAAAATTTCCATATTATGATTATAAAAGCAAAAATTAATTTTGTCAACAAACGAGTGTCTATTCCCAAGAAAAATTTTGTCGTTAAAGAACTTTTTTAGATTTTTTGTCTATTTATTTTTTAATTTTAAAAAATTATGTTAAAATATTCTTATGAAACGAGTTTTGAACTTCTTCAAAATTTCTCTCTGCATGGTGTTTATAGCCACATCATTTCTCTTTGCATTCAACCTAACACAGCAAAAAAACACAAATGCAGTCGAATCAAATGAAGTTCCATCTTGCATTGTTAGTGATGACAATTTTTCCATGACAATGACGGCGTATTCACGAACTGGAGCAATGCTTCCTTTCTCAATCCAAACAATTGAAAACACCGTTGGTGACACGGTTGATTATATTTGTTTTAATTGGAGAGATATTGACAACCTGCACTTTGTTTTCACTGGACACCCAACAGAAACAACTGAAGTTGTGTCATATCAATTCAAACTCACCTATGTCTGCTCAGACAGTTTAAAAACTCATATTGGAGTTGAAGAAGCAAAAGTCCTTTATGAAGGTGGTGTCACACAAAGTTATGGCACAGTGAATTATTATTATTTTATTGACAGCACATATCCTGTTGAGCAAACAGAAACAATCAGCAAAGGGAACGATTTTGGACTTTATAAGTTCGATCTTGTTTACACACACATTGTTGAGAATGAGAATGTTCCTGTTTCAATTGGAGAATTCTATGTTGGAATAATTCCTGATGATATTGACGAAGCAATAGCAAAAATTCAAAGCGTTCAAATTGAATATACTGTTTCAAGTTCAAACAGACTTTTGAATGTCTATAAAGTTTCTTTAAACACCATTCCACTTGATGCACTCAAATATGTAAATCCTGCCTATATTGTTTGGAGTGCTTCTGGACAAGATGTTAACGGGAAAAATTATGTCCTAGACAAAGAAATGCAAGGAAATCCAGAATATGGAGATAGTGATGTTCTTTGGGAGTCTTTTCCAAACAAAAATGGAACAAATTTCACTTTTGACTCAAATGACGTTGAAGGAATCTGGAAGGTTGAAGTTTCAATTAAAGGAAAAGATGGCGAAGAAAAAATGCACTTTGAAGTTAACGACTTAAGCACCATAAAAGTTGAGCATGCTTCTTATGTTTGGCTATGGTTTTTGATTGTGATTTTGGCATTGATTCTCATCTTGCTTATCATAATTCTAATCTTAATGAAAAGACGCAAAAAAGAAGAAAAAGTTTGGTAATTAAAATTGAAAAAGGGACATTTAAAGTTCCTTTTTTTATAATTATTGATTTTTTTACTTTATATTATTATATTTTTACTATGATTTGTTAATTTTTTATTCGATTAATTATTTTTTTATATTTTTCATTTTTTATTTTAATTTTTTAATATTTTTTCTAATTTTTTATTTTTATTTTTTTATCTTTATTTTATTTTTTTCATAAATTGTCATTTTTTATAAATTTTATATTTTTGATAATACTTTTTCATATTAATTTCATATTAGTTATTAATTATTTTTATTAACTATTTTTTCATCTTTTTTATTTTCATATTTCAACTTTGATAAATTCTTTCACATTAAGTTTAAAGAATATTCTCCACTCCTGCTCCCATAAAATGCTGGAATGTTTCAACATAGTTTTTGATTATATTAAGCGACACATAAAATTCGATTTCCTCTTCTTCATCAATATATGTTTTTAGACGCACAATTTCAACGCCAAGTTGTTCAGTGTTTTTATGATTGACTAGATAGCACATACCCGCTTCATCTTTAAACCATTGATATTCCAAATTATCCACCAAACTGGCAACTTCACCATTGACGATTCCCCCATTTCTCTCAATCGCCATTTCAATTTCGTAGCAACGATTATTGACTGCTGCAAGAGAGGTTTTGACAATTCTATCTTCCAACACACACATTCCAACAACAACAGCAAGAATAGCAAGCACAGAAATCAACTTAAACCACAACCATTTTGTCATTCTTTCACCTCACCAAGAGGTTTTATTGTCATTGTTTGATATGTTTCATAATATTTTTGCAAGTAAACTTCCCCTGCCTTGTCAATAGTGAGCAAAAGAACATCTTTTACTTTCTTAACCCCCGCTTTTTTGAAAATGTTTTGAATTGTCAGTTCATCAATATTCGCAATTTTAAGATTTTCTTTAACAATCTTCCCTTCATTGATTATATTGATTGGAATTGTGCTTTTTTCAACTTTAATTTTCATATCTTTCACAGTCAATGGTGCAAAATCACTCTTAGGCAAAACGCTCATCTTTCCATTTGTTTCCATAATTGCATATTGAACCTGCTCGATTTTGAAATAACCGCTTCCTCGAAGGGATTCAAAGACATCATCAATAGAAATGTCAAGATTTTTGAGTGCCTTATAATCAATTCCTTTTGGATTGATAACAATAACCGGTTTCCCACTGACAAATTGTGAAAATTTTCCGCTCCACTTACAAAACAAGGCTAAAACAAAATGTAAAACAACAAGTGTGAGAAGTGGAATTATTCCATGTAAAACTGGCACAGAAACCTCTGCCATAGGAATTGTTGCAAGATCAGCAATTATAAGCGTTAAAACAAGCTCAAAAGGTTGCATCTCGCCTAATTGCCTTTTGCCCATGATTCGATAAAGGAATAATACAACAATATATATTATAATTGCTCGAAAAACTATGGTTAACATACTTCTATAATGCGTAATCTCAAAAAAAATACACTTTAAAGATGAAAATTTTTAATTTTCAAAGCAAAACCTTCTATTGCCAAGATTATATTTGAACAAGCTTTATCATACATTACTTATATGAAATCCATATTTAAAAATGTTGTCATCATCACTGCTTTCACACTTCTCACAAGAATGCTGGGTTTTTTCTTTCGCGTTTATCTTTCAAGAACTATCGGTGCAGAGGCACTTGGATTATATCAGGTTGCTTTGTCTGTTTTTATGGTGTTTTTAACACTTGTTTCAAGCGGAGTCACCTTAATAATTTCAAGAATGACTGCTTCATATCGCGTCAGTGCAGATAAAAAATCAATTGCAACACTTGTCAGTTCAAGCATGATTGTTGCCGTTTCTGTCAGCATCATTTTATGCGTGGTGATTTTCCTGTTCCGTGGATTATTTTCAAATCTTTTCACTGACGAAAATTGTATGAACATTCTTGTTATTTTGCTCCCATCTCTCATTTTTTCGGCAGTATATAGTGTTTTCAGAGGAGCGATGTGGGGAAATGACAACTACTTTGGTTTATGTGCAAGCGAACTCCTTGAACAAATTGTAAAAATTGTGATTTGTGTGCTTGTGCTTGCTTCTGGAATGACTGCACTGCAAAGTGCAATGTCAGTTGCTTGGAGTTTCACATTATCCTGTTTTGTTTCTGCTTTCTTTGTCATGCTTTTATATTTTTTTTATGGTGGAAAAATGGGCAAGCCATCAAAAATTTATCGCAAAGTAATAAGGCAATCCGCTCCAATAACAGGTGTTCGCGTTGCAGGAAGTTTTGTGCAACCCTTAATTGCACTAATCTTGCCCGCACAACTAACTCGAGTTGGTTTCACTCCTTCACAAGCAATGAGCCTATATGGAATTGCAATAGGAATGACTCTTCCTTTTCTTTTCATACCATCATCTTTAATTGGTTCGCTTGCAACAGCATTAGTGCCAGACATTTCAATGGCAATGGTGCAAAATGACAATGACCATATTCAAAAGCGTGTGTCATCAAGTCTTATTTTCGCACTTTTTGTTTCTTTTCTTATTGTCCCTTGCTTTATGGCGATTGGTGACAAGTTTGGAATTTTCATTTACAACGAACCAATAAGCGGAAAATTATTACAATACTCTGCATGGATTATGATTCCAATGGGATTGACAAACATAACTTCCGCAATTCTAAACTCAGTTGGCTTAGAAGTAAAATCGTTTTTAAACTATGTTTGTGGCTCTATTTTTTTGTTTCTTTCAGTTCTAATTCTTCCAAAATTTATTGGCATTAACGCCTTAATTGTTGGAATGGGACTGTCTTCTCTTATCTCTTCTTCACTAAATCTTCTTATGTTAAGAAAAAAACTAAAAATTAAAATTGAAATCAAACAGAAATTTCTTTTAATGATATTGTTTTCGATTCCAACCATGGCAATAACTTCTTTTATAAGTTCACTTTTGTCATACATTTTTCCAATGTTCCTTGATATTCTAATTTCATCTGTGATTGGAATTGGGTTTTTCACATTGTTGTGTATCATTTTCAATGTAATAAATTTTTCCTTCTATTTGTTTAAATTTAAGGAAAAATTTTCTGTCAAAAAAATGGCACAAAAAAATAAGAAAAAATCTAAAACAATTTAATAAATAAAAAAGGATTTAAATTTATGAGTTTAAGAAAAATAAATTTTCCTTATTATCAAGTTAAAAAAGGTGAAAATCTCAAAACTATTTCAGAAAAATTCAATATTGACAGCACAAAAATCTTGCTTGATAATAAAATCAGTCCGCAAAAAATTAAAGAAGGAATTTTTTTAATTATAAAAAAAGATTAATTATAAAAAATATTGATTAAAAATATTGTTTAAAAAAATATGTTTAAAAATAAAAAATTAAAATAAAATCAAAGAAAAAAAACGAAAATTTATTTTATTTTTTCGTTTTCTTGAGTTTTTGTTTTTTTGCTTTTTTCTTGAACTTTTTGTAAATTCATTCTTTTTTGATTTTTATCATATTCCTCATCATTTTTTTCTTTTTCTTTGTTTTTTTTATTTTTTTTCGATTTTTTCATCTTTTTATTTGCTTTATTTTTTTTATCAATTTTATAGCCATTATTTTTTTCTTGCTGAAATCCTCCGTTACTTTGATTAGTTCCATTTCCAGAAGAAGTAACAGATTGTGCAGAACCAGAATCGGTGCTTTTAGATTTTGTTCTAAATATTTTTCTTATTCCATTTTCAATTTGCACACGATATTTATATGACAATATTATGACAACAATAACAACAACCAACAGCACTCCCCACACAGCAAGTCCCCAGCCATGATAAGGAATCAATTCTCCACTTCCAAGATAGCACGTTGTGAAAACCGCAAGAGGCCTTGAAATTAAATTTGTAATCACAAAGAAAGTCCAAGACATATTTGTCAGTCCTGCCACAAGGCAAAGCACATCGTCAGGAAAGATTGGAAGCACCATCATAATAAAAAACGAATATTTTGCATCAGTAAGAAACTGAACCCACTTTTCGCAGGTTTCTTCACCAACCATAAAAACAACAAGTTTCCTTCCAAAAACCCTACCTAAGAAAAATGCAAAAACACTTCCAAGAAGAATCCCCGCCAAACTTAATAAAGATGCTTTAAGAGGGCCAAAAACATAAACTCCAGCAAGAGTTGTTATGATTGATGGCAACGGCAAAAATGTAACTTGCAAAAATTGTAGTGCAACAAAAAGCAAATATCCCCAAAAACCGAGCGAGCCAATCAAGTTTTGAACTTTCTCTTGGCTGTTCATATATTCCCACGCACCCGTCCAAACAAGGATGTAATATCCTAAAACACAAATTGCTGCAATAATCAAAATGACAATAGTTGTTCGTATAATTTTCTTCTTTAAAGGCATTTTCTTTTTGTCATTTTCTTCACTCTTCGGCACAACTTGTTTGGAGTCTTTCGCACCATTCACTTCGTCAGAAATTTTCAACACTTCGTTTTGTTTCAAATCTCCAACTTGTGATTTTGGTTCTCCAACTTGTGATTTTGGTTTTTGTATTTTATTATTTTTATCTTTTTTATCCATTTAATATAAAATTCCCCTGAAAATCAAGGATTGAATGCACTTGGACTGATTTTTTCGAGTTTGTTTTTGATGTTTTCTTCTGTGGATTTCGTCACTTTTTGCGGTTTTATTATAGTAACATCGCTTGCTGGTATTGTCATGCCTTCTGCAGGAGTTTCCACACCTTCCATCACAATTCCGTCTTGTGCTTGATAAAAATCATGTCGAATTTCTTTTTCTTCAAGAAGTTTGCCATCTTTATAGTATTGCAAATAGCCCTTGCTTTCATATCCCTCTCTTGGATATTTTACACGATAATATTCACCTTTGTAAAGTATTTTGTTGGAAAATTCACCTTTAAAATCCCCCAAAATCTTGTCGCCATTATGCGGAATTATCTTAACAAGTTCTGCACGGCGTCTAATTTCAACGCCATCATCAAATTTCTGTCCATATATTTCAACTTTTATTTCATTATCATTTGCATAAGTTCTTATAAAAATTGGATTTTCAAGAGTGTTTTTAAAAACTAAATCACTATAACTGCCAGAAACCATTGCATCAAAGGAAAGTGGCACATAAGATGCAGGCAAACTGTGATGATTCACAGACAAAATTTCAACATCTGCAAGCAAAAGTGCATTGTATAATGTTGTAGAAGCTTGACAAACTCCACCGCCAACACCATCAACATAAACGCCCCCAACAATTATATGTGCATTTTTATAGCCTTGTTCCTCTGTGCGAGGCCCTGTTGTTTCGTTAAAAGAAACCGTTTGCCCAGGCTCAACAACAAGCCCGTTAAAACTTTCAATCGCCTTCTTTACATTATTTTTTCTTGACGCCGAAGAGGTTGCGTAACTTGTTGAGAATTCACTTCTTTTCACAACACTGCTTTTCAAATTTTCAACATCAATCTCTTGCCCAATTTCAATAATAGGAATTTCAACTTTAACCTTTTTTGAACTTTTCAAAGCATCGTCAATTTCTTTTAAAAGCAAATCCCTGTTGACTAACACTGTGTTTTGTCCTTTATCAACAACAAAAACTTCATCTCCACTTGCTTGAAAAACAAGGCTTGCAGGACGACTTTCCTGTTCAACTTGTTTTGCGATCAAATCAACTTTTTCTCCAAAATCTGCCAAAACATTTGTGTAAGAAAGTTCAAAATTCTGTCCTTCTTCTTTAACTTTTCTTTCAGAAAACATATTTTGAAAGAAATTTCCTTCACGGCCTATTTTTGAAATTTCACGAATCTGCGGACGAAGTTTGTTTGCAACCTCGAAATCGTTTCCATAAAGTGTCCAACTTTTATCTTTGCTGACAAGTTCAATTTCAATATCTTTTCTGCTTTCAAGCATATCTGTCAGCACAACATTTTCGGCTTCAGCAACACTCATTCCGCTGACATCAATACCATTGATTTTTGTGTTTTGATAAAATTTTTGATTTCCTGTAACATAACTTTCAAGAAAAAATTGACACACTATCAATAGTGCCACAGACAATCCAGCAACGCCCAAAAACCACAAAAAACCGCCACTCTTTTTCGTTTTTTTTGTTGCTTTATTTGTATCTTTTTTTTCAATTTTTTCTTCATTTTTTTCATTATTTTGCAAAAAATTATGTTTTTTTTGTGTATTTGTGCTGTTTTTTTTTAATTTTTTTGCATTTTTTCTTTTATTTTCTTCTTTTTCTAATTTTTTTATTTTTTTCATAATCTTATTATGTAACCAGAATAAAAAAATATGAAAAGAAAGAGTCTTTTCATTTTTTATATAGAATTTTTAAAATTTTTTGTTGTTTTTTTAAGAAACAGAATTTAAAATATTAAGATTTTTGAATTTACTTCAACTGTTTTCCAAAATGTTAATTAAAAAGTATAAAATGATTTTTGAAATTAAAACATTTGGTTCTTGAATTAAATTTTTCACTGTTTGTGAGTTTGAATGTATTGATAGAAGAAATTGTATCGATTTTGCAATCTTTTTGATTTGCATGCCAAAAGAGGATAAATATCTGCCCAAAAATCATAATATTTTTCAAAATATTCCTTGTTGTTCATTTTTGAAATAGCATCATAGTATCCCATCAAAAGATTTGTCACCTTGTTTGTCATTGCATTTGTCAGCCCAAATTGATTTTTAAGAAAATCTTCTAAAAATGTTTTAATATCGCTTGGTTTTTCATTGTCCACAACATCAATAAGAAATCCAAAAATTCTTGTGTCTGTTTTATAGACATTATGAAATTTCAGTTTCTTAACTTTCAGTCCAAAACTTTCCCAAACGCACAAATCGTTTAAAAGTCGCAAAGTTTTTTTTAGGTTTGTGTTTAAGGATTTATAGCGTCTGTCACTGTTTAAAATTTTTTCCAATTCTAAATATTTTCTGTTATTTTCAAGATTTTTAAGTTTTTCAATGTTCTTTTTTGCACCATTTAAAGTGTTTTTTTCAATATTAAAGCCAAGTTCACCTGCAATTCTAACCATACGCAAAATTCTTTCTGCATCATCACCAAAAAGTTTGTTTGCATCAACATTTGCACGAATAATTTTGTCCTTTATGTCAACAATCCCATGACAGATGTCAACACACTCATCTTTGTTTACATTGTAATATATCGAATTTATTGTGAAATCTCTGCGTAAAGCATCTTTCTCTAAACTCTCAGTTTTTGAAACCTTTATTGGAAAATGAGAACCATCTTCACTATACTCTTCCGTTCTAAATGCAGTGTATTCAAAACTTTCATCACCTACGCTTATCAGCACAGTCCCCAAACGCAAATTTTTTACCTTAACAGAAAATTTCGAATTTGAAAGTCTTTTTGTTAACTCTTCCAAATCAACAGAACTGCAAATATCAACATCTCCACTTTCAAGTCCGATAATTTTGTTCCTGACATATCCACCAACAACATACAAATTTTCTGGGAAAAATTTTGAAAGTTCTTTTAAGTTTTTGGAAACATCAATGAACATAGTTCCTCCATAAATATTTGTAAATAAATAACACATAAAATAAAATATAATAAAATTGCAAAAAAGTCAATTTAATTTGACATTTTTCTAAATTCAAATTAAAATAACAATTATATTATGAAAAAATTAAAAAGAGTAAAAACACTTCAATCATTTCAAGATGCCCCTATTGTGAGATATACCACCGACAAGGAGCATGGACTTTCTGAGGAACAAATTTCTGAACGTCTTGAACATAGACTTGTTAATGACACAAAAATAAAAACATCAAATTCCTATTTGTCAATAATTTGTAAAAACACTTTTACAATTTTCAATATCATCTGGCTTCTTATTGCGGTTGCTCTCATGTGTGTAAATGCGTGGGGTGACTTGCTCTTTCTTTTTGTTGTCATTGCAAACACGGCAATTTCAATTTTTCAGGAAATCAAAGCAAAAATCACTGTTGAAAAACTCTCAATGGTAACTGTTCCAAAAATTAAAGTTATAAGAACTTCTCTTGAAATGGAAGTCCGTGGAGAAGATTTGCTCCTTGATGACATAATAATTTTGGAAAACGGCAACCAAATTCCTGCTGACTGCATAATTGTTGATGGTGTTGTTGAAGCAAATGAAAGTTTGCTGACGGGAGAAAGTAACTCAATAAAAAAAGTTGCTGGTGACACCTTGCTTGCTGGAAGTTTCCTTGTTTCTGGAAAATGTTATGCAAGAGTGGATAAAGTTGGAAAAACAAACTATATTCAAACTGTCGCAGAACGCACAAAGGATTTCAAACCTCAAACTTCAAACCTTTTTAAAGACTTAAACAATTTAATAAAAATTATAATAACCATATTAATTCCAATCGGCGTCCTGACTTATTTCAAAGAAATGTATATGGTTGGTTCAACCATTGAAGAGTCCATAACAAGCACAAGTGGGGCTCTCACAGGAATGATTCCTGCAGGAATGTATTTGCTTATCACTGTTGGGTTGACTGTTGGGGTTATAAAGCTTGCAAGGAAAAAAACTTTAGTAAAAAATCTTTACTCAATCGAAATGCTTGCAAGAGCAAATGTTCTTTGTCTTGACAAAACTGGAACAATCACAGACGGAACAATGAAAGTTTTGAAAGTTCTACCACAAAACAACATTAAACCTGAAAAAATCACAACCATTATGAAAACCATTCTTGCTCATCAAACAACGATGAATGCAACAAGCGTTGCTCTAGTCGAATATTTTGGCAAAGAGAACAATGATAAAGTGGCTGATGTTGTGGAATTTTCATCTCAACGCAAATTCTCCGCAACAACAATGAAAAATGGTAAAACTTACTATATTGGAGCAATAAGTTTTATAAAATGCAACATCTCTCCAGAACAAAAAAAATCTATCAACTCCTATATGGAACAAGGATTGAGAGTTGTTGGACTTGTGGAAGATTCAAATCCATATTCAGAAAAAACTGCTGGAAAGAAAGGAGAATTGATTGCAATTTTTGCTCTTGAAGATCATATACGTAAAGATGCAATCGAAACAATCAAGTGGTTCAAGGAAAACAATGTTGAAATCAAAATAATATCTGGTGATGATGCTGTCACCGTTTCTAAAATTGCTAAACGTGTGGGAGTTGAAAATTCTGATAAATATATTTCTCTTGAAAATATGAGTTTGCAGGAAGTGGCTCAAATTGCAAGCAATTTCACTGTTTTTGGACGTGTTACCCCTGAACAAAAACATACAATCATCAAAACACTCAAAACACAAGGCAATGTTGTTGCAATGACTGGAGATGGTGTCAATGACACACTTGCTTTGAAAGAAGCAAATTGCTCAATAGCAATGGCAGACGGAAGCGAAGTTGCTCGAAACATCTCTCATCTTGTGCTTATGGACAGCAATTTTTCTGCTCTTCCTTCAATAGTAAAAGAGGGACGACAGATTGTCAATAATGTTCAACATTCATCTGTTTTATACCTTATGAAAACACTGTTCACAATCATGCTTTGCGTCACAACTCTTATTTTGAGAATATCCTATCCTTTCACACCTAAACAACTTCTTCTTTTGGAAATGTTTATTATTGGACTTCCTTCATTTATCCTAACTTTCCAGCCAAACAACGAACTTATCCGTGGGAATTTCATACCGCAAGTCCTGAAAAAGTCAATACCTTGTGCACTCTTGCTGTTTGTGAATATTCTTATTGTTGTTGTGCTTAATCATAACACCACAATTTTGACTAGTGATGAATTTAGGTCGCTCTCCACCCTGCTTTTGACTTGTGTTGGATTTATCAATTTGGTTTGGGTTTGCTGGCCTCTTAACTGGCTTAGAACAATCTGTATTTGTTTGTCTGCAATTTTAATTATTTCCGCTTTAAGTGGGCTTGGAAATTTCTTTACAATAAGCGAATTTTCATTCCCTGTGATGATAACACTCTTAACTCTTCTTTTATGTTCTATCCTTGTTGTTGTTGGAATTTTCTACTTGAGAGAATGGTATCTAAGGAAACAGGAAGCACAGAAAAACGGTGTCAAAGCGAATACAAATTTATGGAACATTCTCACAACAAAAATAAAAAATTTTGGAAAGAACAAACAACAAACTGAAAATGAAAGCAACAATTTGCAAGAAAATGAGCAATCATTAACACAAAACAATGACGAAAATAATGAAATTCCTGTAAAAAAACAAAAAACTAAACAAAAAGCAAAAAATGGAGTTCTCGACACTGTGTCAACTGAAAACAATAACAACGAAAAACAAGAAGATTCTTCACAAAATGTGAATTCAACAAAAACTGAAAAAGTTGCAAAAAAGACAACTAAAAACAAATTAGAAGAAAACAATGTGCAAAAAACTGATTTAGAGCAACCAAGTGAAGAAGTTTCAATAAAGAAAAAAAGCACAAAAAAATCAACAAAAAAAGAGTGAAAACTCTTTTTTTATTACATGATATTTTATAAATTTTATTTTTACAAACTTTTCTATAAAATATCTTATAAAATTTTTATTTAAAAAGTTCTGTGATTTTTTTGTTTGCTTCAATCAAAAGACGTTTCAAATTTGTGAAGCGAGTTGCAGTATATTTGTTTGAAACCATTCTTCTCAAATATTGTTTTTCACCAACAATCACAACCATTTTCTTTGCTCTTGTAACTGCAGTGTAGATAAGGTTTCGTGTCAAAATTATGCTTGGGCCTGCAATGGCAGGAATGATTATGACATCAAACTCACTTCCTTGACTTTTGTGAATTGTTATCGCATAGGAAAGTGAAAGGTCCGAAAGGTCAAGACGAGTGTATTTACAAATCCTTCCATCTTCAAATTCTACAATAATCTCCCCTGTCAATGCGTCAATAGTGCTTATTGTTCCAATATCTCCATTAAAGACACCTTTTCCAATTTCGTCTGCAAATTTGCCATGTTTTGTCCATTCAAGTTCATAATTGTTGCTCATTTGCATCACTTTGTCGCCTTCGCGAAAGATAATGCGTGAAAATTCAAGTTGTCTTTTGGAATCATCTGGCGGATTAATGCTCTCCTGCAAACATCTGTTAAGATTTTCAATTCCGCAAACTCCCGCTTTTAATGGTGCAAGAACTTGAATCTGTTTTGGCTCTATGCTCAGGTATTTTGGTAGCCTTTTTGTGACTAGTTCCAAAATTGTGTTTTTAATCATCTCAGGTTCGTTTTTGCTCTCAAAAAAGAAATCCAAACTGGTGTTGTCTATAAGTGGCATTTTGCCCTCATTTATAAGGTGAGCATTTGTTATTATCAAACTTTTTTCATCTTGTCGAAAAATCTTTGAAAGCATACAATATGAAATCACTCCACTATGCAAAATGTCTGCAAGCACATTCCCTGCTCCAACACTTGGAAGCTGATCCTTGTCTCCAACAAGAATAAGTTTGCAGTCACGAGGAAGTGCTTTTAAAAGTGCACACATAAGCTGTGCATCAACCATTGAAACTTCATCAACAATGACGCAATCAGTTTTAAGAGGATTGCTCTCATTATGCACAAAGAAACTTTGTTCGTTTTGCACAACATTGACTTCCAAAAGTCTGTGAATCGTTTTTGCTTCACAACCAGTGCTGTCACTCATTCTCTTTGATGCACGTCCTGTTGGTGCTGACAAATTGACAACTTTTTGTTGTGAACGCAAAATTTCCAATATGCACTTTATTATTGTGGTTTTTCCTGTTCCAGGGCCACCAGTAATAACAAAAACTCCATTATTAATTGCTCCAACAATTGCCTTTTTCTGTTCTTCATGAAAGGTGATTCTGTTTCGTTCTTCAAAATTTTTTATTTCTTCGCTTATATCATATTTTGTTTCTTGTTGGCAATTTGCAAGCCAAATAAGTTTTTGTGCAATCGAATTTTCGTAAAAATAATATTTGGCCAGCATCACAATTTCTGTTCTGTGGTTTTTCTGCTGTTCTTCTTCACAACTTTGCTGTTCGATTTTCTCATCTTCTCCTTCACTTAAAGGAAAAGTATCTCTGCTTATAAGTTCGTCAGTCCAAATTGTTAAAACAGTTTTATCCATACATAGTGTTTCAAATGCCTTGTCAAAAATTTCCTTATTCTCTTCGAGTTCTAATTCAAGTTGCTTTGCGGTTTCACTAAAAAGCATAACCTTTGGAAGAAATGTGTTTCCATTTTTTTCGCATGAGGTTTTTAAAACATAAATAAGTCCTGCCCTCACACGAAAAACAGAATCGGTTGGAATTCCAACATTTTGAGCAATACGATCGGCAGTCACAAAGCCAATTCCATCAATATCTTCCACAAGTTTATATGGATTGTTTTTGACAATATCTGTTGTTTTCTCGTGATAAACATTATAGATTTTCAAAGCCATATTTGTTGTGATATTAAAATTTTGAAGAAAGATTATTGTGTTCTGCACCTCACGATGCTCTTTGAAAGAAAAACCAATTTCTATTGCTTTTTTTTCGCTAATTCCAGAGATATATGACAACTTTTCTGGATTATATTCCAAAACATCAATAGTGTTTTGCCCAAATTTTTCAACTATTTTTTTTGCAGTAACAGGGCCGACACCGCGAATAAGTCCGCTTCCCAGATATTTCTCAATTCCAGCAAGACTTTTTGGTGCATTCATTTGATAGGACGAAAAAGAATATTGAACGCCATACTTAGTCTTTTCAAATTTGCCTTCAAGAGTGACTTCTGCTCCAATTTGGACATCAATAAACTTGCCAACAATAGTGACAACACCACCTTCTTGCTCTAAGCGAGCAACCGTATAGCCATTTTCATCATTTCTAAAAACAATATCTTCAATAATTCCGCACAGTGCCATATTTGATATATTAATATTTTTTATAAAAAAAATCAATCAAAAAGACGGACAATGCAAGAAAAATAAAAACATTGAAGCATAAAGAATCAAAATATAGTGTCAAAAGTGCTTATAACGACAAAATGTAGATTCGAATAAAAAATTTCATATTTTTTTATAACTTTTTGATTGAAATTTTTGAAAAAATAGTTGCAAAAAAAATTTTATAACTCTATAATTGAAAGTGTATGAAAAATGTTGAAAAATTGCTTGAAATTGAAGCATTAACAGAAAATTTGACAAAGCATTATGCTCAAAACAACCTGCTAAAAATGAAGGTGTTGTATTTTATCTCTCAATATGAGAATTTGTCAGTCAGCATGATTATTGACAAACTTGGACTAAAAAAATCCAATTTTGCACTTATGGCGAAAGAACTTGAAAATGAAGGACTTGTCATTTCAAAACAAGGTGGGATTGACAAACGCTGTAGAATGCTTGTTTTGACTGAAAATGGCAAGAAGGAACTTTCTTCATATATTGCAAAACTTCAAACATTTTTCAACGAAGCATCGCCTGAAATTGATCAAGCAATTGCAACTCTTTGCAACTATCTTAACAAGAAAATTTAGTGAAATTTTCATAAAGTGAAAAGTTTGCAAAATCCAATAAAAAATTTGCATCTCTCATAAAACTAATTTCTTTAAAAGCGTTATTTAACAATTTATTTATTAAAATAAATATAAAAACAACATATCACGAATCAATAATAAAAAATATATCAAACAATTCTAATGTTAATATAATTTTGAATGAACAATAACTTATTATTAAAAATTCCTTTTATTTTCCGCCTTTAATACGAAAACACGGAGTTATTGTTACTGAATTTCATATTTATAAATAAAAAGTATATCAAAATGGAGCAGAAAATGGTTAAATTTTATAATTCTTTAACACGACAGAAAGAAGAAGTTCCTTGCCACGAAAATAGGACAGTGAAAATGTACACCTGTGGCCCAACTGTTTACTATTACCCTCACATAGGCAATTTCCGTGCTTATCTTTTTATGGATAACATTCGCAGAGTGTTAAAGTATAACGGCTATAAACTTGATGGCGTTATGAATATCACAGATGTTGGACATTTAACGAGTGATGCAGATGAAGGTGAAGACAAAATGCTTATTGCAAGTCAAAGGGAACATAAATCTCCATGGGAAATTGCAAAATTTTACACAGATATTTTCTTTCAAGATGCAAAATCTCTCAATATTGATATGCCTGAACATATTATTCCTGCAACAAGCGTCATAAAGGAAATGATTGATTTTGTAAAGGTTCTGCTTGAAAAGGGCTATGCCTATGAAACCAGTAAAGGCATATATTTTGACATCGCAAAATTCAAGGATTACGGCAAACTCTCTGGAATGAACATTGAAGAAAAATTGGCTGGTGCAAGAATCGATGTTGATGAAGAAAAACGCTCGCCATACGATTTTGTTTTATGGGTGAAAGCACCAAAAGAACATATTATGCAATGGGAAAGCCCTTGGGGAATGGGCTACCCAGGTTGGCACATTGAATGTTCCGTTATCGGCGACAAATATCTTGGTGAAAGCATTGACATACACACTGGAGGAGTTGACCACAAACCAGTTCATCATGAAAATGAGATTGCTCAAAGCGATTGTCACTATGGACATAAAGTTGTAAAGATGTGGATGCATTTGGAATTTTTACAAATTGATGGCGGAAAAATGAGCAAAAGTTTGAATAATATATATCGCCTTGCAGACCTTAAAGAAAGAGGATACTCCCCTGATGATTTTAGGTTCTTCTATTTTCTTGCACACTACTCAAAACAACAAAACTTTACGTTTGAAGCTCTTGATATGGCAAGGAACACATTAAGGAGCATAAAAAATCTTGTAAAAGAACATAAAAACGGAACAAAGAGAATTGACACCAGCAACTATGAGAACGAATTTTTACAAGCAATAAATGATGATTTAAATATGCCAAAAGCCATCGCTTGCATGCAAAAAATGCTAAAAGAAGAACGTTCAAAGGATGTTTACAACACTTTCGTTAAATTCAACCAAGTGCTTGGACTCAACATGGATAATCTGGTTGAAAACAATATACCAGATGAAATAAAACATTTGGCAGAAAAACGCTGGAACGCAAAAAAGAATCGTGATTTTGCAAAAGCAGATGATTTAAGAAATCAACTTTTGTCTTTAGGTTATGAAATTAAGGATAACAAAGACGGATTTGAAATTTTAAAAAAATAATGTAAATTGATATTTCATCAAACAATTTTTAGGATTTATAGATTTCAAAACCCACCAAATTTTTCAATATGTCTTAATTTATAAAAAAATTTTCATTTTTTTCAAAAAACACTTGACATTATTTTACAAATTATATTATACTTACATCGTGTCAAATTTGGCCCCGTGGTCAAGTGGTTAAGACATCGCCCTTTCACGGCGGTATCATGGGTTCGAATCCCGTCGGGGTCACCAAAAAGAACATAGTTAATTCAACTATGTTCTTTTTTATAATATAGAATTTTCTATATATTAAGCATAAAAATAGAATTTTCTATAAAATCTATTATGATGGGGCTGAAAATGGATTTTATAGATATTTTGAAAGATATAATGGTTGACCAAAACCTAAACCAATCTCAACTTGCAAAATTGGTTGGTGTCAAGCAGAGTCAAGTCAGCGAATGGCTAAAAGGCAAAAGCAAGCCAGGTTATGACAGTCTAAAACAAATCTGCAAGGCATTGGATATTTCTGGCAATAGGATTTTGGGCTTAGATGAATAAACTTTCACGCCAAAAGATTGAGGCGAAAATGTTTCGTTATTGGAGCAAAACAAAAAAGTTTGCTGAAAAGATGTTATTTCCAGACAACATCAAATGTATCTTTTGCGGTGTTGACATAGATAATTTTGAAGAGCGTCCTTATTGTGACGAATGTGCAAAAATTTTACCTTTCAACAACGGGCATCGCTGTGAAATATGTGATCAACCTATATTAGACGAAGCAAATGTTTGTGACTTATGTCAGAAAGAAAAGAAAAATTTTAAGAAAGCCTTTTGTCCATTTTTATATGAAGGTTCTGTCAAAAATTTAGTTTTAAAATATAAAGATTCCAATTGTAGATATCTTGCCCAACCTCTTGCAAATATCATTTCAAAATGTTTGGAAGGCATCAAGATTGATATTATTACATATATTCCAATGACAGAAAAGAAAGAGAAGAAGCGAACCTTCAATCAATCCAAACTGCTTGCAGAAGAGATTGGAAAGATATTAAATTGTCCTGTTCTATGTTGTTTTGCAAAAATAAAAGATAAAGTTTCTCAAAAGAATTTAATTTTCAAAGAAAGACGTCAAAACATTATTGGCACATTTATTGCAAAAGATGTAAATTTGAATAGAAATCAAAATGTGCTTATCGTTGACGATGTGCTGACAACCTGCTCAACCGTTTCATATTGTGCTGGGTTGATTTATCCAAAAGTCAACAATATTTATGTTTGTGGCATTGCAAGAGAGTATGTTAGGCCTGAAAAAACGCTTTTCAAAACAAAAACATTTTTTCATCAGTTAAATAAGTAATAAAAAATATTTTACATAAAAATTAAAAAAAATAATAAAAAATATTTAAAAATTATATTTCTTCATATTTTTCTTTTAATTTAATTCATATTTTTTTGATTTTTTTCAAACATTTATCCTTCCCATAATTGCGAATGTTTAGCGATTTTACAAAATTACGAATTTTGACGAAAAATTATATTATTTTTACAATAAAAAAAATTTTTAAAAATTTTTAATTTTTTTTGTAAAATTGTTTGGATATTTTTTTATATTGTGTTATGATTTAAGTGTAAATCAATTCTGGCAAGAATAATCTTGAAAGAATTTGAAACAATAATATAAATTATTGGAGGATTTTTGTTATGGGAATATTAAATAATCTTATGGGTGCAGTATTTTCAAGTTGGCAAGGGCTTCTAGATAGTGGAAACATTCCTGACACAATGACAGCTTGGCTTAAACCATTAATGGATGTTTTGTCAATCGTGTTATGGGTTGTTTTGGCACTTGTTGGTTCTGCAGGAAGCATTTATGCTGTTTATGTTGGAATTAAAATGGCAAGGGCAGATTCTGCTGAAGCACGTGAAGAAAACAAGAAGCGTATGATAAACATCATTGTCACTGTTATTGTTGTCATTGTTCTTATTATCTTCTTCAATGTTTTCTTGCCTATGATTATCGGTGCTTTTGTTGATGAAGGTGGTAATTGGAAAGATCCTTCCAAAAAAGAATCCATTGACACAATCATCAAAACAGCAAAAATTCTTCTTAGAGTTGCATAACTTTGATTAAAGAAAAGACATCTCAACGAGGTGTCTTTTTTTTCTTTATGACTTATACATACAAAAAATGGCTTAGAGCCATTTTATTTTGTTTCTTTTTCAATCTCTTCCAGTTCTCCATTTTTGTTCATAAACCTTGTGCCTTTGGCAATCACAATTTGATAAGTTTGTTCTTTTGTCCCCTCATCCCAACAAATCGTGAATGCAACTTTTTTATCCACTTCGCTTACAAGCGGTTGGATTTCAAAATATCTTTGTTTCTGTCCATTGACAACAGCCAGAAAATCACCTGAGCTATATTTCACACCATTCATCTTCAAAGTCGCATTTTCAACATTCAAATTTTCGTCTGGGGCTGTGACACGAATTCCAATTCTTGTGCCTTCATCTAAATTTTTTGTTTCTCTTGCACTTGAAAATTGCACAATCTCTCCTTCTCCCCCAATTGTTATCAAACGTTCATTCTGATCATAAACAAAACTTAAAGCCCCACCTGTGCGAGCTTCATCACGAGTTATTTTTGCAGCAGGCAATTCTTTCTCTCCGCATCCCGCCAATGCAATTGTAAACATAATCAACAAAGTTAATGCAACTATTTTGAAATTTTTCATAAACTTAGTGTGCAACACCAAAGATTTTTTATACAATAAATTGACAATCATAAATCAAAGGAAATTTTGATATAATTTTGTTTAGTCCTATTTTCCACCTTCATTTGCTTTTATCTGCACCTTCAAGACATCTGCCCTTTTCAGTTTGTAGTTTGAAAAAATTATGATTGCAAGGGTTATTGCAATTGCACTTCCAAAAAACACAATCTTTCCAAGCCCTGCTTGAACCGCAAGCGATTGTGATGGGGAAGAACTGTCAAATCCAACGAAATCGAGCAAAAATCCTATAAAAAGAAGGGCAATAGAATTTGAAAAATTGTATGTGAAAGTGTAATATCCTGTATATCTCCCTGCATTATTGACTCCTGTTTTAAAGGTTTCCATTGTGACAACATCGGCATACATTGAATGAGGCAAAGAGTAAAGAGCCCCTGAACCCACTCCGCAAACAAACAGGCAAGGCAAAACAAACCAAAAAATTTTTTCAGGAGAAGCGTATTGTCTAAAAAGGAAAGTTACGCTTGTCATGGCAATACCAAAGAGCATAACGCATAAAGCAAAAATTAGCGTTTGTTTTTTGTCATACTTTTTGACGATATTAACCCAAAGAAGTTGAGATATGATTGCCCCACCAAACAAACATATCATTAAAATTGAAATTTGAACACTCGAAAAATTGAAACAAAATGTAAACAAATGCATTCCAACAGATGTTATAAAAACCGAAGCAATAAGAGAAACAGAATAGCCAAGCATAACCGTGCGAAAATCCGATTTCTTAAAAGTTTCAACATAGCCTGCCATAATACGCCCTAAATCAGAAAAAAGTTCTCCATGTCGCTTTTTTCTGTTGTTAATTTTTTCACCTTTGTTGGCATTTTCTTCATTTTTGTTCTCATTCTCATCTGCCACATTTTTCATATTATGTTCGCTTTTAACTGCTTCATCATAATGTGGCATGGAGCGAACCCTCTTTATTGTTCCAATTATTGAAATAAGCCCACAAAGTAGCACCAGTGCAGAATTAACCAAAGAAATATAAATATAACCCATGCGGTTGAACTGCCCCTGAGTTCCAAAACCTGCTGTTGATGGCATGAAAATATACATCAACACGCTTGGAAAAATCAAGCCCAAAATATAAAACACCGTCTTGAATCCTTGCATTTTCGTTTGGTCATTGTAGTCTGGTGCGATATCAATACATAATGCGGAATACGGAGTTGCAAAAAATGTGTTATATGTTTCTTGGAGAAGCAAAAATCCTAAAAGCCAAACAACTAAAATTGGTGTTGTTGCTCCCTGTGGACAAAACCATAAAAGGACATTATTCAAAGCAAGCATAAAAGATGCAAAAAGCATGTGCCCAAGTCTTCGCCCAAACACTTTGCTTTGCGTACGGTCAGAAAGATAGCCTATCACGGGGTCTGAGAGTCCGTCCCACAGCGATGTGATGGCGATAATCGTTCCAACCACCATTCCAGAAAGTCCAAGAACACTTGTCCCAAAAAACATAATAAAACTGCTGACAGTTTGTCCAGTTGAACCATATCCCAAATTTCCAATTCCGTAACAAAGTTTTGTCCAAAAACCAAGTTTTTTCTTTTTCATTTTATATGTTATGCAAGTGGACTGAATATAAGGACTTTATTCAGCTAAAAACATCTCAAATTTTCATATTAAAATGCTCTAATTTCAAAATCAAATCCAAATTAAATAAGTTCTATAAAAAAACAGATGTCTTCACACCTGTTCTTCCTCTTCCCTCTTTTTTAGTTCCGCCTCAATTTGTTTTCTACTCTTTTTCTTAATAGGTTTTCCATCTTTATCAAGCTCTGGTTCTGGAACAAAGACTGCTTTTTCTGCGATTTCAAATCTGTTTAAATTGACAAAAAACAATTCCTTGCATTTTCTGTCTATTATATCCAAAATATGCTCTCTTTCATGCGTATAATTTGGGTCACTTTCCATTTTCATAGAAAAATTTCTTACTTCTGCCTTTCGTTTCGTGCGAAGGTCAGTCACTTTAAGCGTTTCAAAAGCAATTTCAACTTCATAGCCAGTTCCGCTCACAATTCTATATTTATTCGCATCATTAACGATTTGAATGTATGGTGTGCAGTGTTTTACAATATCCACAACATTAACTGTGAAAAGATTATTAAAAATTTCATTTATTCCATCTGCAACTTGAACAGGAAAATCACTTGGCTTGTCATTTTCTTCACATTCCCCAAGAAAAGATTTCTTTTCCCTATCTTCAATCCCTTTTAATGTGCTTATTCTCACCAAAGAAAAGTAAGTGCGTTGTTTGTTTATTTTCTTACGCAAAATAAGTCCAGAACCTGTCAACAACTTTTTATCTGTGTCATAAACAACTTCTGTTTCAACAGTTCTCCCCATAGGCAATACCGCATAAAATCCAAGATTTTGCGACAGTTTTTGTATCGTCATTTTCTCATTGTCTATGATAATGTCATAATTTCGTCTAATGTTTTCATACTTGTTGGACTTTCCTTTATCACCAAGAAACATTTAACTCTCTCCTATTAATTATATTTTAATAAATTAAGCAAAAGCAAATAAAATCTATTTTTATTTTAAACAAAAATAATAAAAAAAGCAAATGTTTAAAGATATTATTTTTGGCAATATTAAATTCAAGGAGATGAAATTATGAATTTTGATGAAAGCACAACAAAAACAAATTTGGCACGTTCGTTTGCAGCTGAATGTCAAGCTGGTGCACGCTATCAGTTTATGTCTAAAATGGCTCTACAGAACCAGCAAAAATTTCTTTCAGACACAATGAAAACACTCGCAAAAAACGAAATGGCACATGCAAAGGTGGTTTACGATTATATTATAAAATATAGCGGTGGAAGTGTCAAAAACATAGCAATTGAAGCGGGCTATCCCTTCGACGCACCAGAACTTTCCACAAGTCTTTTGGAAGAAAGTTTGATTGAACTTTCGGAAGCAGAGAACATTTACCCAAGTTTTGCAAGAATAGCACGAGATGAAGGGTTTGCGGATATTGCTCAAAGTTTTGATATGATTGCACAAATCGAAAGTGTGCATCATCAAATTTTGAAATATCTAGCAAATTTATACAAATCAAACAAAATGTATAAGCGTTCCAATCCCACAGAATGGAAATGCTCAAATTGTGGACACACAGAAATCAAAAAAGAAGGC
The DNA here is from genome assembly GCA_947591785.1 of uncultured Clostridia bacterium. Lineage (GTDB taxonomy): Bacteria > Bacillota > Clostridia > Christensenellales > UBA1242 > Caccovivens. The sequence continues at coordinate 62,001 of CANQDK010000001.1, read as the reverse complement.
TGGAAAGAATGTCCGCTCTGCAAAATGCCACAAGGCTACATCATCATAGATTTTGAAAAAGAACTGAAAGACACTGGAGTTTAGCCAGTGTTTTTTTATTTTTATAAATTTAAATAAAAAGCGGAAATATATTTTATTTTCTTGAATTAACTAATTTTCAAATCTCAGATTTAATAAAAAAACACCAACACAACAGTGTTGATGAATTTTTAGAAAGTGCAAAGTTAGTTATTGAAAACTGCTTTGAAACTTTTACCAAACTTGAATTTTGGCACCTTGCAAGCAGCAACCTTAACAGGTTTCTTTGTGAGTGGATTGATTTTTGTGGAAGCTGCTTTCTTAACAAGTTCAAAAGAGCCAAATCCAGGTATTTGAATCTTTTCACCCTTTTTCAAAACACAAATAATTGTGTCGATGACAGCATCAAAAACAACTCCTGCGTCTTTTTGAGTGCAATTTGCTTTTTCGGCAACTGCTTTCACGAATTCACCTTTGTTCATTTCAAATTCTCCTTTTTTCTTTTTTGCACCTTAATGCTATTTCTAGCATAACATATTCAATTAAAAATTCCAAACAATTTTAACTATCTTGCAAAAAATTTATCAATTTCTTTGAAATAATATTTCACAACTTCCCACAATCTATTTGCAAAATTGTAATTAAACACAAAAGATTCAACTTTTCCAACAATATAATTGTTATTTCCAAAACCCTTGTCAGTTTCTCTTGCATCAGAACTATGAGCACGATTATCACCCATATAAAAGAATTTGCCCTGAGGAACTTTAACATACAAAAGCCCATTATCTGAAACATAGAATTCACTTGATTCTTGCGTGTAATTCTTTAAAAAAGTCTCATAAAAGTTGTATTCATATTGATGGCTGTAAGATTTTCCATTTTTTTCAATTTTAAGCTCGGACACTAGTGGCCTTATCAATTCTTGGCTTTGATGTGTCCATAGTGAATCTGGCTCTAAAATTGAATAAGAACCAGAAGTTCCATCTTCAACAACTTCCGCCTGAGCATCACTCAGATTTTGTCCTTTTGGAATGCGATAGAATCTTAAACAATCTTGCCCCTCTCCATTAGTTGTCTTGGCGATAGTTATCAAATCACCTTCCACAGCCATTAAACGCTTAATTATTGAATCCTTTTTATTTGGAAGTTTGATGACAATAACATCATATATTTTAGGTTTTGCAACCAAATTAACATAAACACCATCATAAGACTTGTCTTTTGATGATTCTAAATCCATTTCATCAAGGGGGATTTGTGAGTTTAGAGTTGGCATCATTGACACACCTGAAACAGCATAAAATTTATGCGTGGTGATAAAAGCAGTATACCAAATGAAGAATAATGCGAAAAATAAAATGATTATGTAAAGAATACTGCGTGATAAAAGATACCATGCCAAATTTCTTGTTTCACTTTTAACCTTCTTATCATTACATTTAATAAAATCACCATTAAAATTTGCCTGCATAACCCCTCTAAAAATTATTTATCAAAGTCTGATTTTTCTAATTTAAAAGTTTGAATTTCTCATTTTCTCAAAAATTTTGCTGTTTTTTTAAGAATTTATAAATCTTTCTTTTTCAAATTCCAATTAGAAAATTCACACCCACAATAGTTCTGCCTATAAAGGTTTAAATCTTTTGAAATTTGTATGCTTCTTAAATAGCCATTCTGTTTTTTAAAATTTTCTTGCAAAAACTCAATATTTTCCTCTTTTGCAATCATTTCTCCAACAGCGTTAATCACATTTGAGTTTTTATGTGGACTGACTGAAAGTGTTGTGGCAAAAACATCAAAACCGAGTTCTTTGGCCTTTTGAGCAGTCTTTTTTAGACGAAAAACAAAACATTTTTCACATCTTACTCCACCTTCAGGTTCATCTTTAAGACTTGAAACACAATCTCTCCATTTGCTGTTGTCATAATCGCCATCAATAATGTTAACACCCCAAAATTCACAAACTTTTTTTTGTTCAGTTTTTCTTCTTTCATATTCTTCAAAGGGTTCTATATTTGGATTATAATAAAAAATTGTGACATTAAAACGTTCTTTCAAACGTTCAATGACAACTGTTGAACAAGGCCCGCAACATGAATGAAGTAAAAGATTTTTCATAGCAGTTTTTATTTTACTTTTTTTAAAGACTCTTGTCAAGCGATTTTCATTTTGAATGAATGACAAAATTTAACGAATTTCTCTTACAGCATACATCATTATATCGTTGACACAAGGTGATTTTATGCGATAAATCAAAACTTTACCTTCTCGCTTAAAATCTATCAAATCTTGTCCTTTTAAAATTTTTAACTGATGAGAGATTGTGGTTTGATTTATTCCCAATATTTTTGACAAATCATTTACGCACAAATCCTTAATTGACAAGGCTGATAAAATTTTGATACGCGTTGAGTCGGAAAAATTTTGAAAGTATAACGAAAGTCGATTCGCACATGAATCGTTTGGCAACAATTCTTGCACTTCAAATTTGTTTCTTTCTGAGATTCTTATAAGTTTGTTCATTTTAATCTCCTTTTGTGACATTTTTTCTCGTTATGTCATAATAAAAATTGAACACAGAACACAAAAGAAGAATAAAACACCAATGATAAATAAGTCAAAAATTGTTTTGTTGTTTTTTGACTTAAATTGTAATTTTATGTTGAAAGGAGGATTTTTCAATGTCACAAGAATTTTTATGGGTGTTTTTACTTTCTGTTTTGAGTTCAAATAATGATACAAATCTTGCAACAAACACAAACATTTTGCTTTTATTGTTGCTTGGACTGTCAAATACAAACAACAATAATAATAATAATTTTGTGTCAACATCAGGTTGTGGCTGTTTTAGAAACAATGTTTTAGGCTAAAATAAAAAATACGATTTAATAAATTCTATAAAAAAGGAGTTTGCTCTTTAAAAGCAAACTTTTTTTACGAAAAAAATTTTTTTTCACCCACCACAAATCATTTGATTAAGTCAAAAAATTAAAAAAAACACAAAAAATATTGAAATAAATAAGCATTTTTGCATTTTTTTAAGCAAAAATCTATCTTTTAAGGCCATTGACAACTTCACATTCTAATGGTATAATGTAATTGATTTAGTTGAAATAGAAATAAATTATCAAACAAAAATATTAAAAATATGCAAACAAAAACTCGCAAAATTCAAAGGGCAAAAAAAAATAAATGTTTTTTAGGAGGATTATTATGGAACAATGGTTTAAAAACAAAAAATTGACTAGAGATGAGGTAATAAAGGTTCAATACGAACAACTTCTTCTTTCTCTAATCAGTGAAGAAAATGCTACTATGTTTGTAAAAGCAAATTTTTCAAAAACAAATTTTCCACCTATAAAAGAAAGAACTGAAGCAACAATGGCCTATATATATTCTTTGCCTGGAAACCCTTATGTTGAAATAAACAAACTTTCTAAGGAATCACAATTATATGCCCTTACAAAAGCTGCCAATGGAGAATTTGAAAAAGACAAGAAGGAAATGGAAAACGAATTCTTTTCAGGAATTTCAAAAACTTATGGCAAAAATTAAAAAACATATCGCAAGATATGTTTTTTTTAATTATTCTCCAAAATTTTGTAAAAGTTCTTCTCTTTCTTTCAAAATCATAGCATCAATAAATTCGTCTAAATTTCCATTCAAAACCCCAGGCAAATCATACGATGATAAATTTGTTCGATGATCTGTCACACGGCCTTGCGGATAATTATATGTTCTAATACGTTCATTTCTGTTTCCTCTGCCAACTTGTGCTTTTCTGTTTGCATCATACTCACTCATTTTTTGTTCTTCATAATAATCATAAAGTTTCGCTTTTAAAATATTAAATGCTTTTTCCTTGTTTTTAAGTTGTGAACGCTCATCTTGACATGTCACCACAATATTAAGTGGTAAATATGTTATTCTTATTGCAGTTTCAACTTTGTTGACATTTTGACCACCTGCACCACCAGAATGGTATGTATCAATTCTAATATCTTTATCTAAAATTTCAAAATCAACATCTTCAACTTCTGGAAGAACAGCAACTGTTGCTGTAGATGTGTGGATTCTGCCTTGACTTTCTGTTTCTGGAACACGTTGAACTCTATGCACACCACTTTCATATTTCATACGTTGATATGCACCACGTCCTTTCAACATCAAAGTTGCTTCCTTGACTCCACCGATTTCAGTTTCTGTCATATCAATATATTCCACTTTCCAACCTTTTTTTTCTGCGTAATGAGAATACATTCTGCAAAGTTCCAAAGCAAATAAAGCACTTTCCTCTCCACCTGCTGCAGAACGAATTTCCAATATAGCATTATTTTCATCGTTATCGTCTTTTGGAAGCAATAAAACCTTAATTTCATCAACTTTTTCTGTTATTTTTTCTTTTAAATCGGCAATTTCATCTTGAAACATGGCTTTCATTTCATCGTCTTTTTCGTTTAAAACATCATTTTCACAGCCTTCAAGATTTAACACCAGTTTCTCAAGAGCTGAGTGTGCATCAGCAAGTGCTTCCAAAGAATTTCTTTCTTTCACAAGTTTTTTCCACTCACGATTATCAGCCAAAATTTCTGGTTTTGAAATAAGATTTGTTAATTCGTCAAATCTCTGTTTAGACTTTTCTGTTTTTTGTAAATAAATTTTCCCAATATTTTCCACATTACACCACTCTATAAATAATTTTTATTTTGTAAATTTTCCAAAAACAATTCTTTCAATTTTATTATAATCTTTCACGGTTTTAATTTCTTCAAAACCATTTTCTCGCATAATTTTTCTAACAGCCGCTCCTTGCCCTTTGCCAATTTCAAACATCAAAAAACCGCCATTAGTCAATCTTTTAAGAGATGCTGGAATAATTTGTCTGTAATAATCAAGCCCATCTTCACCTCCATCTAAAGCCAGAAGTGGATCGCATTCACGAACATTTTTATCTAAATTTTTTATTTCATCACTTCTGATATAAGGTGGATTTGAGACAATTATATCAAACTTTCGTTTTCTTTTCAAGCCCTCAAACAAATTTGAATGTAAAAACTCAATTTTTACATCATTTTTTTTCGCATTTTGCTGAGCTGTTGTAAGTGCAGATTTACTTATATCAACAGCCGTCACAGAAGCATTGCAATTTTTTGCAACAGCAATAGCAATTGCTCCAGAGCCTGTGCCAATATCTAAAATCTCAGGTTTTTTATAAGTTTTTGCAATTTTTAGCACATTTTCAACTAAAATTTCGGTTTCCATTCTTGGAGTCAAGACTTTTTTGTTTACATCAAATCTTAATCCATAGAATTCCGTATATCCAAAAATATTGTCCAAACTTTCACCTTTAGCTCGTCTTGCTGTTGCCTTCATAATGTCCTGATACTGTTTTTCTGTAACGGACGAAACAAGTTTGATTTCAGCTCTGTTCTTTCCCAAAATTGTTGCAATAAGCCAATCCGTTTCACTTTTGTCACTCACTCCTGCTGACAATAAGCGTTCACGAACTTCACTATAAACCACACTAAAAGCTCTATTTGAATTATCCATAAATTCCCTATCCTTTTGAGTCAACAACAAATTTATTTCTGTCCACCCAATGTAAGCAGTTTCTAAATGAGTTGTTGATGGCTTTTCATAAACCAAAATTGCTGTTATATAAGCAAGATTTCGTGTTAAATTAAACCTATCTAAAAGCAATAATATTTCATAGCCAAAACTTACGCAGAAAACAAAAATGGCAAAATGTAAAAGAAGATTTAACACGAAACCAAAACTTGCTCCTATCAATGATACCATAGCAAAATCTAAAATAAAAACAAAAACAAAAAAATTCAGGAAATTAGTTGCTCTTGCGGGACATTTTTGTTTTTTTAATTTTTCTCCTAAAAACAACACTATATCACCTGCACGATTAAATCGTAGAAATTCGCAAAAAGAAGGAAAAATCCTTAAAAACAAAATAAAAATTATAAAAAATATTTCTTTAAAAAGCATAACAATGAAATTTCTTAAAATCGTTTTTCCTCTAAAATCTACAATTAAATATGCAATTTTTCCTGGAATAAAACCTATAAAAATTGCTGCAAATAAAATTCCTAAAAATATAAAAAAAATATTAAAAATGCTGTTTTTTGCATTTTTTTTAATAATTTTTTGCATTTTTTCATTAATTTTTAACTTTTTTTGTTTTAATTTATTTTTCTTTTTAGATTTTGTTTGCTCAATATTTTTAGAATTTTTATCAAAGCAATTTTTGTCATTTATGGCATAAGAAAAGAATAAACTTTTTAACAATGCAAATAATCCGCAGAAAAAATATTGTATTCCTCGCAAAAAAGGAAAATTAAAAAATATCACCTTATTTTTATCTTTAAAACTGACAAGTTTTTTATTTCCATCACCAGAAACTGTTGCAACAACTTTTTTATTTTCACTTTGTAGAACAATTCCATTTGATATTGGAAATATAATCTTTTCCATATAAACAATTTTGAACATTTTATTATTTTTCAAACATTTTTGTTTATTATAATTATAAAAATAAGTTTTTAAAGTAAATTCTTGACAGTTTGAGAATTTTATGTTAAAATTAAAATAAAAATAGTATTAAAAAAAAAGGAGAACAAAAACATGCAAATTGGAAACGAAACTTATAAAGTTTGGGCAGATGGCTTATGGTCAAATTTTATTTATGATAAAGCAAACAAAGGCGACATGGTTAGTTACACATTTTATAGTGGAATCAAAATAGACGGAACATCTGATGCCATGCTTTTTGCAAATTTTAATAAGAAACAAGGACAAATGGTCACAGAACAAGACATTACAGGTGCATTTATTGAAGCAATCAGCAGAAAAATTTATTCAAATATTCTCTATAATGAAAACGAATCTTTTGTTGATGCCCTCAAAACTTTGCCAAAAAAATTCTTTACACAAGAAAATTGTGACTTAGTGTTGGACAGCGTACTCAGTAAAACTAGCATTCTCAACAAATCTAAAAAATTGCCAAAAGAATCTATAAATAAAATTGATAATGCTTGTTGCAAATTTATGGAAACCGCTTCTGAAATAAATTCGACTGTTAAGGTTGGTTCTGGAAGGGATTATATTGGAAAATAATTGTTTTATAATTGATATTTAATTTTTAATAAATAAAAAAATCGTGAAATACACGATTTTTTTATTAAATTTGAACCAATTAAGAATCATAACCATTTTTATAATTATTTTTCTTTTATTGAAGTCCATATTTTTTCTTAAAGTTTTCAACTGTTCCACTGCTGTCAACAACTTTCTTTTTGCCTGTGTAGAATGGGTGGCATTTGTTGCAAATATCAATCTTTATTGTGTCTCCCTTTGCACAAGAGCCAGATTTGAAAGTGTTTCCACATGCACAAACAACAGTCACTTCATGATAGTTTGGATGAATGTTTTCTTTCATTTTCTTTCTCCTTTTATATTATTCACCAATATATGGAAGAAGAGCCATATTTCTTGCTCTTTTGATAGCGTTTGACAATTCTCTTTGATGATAAGAGCAAACTCCTGTCTGACGTCTTGGCAAAATCTTTCCATTTTCTGTGATATATTTTTTGATTTTAGCAACATCTTTGTAATCAATTGTTTTTTCACCTGCAACACAGAAAGCACAAACTTTCTTTTTTGCTGGTTTACGGAATTTTTTTGATGGTCTGTCTTCTCTTTCAACTTTTTCCGTTTTTTCAATTTTTTCTGTCTTTTCAACAGCTTTTTTCTCAATTTTTTCTTCGACTTCTGTCATTTTATTATTCCTTTTTATTTTTTTGTTTACATCTTTGAATTTTATAAATTCTTAAAAAACTCTCGACTTTTATTTTTCAAACCTTTTTAGAAAGGTAAACTTTCATCATCAATTTCTTCAAGTTCTGCAGTCTGTTTTGGTTTGCTTTGGGAAGATGTTGGTTCTGCATTTGAATATGTCATACCATCTCCATCTCCTCCGTTACGGTTGTTGTTGATAAATTCAACTTCATCTGCAATAACATCTGTTGTGTAACGTTTTGAACCATCTGGAGCATCATAGCTTGATGTTTGAATTCTGCCAATAACAGCACACTTTGAGCCTTTTTTCAAATATTTATGGCAATTTTCTGCTTGGTTTCTCCAAACAACAATATTAATAAAATCAGCTTCTCTTTCTCCGTCAGAATTTGCAAATCTTCTTGTAACTGCCAAACTAAAACGACAAACTGACACACCACTATTTGTGGTTTGAAGTTCTGGGTCTCTTGTCAAATTTCCAATTAAAACAACTTTATTCATTTACCTTTCTCCCTTATTTAACAATTTTTTTGACAAAAATATGGCGAACAATACCATCAGTGATGTTCATGAGTTTGCTCATTGCATCAACTTCTTGAGAAGGAAGTTCAATGTTCATTAAAACATAAAAACCTTCATTTTTGAAGTTGATTGGATAAGCAAGTTTTTTCATGCCAATTCTTTCGATGCCTTCAACATTACCTTTATGTGCTTCAACATACGCTTTTTGTTTTGCAATAAGTTCTTCACGTTTTTCTTCGGCAACATCGCTTGCAACGATAAACATAAGTTCATACTTGTTCATCTTTTTACCTCCTTTTGGACTTTTGGCTCTTTTTTCAAGAGCAAGGACAGTAATTTTTACTGCTGAGCAAATATAACATAAAATAAAAAAAATGTCAAGCGTTTATTTCAAAATCACACTCAACATTTAATAAAATTGGTATATAAATTTTTATAATTATTTTTATTTCAATTTCATCAAAAATATTATAATAAAACTCTGAGGCTTTGTCACCAACAACTTCGCCAATTAAAATTCACAAATTAATCGCATAAACTAACCACATAATAATCACGTAATAATCACGTAAATTAAATCACATAAACTAGTCACAAAAAAATTTGTTATTGCAATATTTTTTAGCCAATCCACCTTCGCTTGTTTCTCTATAGTGCGTTGATAAATCTTTTCCAGTTTCATACATTGTATCGACAACCATATCAAATGTCACCAAAGAATCCTCTTTCAACATTGAAGAAAGAATTGCTGAATCGACAGCACGAACTGCAGCAACAGCATTTCTTTCAATACAAGGAATTTGAACATAGCCATACACTGGATCACAAGTCAGTCCAAGGTGATGTTCCATTGCAACTTCCGCAGAATTATCAATTCTTTCCATATCAAGATTGAGAAGATAGGCAACTGCTCCTGCTGCCATTGAGCAAGCAGTTCCAATCTCTGCTTGACACCCACATTCAGCACCACTAATAGATGCATTAGACTTAACAACATTTCCAATAACCCCAGCAACAGCAAGTGCTTTAATAATTTTTTCATCAGGAATGTTATACTTTTGTTTCATATAGTAAAGCACAGCAGGTAAAACACCGCAAGCCCCACATGTTGGTGCAGTCACAATAACTCCGCCACAAGCATTTTCTTCTCCAACTGCATAGGCGTAACTGCTTAAAAGTCTAATTTTAGTTTTGTCCTCGATGTCGTGTTCAGTTTTATTTTCAAAAACTTCTCTTGCTTTTCTTTTAAGTTTTAATTTCCCAGGAATAACTCCTTTAGCATTCAAGCCATTCAAAATTGATTGTTGCATAACTTCCCATATTTGAGAAAGGAACTCAGAAATTTCTTTCTTTCCTTCAAATTTGCAAACATAATCATATAAATCCAAATTGTTTTTTTTGCAATATTCTCTGATTTCTAAAAAAGATTTTTGCTTGTAAATTTCTTTTATTAAAGTTTCTTTTTCACCCTCAATTCTAAAAGAGCCTCCACCAATTGAATATACTCTCCACATATCCAAAACTTTATCGTTTTTATATGCAATTATATCAAAAGTGTTGGGGTGAACTGTGCATTTAAACTTTGTGTCAAACTTAATTTCTGTTTGATAGCCTTCTAATGCTTTTTTGATAATAAAGTCAGTCAAGTGTCCTTTTCCAGTCTTTGCCAATGAACCATATAATATAACTTTAAATTTGTCTGCATCTCGATGCTTATCTCTAAACACTTCTGTTGCTTTCTTTGGCCCCATAGTATGCGAACTGGACGGTCCATTTCCAATTTTATACAATTCTTTTAACGATTGCATATTATTTTCGCCCCCATATCCATTCATATTACTTTAATAAAAATAAAAATGTCAAACAATTTAAAGAAATTAAATGCTAAATGTCGCATTTAAAGTTAGTTTATAAGTATATAAATCAAATATTTGAAAAAACTACTTCTAAGAGGTGTTTATGTCAGATACTATTAATTTGCTCAAAGAATGCGATGCAGGAATCAAAATGGGAATTGAAGCGATTGATGAAGTTATCAATAATGTGAAAAATGAAGAGTTTAAGAATAAACTCATAAACTACAAGAACGACTACAATTTTCTACAAGATGAAATTCAAAAAATGCTTAACAATCTTAATAGTGATGGAAAAAATCCAAACTCTATCGCAAAATTTATGTCAAAAATGAAAACAAGCATAAAACTTATTTTCAAAAAAACAGACGCAACTATCGCTGACTTAATGACAGATGGTTGTAATATGGGTGTAAAATCTTTAAACAAATATCTTAATCAGTATGAAAAAGCAAGCGACGAGTCAAAAACTCTCGCAAAAAAACTTATTCGCCTAATGGACAAACAGGAATTTGATATTAGAAAATATTTATAAATTTTAAGTTTTTATAACTTCGCCTTCTTCTTTCTGTTTATTCTTGTTCCACAGCATTGCTTCCATGACAGTTTTTATATTTCTTTCCGCTTCCGCATGGACATGGGTCATTACGCCCAATCTTCTTTTGAGTGTTCACAACAGTGGTTTGTTTTTTCACTTCCTCTGGCCTTTTCTTTGCGTCTGCTGGGTCATATACTTTTGCCTCTGTATATTTCGATTGCACCTGCTGTGTTGATTGTGTTGGCTCTGGTCTTTTGATTTCAATAGAAGTGTTTAGAAGCAATATACATGTGCTTTCACGAATCTTCTCAATCATATTGTCAAACATTTCATACGCATCTTTTTTGTATGCAAGAATAGGGTCTTGATTTCCAAATCCACGTGCAAAGATTTCGTTTTTCATGATTTGCATATCATCAATATGGTTCATCCAGTTGCTGTCAACAACTTTCAAAAGCACAAAATTTTCAAGTTTTTCAAAATCAATTCCGTATTTTCCTGCTTCATTCATTCTTTCATTATATCTTCCTTCTACAATTTTGAGAATTGCATTCTCCAAATCTTCGCGATCAAAATTTTCACAAAACTCTTCAGTGATAAGATTCTTGCCTTTCTCTAAAAGTCCACGTTCAAGTTCTTGATTTATCTTCTCAAAATCCCATTCAAAATATGGTTTTTCATTATCAACGCAACGGTCACAGAACTTGCTTATAACACTTGGAAACATTCCCATAATATATTGATGAACACCATCTCCATTTAAAACTCTGTCACGTTCCTTATAAATTATCTCTCTTTGTGCGTTCATAACATCATCAAATTGAAGCACAGTTTTTCTCATTGCAAAGTTTTGAATTTCAATTTTCTTCTGAGCTCCTTCAATCTGTTTTGACAAAATTTTAAGTTGAATTGGAGTGCCTTCTTGAAGTTTAAAAAATGTTGCAATATTCTTCAAGCGGTCACCACCAAATCTGCGAATCAAATCGTCTTCAAGCGACAAGAAAAACACACTTGAACCTGGGTCACCTTGACGAGATGCACGCCCTCTCAACTGATTGTCGATACGTCTACTTTCATGTCTTTCTGTTCCAACAATATGAAGTCCACCAACTTTCTTTACTTCTTCTTTTTCGGCATCTGTTATCTTTTTGAAGTTTTCGTAGAGTTCATGATATCTTTCTCTTGCTTTCTGCATATCTTTGTCATCAACAGTGTTGAATGCAGTTGCATAAGAAATCTGTTCTTCCGTGAAATTTTCATCTTGCATTTGTTTCTTTGCCATAAATTCTGGGTTTCCGCCAAGCAAAATATCCGTTCCACGCCCTGCCATGTTTGTTGCAATAGTGACTGCCCCTTTTCGTCCTGCTTGAGCAACAATTTGAGATTCTTGTTCATGATTTTTAGCATTCAAAACAACATGCTTAATTTTGTTCTCTTTAAGAGCCTTTGACAAAAGTTCACTCTTTTCAATGGTAATCGTTCCAACCAAAATTGGTTGTCCAGTTTCATGCCTTCGCTTAATTTCTTCAACGATTGCTTTAATCTTGCCTGCTTCTGTTGTGAAAACTATATCAGGCTCATCAATACGAATATTTGGTTTGTTTGTTGGGATTGTCACAACATCAAGTTTGTATATCCCCCTGAATTCACCTTCTTCGGTTTTTGCAGTTCCTGTCATACCTGAAAGTTTGTTGTAAATTCTAAAATAGTTTTGGAAAGTGATTGTTGCAAGAGTTTTGTTTTCATCTTTAATCTCAACCCCTTCTTTTGCTTCGATTGCTTGATGTAAACCATCATTGTATCTTCTCCCTGGCATAAGACGGCCAGTGAATTCATCAACAATAACAACTTCCCCATCTTTGACAATGTAGTTTTCGTTTACAAACATAATAAAGTTTGCTTTAAGAGCGTTGTTGATATAGTGGTTAAGTTCCAAGTTGTCAATATCAGACAAGTTGTCTGTACCATAAAATCTTTCTGCTTTGCTGACACCACTTTCTGTCAAGTTGATTTGTTTGGTTTTTTCATCTTTTTCCCAATCCTCAGGTTTCAACGATTTCGCAAATTTTTGTGCCTTCAGATAGTTGTCACTTGACTTCATTCCTCGCCCAGAAATGATGAGTGGAGTTCTTGCTTCATCAATCAAAATACTGTCAACCTCGTCCACGATTGCAAAGTTATGGCCACGTTGAACTTTTTGTTCCTTCATTATTGCCATATTGTCACGCAAGAAATCAAAGCCAAGCTCATTGTTTGTGCAGTAGGTTATGTCACAGTTATAGGCCTTTTTCTTTTCTTTTGGTTCCATGTTTGAAACAATAACGCCAACTGTCAAACCCAAAAAACGATAGACTTTTCCCATCCACTCAGCATCACGCTTTGCCAAATATTCATTCACTGTCACAACGTGAACACCCAGTCCTGAAATAGCATTAAGATAAGCAGGAAGGGTTGCAACCAATGTTTTCCCTTCACCAGTTGCCATCTCTGCGATACGCCCTTGGTGAAGTGCAATTCCGCCCAAAATTTGAACATAAAAATGACGCATATTCAAAACTCTGTCCGCTGCTTCACGAACAACCGCATACGCCTCAGGAAGCATATCATTAAGCCCCTCTCCAGAAGCATATCTTTTCTTAAAATCTTCAGTGCAATTTTTAAGTTCTTCGTCAGTCATTGCCTTATATTTGTCTTCAAGTGCAACAACTTTGTCAGCAATTTTTTTCAATTTCTTTACTTGTGATTTGTTTTCGTTTCCAAAAAGTCCCATAAAATCTCTCCATTTAATTTTCGCTTATTTTTATTTGTTTAATTGATTAAAATTTATCAATAAAGCACCTTTTGTGCTAAGCAATTATTTCCATAATATCAAAAAACAAGAAAAAAAACAAGTTTTTCGCTACAAATTTTATTTTTTAACGAATGAAAAACAGAAAAATATCATAAATCAAGAATTTTGCAACATTTTAAATTATTTTATGGCAAAAATTGACATGTAATCTTTATTTATGTTATAATCAAATATCAAATGTTAAAGGAGAAACCTTATGGCATATAATGAAAAAGAGATTGAAGCAAGAGTCAATGCTATGCTTGAAATATTTAAAGAGAAAAAAGACAAAAGGACCACAAACTTCATTGAAACATATTCTCAAGTTTTTCAAAGCGACTTTGAGAGTTTCATGAAGGAAAATAGAATAAAAGATGTTGATGAAGCAAAGGTTCGTTTCTATATGCATGAAAAAGGTGATGCACATATTAACAAAGATGGAATGCTCAGCGAAATCGACAATTCATCACACTTTGAAATAAGGTCAATGGTTGTGGAGCAAGTTCTTCAATTTAACAATTCTCCAGAATCTTACAATAGTAAACTAACACGAGGATATGCAGAGATTTTTAGTGAAGATTTCAAAGAATTTAAAAAAGAACACCATTTCAAAGATGATGATATTGCAAAAGTTGCTTTTTTCCTTCATGAAAGTGGTGAAGCACGCTTTGAGAACGGAACGATTGTCAAAGGACACTCTGTTTCTAACTATTTAGACAAAATTAATCTTGTGAATGACTATGCTATTAATGGAAAATATGACTATGCAGATGCAAGAAATCTTGCAAAAAGCATAGGCAAAGCTGCACCATCACAAGAAAATGAAACTGTTCCTCTTTCAAAAGCCGAACAAAAAAGACTTGAAAAGAATGTGAAAGATGCCATAAAATCATTTAAACATAAAGATAAAAAAAATGCTGAGCAAAATAATCTTATCGAGGGTTATTCAAAAATATTTAACACAAAATTTGAAAACTTTAAGAACCAACAAAGAATCGCAAATGACGACGAAGCAAAAGTTCGCTTTTTTATGCATGAAAGCGGACAAGCAAGAATTGAAAGCAATGGTCAGTTGACAAGTTCTTCAAATTCAACATATTTTCAACCAAGAGTTCAGTTAGTGCAAAGCTATATCAACAATCAAATATCGCTTGGTGCAGCAAGAGAGGAAGCGGAAAAATTGGAACCACAAGAACAAATGACACAACAAGAGCCTGAACCACAAACAACAAATTCAAATCCATCTTTTGATAATTCAACTCCACCACAAGTTCCACCTCGTGAAAATGAAAAAATTGAAAGCCCTCCCCCTATAAGAACCCCTTTTGAATATAAGGAAGATGTAGAGGAAATACATTACGATTATGATGAAGATATAGATGAACCTTCAAAAAAAGAAAAAATTATCACAGAAACTTTGAAACGCTCCAGCTCAAGAAACGGTGTAGATTTTCAATTTGAAAAAACTGACAAAACTGATTTAATTTTCACACATATAAAACTTAAACAAGAAAATGTTGAAGACAGATACCAAATGCTTGGTGTAACATCAAGAGAGAATACCCCATTGATTGAAATACGTGAAAACGGTTCAAGAATTGTTTCAATCGATGATAGTAAAAATGGGCTTCAACTTTCAATGACATCTTCTTTTGTTGATTCTTTAAAAAAAGATAATCCAAAGATTGACTTTGGAGCATTAAGTCTTTCTGAAGACGGATTTTATCATTGCACAATTTCTCGTGCAGGCATAACCAAGAATACACAACTTGAAGTTGCCGATGTTCATGCAGAAAATAAAAACTTTTCATTAATAGTTTCTGCGATTCAATCACAATTGCTTGATAATAAGGGAAATAGAGCCCAAACTCTCTCAATTATTCCTCGTGATGTCATTGTAAATCAAAGATTTTTCAGCAAAGAACACGAACATGATTGTATATTGACTCATGAACAAGAACCAATATATTCCACATTAATGATTGAAAGTATACAATTGGAAAGAAGAAATGCAAATGAAAAATCTGCAGAAAACATTAATAAGCCATTAAGAGTTGAAATTGCAAACGAAACTGTTTTGTCATCTTTTCCAATAATTTTAAAGGGAGAAACAGAACCTCAATATGCAAGCATTTTAGAGCGAGATGGAAAGCGATATTTTTATGTGCAAACACGAAATGATTCCATACGTGCCCCAAAATTTTACGAAATAAGAAGCCTTGCTTTGCAGGAAACTGGCGAAAGACAAGCTCTATGTATTGGATTAAAAAATTCTTCTGGCAATGTTGACCTTCTTCTTGATGTAAATTTTGAGACTAACGCACAAAACATTGCAAATCTAACAACTTATCTTCAACATGAATATAAACAGGCAGATGTTTTGGCAGAAAAAAATAAAGCTCCCGCTCCTAAACAAAAAGCAATTGGTGAAAACCAATATAATGTTCATGAAATATCACATGAAAAAGTTGAAACTCTTGTTTCTTTGGATAAAGCAGCTCAACTTGAAAGAGAAATCAAAGTAACAGAAAAAGAACAAGATGGAGACCATCATCATCACCACCATCACTATCATCACTATTACCACCATGATGGTGGCGGTGGCGAAGAAGATGAGGACGAAGAGGAAGAAGAGGAAGAAGAAGAGAAAGAAAAAAAAGATGCTCCGCCATTAGAAAAGAAGATAGGAAACCATAAATATGAAATATTGGCACCAAATGAAAAATTATTTAAAGGGCTGCTTGTATTAGGTGCAGTAGCACTTCTGGTTTCAATGTTTGTTCCTTTTGCATACTTAGCATTTTTTGCACTGACTGGAACAGCATTCACATATCAAGTTATTCAACCGCTTAATCAGATAAAGAAATTCCTTAATATGATTGACATGACAAAAGGTGAAAGAAAAGAAGTAAAACTTCAAAAAACTGCAAATAAGACAGCAATAAAAAGCAATAATAAAATAGCAAGTTATACTACAAGGCTAAATGGCTACAATAACAAACGAGATGCCATTAAATTTAAATATGCTTCTGATGAAGAAAAAAGAAATAGCGAACTTGAAAAATTTGATAACAAACCATCTTATGTAAGAGCAAAAAAAGGACTTGTTAAAGCACAAAACAAAAGCGTTATTGATGCAAACAAAATCTATATAAAACAATTGGAAAATGCTTTAAAAGAAAACCCAACTCTCACCAAAGAACAGGCTGAAAATTATAGAGCTCAAATAAATTTCGCAAGAAAACAAAATAAAGAGTTAGAAGAGAAAAATAAACGAGCAAATCTTCAACAAATTGTTCAAAAACAAGATCTTGAATCTCTTAAAAAATTGCAAGAAGAATCTGCAAAACAAAAATTTGAAAGAGAAAAAGAAGAAAAGAAAAACGAAATTAAGAAAGAAAAAAATAAACAACTTGAGAGAATTAAACGAGAGAAAAAAGCAAAAGTTGAAAAGCAAAACAAAGAAAGAAATAATGATTCTCAAAACACACAAAACAAATCAAACCCTTCTTCTCAAAAATCTAATGATGGAAGGTCAAAATAGAATAAGAAAGGGGAACACCCTTTTCTTTTCTGTTTTATAAAAAATAAATGAACTATACGGAGTTATCAAAATGAAAATTGGTGTTGTTGGACTTCCAAATGTTGGAAAAAGTTCACTTTTTAATGCAATAACTGAGGCTGGTGCAGAGAGTGCTAACTACCCCTTCTGCACTATTGAACCAAATGTTGGTGTTGTCGATGTTCCAGACATACGTCTTGATGTGCTTGGAAAGATGTATTCAACGCAAAAAATCACCCCTGCAAGCATTGAATTTGTCGATATTGCAGGGCTTGTTGCTGGAGCAAGTCACGGCGAAGGGCTTGGAAACAAATTTTTGAGTCATATTCGTGAAGTTGATGCTATTGTTCATGTTGTTCGATGTTTTGATAACGAAAAAATTATTCATGTGAGCGGAAGCATTAATCCAAAACGAGATATTGAAGTTATTGAAACAGAACTCGCTCTTGCTGACCTTGAACAAGTGACAAAATTTTTAGATAAAAACGAAAAAGTTGCAAGACAGAACAAAGAAAAAACACTTGTAACTGCCGTTGATATGATGAAACGCATAAAAGAAACTCTGGAAGTTGGAGGACAAATCCGCACCTTACAATTTAGTGAAGAAGAACAAAAACTTCTTAAAAATTTTTCTCTTTTGACAGCAAAACCTGTTATTTATGTTGCAAATATTGCCGAAAGTGACATAACAAAACCTGACAATTCTTATGTTCTTGCAGTTAAAGAAATTGCCGAAAAAGAAAAAGCAAAGGTTGTTGTGTTGTGTGCAAAGGTTGAAGAAGAAATTGTTGGGCTTGAAAAAGAAGAGAGAGAACTTTTTAAAGAAGAACTTGGCATAAAAACAAGTGGACTTGAAAAATTGGTTGTTGCAAGTTATGACCTTTTGGGGCTTATGAGTTATCTCACTGCAGGAGAGAAAGAAGTTCGTGCATGGACAATAAGCAAAGGCACAAAAGCACCTCAAGCAGCAGGAAAAATTCACAGCGATTTTGAAAAAGGATTTATTAAAGCAGAAATTGTGTCGTATGATGACCTTGTTGAATCAGGAAGTTTTTTGAAAGCAAAAGAAAAGGGAAAAGTGAGAATTGAAGGAAAGGATTATGTTATTCAAGATGGCGATGTTGTTCTTTTCAAATTCAATAACTAACAAAAAAAAGAAGGGAAGATTTATGAAAGAAAAAATTGAGGAACTGTCCCCTCTTGCATTGGCATTTTTAGGAGATTCATTACATACCAGTTTTGTCCGACTTTATGTTTTAAACGGACAAAAAGAAAAATTAAACACATATCACCTTCGTGCAAAAAAATTTTGCAACGCAAATTCACAAGCAACCGCTTTAGATTTTCTGCAAGATGAATTACATGAAACTGAACAAAAAATAGTGAAGAAAGCACGAAATGCCCACAATAAACATTCTTCTAAGAATTTTGATGAAGAAACATACAAAAAAGCAACTGCTTTTGAAGCACTTATTGGATTTTTATATCTAAACAGAAAAGAAAAACGACTTGAAGAAATTTTAGAAAAATCAATTAAAATAATTGAACAAACACAAAATAATTAAAAATTAAAATTATTGAAAATAGTCATAAAAATCATAAAAAATTGCTAAAAATCACAAAAAAAATGCAAAAAATTATAAAAAAAGGACAAAAAAATGCAAATTGAAGGAAAAAATCAAGTTCTTGAAGCAATAAAGAATGAAACAACAATAAACAAAATTTTGATAGATAAAAATTTTGCATCACGTAAAGATGATGTCATAAATTTAGCACATAAAAACCAGCTTAAAATTGAATTTCTTCCAAAGAAAATACTTGATGAAAAAAGCATAACAGGACACCATCAAGGGTATATTGCAGAAACAGTCGATTTTGAATATTCTTCTGTTCAGGACATTCTCGCAAATCCGAAAAATGAAAATGCTTTTATCGTTTTGCTTGACGGAATTGAAGATCCACACAATCTTGGTGCTATCATCAGGACATGCGAGTGTGCAGGTGTTGATGGAATCATTATTCCAAAAATGCGTGCTTGCCAGGTGAATGAAACTGTTGTGAGAACATCAGTCGGAGCAATTTCAAATATGAAAATTGCACGAGTTACAAATTTAAAAACAGCAATTGACGAACTTAAAGAAAATGGCCTTTGGATTTACGCCTGTGAACTTGGTGGAAAAGAAATTTATTCTCAAAATTTGACAGGGCCTGTTGCTGTTGTTGTTGGAAGTGAAGGGAATGGAATCAAGCAAAGTCTTAGGGCTTACTGCGATGATGTCATAACTTTGCCACTGAAAGGTTCTGTTAATTCGCTAAACGCAAGTGTAAGTGCAGGCATCGTTATATATGAAATTTTACGACAAAGAGAAAGTAAAAACAAATAATTGTTTTTCAATAACCAACAAAGCAGATAATAAATAAGCATTTTTAATAATCAAGAATGTAAAATATGTAATTGTTTTTAACAAACGAGAAAACAATAAATAATCATTCTCAATAAATCAAAAGAAATTGTGAAATTTAAAAAGGAATCATATAATGCCAACAGATGAAGAATTGGTTGAAAAAATAAGAAAAGGTGATGACAATGCTGAAAACGAATTATTTTCACGTTACAAAGACTTAGTTGTGAAAATAAGTCGCGGATATTTTCTTGTTGGTGGAGATATTGAAGACATTGTGCAAGAAGGAATGATTGGGCTTTATAAGGCAGTTAAAGGATATTCTTCTCATAAAGAAACAACTTTTAAAACATTTGCTGTCCTTTGCATTAAGCATCAAATTCAAACCGCGATACGCCGTGCAAACACAAATCGAAACAAACCACTTTCAACAGCGGTTTCTTTTCAAAGTTTTGTTTCAAACGCAAACGAAAGTCTGGACTATCTTCCAATAGAACTTGTTTTTGACACTACTCCAGCAGAAAAAGTGATTGACAAAGAAAATTTTGAAAAATTAAAAGACACAATTAAAAGCACCCTTAACGAACAAGAAATCAAAGTTTTAATTTCTTATCTACAAGGTTTTTCTTATAAAGAAATATCTCAAAGTTTAGGTTTATCACAAAAATCAATTGACAATTCTTTAACACGAATAAAAAGCAAATTGCGTGCAAAAATGAAATAATTTTTCTTTTAAAGAAAATCAAATAAAAATAAAAAAACAAAATTTTTCTTAAAAATAATAAAAAAAACGTATTTTTTTACGTTTTTTTATATTTTTTCGCAATTTTTAACAATTTTTCAATTTTATAAAATTTTTTATGAACAACTTATCTGATTTCTTTTTCTCTTGGATTTAGGTGTTGTTTTTGTTTTGGAGCAAAAGAATCATGATGAAATTTTTTATTAGCCGTTGCAACGGCATTGTCAAATTCTTCAAAAGTTTGAGCAAGAACAGCAGATGACTTTCGTTGTTCTTGAAGTTCTTTTATTTTTCCATCAACAATGCTGGCGTAAAGTCCGATTTGGTTTTCAATAAATTTAATCCTTCTTTCTATAGTCGGTTTGTCCAAATGAAAAATATCATTTCGCAACTGTTCTTTCAAATTGGAATAATAATTTTCAAAAGCAGATTTAATTTCTTCCGCTGTCCTACACCCCTTTTTAAATGCCTTTGCTGGAATATCTATTAAAATTTCAACACCCTTGTTGTTTAATTCTTCCTTTAAAGTTAAATTGTCAAATTCTTGCATTTTAAGAGATTCTTTTTTTTGTGAAAATTTTTTCTTTGTTTCTTCAAAATTTAGTCCCTCTTCCTGCAAAGCTTTTATAAACAAATTCTTTTTATAATTTCCAACGCCTTTTGCATCAAAAATTTTGTCTATTCCAAACTCAAACAAATCTTTGACTCTCACTGGAATTTCTCTAACATATTTTGCAACTGCGGGAGATGTGAAATAAGTTCCTCCAATTTTTCTTGTTGAAAAGTCTTTAATAAATTTTTCAAATTTTTTTTCATCGAATTTCCAATTTCTGTTTTCATAATGAGTTTTATATGCTTTTGATGCAACAGAAATCAAATTTTCAAGATAAAATGGTTGCAGAAAAAGATATGCCCTTTTTATTTCCAATTGATATTGATGCCCATTCAATTTTCTGTCATCTTTTTCACTTTTAAATTTCAGTTCTTCAATTCTCATGTTCAACACTTTTTCTTCAAGTTCTTTTTCTACGCTTTTTGAATCCATATTTTTCTCCTAGATATTGTCATAACAATTATAAACAATTCCTTTATGATTTGTCAATATCGTGCAAAAATTAATCTTTTCTCAGTTTTATTTTTTTCAATTTCTTGACAATGTTTATATTGATATTTATAATAAAAATAATTAGTAGGAGAAGTAAAATGAAACTGAAAAATGGTATTGATTTAGACTCAATAGTTCCAGAAAACGAACTTGAAGAAGAAATTATTGCTGACTTTAAAGCAGGCAGAACAAAGGAAGTTGTCACTCGTTGTCCGCCTGAACCAAGTGGATATTTTTATATCGGGCATGCAAAAGCATGGACAATAAATTTTGAAACCGCACAAAAATTTGGCGGAAAAACATATTTGCGAATGGACGACACAAACCCACTCAAAGAAGAGGGTGAATTCGCTGAAAGTTATCTCCAAGACCTTGCCTGGCTTGGATTTACACCTGAAAAGATGATTTATGCCTCCGAAGCATATTTTGACGATATTTATAAAATCGCAGAACAAATGATTATGGACGGAAAAGCTTATGTATGTGAACTTTCCGCAGAAGAGGTTTCTGCAACAAGAGGAAGTTTGACTGAACCAGGAAAAGAAAGTCCTTATCGTAATCGCACCCCAGAAGAAAATTTGCGACTATTCAGAGCTATGCGTGATGGTAAATTTGAAGATGGAAAAGCAACTTTGCGTGCAAAAATTGATATGTCCCACCCTAATATGAACATGCGTGACCCTGTGATGTATCGAGTTTTACGTGCTGAACACTATAAACTTGGCAACAAGTGGTGCATCTATCCAGCCTATGACTTTGCACACCCAATGGAAGATGCTTTGGAAGGTGTGACTTACAGTCTTTGTGATAAAGGCTTTCAAGACCATCGTCCAATCTATGAATGGTTTATTGAAAATGGTTGGAAAAAACCTTTTGCACCAAAACAAAGGGAGTTTTCTCGTGTGGTTATTGAAAATGTTTTGACTGGAAAAAGATATTTAAAACAACTTGTCAAAGGCGGATATGTTTCTGGTTGGGATGACCCCCGCTTTGTAACATTGGTTGCATTAAGACGTCGAGGCTACACACCAAAAGCAATCAAGGATTTTGTTAAGTCTGTTGGTTGGGGAAGTGTGATTGAAGTCAGTGTTCCATATTCTGCTCTGGAGCATTATGTCCGTGAAGATTTAAATAAAATTGCAACACGAGCAATGGTTGTTCTTGACCCACTTAGAGTTGTCATCACAAACTTTAATGGAAAGAGTGAAGAGATTGAGATTGAAAATAATCCAAACGATGAAAACGCAGGAAAACACAAGGCACTATTTGGCAGAGAAATTTTCATTGAGAAGGAAGATTTCAGTGAAAATCCACCTCCAAAATATAACCGTCTTGTTGAAGGCGGAATTGTTCGTTTAAAAGGTGCATACATCATCAAATGCAACAAAGTTGTCAAAGACAAAGACGGAAATATTGACCATTTGGAATGTGAATATATACCAAACACCAAAAGTGGAAATGACAATTCAGGAATCAAATGTAAAGGAACAATTCATTTTGTTTCTGCGGATAATTGTTTCAAAATTACAATTCGTGAATTTAAAAACCTTATTAAAGAAGAATATAAATTCCCTGCAAAATCGCTTGCTGATGGCGTTAAAATCGAAGATATGCTTGAGCCAAACTCTCGAACAGAAAGCACTGCTCTTGCAGAAAATTTCTTAAAAACTGCAAAGATTGAAGATAAATTCCAATTTATGCGTAAAGGCTACTATTGTGTTGACAAAGATAGCACTGATGAAAATCTTGTGTTTAACAGCACAATTTCTCTTAAAGACGGCTTTAAAACTCCAGAAAAGAAATAAAAATTGTAAAAAATAGAGAAATTTTGACATTGCAATTTGTTATTCAAATGTTGACAAAGCTGAAAAAGAACTTGGCTGGAAAGCAGAATATGACATTGATGACATGTGTCGAGATTCTTGGAATTGGCAAAAAAAATAATCCAAATGGTTATAAATCATAGAATTTTAATATTTTAATCATTAATTTTGTTGGACAAACTTAATAAAATTGGTTATAATTATTCTATGTTAATCGCAGTTGTTGTTTTGATGTTGGTTGCAACAATAATCGTTGGCATTTCTCTGTGTTTTTTGAAAAAAGAAAGCCCATTTTTCTTACTTCTCAAAACACTATATTTTGTTGCACTCATTTGTTTTGGTTTTAGTTGCTGTGCAGTCCAAAATCAGTTTAACGGTTTTTCCATTTTAGCAATAATTTCCATTCTCCCACTTTTCTTTACATTGCTTATAAAAACATCATCAAAAGATGATAAGCAAATTGCTCCAAATCAACAACCTGAACAACAAGCAGGAATAAACAATGACGAAATGTTGGCAAAAAAAATTCAAAACAAAAAAGCAACTTTGCAAACTTTCTTAAAAAGCGGAATTTACATCGCCTCTGCATTTTGTTTGACATTCTGTTCGCTTTATTTAGGAAGAGAAAATTTTGCAATATTCTTTGTTGGTTTATTCCTTGGAATTGCACTTATCTTTTTGGATTTTATCATCAAAAAAGAAGAAATTTCAGATGTCTGGAAATTTCTTGAAAAACTCTTGCTTTTAAGCGTAGGATTGTTGATTGCATCAGTCTTTTCTTCTGTTTCTTTACAATTTGATTTGACAACATCTTTCTTTGCACTTGCAATGCTCACTTATTCAGCACATATTTTGCTTGAAATATATCGTCCAAATAAATACAATCATCTTCTGTATGGACTTTCAATGATTTTGATTTTCTTGCCACTTATCTTCTGATAAGTGACATTTTTTTATTTAATTTTATACTTTAAAATTGACAAAATTTGTTTTGCCTTATTTTCATCAACAATATCCCCCATCAATTGTCAACACTTCGCCATTGACATAACTTGATGAGTCATCACAAAGAAAATAAATCGCAGATGCCACCTGTTCTGGTTTTGCAAATCTTCCAAGCCAAATTTTTGCGTTTTCTTCAGCAACATATTCCTTTGGTAAATCTTTGTTCATATCAGTATTCGCCCAGCCAATCGCCACTGCATTGACACGAATATTTGGTTTAAAGTGAAATGCCAAATCTCGTGTTAAACTTTGAAGCCCAACCTTTGATGCGTTATAATCCAAACATTCAGGAGAAATTGTTTTTGTTCCGTTCGTTGACGAAACATTGACAATGCTTGTCCCTTTTTTCATAAATTTTGCAGATTCTCTTGAAACAATAAATGCTCCAATCAAATTCACTTCCAAAACTCGCTTAAACTCTTCAACAGTGATTTTGTCAAAATCTCTATCAAAAACAATTCCTGCATTGTTGACAACACTGTCAATTCTTCCAAACTTTTTGATTGTCGCCGAAATCATTGCATTCACTTGTTTTTCATCAGAAACATCTGCCTTAAAAGTCATAACATCAACACCAAACTTATCTTTGACTTCTTTTGCAAGTTTTTGAGCAGGTTTCTCACTTTTGAAATAATTTAAAACCACATCATATCCATGCTTTGCAAACTCCAAAACTGTCGCCTTGCCAATGCCCTTTCCCCCTCCAGTTATCAAAACAACTTTTCTCATTTTTTTACTCCTTGTTTTCTTTTACAAAAATAATACCATAAAAACAAATAGAAAAAAAGTAATTTTCGCTTAAGGAAGTTAAAAACTCAATTTTAATTATGTTATTTTTATATTTAATTTTATTAAAATTTTATATAAGAACAAAAATCTTTGAAAAATCTCTTGACAAAAAGCATATAATTATTGTAGAATATCAGCATATCGCGAGGTAGAGCAGCTCGGAAGCTCGCTGGGCTCATAACCCGGAGGTCGCAGGTTCAAATCCTGCCCTCGCAACCAAATTAAACCTAAATTGAACCAAATGTTTGATTTAGGTTTTTTATTTTGTTTTATATCAAAGTTATAACCTTATTGTCGGGAGTGTTTTAAATACTAACTCCAGTAACCACATAACAAAAAAATGCTAAGCTTTCAAATGAAAACTTAGTGTTTTTTATCAATTTTTGCAAAAAAACTTTTTCAATATTAAATTTGAGAATAATCTGCAGGTTTTTAAGACAATTAGTCTGTAAATTTCTCACAGCCATTCATACTAATCTAATATATTATAAAATAGTAAAAAACGTGTGATTATTGTTTAAAGGATATGCTTTTTTGCAATTTGGCATAGGAATCTCTACTCCAAGTTTGCCATACTTGTTTTTTTTCTTTTTTTTGAAAAAAACACTTGTTTTTTCTTCCCATTATATTATATAATATAGTATATTTATATAAATAAAGGAAATATTGCTTTTATGGAAAATTTTGATGAGAACAACACCCCTGATATTAATGAACAATCTCCTATTCAAGACGACAACAAACCTTTGATTGAAGAAAGAGATTTTATCCCAGAAAACAGCCCTGAAGAAAGCGAGGAAAGAGAAAAACTCGCAAAAAGCACAAAATATGACGCAAGCGAAATTCAAGTCTTGGAAGGGCTTGAACCTGTCCGCAAACGCCCTGGAATGTATATTGGCTCAACCGACAGTCATGGACTTCATCACCTTGTGCAAGAAGTTGTGGACAACTCTATTGACGAAGCCCTTGCTGGCTACTGCACACAGATTGATGTTGTGATAAATGCTGATGGCTCTTGTTCTGTCAGCGACAATGGACGTGGAATCCCAACAGGAATCATTGCAAAAGAGGGAAAAAGTGCTGTTGAAGTTGTTCTGACAAAATTGCATGCTGGCGGAAAGTTTGGCGGAGAAGGCTACAAAATTTCTGGCGGATTGCATGGTGTTGGTGTTTCGTGCGTTAATGCCCTTTCAACAAAACTGACTGTTGATGTTTATCAAGGTGGAAAACACCACTTTATTGAATTTGCTCGCGGAAGAAGTCTTGCTCCCCTCAAAGTGATTGGCAGCACTGACAGAACTGGAACAACTGTCACATTTTGGCCAGATGACGAGATTTTTGAAACAACAGAGTTTTCTTATGACAACCTGAAAAACCGCTTCCGTGAAATTGCATTCTTGAATAAAGGGCTTGTGATAACCTTGGAGGATCGCAGAGCAAATCAAGAAAGAAAAGATAAATTTGAATTTAAAGGCGGAATCATCGAATTTGTTAATTTCTTGAACGACAACAAGCAGACTCTTTTGTCATACCCTGTCTATTTCAACAAATTTAACCACAACGACAAAGGTGATGTTATCAACGAGATTGAAGTTTGCTTCCAATATAATGACTCCTACAATGAAATCATAAACACCTATGCCAACAACATAAACACCGAAGAAGGCGGAACTCACCTTGAGGGCTTTAAAAATGCACTTACAAAGGTGATAAACGACTACGCTATCAAAAACAAAATGTTGAAGGAAAGTGAAAAACTTTCTGGTGAAGATTGCAGAGAAGGAATCACCGCCGTCATATCTGTCAAATTGCGAGAGCCTCAATTTGAAGGACAAACAAAAACCAAACTTGGCAACAGTGAAATGAGAACAATTGTCTATAAGGCAATGCAAGAGGCTTTTGGGGACTATTTGGAAGAACACCCAAATGAAGCACGCGAACTGATTATGAAATCAATCACCGCTCAACGAGCACGCGATGCAGCCCGCAATGCCAGAGAGTTGACAAGAAGAAAGGGTGCTCTTGAAAGCAGCACTCTTCCAGGAAAACTTGCCGATTGCAGTGAACGTGACAGCAGTTTATGTGAAATATACATTGTTGAAGGAGATTCGGCTGGTGGTTCTGCAAAACAAGGACGTGACAGAAGATTCCAAGCAATTTTACCTCTTCGCGGAAAGATTTTGAATGTTGAAAAGGCACGACTGAATCGAATACTTGAAAACGCAGAAATTCGTGCAATGATAACCGCTTTTGGAGCAGGAACAGGTGCCGATTTTGATGAAAGCAAACTTAGATACAACAAAATCATCTGTATGAGCGATGCCGATGTTGATGGTTCACACATCAGGATATTGCTTTTGACATTTTTCTTCCGTTTCATGCGTCCACTTATTGAAAATGGGCATGTATATGCTGCACAACCACCATTATATAAAGTTTCTCGAAACAAAGAAGATTTCTACTTCTATAATGACGACGACTTGAACAAATGGTTTGATGAAAATGGCAGAAAAGGAACAACTTTGCAAAGATATAAAGGACTTGGTGAAATGAACCCAGAGCAACTTTGGGAAACAACTATGAATCCAAAGAACCGCATACTTTTGAAAATAACAATGGAAGATGCAATTGAGGCAGACAGAGTGTTTACAGAACTTATGGGTGAAGATGTTGATCTCAGACGAAAATTCATTGAAGAAAATGCCACTTTGGTAACAGACTTAGATGTGTGAGGGCAAGATGAAAGTTGTAACAATTTGTGGAAGTTTGAAGTTTCAAAAAGAAATGATGAAGGTTGCGGCAGATTTACAACTGAAGAAAGGCTGGTGCGTGATTCAGTGCATTTACAACCTTGGGAATGTCAGCGAAAAGCAGCACAAACTTCTTGATGAAATTCATCGAAAAAAGATTGACCTTTCAGACGCCATTTATGTTGTGAATATAGGTGGTTATATTGGCGAAAGTTGTCGCAGCGAAATTGAATATGCAAAATCCCATGGAAAAGAGATAATCTATCACGAAAAATAAAATTTGAGAGGTTGAAAGTGAAAAACAAACTTATGGAAGAAGATGAGAGTGTTTATAAAAATTTTCTAGATGTTTTTGGTGAAGATATTCAATACACTTTTCTGTTTGAAGAAATGGGAGAACTTGCACAAGCAGTTGGAAAATATCTTCGCAAACGAACAAATGCAACAGAAGAAGAGAGAAAAGAATTGATTTCTCACATAAGTGAAGAAATTGCAGATGTAAAACTTTGTATTGAAGAAATTGAATATATCTTGGATTGTTGGGAAGATGTAAAAAAATGGAAAAATTTCAAAGTTAATCGTGGAAAAGAAAGAGTTAAACATTCCAATCTTGAAATTCAACTTGACAAGGAAAATTATGATAAACCACAAACCCTAAAAAACAAACTAAAAACCCCAAAAAGCAAAAAATAAGAAAATAAACTAAAAAAAATAAATTTTTAAGGAAAAAAATATGAGCAAGAAAGATGACGAATTAAACAGACAAAATTTGAAAGAACTTCTCGAAAATGAGAAAGTCCAGCCAATCGAAGTTGTGGGCGAATTAAAAAAATCGTTCATTTCCTATGCTATGGCTGTCAATGTTAGTCGTGCGATTCCAGATGTTCGCGATGGACTTAAACCCGTTCACCGCAGAATTTTGTATTCTATGGGCGAACTTAACAATTTCTACAACAGCCCACACAAGAAAAGTGCACGTATTGTCGGCGAAGTTATGGGAAAATATCACCCTCATGGTGATAGTTCAATCTATGATGCCCTTGTCAGACTTGCACAGGACTTTTCAATTCGCTATCCTCTTGTTGACGGACACGGAAATTTTGGTTCTGTAGATGGTGATCCTGCTGCCGCAATGAGATACACAGAAGCCCGCCTCTCAAAAATTGCTGGGCTGATGCTTCAAGATATTGAAAAAGAAACAGTGGACTTTTATCCAAACTTTGATGACACTTTAATGCAACCAAAAGTTTTGCCTTCAAAATTTCCAAATTTGCTCGTTAATGGTGCAGACGGAATCGCTGTTGGAATGGCAACAAACATTCCACCTCACAACCTGACTGAAGTCATAAATGGCGTTCAGGCTCTCATAGATAACCCTGACATTGATATTGATGAACTTATCAAAATCATTCCTGCCCCTGACTATCCAACAGGTGGAATAATTATGGGACGCACAGCTGTGAAACATGCTTACAAAACTGGGCGTGGCGGAATTTTGGTGCGTGGAAGAGCGGATATTGATGAAACTTCCACTGGCAGACAAAGAATTATCATCACAGAACTCCCTTATGGTGTGAACAAAGCACGCTTTGTTGCACAGATTGCAGATATGGTTAAAAACAAAAAACTTGACGGCATAAGTGACCTTCGGGACGAAAGTGATAGAGATGGACTTAGAGTTGTTGTGGACATCAAAAAAGATGCAAATGCACAAGTTGTTTTAAATTCCTTATATAAACACACAATGCTTCAACAGTCAAGTGGTTTAATTATGCTCGCACTTGTTGATGGTGAGCCACGCGTGCTAAATTTGAAAGAAATGTTGTTCTATTATCTTGAACATCAAAAAGAAGTTTGTGTGCGAAAGACAAAATTTGACCTTAAAAAAGCAGAAGAGCGTGAACATATCGTCAAAGGACTTGTAATTGCTCTTGCAAGTATTGATGAAGTTGTTCAAACAATCAAAAATTCAAAAGACAGAAATGACGCTTGCCTCAACTTGACAACCAAATTTGAACTTGACGAAATTCAAGCAAATGCTATCCTTGAAATGCGTCTTTCAAAATTAACAAGTCTTGAAGTTGAGAAGTTGAAAGATGAACTTGCAACTTTGGAAGCAACAATTACTGATTTGAAGGATATTTTGGAAAAACCAGCCAGAGTTTTGAAAATTGTGCGTGATGATTTGGAAGATGTTAAAAACACTTATGGAGATGCACGAAAGACTGAAATATCAATGGATTTGGGCGGAATTGACGTTGAAGACCTTATTGCAGAAGAAGATGTCATCATTTCAATGACACACCTTGGATATGTAAAGAGAATGGGAACTGATGAATATAAAGCTCAACATCGTGGTGGAGTTGGAATAACCGCTCACAAAACCAAAGATGAAGATTTTGTCGAAAAGATGTTTGTCACATCAACTCATGACACACTCCTGTTCTTCACAAATCTTGGAAAAGTGTATAGTGCCAAAGCTTATGAAATTCCAGAAGCACAAAGACAGTCAAAAGGACGTGCAATCATCAATCTTCTTCAACTTTCACTTGGAGAAAAAGTCAACACAATCATTCCTGTCAAGAAAGATAGCAAGGGAAATCTTTTGATGGCAACAAGAAATGGGCTTATCAAAAAGACTCCTTTGACAGAATATGAAAATATACGTAAAGGTGGAAAAATTGCAATAAAACTCCTTGAAGGAGACGAACTTATTGGTGTCAACATTACAACTGGCAGAGATGATGTAATTCTTGGCTCATACAGTGGAAAATGCATACGCTTCAACGAAACTGATGTGCGTGAAGTTGGACGTGACAGCCAAGGTGTTCGCAGTATGAAACTCTCTGCAAACGACCATATTGTTGATATGGCAATAGTAAATGAAGATGCTCAAATTTTGACAATTTCAGAAAAAGGCTATGGAAAACTTTCTCCTGTAAATGAATTCCGTTTGCAACAACGTGGAGGAAGCGGTATCAAGGCAGGCACATTCAACGATAAGACAGGAAATCTTATCTCTCTCAAACAGATTGATTCTCCATGTGACCTTCTTGTGATAACAGACAGTGGAATAATAATCCGCACTCCTGTTGATGGCATAAGTCAATTCTCAAGAGTCAGCCAAGGTGTCAAAATTATGCGACTTAAGAATGATGCAAAAATCACAAGTGTTGCATTGACAGAAAAAGCTGATGAAGAAGAACAACTCACTGATGAAGAAAAAGAGTTTGCAACTGAAGAAGGACAAAATTTACAAGAAACAGAATTTGAAGAAAATAATGAAGTTGAAGGAGAAGAATTTGAAAATGAAGAAGAAAACACAAACTCCAACACAACTGATGAGAAAGAAGACTGACCATCTTCTTTCTTTATGTTTAATAAAGAAAATATAAAAAATTAAATTTTTATAAAATTAAAAAAAATTTAAATTTAAATAAAAAAAATTTAAATAAAATAACAAAAAAATATAACTAAACAATTAAAATTAAATAAAATTAGATAAAATTAAAAAAACAAATCAAAAAAAATTATTAATAAAAACAATTAAAAAAATCAAGAAATAATTAAAAAATATTAAAAAATAATTAAAAATAATTAAAAATAATTAATTAAAAATAAAAATTTAATATTAAAAATTAACTAAATATAAAAATTGTTGAATTATAATTATTAAAAAATAAAAATTTAATTACTAGTTTTAGTTAAAATAGGAGTTTAAATGAACAAAAAAATTTTTGAACAAGAGAAAGAATATTTAAATGGTGTTTTAAAAATTATTGATAAAAAGAAAATTCAAAACACAAAAAAAATTGAAAAAAATCAAACAGAAATTCAAAATGCAAAAAAATATTTCACTACTTATTATTATGAAATCAATAACGATGAGCTTTCAAATATTAATCTCCAAATTGAAAATTTTGAACAACAAAATTCAGTTCTTTCAAACGAAAATATAAGATTAACAAAACAGAAGAAAAATCCATATTTTGGAAGATTCGATTTTCAGGAAAAGGGAAATGAAACTCCTCAACAATTTTATATTGGACTTGGTGCAATTCAAAATGATAATCAAAACTACGTTTATGATTGGCGAGCAGATATTTGTTCACTTTATTATGATGATTCTCTTGGAAAAACATCTTACTCCTGTCAAGATGGAACAGTTGAAGGTGATTTAAAACTGAGACGACAATTTAAAATTGAAAATGGCAACTTATCCTATTACCTTGACAGCAAAATGCTTATTGATGATGACATATTAATGGAACAACTTTCTCAAAATGCAACTTCAAAAATGCATGAAATTGTTTCAACAATTCAAAAAGAGCAAAATATACTTATTCGTTCTGACGATTTTTCAAATACAATAGTTCAAGGAGTTGCAGGTTCAGGGAAAACATCTGTTGCAATGCATAGAGTTTCATATTTGTTATACAAATATCGCAAAACTCTCAAAAATGAAGATATTTTAATCCTATCTCCAAATGAGCTTTTTTCGGACTATTTAAGCGAAGTATTACCTTCACTTGGTGAAGATAAGTCATTTACGATAACCTTTTCTTCTCTTGCAAAACGATTACTTGGCCAAGATTTTGAAACTCGCGAGCAAATGCTTGAAAGAGTGATAAGCAATCAATCACAAAAAGATTTTGAAAATATTGCTATAAAATCAAGTTTTGAGTTTCTTAATGACTTAAAAAAGTTTTTAAAACAAGATTTATGCAATCTTTTTATTCCAAAACCTTTAGTTTTTGGAAATGTTGTTATCTCAAAAGAAGAGCTTGAAGATATATTTTTTGAAAAAATGAAAAATTTATCTGTTTATAAACGAATTGATGTTCTTTCTGAGTATATAACGGAAAAATTTAGATTATCTCAAAATTCTCGTGCAGATTTGCAAAAAAGAGCAAAGAAAATTTTATATAACAAATTTGTTACGAATGATTTGTTGAAAATATACAATCTTTTTCTTGGCAGTGTTGGACTTGAAGAAATTCAAAGTATTAGTGCCTATGACATTGCACCAATTTTACTAATAAAAGAAAATATGTTTGGGCTAAAACATAACTTTGATGCAAAATACGTCATTATAGATGAAATGCAAGACTATACACCTTGTCATTTCTACTTGTTTAATAAAATATGGGATTGCGGAAAACTTTTTTTAGGTGATATAAATCAAAGTATCGACCGCACTCTGCCAGAAAGTTATTTGATAAATCTCGCAAAAAGCACGAATTCAAAAATAAAATATTTATCTCGTTCTTATCGAAGCACTATGCAAATCTCTTTGCTCTCTCAAAAAATTTTGGGCAAACACATTGCAAACAATGTAAATCGAAACGGTGAAGAAGTTGAATTTTTTAGAACAAAGAATCCTGCAAAAAAAATTGAAGAAATTGTCACAAATTATGAAAAAACTCATAGTGGACAAAGCATTGCAATTATGTGTAAAACAACTGACGAAATAAAATTGCTTCAAAAAAGTAATCCTTTTATAAAAAAATTCAAAGAATTGAATAAAGGAAAAATAAATTCAAAAAAAATCATCACAACTCCCGCACTTGCAAAAGGGGTTGAATTTGACTGCGTTATTGTTCCGTTTGCAAACGAAGCAACCTATCACAACGAACTTGACAGAAATCTATTATATGTTTCATCAACCAGAGCCCTGCATAAACTGTTTTTTATAAGCGACAAAACACCAACTCATTTCTTAAAAAAGAAAAGTAAAGTTAATAAATCATAAAAAATTTTGACGAAATCTGTTTTGAATTAATATGCAAAATATGTATAATAAAATAAAATAAAAAAATCAACAATGTGGAAAACTGTCAGATTAAGATTTAACTACAAAAATTAAAAAAAATTCTAATTTTCGTTTTTAATTCAAATATCAAACAATTTTAAAAAAAATATAATGATTTTATATAAAAGTTGTCCACAAAAATGTGGAAATGTGGATAACTTATGTAGTTTTCCCTCAATTTTGAACAAATTTCAGTGTTTGAATATTCATAAATTTGAATGTATATTTATAAATTTGTGGATAAGTGGAAAATAAAAGTGCACAACTTGTTATATATTTATGCTTGACAAAAGTGCGGATTTTGTTATAAAATGATGGATAATATCAAAATAAAGGCCTAACCCTTTACATGTTTAAAAAGAAAAATTTATCTGATATTTTGTAAACTTCATTATTATATTTATTAAATATTAAACTATATTTTTCTTTTTTAAAATAAAAAATTTATTGGAGTTTTTATGGAACAGAACAATCTTATTATACCAAGAAAACTTAAGGGCTTTTGGGAACTTATGCCAAAAGAACAAATATTCTTTTCTTCAATGCTTTCAAAAATTGAAGATGTTTTCAAAAACAACTGTTTTTTACCCCTAGACACACCAATTTTGGAGTATTCAGATGTTTTGCTTGCAAAAAGTGGCGGTGACACAGACAAACAAGTATATCGCTTCACAAAAGGTGATGCCGATGTTTGTATGCGTTATGACCTCACAGTTCCACTTGCCCGTTTTGTTTCTATGCACAAGGACGAACTTACCTTCCCTTTTAAGAGATATGCAATTGGCAAGGTATATCGCGGAGAAAGGCCTCAAAAAGGGCGTTTCCGTGAATTATATCAATGTGATGCTGATATTATTGGTGATGGTGAGATTTCACTTCTTGCAGATGCCGAATGTGTCAACCTTTTTGAAAAGTGTTTTAATGCTCTTGACCTAGATGTTGAAATAAAGGTTTCAAATCGAAAAATTATTTCAGGATTTATTGAAGAAATTGGAAAAGCAGAAATTTCGACAGACATTTTAATTGTCTTAGACAAACTTGACAAAATCTCTGAAAACGATGCCGAAGTAGAATTGAAAGAACTTGGGCTTGATGAAGAAAATTGCAAAAAAATCATAAAATTGACAAAAATAAGCGGAAAAATCGATGAAATTACACAAAAATTGCAAGATTTTTGCAAAAATCCAACTTTTAATGAAGGTTTACAAGAACTCCAAGAGGTTGATAAATATCTCAAAATCTTGGGTAGCAACAAGGTAACATATTCGCTTTCTGTCATACGCGGACACAACTATTACACCGGCACTGTTTTTGAAGGATTCTTGAAAGAGTTTGGTTTGGCAGTTGGTGGCGGCGGAAGATTTGAAAATCTTTGCAGTTATTTTTCCACAAAGAAAATGCCAGGTGTTGGAATGAGCGTTGGTGTGACCCGCCTGTTTGACTTCTTGCTTGAAAGGAATTATTTTAAACTTGAAAATTTCAGCGAAATTGATGTTGGAATTGTGACTTTTGATGAAACATTGCCTGACGGATTAAAGCTTGCTGAAAATTTGAGACGCGAAGGTGTCAAAGCTGAATGCTTGTATGAAAGCAAAACTTTCAAAGCCAAAATGCGAGAAGCAAATCGCAGAAATTTAAAATATGTTTTGATTGTTGGCGAAGACGAAGTGAAAAGTCAAAATTATACTCTCAAAAATATGCAAACTGGACAACAAGAATCATTGCCTATTTCAAAAATTGTTGAAAAAATTAAGTCCACTCGAATGTGCTGAAAAATGCACGGAAAACGAAAAAAAACAACAAAAAAATGCAAAAAAATCAAAAAACGCATTTTTTTGATAAAAATCTTAATTTTTAGAAAATTTTTTGAAAAATAAAAGGAAAACATATATTATGAAAAAGAAAAAAATTTTAGTCACCTCCGCTCTGCTTTATGTCAATGGACTTCCACATTTTGGACACGTTGTTGGATGTTGGCTTCCTGGAGATGTTTTCACCCGATTTCACAAAACCTATGGTGACGATTGCATTTATGTGAGCGGAACGGATGACCATGGAACAACAAGTTATATCGCTGCAAAAGAACTGGGGCTTGACCCAAACGAATACATCTCTATGATGAACGCAAAAATGAAAGAGATTGCCAATCGCCTTTGCATCAACTTTGACATTTTCAGCGGAACAAACACAAAAATTCATCACGACACAACGATTGACTTCTTCAATGAAATTCACAAAAATGGCTACACCGAAATTCGCGAAACTGACACTCTGTTTTGCGAGCACGACAGAATTGCACTTGCTGACAGATTTGTTTACGGCACTTGTCCATATTGTGGCTATGACAAAGCGTATGGCGACCAGTGTGACAAATGTGGCAAAACATACGAACTTGACCAACTTCTTTCTCCAAAATGCTCATTTTGTGGAAAAGACGCTGTCAGAAAAACAACAAAACATCTTTATATATCTCTTGACAAATTGCAACCACAACTTGAAAAATGGGTTGAAAGCAAGAAAGACATTTGGCGTCCACATGTTTTCAGTATGACAAGCAAGTGGTTTAAGGAAGGCTTAAAACCTCGATGTATCACACGTGACATTCCTTGGGGAATCAAAGTTCCACTCAAAGATTTTGAAGACAAGGTGTTTTACGTTTGGTTTGATGCACCGATTGGATACATTTCCATCACAAAAGAACTTGGCGGCGAAGAGATGGTGCGTGACCGCTGGCAGAACGATGAGTGCGAGATTTACAACTTTATTGGCAAAGACAACATTGATTTCCACGCAGTTTTCTTTCCAAGTATGGAACTTGCTTGCAAGAAATATAACCTTGCGACAAATGTGGTTGGTTTCAACTTTTTGAATTTTGAAGGGCAAAAGTTTTCGAAATCAAAGCATATCGGAGTGGACACCTGCAAAAATTTGCTGCATTGTGATGTTGACATTGACGCTTTGAGGGCGTATTTAGTTTCAATTTTCCCAGAGAACAAAGACAGCGATTTCACCTATGAAGGTTTTAAATCCAACACAAATGCCGAACTTGTGGGAAAATATGGCAACTTCTTTAACAGAACTTTGAATATGATAAACAAAAACTTTGAAGGGCAACTTGGAATTGATTTTGACGACATCAAAAACAGCCTTGATGAAAACGACAAAGAAATGGTTGATGCCATCACAACCTGCCCTGAAACGATTGCTGACCTGTTCTCTAAAACAGAGTTTAAAGCGGCATACAAAGAGATTTTGCGATATGCTTCCATTGGAAACACCTATCTTGAAAAGACAGCACCTTGGACACTGATTAAAAACGGAGATTTGCAGAGTGCAAAAAAAGTGCTTTACCTTTGTTTGAATATGGCAAAAAGCCTTGCGATTGTTGCAAGTCCAATAATGCCAAACCGCACAACAGAGATTTGGACTGAGCAACTGCTTTTGAAATCAACTCCAAATGCCCCTGATATGTGGAAAGAGGCCTGCAAGATTAACATTGAAAAAACACACAAAATTGGTGTGGCAAAGCCATTGTTTGCACGCCTTGATGATGAAGCGATTGAAAGAATCAAAAAGGAATTGGCGTAAAAACGCCATTTCTTTTTTTACAAAAGATTTCTGTAAAAAGAAATAAAAATAATAAAATTTTGTAACCAAAACCATGAATTTTTGATGCAAAAAAAAGAAGGATTGTTTTCCTTCTTTTTTTTGCATCAACCAATAATTGTTCCGATGCTGTTCAAATAGTCAAGTCTATACTGGTGATTGCTGTGAACAGTTCTTCCAACATCCTTGTTGTTTGGGTCAGCCCCAAGTGTCACATCATTCACTGTGATTGGAGTGAAAGTGAAGTCTCCTGATATTGAAGCCAATTTCATTGACAATTGAATTATCCCAACAATGTCAAAAGGATTTGCCTCATCAATCTTCACCTCTTCAATAAATTCGTGCTCACGGATGTAGGATTTGACTTTCTTCTTTTCATCCAAACCTGTGTTATATTTATCAACAAGTTCTTGATTTGTAACCTCGCATTTCATCTTGTCACCAGCAATCAACTGCAATCCAAATGTTTTTGGATCATTTTGCCCAATAAGATGATTTCCGTCAATCTGCATTGTGTAAACATTCTTTCCGTCCTGTTCAACTGATGTGAAGTCGGTGATGACTTTTTCAATGGTTGGTGTTGGGAAAGTTATTTTTGATAGAACTTCCTCAATTGTATTTTTAAGGAAATCGCTTGGCATCAATATTGCGTATATCAAATCTTTCAATTTATTGATATCCGAAAGTTCGTCAAGTCCATAAGTCACAGAACCATAGACATATTTATCTCTTGTGTGAACAAGTGGAAACTCGTAATAGTATTCATTCTCAGTATAATAGTTATTTACACTGATTTGCATTCCGTCACCACTATCTTTTTCTCGCACTTCAACTATAGATTTCAAATGGTTTGCATTGCCTTTAAACTCAGTGCTTGACCCGTGTGGCGTGATTTCAGCCAAAACATAATATTTCGTTTTTTCTTCTGGCGTTTGAGGTTCTTGAATTTTTGCATAAAGGCTGACATCAATCTTAATATCTGAGAAAAGAATAACCTTCGCATTTATCTCACCCTGATAGAAAAATTCTTTTGCGTTGACAGTGTCGATTGCGATGTTGAGGAATTGTGGCAGGCTGCCAAGAACCATATGTTGCTGATTGATGTCGTAAGTGAAGTTTTTGTCAGTGCCGACAATATATTCATACTCTTCCGT
Organism: uncultured Clostridia bacterium; assembly: GCA_947591785.1. Classification (GTDB taxonomy): domain Bacteria; phylum Bacillota; class Clostridia; order Christensenellales; family UBA1242; genus Caccovivens. The sequence continues at coordinate 23,681 of CANQDK010000001.1, read as the reverse complement.
CTTTTCACTTCCATCTTCGTTTTGCACAGGTTTGCCATCTGCATCAAGGACTTTTCTTGTGCCTGTTTCATAGTGAGCACCACCTTCAACACCTTCTGCTCCATTCAAAATATACTCATTGACATTGACTGTGAAGTTTATTGTCATTCCAGAAATTTCAAGATTTTCAACAAGAATTTGATTGAGTTGAGCCTTGTATTTCTGCTTTTCAATTGGAGCCTCTTCTGTTCCAACATTCTCAAATCCGTCTTTCGTCATATTGACATTCAGGCTGATTTTTCCAATTTTTTCAGTGTGTGGTTTTGGCTCTTGCTCTTCCGCCTCGCCCGAAGTTTCCTGCATCTCGTCAAGATAGCCCATGTCCACTGTGATTGTCAGTTTCAAGTTGTGTCCATCTTCGGTTTCTTCTGTCTTTTCAAAAACAATACTCTTGAGAAGTTTGGTGTAGGCCGTTATCTCACTCAAAATTGAGTCAACCTTGGAAATTGTGCCATCTGCGTTGACTTCCGTTTTACCCATAAGCGATTGAACAAATCTGAAATCGGTTGTGCTTTTTTGAAGTTCCCAGCCCTTCAATAACGATGGGTCAAGGTCAAGACCGATAAAGCCAACTATGAACGAAATCAAATCGCTCATATGAACATTGTTTATCCTTGCACGGATTTTGTTTCCAGCAGCAATATTTTGATTTTTTGGACCATCGTGAGAATAGGTGATATACAACCCATCTTGATCTGTGGAATAGAACAAGTTGATGAGATGTCTCATTGTTTGTGTCCAATCTTGGGCATTTTGAGACTTTTCGCTTTGAGTTATGTCAAGGTCTGAGCCCTGAACATTCAACCTCTTGCCGTCAAGCGAGAAACCTTTTGTCTTTTCAGTTATTTTCCCCGTTTCATCTTCTTCTGTCAAAATTTCTTCTTGCTCAACCGAAACTTTGATGCCACCTTTTATTGCTGTTTGTGTGGATGTTATGGTTTCATCCTCATTCACCTTCTCGCCTTCAATCCTTCCGTCAAGATTGAGGTCATAGTGGAAGCCCGTTGCCCAAGAATATGCCGTGGCTGCAAATTGCAAAACATCGTGATAGTCATTGAAATCTTGCAGAGCGGTTTTGCCACCATCCTTTGTGGCAATTTGATAGGTCTGTGCAACCTCTTGTTGTTTCAATTCATCCGTTCCACCAACAAATCTTTCCGTGTGCTGCGTGTCAACGCCCACTTGAATGTTGGTCAGATAAACAGCAAAGTTCAAGCCTTTGGTTATGTCAAACTCCATAATCGTGTCTGATGTGCCATTCTCTGCTTTCAGCAAATGGTCTTTGTAATATGCCACATCATGAGCCTTTGTGTTCGGATCGTGAATATTTGCACCAAGAACAAGTTTTGTTGGAATAAGCATTCCGCTGTCTGCGTTCTCGGCGATATAGTCTTGAATATAGAGTTGCAATATGATGTCTGAGAAATATGAGTCCTTCTTATATTCCAAAATATCTTCCTTCGTCTCGCCTTTGGCTGCTCGGCGGTCCTTAAACTCAACCTGAATGCCATAGCAAACATTGTTGTCTTTCATCAACTCAACAGACGCACCATCGCCGCTTGCAATCGACTCTTCCAATTTTATCCACTGTGCATAGATGTTGTCGAGTGCAGGAATCAGAGCCTTAAAGGTTTCGGCAAGGGCATCAAGAGAGCCATCTTGTGACAATGTGTCTTGCAATTCAGCCTCTGTTTGTGTGTCGGTTGAAACAATTTCCACTGCTGATGCTTCGCCCGTTTCTTCTGTTGTTTCCCCTGTGGCATGGTCGGTTGTTTCTTTTTCCTTATTCAACATACTGTTGACATCGATTCCAAGTTCTTGTTTGATGAAATTCAAAATTTCGTTTATGCTCTCAATGCTTGCAGGTGCTTTGATTTGCAAACCTTGAATGTCGATGTAGAGCATATCGTCAATCAAATAGATGAATGTGTCAAGCCCAAGCGAAGAGGTGTATAGCGACAACGCTGGACGAAGTTTTGTGACAGGTTTTTCGTCAACAACAGTTTCGTATGGAACAAGCAATCCTGTTAGGTCGCCATAGAAATCGTTGATACCATAACGCACTGCAAGGTCACTTGAGAAGGCATAAACGCCATCATCATATCTCAAACTGTCAAACAATCCATCCAAAATATTGGATTTATAGTTGTCAGTGCTAAACTCGGTTGGGTCAAATGCAGGGATTGTGGATTCTTCAACAAGCATAAATTCAACAGTTGCTTTCACTACAGGCTCTTCTTTTGTGCCACCTTCAACCGTCACAACCTCTGGAACCAAAATGTTTGCAGTTTTGAGCTGTCCATTTTGGTCAAATTTTATCTCAACATCAAAGAGTTTTGTTGGCTTCATAACTTCAAATTGCTCATATATGCCAATCGTGAATATGTCACCTTTTGCCCCATCTTTGCTGCCTTCAATTGCATATTCACTTCGATTGATGTCAATTTTGGTCTTGTTGAAATAGTCCTTCAAACTGAAGGTGTCAAGCATCTTCAAAAACTTCTCAAACACACCCAGTTGCAAACGAACACCATAGCCATCATTCAAAAGTTTTTCAAGGGTTGCTTTCAGATTTTCAAATGTGTTTGCACCCTCTTTCTTCTCAACAGGGACTTGCACTTTCATATTGCCATAGCCAACATACATAACATCGTTGTGCAGTCTGACAACCAAATCTTTGCCACCTTCCACCTTGTTGACACTGCCATTCTCAAAAAGGTTGTTCAGCACAATTTCAAGTTCGTCTTTTGATGTTTCGCTGCCTTTGAGATATTTCAATGTGCCTGAAACATCAAGCCCATTATAGTTGATGCCAAACTTAAATTCAAATGCCTTTCGGTAGAAATAGTCAATCAAGTTCTTAATCTTTGGCAGGTCACCCTTCAAATCTTTTACATTTGCAAGATGCTCAACCTTCTCAAATTCTTTCTCAACTTGTGTGCTCAAAGCAAGGTTGACAGAGAAATTCTTTGTTTCTTTTTCTTTGTCTAATGCGGTCTTGCCAGCAACTTCTTCTTTCAAAGGTGCTTGCTCTTCTGCTTCCGCCATTTTGCTGATATCTTCAACAAAGTTGAATGAAATTTCCTTTCCAGAAATTGTCAGATTGTTTATTCCATCTCCATCAAAATCAAAGAGATTTCCTGTAAAATCAAAGTTTTTGAGTTTTTCAAACATTTGAGCAAAGTCAATTGTTTCCAGCTTTTCAAACAACTTATCAATGTCAACATCTTTCAAACCTTGTCCGCCAAGAACTTCAGTGCCTTCAATTGTCAATGCAAACAATTCCTTGACATAATCAAACAATTCTTTTGCATTGTTTAAATCGGTTTCAAGAGAGATCTCTCCAACTCTGACACCAACAATGTTGTTGTTAATCAAAATCTCAACTTCTTCACCAAGCACGGTTGTGGAGATTCTGAGATATATCTGATCACAAAGGTCAATTTCAACATCAGCCTCAATTTCCAATTTTTCTGGAACTTTCTTCGTCTGTTCTTCTTCAATCGTTTCGACTTCATAGTTGTATTCAAGTGTCAGTTTTCCCGTCTGTTTTGCAAGAATGTCATAATATTCTTCTGCTTTCACATCTTTTGTAAGTTCAAATGGCAAAACATCAAGGTTGATTTTCAGCCCTTTGAAATCGTCAAGTGCAAGTTGAATATTCTTAATATTTTGATCCTCAAACACAACTTGTGCTTTCGCAGAAATACCTTTTTCAACCCCTTCAACAACATTCTTGAAGTCAACATCAAAAATAATATCGTCTGTTGTTCCACTCAACGAAACATCCAACATATTCAAAAGTTCTGACAGAGTTTTTGTTGTCAAATCCTCGCCAAACAAAGTCGTTAAAACCTCAACAAATTTGTTTTTCAGTTGCTCTTTTTGTTGGTCAGACAAAGCAGGCTTTTCACTGTCTTGCCCTTTGTCCGCATCTGCAACAGTTTGCTCGGCATCAAGTTGCTCAGCAAAATTGGCTTCCAAAATTTCCAAAATCTTGTTCAAAATGCCGTCAGCAGATGTGCCAACAAATTTGATTTTGTTTTCGCCATAGTCCACAAACAGAATGCCATCTTGAAATCTGATTGTGAGGTTGACATTTGGCTCAATTCCTTCACCACTCAACCCTGCGGCATCTGTCTTTCCAATATATATGTCACCGACAACAACTGTCAAGCCGTCTGCTTTTCCTTCTTCTACTTCCTTTATGCCACTTGTCGCACTTTCAAGATTTTCCTCAGCATTCTGCACTAGTGTGACAGGCCTTTCAATTTCCACTTTTGCAGAAACAGTGAAACCATCAAACTGTGCGTCAAGTCTGAAAGCATATTGTCCAGCAAGGAAATATTCCTTCATATTTTGTGCTTTTTCCAAGACTTCCAAAAGGTCCTCTCCATCAATAGAAGATTGAATTTCATCAGAATTTGAAGTAAATTTCAAAACAAGGTCATACTTCTTCTCTTCCGGTATCTCAAGGTCGCCATTACCTTGACTCGCATCACCAAGTGAAACACAAATTCTTCCATCATCACAAATTGAAACTTTTCCAAAAATTTGTGGAGTTGAAAGATATTTCACCACAGCCAATGCGGTCAAATTGTTGCTTGCATCTCTTTCCTCACCCAAAGAGAATTTTTGCAAAATGTCACAAACTTTCTTGATTACTTCAGATATTTTATGAGCTGTGTCTTTTTCTTCTTCATTTTTTGGCAAACTTTCTGTTACATCTTTTTGAATCCCAAGAAGAGTGATAATCCTTGCTTCATATTCTTCAATAGCATCTAAACTGCCCTTTATGGCAATATCTCCAATCGTCACAGCAACATCACGGCCACTGAGAACAATCACAACTTTTTGTTTTTGTGTTTCCCCATCAATTTCTTGCACAAAGATGTCGCTTTCAAGTTCCACCCTTGCCACAATGTTATTTTCAAAATTCAAGACAAAATTGCCAGAAATCTTTTGTCCTTCAACAGTCAAAGAAATATCTCCACCCAACTGCTTTGCTGCCAAAATTCCATCCACAACATCTAAAACAGGAAGAAGATTTGAAAGTTCATAGAATTCTGCATCTTCGACACTCAATCCTGTGCCAACAATTTCAAATTCAGCAGATGCTTTCACATCACCATAGACAAAGTCAATCTTTTTCAAATTTTCCTTTTCTTGTTCATCTTTTTCTGCCTCAAAAGTCAATGTTGCCCCACAATTCCAGCCAAGCAAGTATCGATTCTCTTCAAGACGTGTGCTTTGTGGAAGATAGGTATCGAAACTCTCCGCATTTTCAAAAAATCCTGCAAGAATTTTCATCAAAATTTCTTGTGTTGTCATTTCGTCAAGATTAAGTTCTGGATGCTTACTTGAAAATTCTTGTTTCCATTGTTCAAAGAATCCCTTAAAATCCTTGCCTGTTTGTGTTAGAAGCAATTTTTCAATTTTAGCTTTCCAAGTGTCAAAATCTTTTGCATGAATTTTAACCTTTAATCCGTCAGCCCCAGAATCAACACCCTCTTTTGCAAACACATTAAGATAGATATTTTCATTTGCATAAATTGCCTCAACATCCATTCCTTGATATTCTGTTGAAAATTTGAAGATGTTGTTTTCAAGGTCAACGTTAACATCTGCACCATAAGGAGCACCCTCAACGCCATCAACATTCAATTTTATATTGACAAAATTGTTTTGGAATGTATTTTGAGCATAACCTACAAAAATTCCCAATCCTGTCAAATCCACTTCATCGTTTGTTCTTTCATACGTGACAGTGTTTTCTTCTTTGTTCATACTTATAAAAGGAACATCAAGTTGGATAAAATTATTTTCAAGATGGATTTTTTCCATTGTTACTTTTGTGATATTGAAGTCATTATCGCAATAAATAGTTGCATCGATATGTTCTCCCAGTTGAATACGGAAATTATAATCCCCTGTTTCTTCATTCGCAGTGGTAGTGATTTGAAGCACACTCATAATTTCATTAGGGTCGAAATTTCTAAGGTCAACTCCAATAAGGTCTCCAAGTGAATCTATATATTTATCAACATCAATCCCCAAGGTTTGTGTCACAAAGTTTAAAACTTTTGAAAAATCAAATTCCATTTCAGTTTCAGGAAGCTCAACATTCACCTTTGATGTATCAAAAAGATAAGTTGTGCCATCAACTGTCAAAAAAAGGTTTGGAGAAAGGTATGTTGCCTGAACATCAAACATTTGTCCATTATATGCAAGGTCCAAATCAAGAGCCAAACCTGTCGCCTTGTCATAACAAAAGTCACCCTGAACCGACAAATCAATTTTTTCATCGGCAGTTTTAAGAACAATATTGACATCGTTTCCCTTGATATTTTCAAGTGAGGTCAAATTTCGAACAAAATCTCCAAAATAGTTTTCTTCTTCTGCTCCTGCATCATCTTCGCCAATTCTAATAATATTTATTTTTGGTCCACCAAAAATCAAAACATAGCCAAAGAAGACTAGAAGTGTCATAATCACGTATGTTGCAAAAGTTCTAAACATCTTTGGAAAAAGTGTTTTTGCTCTTTCAATGTCACGCTCAATCATCAAGCCACCTCCCCAACAATTTCTTCAACTGAAGGAATTTTATCTCCAAAATACATATATTCTTCAAATAAATCGTGAACAGGAATATATCCAATAACGCCAGAATCCATTTTATAAATTTCGTCATACTTTATTGAAACAAAATTAAAGTCTTTATCAACAGTAACATCCATTTGAAGAGAAACCCACTTTGGTTGTCCTTTTCCTGATGAAAAAGCAATTTCATAAGCATAAATCAAGCCAGCGTATGCAGTATGCTTTGCATCAAAAGTCATTGTAAAAGTGAAAGTGTCGTTACCATTGTTTTTAATTGATGTATAATTTCCTTTTGGACAACTAACTGATGAAATAATATAGGAAAGGGCTGTTGTTGGCTCAGTATTAAATGTTTCCTTATATTTTTCAAGGTCATAAACCTGCTTATCTTCTTCCTTAAAAACACCTTTTAAGTCTTTGGCAGGAGAACTAACAGCAAATGTCCCATTAGGATAAACATCAACATGGTCAGAATCGTATTCGTAAATAAAACGAGAACAAATTTGTGGAGCAAGAGAACTTGTAGATGGACTCAATTTGTTGTAATAAAGTTTTCCATCTTTTTTCAAACGCTCACCCTTCATAATTTGATTGACTTTTGTAACACCAGCATCAGCAGTAACAACTCCAGTCATAATTTTGTAAAATTCTGGTGCATTATAAAATTTGTGTTCTGCTATTAAATAAATTTCCACAGCATTTAAGAAAGTGCATTTATCAACAGTTTTTCCCTGAACACTGTTAACAAGTTCTTGAACCACCTCATCTTTTTCTTTAACCGAATCAACTCCACCTTCAATCACAGTGATTGCTTCAAGGTTGTCAACATAAATTTTTCCAACAGAAATACCAGTCACAAGTGCGACTAAAAAAATTATAAATATCTGCATTATTTTTCTTAAATTAAATGTCACAAGGCAACTCCAAATTAAAATTTTTATGCCACCAGATTAAGAATTCATTTTTAAGCATTTAGGCAAAATACAAAATATTAGAAAACTTTTATTTAACAAAATTTGAGTTACTAAATAAAAGTGCGAATTTCAATTTTTTTACTATCAATTACGGAATATCAAATAAGAATATCAAAACCAATAAAATTGGACGAACTTTACTACTTTCATTTTCCTTTATTCATGTATGCAAATCAAATTAGGCAATAAGCAAAGAAAAATTCTATATAGATAATAACACATAAGAGAAGAAAAGTCAACAAAAAAATAGTTAAATATTTTTAAATAATTTATGCGACAAATTTCGCCCATAGGACATAAAAGTAAAAACAATATAATAAAGTAATAAAAAGAAGTATATTTCATTTTTCATTTATGCAAATACACAACTGTTTCCATGTTAGCAGTGCAAGGGAACATATCAAAAATTTTCACAGAAGAGATTTTATACTCTTTTTTCAACACCTTCAAATCACGCACAAGAGTTGCAAAATTACAAGAAACATAGACAATTTCATTGACATTAGTTGAAATAATTGCTTCCAAAACATCATTTTTACACCCATCACGTGCTGGATCAAGCACAATTAAATCAATTTTCTCCTTGGAAAGAACATCAACCAAATTGTCTTCCACCTTTCCACATATATTATACATATTGATTAAAGCTGATTTTTCTTTTAATTTTTCTGCACAATTATGAGCCGATTTTTGATATTCAATTCCAAAAACTTTTTTTGCCTTTTTAGAAATTAATGCAGTCAACAGTCCTTGCCCAGAATATGCATTCACAACATTTTTGTCTTGACAAAAGCCAAGCACATAATCATAAAGTTTTTCCGCAATTTCATCATTAACCTGCAAAAAAGCCTGAGGAGAAATTTCAAAACAAAAACCATGAGATTTCTTTTCAAGTTTTTGTTTTCCAAAAACAAATTTTACATCTGTTTTGTCACTTTCCAAAATATCCCCATAAGCAAAAAATATTGAAAAACCATTAAAAATATCCAATTTTTTAATGTTTTTTTGCATTTTTCTTGCGTTTTTTGAAAAAAGAAAGCAAATTCCAATATTTTCATCAACATTTTTTATGTAAATATTTTTTAAATTTTCAAACTGATTTTCAAGCAAGAATTCTTCAATCAAAGGAAAAGTTTTTAAGATTTTTTCATCTGCAATTGGACAAGTTTTAATTTCAAAAAAATTATGACTTTTAGGTTTAAAATATCCAATTTTGTTCCCTTCAATTTCCAATTTAATTTTGTTGCGATAGAAAAATCTTTTGTCAGATTTGACAAAATCAATTTTCCCAAAATATTTAACTTTTGAAAGTTCAGTTTTCAAAATTTGTTTTTTTATTTCTTGTTCAAAATCATATCCACAATGCTGAAAATCACAACCACCACAAATATCAAAATACGGACATATCGCTTTTTCCCTTCTGTCAGAAGGAATAACAATCTTCTCACAAGAAGCCTTTAAAAACTTTTTCTTTGAATCAACAATATTCACTTCGACAATTTCATCTGGCAGTGTCTTTGGCACAAAAACAACTTTTCCATCAAGTTTTCCAACCCCTGCACCATCATAGGAAATATCAAAGATTTTAATTTCTTTTTTCATTTTAGCCTCAATTTTTCAAAAAAAATAAAATTATTGAATTTCTTTATATAAAAATAAATGTTCAACTTTGTTATAATTATATCACATAAACCTAAAGAAAGAGAAATAAAGTTGCTATTTTTCTACTAGAAAGAATAATAAAGTTATTATTTTTTATTTAAATAATCCAAAACTTTGATGTCACTTTGGCGTCATTTTTTTCTTTTAAAACAAAAATTATTTAATATTTTTTATTTATTATTAAAATATTCTTTATTTCGACAAATTTTATGTTATAATTCCATTATGAAAAATTTTTGGAAAATATTATGTTCATTAACTTTAATTGCGATTGTCACAATCACAACAGTTTGTATTTTAAATAAAGAAGAAAAATTAACAATCAAAGCACAAGATTCGTTAACTGTTTATAATGATGAAACAAATAAGTCAATTGATTATTCGGTTTCAATTGCTTTTGCTAATGTTGAATTTAAAATTGAAAATCCCGAAATCATTTCTTTAAATGGTGCAAAAATTCAACCACTTACTGTTGGAAGCACAAAAGTCACACTTATTGCTCACTACAATAAACAAGTTGCGGAAAGTGAATGTGTTGTCACAGTCTTAGCAACAAACGAAACAGAAAGCCCTGACAATACAAATCCTAATCCCGAAAACAAACCAACTTCTCCACAAGAAGATGAGAATGATTCACAAGAAGATGATAAAAACTTACGTGAACCTGAAAATAAGGATAAGGAACAAAATCAGTCTTCAGACGGTTTAGAGAATCCTAAAAATCAAGATGATAAAGATAACAAAGATGATGACAACACAACTGAAAATCCTCCATTAAATTCTGAATCTGATGACAACCAATCCACAACCCCAGAAGAACCAGACGATTCTCAAAAACAGCACGACTCACAAAATCCAAATGAAAATGAACAATCAAAGACACCAGAAGAAGAAAATTCTACCATCTTTACGATTGAAATAGTTAATGGTAATGCAGAGATTGTTAAAAACACAATCAAATTAAAATCTGGAGAAATTTGTTTTATTCATATTTTTGTTGACAACAACTACGAAGAAATCGATATGACTCCTGATACAAACATTATAGCAAAGAAAGTTGTAGGCATCTTTAACAATAATTTTCAAATTTCTGCAGCAAGTTCTGGAAAAATTCAACTTTATATAAATGAAAAATACATAGGAACAATCTATATTGAAGTTCTCTAAATTTGAAATAAAAAATTAAAAAAATTGGTGCGGATGGAGAGGGTCGAACTCTCACGGTGTTGCCACCACAAGTACCTGAAACTTGCACGTCTGCCATTCCGCCACATCCGCATATTTCGTATTTTATAACATAAAAAGTTTTTTGTCAATATTATTTCAATCTTTTTGAATTTAATCTATCAATTTTAAATCTTGATTTATCTCACTAATTCACACTTACTCATCTTATAAATAAAAATTTCAAAATATGCTGTTAAAATATACTAAAAGCAAAAAAAAAAGCAGATATTTAAGTCTGCTTTTTAATTTGTAATAATTTTTAATAATGAGTTTATTTATTTAATGCGGTCCTCTTCCTTTATTGGGTCCTTATGAACATCATTTCCACTGATTTGTGGATCTACAATCACAAATGCAGAAGGAGCTCCAAATTTTTCTCCCCAAGCATCTTTAAGTATTGAACAAGCAACTCTACCTTCAAAGTTTGTCTTTTCTTTGTCACCATATACAGTTCCGCCATCAACATTTTCAACTTTTTCACCATTAGTAATTTTTACATAAGAAACTTTTACACCTGGTTGCCCTTTGGTTGAAGTTGTTTCCATTGTTTCATTGTCAAGAACATAATATTCTGGCAAAGTTTCATCATTTTGGAATCTTTCAACAGTTTTAGCACTGAATCCTTTTTGTCTATTCATATAATAATCAGCACTAATAGCTCTTGTTTCACCTATTTCTTTAGCAGAAATTTCTTCAACTTTTTGTCTCAAAGCATCTTCTGTTTTGATAGAGCCAAGTTCTTCAATATTCATGCTGTAGAGCATATCAGCTTCTGTTCCATCAAGTAAAACACTCTCTCCACGAACATAAACTGTGTCACCATCAATAATTACATCTTTACAACTAAACATTGGGTCATATTTTTGAATAGCTTCAGTATAAATACCTTTTGCAATCTCACCATTAAGTTCTATATCAGTTTCGGTTGGTTTTGTTGGTTTGTCATCGTCTGGATTTTGTGGTTTGTCATCACTTGGGTTTTGTGGTTGATCATCACTTGGTTTTTGTGGATTATCATCAGGTTTTGTTTGTCCACCTAAATCAAAATTTTTAGCAAACTGATTATAAGTTGAAGTAAAGTTATCAGCGTAAGTTGACATGAAGTTTTGAGTATCATCAACTGTATAACCATTGCCTAAAAGTTCTTTTCTCATTGCATCATAACTATATTTTCCATCTGTTGTTGCATAAGCAACCGTTACCTCACCATTTGCATCTTTTAAATTTGCTTTATCAGCCGTTGCCATTGCTGCAGAAACAGCCAATTGTTGAGCATAAGCTTCAACTTCTGATGGAGCATAATCTCTATTAGCACGCATATAACCAACAACCTTATTTTGTTGTTCATAAGATGCAACTTCACTTTTGCTCATAATTGGTGCTTTTAAAGATTGCAAATTATAATTTTCATCTGCAACAGCAGTAACTTTTGTTCCTTGAGCAAGTGTTTTTGCAGAATTTTTTGCAGCCTCAGTTTCATTAGGTCTTGGGACAACACCGAGAACACCTGCGACCAAAACTCCTGCTCCAACAATTGCAAGACCAATAGTTGCAACTTTTTTAATTATAGCCTTACGTTTTGCAGCTTTTCTATTTTTTTCTTCTTCCTGGCTCTTTTTATTTTCTTCTTGTCTCTTCTTATCTTTTTCTTTTTTTATTTCTTCCATCAGTCTAGCTTCTTGTTCTGCCTTCAATTGTTCAGCAGTTTTCTTTGGAATAATATCTCCTAAAGCAGTTTCGTAAAGAGGATTAACTTTTTGAGCTTCTTTCAAGAAATAATTGGTCCAACTTGTAAGAGCTTTTTCTCTTTGATTCAGTTTGCCACTTTCATTTTTTCCTCTTAAAGAAGGGTCATCTTTAATAAACCTACCAGCAAGCTCAATTGCTTGTTTAGCACGAGCTTCATAAGTTGAAACCTTTGACAATTTTTGAACAATCTTCTTAATTTCTTCTCTTTTAATCCATTCTGGACTTTCAAAAGCTTCTTTGATTAATTCATCTTCTCTCAAGATTGCTGCATCGTCAACAGTAACTGTTTTTCCTTGAATTGTTTCTTTTACAAAATGAAGAACATAATTTCTTTCTTCTTCACTCAATTTTGACTTTCTTTTTGAGAGATTTGAATTCATAATATAGTCAACAACTGCTTCTGAATATTCATCAATCAAACCGAGTTTTAAATAAACTTCTTTAACATTTTTAATGTCGTCAATAGCAACTGTGCGAGTTCCATTTTTCTTGTCTGGAGTTCCTATTTTTCCTCCAAGTGGAAGACGGAGTTCATTTTTGCTTGTTTTTCCATCTTCGTAAACAAGTGCATAAACAGTTTCTCCACCATTTTTTGATTCTGCAAATTTCAAATTAAAATCTGGAGTAATCAAATGATTAACAGCACCAATAATTGTTTCAAGTCCTTTTTCTTGTTTGACAGCAGGTGCAGGTTTAACTTTTTCACCTCTAAGTTTTTGTTCTGCATATTCTTTCAAAACTTCGATGTTGGCACTCAAAACACGTTTTTCTTCTCCGTTTTTAGTTTGATTGATAACTTCTCTAACTGACTTGCTTGCAATAAACAAAACTTGTTCTTCTGTCAATTTTTTTGAAGAATCTCCATTCTTTTCTCTGTTTGACAACAAATTGTTGACAATAGCATCGATTTGTGCGTCAACTCTCTTTCTTGCTCCAAACACAAAACCTACAGGATTGTATTGAACAACAACACCATCATTAACTCTTTGGCGAACAGGTGCTGCTATACTTCTTCCATTACCATTAAAATCTTCTTTTACTTCTACCATTCCATTTCCCTCCTCATTATGAAAATTTCTTGATTTTAAACTATCTAATCTTTTTTGCACCATTCCAATTTGTCTTCCAAATTGTGGTAATGTGAGCAAGCCATCTTTTGCTCTCCATTCTTTTAGTTTTTCATTTCCTAAGAATTGAACAAGTTCAGCATTGGTAATATAAGATGGATTTTTTGTTGCCTTTGCAATTCTGTCATTTGAGAACCAAACTCTTCCGTCCTTCTTTGTCCCTTCGTCAGTAATTTTTCTTACAAAAAGGCATTTGTCCTTGCTGCTTTTCTTAAAGAACGCACAGGTTTCTCCTGTTTCATCATCTTTAACAAAAATCAAAACTTTATCATCACCAAGAACAGCGAAATCAACAACATCCTCTCTTGCAGGATTTTGCATTAGTTCAATAATTTCCTTAGGTTCCAAAAATTCCTTTTCAATTTTCATATAACCACCTCCGCTTATGATGTCCATATTATACCGCAATTTTCTGTAACTGTCAATAGCCTTTTTAAAAATTTTTCACTTTTTCAATTATTTTTTTACCTTTTTTTACAAAAAAAGGTATCTTTTTTATTAAAATTCACTAAATTTAAAACAAAAAATAAAAATTTTGTCATTTTTACATCATTTTTAATTATATGTAATATCATCGAAATCATTTCTATTTTTTAATTAAAAATCCTAAACAAATCATAAACAATCGAATTTAACAATCAAATAAATTAATCAACAATTTTTTCGTCAAGATAGGTTGCCATATAATCTGCAATATGGAAAAGAAATGCTGTTGGATAGCGATAGAAAACATCTGCAATAATTCCACTGTTTTGAATCGCCCTGCTATCAAACGCACCCATGTGCCAATTTATCGCCATTGCTTCTTCACGAGTCAATCGCATAAATCCAGAAATCATATAAACAGATTTTTCACCATGTCCGTACGGAAGAGTGTCACCATATTTATAAAATGGCTTTTGAATCCATTCTCCATCAACTTTTACATTTCTCATTTCAACAGAATAGGTGTTGACTTTGCAAATATCATGCAAAAGTCCAATTATAGCCACGCTTTCAGGAGAAATGACTTCACTCCATTTGTCACCATATTCATTTTGAAGAAGTTTTAAATATCTTTTGTAAACATTTACACTATGTAAGCAAAGTCCACCTGCAAAATTTGAATGTCTTCTTCCTGACGCAGGTGCTGTGAAAAAATCTGTTTTTTCAAGATATTCCAACAGTGCGTCTGCTCCCTCTCTTTCAATATTATCATAAAATATTTCAAGAAATTCTTGCTTTATTTCTTCTAATTCCATAAAAATTCACCTCTTTTGTTTTATTTTTAATAATTTATCCGCATATTTTTATTTATTTATATTTAATTGCGTTGCTTATTTATTTTTTTATTTGTTTTACTTTTTTCTTAATATATTTTGTTTTCTAATTTTTAATTTATCGTTATTATTTTTAATGTAGTTAAATATTTTTTTAATTTTTTCATTAATTTCCATAAGATATTTTTACCTTATTTGTTTCATATTTTACCAATAAATATTTTAGCAATACAAAATTCCAAAAATCAAATAAAAAAGTGCATTTTCAATCTGCATTTGCCCATACTTGATATAAAAATCAACATCATTTAGCATTTCATAAATATTTTTTAATTGCAATTTCGTAAAGTTTTTTGCAAGTTGTCTTGCTTTTATAATTGCAAATTCTTTTACACCAAACAACTCGGAAAGTTCCTTATCAGAAAGGTCACTTATTGCTGAAAAAAACAATCTTCTAAAATGATTTAAAATCAAATTAAATGTTTTTGTGTCTTTGTTCATTAAATTTAAAAGTCCAACTGCTTTATCTGCATCTCTTCTCGATAAAGCTTCTGTCAATTCATAAACAGTAAATTCAGTTTCCTTACACACAAGCTTGTCTATTGTTTTTTCTGTTATTTCTTCATCGACACAAGCAATTAATTTATCAAGTTCATTTTTAATCAATGAATAATAGTTGCAACAGGATTCAATCAATTTTTGACAAGCACTTGCAGTAATTGTTTTATCATATTTTTTTAATTCTGACACAACAATTTCTTCCAAACTTTTATCATCAAGTCTTTTTGCACTTATTTTTTCGCTTATTATAAAATCAAATTTATTAAAAAAGTCAAAAATAACTAAAACAGTGCTTAAAACGGGATTTTTTGTATAATTTTGAAGATTTTTTTTGAAATTATCACTAAATTTAGTAACATTTTTCAACAGAACAATACGTTTCTCACTTCCAATAGGAAGAGTTTGTAAACTATCCAAAAATTTTTGTTCAACAAAACTATCTTCATCAAAAACAATAAAATTAAAATCTTCAATTTGTAAATTTGATGCTTTTTTAATTAACTCCAAAGCCTTATCATATAAAAGCACATCTTCACCTTGAATAACATAACATGTTTCAACTTTTTTTTGTAATCTCATTTTTAGCGTTTTCAATCCAAACACCTCCTTGTATATTTTTTGTCAATAATATCAATTTTGACATTCCCATTTCTTTGAAAAGTTGAGAAGAATCTATTTTGTTCTGTTTCACTTTGACTCACTTCATTTTCATTATAAGCCAAAATTTTTGATTTTGAAAAATATTTTGCATATTTTTCATGTTTTCCAAGCACAACAAAATCATAATTTACATTTGAAATCTCTTGTAACGCTTTTTCTGTTGTATTTCTATCCCGCAGAACAAACACACTTGTTTTATCAAATTTAATTTCAAGCCCAATCAATGTATTGCCATAGAAACGATACTTAAAATTAAATCCACCCACAACTCCAGTTGCATCAGGAGAATAAACAACTTCTTCGTCATACCCCTGCCCTTCATCACATCTTATTAAATTTGAAACACCAATTTCTCGTGCAGAATCGATTAAGACAGTTGGTTTTTGAAGAACAAATCCTGTGGAAATGTTTTTCACACCCAACAAATTTAGAAGCCTTTGACAATATTCTTCATCTCCAAAATCAACTATGACACTTTCGTTTGAACTATTTGTCAAAATTAGAGTGCTGTATGAACCATCAAAGCCATAAACAATTGACGAACCAACTGGTAGTTGAACATAAGTTAGAGCATAGAGAAACCCGCACAAAACCAATAAAGACAGGCAAATCAATTTTCTAAATTTTTTATTTACAATAATAAATCCACTAAATGCAAATAAGGTTACAAAAAATCCCGCTTCAACAAAAATATCTATTGGTTTTAAATTTGTTTGAAGTTTTGTTTGTCCGAAGAAATCTGCAATATTTTTTATCAAATCAAGCCCAAAATTACATAATTTAAGCATAAAACCTAAAAATGGCAGAAAAGTGCAAAGAAAACTAAAAACAAACATAATTGGAAAAATTATTGTGAAAATTGGTATAACAATAAGATTTACAAAGAAAGATAAAAAGTTGAAATTTGCAAAAATTCTTCCACAAAAAGGCAAAATACCCAAACTGGCGGAAACCGAGACAGCAAAACTTTCTGCGATAAATTTAGGAAAAATCTTTTTCAAATATTTTATCATAAAAGGTGCAATCATAAAGATTGATAAAACACAAAAGAAACTCATAAGAAAACCATTATCAAGTGCCGACAATGGAGAAAACAGCAAAATTAAGCAACCAGAAAAACCGAGTGAATTTAAATTATCATAACATTTTCCGCTCAACCTTGTGAAAAATAAAACAAGTCCCATCAAACCAGCTCTCAATATTGATGGTGTAAAACCACACAAATAGGAATAAAACAACAAAAATCCAAAACATAGAATCAAATTTGGAATTATTTTAAGATGCAATTTCTTTAAAATAAAAGCCAAAATTGCAATTAAAAAACTTACATGAAGTCCTGACGTTGTTAAGAGATGGACAATCCCTGCAGAAACAAAAGAATTGTAAATATCAGACGACAGTTCATTTTTGTCACCAAAGAGAATAGCATAAGCGTAAGCACCATTCTCCTTTCCCATATTTTTAAAAAGAGTGGACTTTACCGCCATGCGACACTTTTCATCAAAAGAGATTTTATTTTTCCCTTGAATAGAAATGTCTTTTGAAGAAACTTGTGCTATGTAAGGAGTTTTATCTCGATATGCGGATAAATTGAAAGTTCCAAGTTCAAACATTTTCACATTATCGAGTTTTGTTGTAAAAGAAATGACATCTCCTATTTCTAAATCAAAATCTGAAATTGTTAATCTAATATTTCCAATTTTATTAGAATTAACTCTAACATCTTTTAAAATCACCGTTGCATCGTCATCGTAATATGACATTTTAATATCATCAGAAATACGCCCAACAACATTAACACTGTCTTTTATTTCTCTTCCAACAAAAGAGCCCATTCCCACAAAAAACCAACCAAGTCCAAAGGTGAAAATTGCAAAAATAAAGATTAAAATTTTAAATCTCTTTTTCCAAAGACAATAAGCAAAAACAAGGATAAGAATTAAAGCATCAAAAATTATATATTTTAAATTTCCTTCAAAAATAAATTTTGCTGTTGAAATTGCCAACAGCAATGCTAAAAAACCATAGAAAATTGGACGAGAATTTAAAATTTTGCTAGTTTTATTCATTATCTACCATCATTTTTTATTTTAGCATAAAAATATTAATTTTTAAAAATAAAAAACATTTTTTAATAAACTTTTTTAAGAAAAATAAAAATAAAACGGATTTCTCCGTTTTATTTCCTTGAAAAATATTTAAATTCCTTAAATCTAATCTATTTTTTTATTTGTTTAAAATTTATATCTTAATTATTTTTATTATTTTCTTTAAATTTTTTAAACATTTTTTCAATTTTCATTTAATTATTTAAATTACAAAAGACTCTTAACCATTCCGCCATCAACATTAAGTGCAACACCTGTAATATAGTGTGCTGGTTCGCTTGACAAGAACACGATTGCACTTGCAATTTCTTCTGGCTTTGCATATCTTCCCATAGGGATATTTGTTTTTGCAAACCACTCAATTGCAGAATCCTTTTCCATTCCTGTTGCACTTGCAAGTTGATCACCAAGTTGTCCATCGGCATGCCATAGAGGTGTATCAACAGGGCCAGGACAAACAGCATTAACATTGACATTAAATGGTGCACAATAAGAAGAATAATCCTTTGTTATCATAATATCAGCTGCTTTAATTGTGTCATAACTGATAAGTCCACCAGGTTGTTTTCCAAAAATTGAAGCGGTGTTGACAACACTTCCCCAACCATTTTTCTTAAAATGAGGAATACACAAATTAATTAAGCGAACAGGAGCATACATCATAAGTTCAGCGTGTTGTCTAAAAGTTTTTTCAGGGAAAGTTTCCATATCTCCCATTTTTGCTGTTCCAGCATTATTAACAAGGACATCAATTTTTTTATATTTTTTTACAACATTTTTGATAAAGGTTTCACAACTTTCAGCATTAGTAACATCAACTTCTTCAATGTAAACCTCTGCACCTTTCAATTCTTTTTTAACTTTCTTTAAGCCATCAAGATTTATGTCTGCAAGAGCAAGTTTTGCCCCTTCTTGTGCATAGGCAACAGCAACCTGTTTGCCAATACCAGAAGCCGCACCAGTAACAATCACAACTCTACCATTTAATCCTAAATTCATAAACACCTCCCATTTGAATTTATTATGTAAAATTTTTGCTAATCTCATTCAAAGATTATCAATAATGATTGTAACATTTTTAAATTTTTAAAGTCAAATAAAAATAACCATATTAAATTTGTATTAATTAATTTTATACTAAATTAAATCTATTAATAGTTTTTTTTCATAAACTAATACTTTTGCATTTCTTCTTAAATATTGCCATTACTAATTTGTTATATTCATAAACTAATTAACTATTAATATAATCTAAATTTTTAACAGAAGATGTTGAGTCAAAGTAATTTTTTGCAAATTAAATATTTTCGTGAACTAATTAATTATTGGCATTAGGCTTTCAAAATCAACACAAATTCTTATACTTCTCATTTAAATAAAAAAAATCTTTTATTCTTTTTTTATTTTTTTAGTATTTTTTCTTGACATTTATTTTTTCTTGTGTTAGACTAATAGGGCGTTTGCAGGTGTAGTTCAGTGGTAGAACACTAGCCTTCCAAGCTGGTTGCGAGGGTCCGATTCCCTTCACCTGCTCCACCTGCTTCCATAGCTCAGCTGGATAGAGCAACGCCCTTCTAAGGCGGAGGTCGGAGGTTCGAATCCTCCTGGGAGCACCAAATGTGGTGGTCTTAGCTCAGTTGGTAGAGCGCCAGATTGTGGCTCTGGAGGTCAAGGGTTCGACCCCCTTAGATCACCCCACTTAATATTCCGCTTTTGCGGATTAAGGGGTGTCGCCAAGT
The DNA here is from genome assembly GCA_947591785.1 of uncultured Clostridia bacterium. Taxonomy (GTDB): domain Bacteria; phylum Bacillota; class Clostridia; order Christensenellales; family UBA1242; genus Caccovivens. Next base: position 3,976 of record CANQDK010000001.1, on the reverse strand, counting down.
GGTAAGGCATTGGATTCTGATTCCAACATTGCGTAGGTTCGAATCCTACCACCCCTGCCAAATTAAATAAATATGGTTCGCTAGCTCAGTCGGTAGAGCACTTGACTTTTAATCAAGGGGTCCCGGGTTCGAATCCCGGGCGAGCCACCAGCAGACAAAACCTGCATAACATTTGCCCGTGATTACAAAATTGAAAATTTTGTCTTGCCGTAGGCAAGCGAACCTGGGACAAGTCCCAGCATTAAGCGAAGAAATTTAAGTAACGATGCTTATTTTCAATTAAAAAAACACAAATTCCAGTCAAGCCACAGCAGATTAAAAATTTGAAAAACCTCTAAGCAATATGATAAAGGGGTGTCGCCAAGTGGTAAGGCACAAGATTTTGATTCTTGCATTCGTAGGTTCAAATCCTGCCACCCCTGCCAAAGAAATTGAAATGACAAAATTTATTTGTCATTTTTTTAACGAAAAAAGTAATCTCTACAATTTTTGCTACAAAAGAAATAAAAAAGAATTTGAAAATATCAATAGAATTTTTGAAAAGAGAAGATTATGAAATTAAATTATAGTATAATTTTCATATTTCAGTTTTATCATGCTTCTTCCCAGACAAAATTTTTATAAAGCCCCATATTTATGTATTCAGTTCCAAGACGAATAAGTTCAGCACAAGTTGGCTTATGAGAACTATCAACCATTTTGACACCAAACAGCTTATTCAATCCCTCCAATTTTTTATTTTTGAATGCAAAATTAATCGCATTACTCATATTTGCCTCAACTCTAAGAGGGTTCTTTTCATGATACTCCTCGGCGATACGAAAGTAAACTTCTTTAAGATTTTTAAAGAGAGTTGGGTCTTTAATACAATTTAAGATAATTTTTTCCAAGTATGTGTAACCCACATGGTCACATTTAATCCCCACTCTTAAAAGAAATAATTTAACTTCTTTTTCTGTTTTATCCATAACACACTCCTCTTTTTAGACAAATTATAGCATAAAATAAAAAAATTCACAAATAACTTTTCAAAATTTTACAATTTTTTTCAAAATTATTTTAAAGCAAGAAAAAGAGAAGTATAAATAAATGTTGCAAAAAAAATTAAAAAATGCTAAGATATAAGAAGAATTGGAAACGTATCGAAGAGGTCGCACCGAGCCGCACTCGAAATGCGGTTGTCGAGAAATCGGCACGTGGGTTCGAATCCCACCGTTTCCGCCAAAAGCGACTCATACGAAACATTTGAATAACAAGTGCTTCGTATTTTTCCTTAAAAGAATGTTTTGTAATTATTTTTAAGATTTGATATAATCATGAAGGAGATATGGAAATGAAAAACAATGACAATAAAACAAAACCATTGGATGAAATAAAATTAGATACATTAAAAAAACTATTAGAGAATCATCCAATGCATATAGCAACTATTACAAAAGAAAATAAACCAAATTTAGCTGTTGTTAGTGATATTAAAGTTTTAGATAACAAAACTCTACTATTATCTAATAATGAAATGATACACACGCCAGATAATGTTTTAAACAATCCAAATGTAGTATTAACATCATTTAACGAAAAGTGGGCAGGTGTAAGAATTACAGGAAAAGCAAAATATTATACAAAAGGTAAATATTTTGAATTGTGCAATGAATTTTTCAACAATGATACAGCCACACCAAAGGGTGTAATTATAATAACGGTGACTTCTGTTGAAAGTATTGCATAAAATTCACAAACTCTCTGCCAAATAAAAAATATTAATCATACTAAATATTGCATAAGGAATATGTGCAAATATGAAAACAAACAAAACTGTTAGAGATTATAAAGATTACATAAACAAACACAAAAAATGTGTTGAAAAGGCATTTTATATATCAAAACCTTTCTTGAAAGAAATTTTAAACAAGGAAGAACTATCTTTGCTTTCAAAAAATGTGAAGATTCATGACAATTCAAAATTCCAAGAAGATGAATTTTTTCCATACGCTGAATATTTTTACGGCAACAAAGACAAAGCAAAAAACAGTTTTGAGCAAGCAAAAACTTTGCATAAATCAAGAAATCCGCATCACCCAGAATACTGGAAAATTAACAACGAAGAAATGCCAAAAGTATATGTTGCCGAAATGGTTTTGGATTGGTGGGCTTTCAGCATAATGAAAAACAATCCAAAAGAAATCTTCAATTTTTATAATGAAAACAAAGAGAAACTAAACCTTACAACAAAAGAAACACAAACTGTCGAACAAATTTTGTTATTCATAGAAAAATCTCAGGAAGAAACTGCAAATTTGCCAAAAATCAACTCTGAAAAAACAAAATAAAAATAAAAAGACTGAAAATGATTTTCAGTCTTTTTTAATCAGTAATTTCAAGCACAAAATTGTTTTTTATAATTACCACTTTGCAAATAAAACAAAGAAAAAAGGCTTACAAATTGTAAACCTTTTTCAAAATAATTAAATTTTATTTGCCAACATACACTCTGTAAAGTTCTTCAAGGAAAGCATTTGACATCAATCTCATACCTCTTTCATTTGGATGCAAACTATCTTGCAAGGCGTAAGGCTTGAATTCATCCCTTGAAAGGTGATATTTTTTGGCAAGGTCCACAACCTCAATCTTGCGATTGTCTAGTGCAATACTTCTGATGACAGTGTTGTATTTATCCAATGCTTCTTGATATTTTTCCTCGTCTGGGAATTTATCGAGAGTGGGATGGTAGTCTTTACTAACACCTTCTTCTGGGAAAAGTGTGAACACAAAGAGTTTGAAGTCTTCTTTTTTTGAGCCATATGTTTCCATAATTTTGTTGACGATCAGTTTGTAATTGGTTTCAAACTCCTTTACGCTTTCGTCAAAATTCTCTTTTATACAATTATTCGTAAAATCATTTATACCAAAATAGATTGCAACAATGTCTGGATAAATATCTTCGTTTTGATCCTGATTTGCTGGATCAGATGAAATTGTTGGGTCTTCACTATTTTTTGTGGTGTTGTCGTGAAGTTGTGTAGAACGTCCTCCGCCAGAACTTATATGTCCGGCTTCCACTGACACCAAATCTCCAGCACTTGAGTTGTTTACGCACAATTCCAAGCCTGCCTGATTGATTGTCCTCATCCACCAGGTGTCCTCTACCGATATGCTAGCAAGTCTTGGATATGCCGTAGCGTTGCCATAATAGTTGTGATCATTTGGATCTTCAGTTAAGCCTGTGCCGTTATTCTTTATATCTTTGTTTTGAGTTTCATATTCATTTGAATAGCCGTCAAAGGTGCTTATGCTGTCGCCAAGGATGGAGATATACTTGCCACCAACTTTGGAACGGAGTCTATCCATTTCGGTTGCCTCCCATTCAAGTTCTTCAAGCCTTGCAATTTGTTGAGCTGGCGACCATTCAACTTCATAATAGATGTCAAAAAGCAATTTGGTAGGCTCAGCTTGACCACTATAAGTGGTCCAATCACCCGACGGCTCCCCATTTTTGCCTAATCCCGAAATAGAATTCATTGGAGTATAATATGGAATTTTGGCCAATCCCAATCGCTCTACTTCACTACCCTCACTAGTATTACTGTGCGCTAGAAGCCAATCAAAGCCACCACCATCGCCACAGAAAGCAAGCGTGTAGCCATCTGGAACAACATAACGACAGTCAAAATCCACCCAAGTACGTCCTTTCTCCAAATCCCTCAGTTCTGACTGGTATTCTGACTCAGATTTTATTTCTAAACGTTCAGGAAGTATGTTATTTGTCAATATACTATGGTCTTTTCTTTTTTCTATAACGTCGTCACTTGCTGGGTCTGGTGTTACACCATTTTCATCTTTGTAGGTAGGGATTAAATACATATCAAGATATGGAAGTTCGTCTCCCTTTTTCTCCAAACTTTCTAGTGGCACGCCAATTCTTGTGATTGTTTTGCCTTCAAACAAATTGGTATTTTGCCCAGTATAAGCATACATA